>JACWAF010000036.1 GCA_014874185.1 Nitrospirota bacterium | reverse complement strand
CCCCCTCTCTTTTTCAAAAAGGGGAACAAAGAAGAAATGCGGATTTTAAAGATGCGCCGTTTGCCCCCCCTCTCTTTTTCAAAGAGGGGAACAAAGAAGAAATGCGGATTTTAAAGATGCGCCGTTTGCCGCCCCCTCTCTTTTTCAAAGAGGGGAACAAAGAAGAAATGCGGATTTTAAAGATGCGCCGTTTGCCGCCCCCTCTCTTTTTCAAAGAGGGGAACTCTAAAAAAGTCCAAAAAGTCCAAAAAAACTAAAAAGCCAAAAAGCTCAAAAAGACCGGTATAATCCTGTTTATCCCCCTTTGAAAAAGGGGGACGGAGGGGGATTTTTAAGAACAAATGCTTCCTTATGATAAACAGTTGAAAGCGTTATCGCAGCACCTCAGAACAAACATGACAGATGCCGAAAGCATGCTTTGGTCAAGATTAAGACGAAAGCAATTGAATGGGCATCAGTTTTATCGGCAAAAGATTATCGGCAGGTATATAGTTGATTTTTATTGTCCGAAGGCAAACCTTGTGATAGAGCTTGACGGCGGTCAACACTATTCCGAGGCTGGAAGGACCAAGGACGGCATAAGAGACGCTGTTCTTACGAAAATGGGGATAAAAGTTCTCAGGTTTTCCGACAGGGATATTTTTGAGAATACCGCCGGAGTTATGGAAAGAATATGGAGCTGCTTATGATTTATAAAAATCTCCCCTCACCCCTCTTTTCCAAAGAGGGGAACAAAGAAGAAATGCGGATTTTAAAGATGCGCCGTTTGCCCCCCCTCTCTTTTTCAAAGAGGGGAACAAAGAAGAAATACGGATTTTAAAGATGCGCCGTTTGCCCCCCCCTCTTTTCCAAAGAGGGGAACCCTAAAAAAGTCCAAAAAGTCCAAAAAAACTAAAAAGCCAAAAAGCTCAAAAAGACCGGTATAATCCTGTTTATCCCCCTTTGAAAAAGGGGGACGGAGGGGGATTTTTAAGAGAGCAGAAATGCCGGACTTCCCTTTGCTGGTTCAGGTTTGTAACCAGAACCAAAAGATTCATGATCTGAAAACCAATTATCGGGCTCAAGTTGCAAACTTGAACCCGCGCCTGAAAGAATATGGAGTTGCTTATGATTTATAAAAATCTCCCCTCACCCCTCTTTTTCAAAGAGGGGAACCCTAAAAAAGTCCAAAAAGTCCAAAAAAACTAAAAATCCAAAAAACTAAAAATCCAAAAATCCAAAAAGCTCAAAAAGACCGGCATAATCCTGTTTATCCCCCTTTGAAAAAGGGGGACGGAGGGGGATTTTGCTTCGCTTCGTTCGCAATGACAACTGGTAGAGACTGCTGGTTTAAACCTCTGCCGCCGGGGTGCTTTTGCCGAAATTGCGCCCCTTCCAAAGCATATAAATGGCCGGGTAGATCACAAGCTCAAGTATGGTGGATGTTATCACGCCGCCAACCATCGGGGCCGCTATGCGCTTCATAACGTCCGCACCCGCGCCGTGGCTGAACATTATCGGCACCAGGCCCGCAAGTATCACGCTCACGGTCATCACCTTGGGGCGTATCCTCTTCACCGCGCCGCTCATGATGGCGTTTTTGAGGTCCTCTTTCGTGTTCAGAAGCCCCTTCCTCTGCCACTCGTCATGGGCTAGATCAAGATACAAAAGCATCACCACGCCGGTCTCGGCGTCAAGCCCGGCAAGGGCTATCATGCCCACCGCCACCGCGATACTCAGGTTGTATCCCAGCAGATAGAGGAGCCAGAACGAGCCCACCAGCGAGAACGGCACGGCAAGGAGCACGATAACGGTCTTGGTGACGGACTTGGTGTTCAGGTATATGAGGACGAATATGATGAGCGCCGTAAGGGGGATGACGAACTTCAGCCTCTGGGCGGTCTTCATCATGTACTCGTACTCGCCGGACCACTCCAGCCGGTAGCCGTTTGGTATCTTCAGCCCGGCCAGCTTGGCCTTCGCGTCCTTGACGTAGCTGCCCACGTCGCGCCCGGCAAGGTCTATATAGACGTAAGAGGCGAGGAGCCCCTCTTCACTCTTTATGGATGTGGGGCCCTTCACTATTTTTATGTCCGCAAGCTGGCCCAGGGGCACCTGCGCGATCTGGCCCGGCGCGTCCAGCGCCTGGGGAAATGCCGCGAAGGCCTGCCCGCCGCCGCCCATCCCGGCGGAGGCCCCTGAAACCGATGGCGCGCCCCCGCCCATCGAGACCGGCACAAGCACGCGCTTCAGGGCGGGTATGTCGTCCCGGAAGTCCCGCATGTACCGGATGTCCACGGGGTAGCGCTCCCTGCCCTCTATGGTGGTTGTGACGTTCATGCCGCCTATGGCGGACTGTATTATGTCCTGCACGTCGCCCACGGAGAGCCCGTAGCGCGCGGCCTCGTGCCGCTTTACATCTATGTCCAGGAAGTACCCGGTGGCCACGCGCTCCGCGTAGACGCTCCGCGTGCCGGGCACGCCTTTAAGGCGTGATTCTATCTCCTGCCCCAACTGGTCCATCACGTTCAGGTCCGGGCCAAGTATCTTCATCCCAAGCTTGGTGCGGATGCCTGTTGCGTTCATGTCTATGCGGGCCTTTATGGGCATGGTGAAGGAGTTCTCGGTGCCGGGTATGGAGAGGGCGTCGTTCATCTGGTCCTTCAGCTCGTCCATGGTCATGCCCCTGGGCCACTGGCTCTCGGGCTTCAGGTTCACAACCGTCTCGAACATCTCAAGGGGGGCGGGGTCCGTGGGCGTGTCCGCCCTGCCCGCCTTCCCGAACACCCGTGTCACCTCCGGGAACTTCTTGAGTATCCTGTCCTGCATCTGCAGGAGCTTTGTGGACTCCGTAATCGAGGCCCCAGGCATGGTAACGGGCATATAAAGGAGCGTGCCCTCGTCCAGGGCGGGCATGAACTCAGACCCCAGGCGCGATATGGGGATGAACGTAACCCCCATGATGATAAGCGCGCCGATGATGACCAGCACCCTCCACCTTATGGCGAAGCTGGCAATGGGCCCGTACACTCTCCTTAAAAATGCGCTTACCGGGTTCTTCTCCTCAGGCCGTATCTTCCCCCTTATGAATAGGGTCATGAGGACGGGCGTCAGCGTTATGGCCAGGAACGAGGCAAAGAGCATGGCGAAGGTCTTGGTGTAGGCCAGGGGCTTGAAGAGCCTGCCCGACTGCTCCTGCAATGTGAAGACCGGCAGGAAGCCCGCCGTTATCACCAAAAGCGAGAAGAAGAGCGAGGGGCCCACCTCCTTCGCGGCCTCCACTATGACGCGCGTCCTGGGCTCCACCCTTCCGCCCTCCTCCCATTCCTCAAGCTTCTTGTGGGCGTTCTCCACCATGATTATCGAGGCGTCCACCATCGCGCCGATGGCTATGGCTATGCCGCTCAGGCTCATGATGTTGCTTGTAATGCCCATGTAGTACATGAGGATGAAGGAGATTATTATGGCCACCGGCAGGGTGAGTATTATGACAAGCGCGCTTGGCAGGTGGAAGAGGAAGATGAGGCAGACCACCCCCACCGCTATCGAGAGCTTTATGATCTCGTCTTTCAGCGTGTTGATGGACCGGTGTATGAGGTCCGAGCGGTCGTAGGTGGTTACGATCCTCACCCCCGGCGGAAGCGAGGGCGCTATATCGTGTTTTATCTTGTCCTTCACGCGCTGGATGACGTTCAGCACGTTCTCGCCGAACCGCACAACCACTATGCCGCCCGCCACCTCTCCCTTGCCGTCAAGCTCCGCCGCGCCCCTTCTGATATCCGGCCCAAGCTCAACGCGGGCGATGTCCTTGAGGTAAACCGGGGTGCCGTCCCCGTTGGCGCCCACGGCGATGTCGTCAAGGTCCTGAAGGCCCTTTATATAACCCTGCCCCCGCACCATGTACTCCCTGCCGGAGAAGTCCAGAACCCGGCCCTCCACCTCGTTGTTTGAGCGCCTCACGGCGTCTATCACCCTGGGAAGCGGTATGTTGTAGGCCAGGAGCTTATTGGGGTCTATGTTTATCTGGTACTGCTTCACGTATCCGCCCACGCTGGCCACCTGCGCCACGCCGGGGACGCTCTCAAGCGCAAGTTTTACGTTCCAGTCCTGTATCGAGCGGAGCTGAGCTAGGTCGTGCCCGCCGGTATCGTCCACCAGGGCATAGGAGAACCCCCACCCCACGCTTGTGGCATCGGGGCCAAGGACGGGATTGACATCGGCGGGGAGCTTGTTCCGGACGCTCTGCAGGTACTCAAGCACCCTGCTCCGCGCCCAGTATATGTCCGTGCCCTCCTTGAAGATTACATATATGAACGAACTTCCAAGGAAAGACAACCCGCGCACGGCCTGCACGCCGGGGGCGGCAAGCAGCGTGGATGTGATGGGATATGTGACCTGGTCTTCCACCAGGTCCGGGCTTCTTCCGGGCCACGAGGTGTAGATTATCACCTGGGTGTCGGAGAGGTCCGGGATGGCGTCAAGCGGGGTCTTCCTGAGAGAGAGATAGCCCCAGATGACAAGGAAGCCCACCAGCAGGAAGACGATGAACCTGTTCCTGGCGCTAAGCTCTATTACTTTCTGGATCAAGACCTGAGACTGTTACTTTTTCTTATAAGAAAAAGTAACCAAAAAGAATTTTTACTTTTTTTTGCGGGGCTGCGCCCCGCAAAAAAAACCAGGAGTTTTTTCTCTTTGCCACTTTCTCTTTTTTGCAAAAAAGAGAAAGTGGGCATTTGTCTTTTCATTTCACCACGCCCTCAAGCCGCGCCTCGGAGTCTATGAGGAAGTTGCCCGCCGAGGCAACACGCTCTCCGGCCTTCAATCCGGAGAGCACCTGCACCATGCCGCCGGCCTGCTCGCCTGTGGTAATCTCGCGCGGCTCGAAGTTGCCGTCCCCCCTGTCCACGTAAACGATCTGCCTGAGGCCGGTATTTATGACGGCGCTTTCGGGAATGGCAAGCTCTCTTCCAAGCGGGGTCTTTATCTGGATGTTCGTGAACATCTCGGGTTTCAGCCTGCCGCCGGGGTTCGGGATGCTGAAGCGCACCTGCGCCGTGCGGGTCTCGGCCGAGAGCGCCGGATAGACGTAATCTATCCGGGAGACGAACTCCCTGCCCGGGATGTTGTCAAGCGATATGCGCGCCGTATCGCCCACCTTCACAAACGGCAGGTCGGACTCGTAGACGTCGGCGAGCACCCATACGGTAGAGAGGTCAGCCAGGTCGAAGAGCTTGTCTCCGGGCATCACGCGCATCCCCTGGAGGGCGGCCTTGTTCACCACGTACCCGCTTACAGGGCTGTATATGGTAAGCGTGCGGAAGGGCTTGCCGCTTTTCTCTATGCTTTTTATCTGGGCATCGGTTATATCGAAATACCTGAGCCTCTGGCGCGCCCCGTCAACCAGGCTTTGCGCGTCCTTGGAGAGCATGCCTTTTATCCCGCCTTTTTCCCCGGCCGGGTGAGCCCACCTGAGGGCGTTCAGGTATTCCTGCTCCGTCGCGACAAGCTCCGGGCTGTAAAGGGAGGCAAGCGGCTGGCCCTTTCTGACGTATTTGCCCGTGTAGTCCACATACAGCTTTTCTATCCAGCCCTCGAACTTGGTGTTCACGGTCGAGAGCTTTGTCTCATCATACGCCACCCTGCCCACTGTCCTTGTGACCTTCAGAAGAGGCCTTACGGCGGCCTCCGTTGTCCTTACGCCGATCAGCTGCTGTTTGTCAGCGGGGATCTGCACCGTGGGGGCCTCCGCGCCTTCGGTAGTGACCTCCACCCCCGCCTGGTCTGAAGAAGTCTGGTTCTGCACCTCGACCGAACTATCCGGGGCGTTCTGCACATCAGCGGTCACGTTCTGTACGTCCGCCGTCACGTTCTGCTCATTGGTGGACGAGGGCTTTTTGAGGAGGTTTTTTCCGAAGATGAAAAACGCGCCGCCTGCAACGAGCAGGACAATGACAACTATCAAGGCGATCTTCTTTTTTTTCATTTCCCCGCCCCCGCCTCTCCGGTCAGGCTTCCGGAGACCGCCTCAAGGCGGGCCACCGCCTTCTCCCGCTGGGCGAACTGGTCCCAGTACTGCAGGTCGAACTCCAAAAGCGCCTTCAGCCTGTTTATGGCGGTGAGCGCGTCCAGCTTCCCGGTGCGGTATTCCGAAAGCGCGCTCTCGAAATCCTGCTCTCCCTTTGGGATAAGCGCGTTTTTGTATAAGTCCATCACTCTTTCAGCCGATTTGGCCGCCGAATAGTCGCCCGTGATCTTCGAGGCCAGCAGGTAGCGCTCCGTGCCAAGGTCGTATCTGGCCTCTTCAAGCGAGGCGTTCGCCTCGTTGACTGCCTGCCTCTGCCTGGTCTTATAAAAAATGGGGATGTTCACCGATGTAGTCAGGCTCCACATATCCTGGAAACCGTCTCCGGTGTGCAGGACGTTACCGGTCATGGTGAAATCCGGATAGTAGTCCTTTTTTGCTATCGCAAGCTTCGTCCGGCCCGCGGCAACTTCACGCTGTTTGGCCTTTATCCGGGGGGAATGGTCCAGGTGCCGCGCGATAAGCCCTTCAAGGGGGGGCAGTTCCGGGGCCGGGGTAATATCTTCCGGCCTGCCCAGCGCCGAGGCGGGGTCCCGCCCCACGGCGGCGTTCAGCATCGCGTCAGTGGCGCGAATCTCCTGTTTTAGCGTCTCTTCCTGTTCCAGAAGCGTGTATTTTTCGGTCTGGGCCATTATGACCTCCTGCTGGGAGCCCATACCGCTTGAATACCGGGCGAGCGCGGCATCCTCAACCTGCTGAAACAGGCCGGTCATCTGCTTGAGTATATCCAGGTCCTTATAGGCCTTAAAAAGGTCGTAGTAATAGCCTTTAATATCGGAGATGGCATGCAGTTTAGCCTCCTGATAGAGCGCCTCCTGCCCCTGGTAGTCCCGCTCCGCCAGATCGCCCTTCAGCCGGAGTTTCCCCGGATAGGGGAACGTCTGGGTGGCGCCGAACATGAAGCCGCTCAGGTCCATCTGGCCATAAGTAAAACTGCCCCATCCCATGTTCTGGTAGCCGAACATCAGCATCGGGTCGGGAAGTGTCTTTGCCTGCGGGATCTTGAACTTGTAAGCCAGCACGCGCGATTCCTTGGCCCTAAGCCCCGGGTTGTTGGCGACCCCTTCCTTGATGAGGTCAGCAAGCTTGAGCGGCGGCAGAGTGGGGACAGGGGCGGGGGCGGGCCCAGCCGCCCACGCGAGCCCCGGGATCAGGATACAAACCACCAGGAAGATGTTTAGCTTAGTGCGCGTCCACATTGAACTTTATCGTGATTATCTTTCCGGCCCTTATGACCTTCACCGCCACATTCCATGCGCCGGACGCCGAAAGCCTCATCGTGGCGTCATACACGTTGCCCTTGGGCGCGGCATCCGCCGAATAGTTCATCGCGGGCATGCCGGGCATAGCTGGCATCGAATAGTTCACCTTCACCCTGGCATCAGTCACGGGCGCGCCCTTTTCGGTCAATATCACCTTGATATTGTTGTCACCCACAACCGGGGGGCTCTTGGCCATCTTTATAGTGATCCCCAGGCCGCCCACGGTCTTCGTGATCACAAGCCCCTTTGCGTACGCCGCTCCGGCCGCGAAGAGGACTACCATAACCACCAGCAATGCTTTCTTCATAGGATTCCTCCAATTCCTGAATTATTATCTATATTAAACAAATCCTATTTGAAAAATTTATGAAGAAATAAAGAAAAAAACTTCACAAAATCAAAAATTCCCGCTTTAAGATCGTTAGTTCTTTTTGACGAACTGACCGAAAGACTTCAGCACCCTGAGGCCCATCTGCTGGCTTTTTTCAGGGTGGAACTGGGTGGCAAAGACATTGTCCTTCCATATCATGGAGGTGAACCGAAGCCCGTAATCAGTAGTAGTTGCAGTTATCCCCGGCTCGTCCGGGACAACATAATAGGAATGCACAAAGTAGAAGCTTGCCCCGTCCGGGACATCCTCAAGGATGGGAGCGCGCCTTTTTATAGAGAGCGTGTTCCAGCCCATGTGAGGCACCTTCAGGGTGTGGTCTTCGGGGAACCTCACTACCCTGCCCGGAAAGACATCGAAGCCGTTGCAGAGCCCGAACTCCTCGGACTGCGTGAAAAGGACCTGAAGCCCCAGACAGATTCCCAAAAAGGGCTTGCCCCCCCTGATGCCCCTGATGACCGCCTCCCTCAGGTTCAGCTCCTCAAGGTTCCTTATGCAGTCCCTGAAGGCCCCGACTCCGGGCAAAACCACCCCGCTGGCATCTTCGACCTCCGTTGGCGTGCTTACAACCCTGGCATCTACGCCCACCTTCAGGAAACCCTTCTCCACGCTCCGGAGATTTCCCATCCCGTAATCCACTATGGCTATCGACATAATTCATTATTATAACAAGGCATCGCGTATAATAGGAAAGACCTTCTTTCTCTTGTAAGAGAAAGAAGCAAAGAGAACTTTTAGATTTTTCTGCTCTTCCGGAGCAGAAAAATACAAGAGTTTTTTCTTTTGCTACTTTTCTTTTTTGCAAAAAAGAAAAGTAGATCCTTTTATGAAAAAAATTACTCTCAGAAAGACGAAACGGTTTTTGGCGGGGCACCAGTGGGTGTTCTCGAACGAGCTGGCGGAGAGCCCGAAGGGGTTCGCCCCCGGCGCGCTTGTGGAGATTTACGGCTTGAAGGAAGAGTTCCTGGGGATTGGCTATGTGAACCCACAGAGCCTTATAGCGGTGCGGGTGCTTTCGCGCGTGCGGGAGGAGATAGGTGAGGAATTCTTTAAAGACCGCATCTTTAAGGCGCGCGGGTTGAGGGAGGACACTCTCGGACTGAAGGGCTCATATCGCGCGGTTTACAGCGAGGCCGATTACCTGCCGGGGCTCATCGTGGATAAGTACGAATCGGCTTTATCCATTCAAATACTTACCGCCGGGATGGAGGCTTGGAAGGATACGCTGATAAAAGTGCTGGATGAGGTGTTCGGCCCGGAACTGATCGTGTTAAGAAACGACAGCCGCTCGCGAAATCTGGAAGGGCTCCTTTTGTACAAGGAAGTGGTAAAGGGGGATTTAAATAATCTGCCCGTAATAGAGGAAGGCGGCGTCCGCATTGAGGTGGACCCGTATGAGGGGCAGAAGACCGGCTACTTCCTGGACCAGCGCGAGAACAGGCTGGAATTCAAAAGTCTGGTAAAGGGCGGAAGGGGGCTGGACCTGTTCTCCTACTCAGGCGGATGGGGGCTTCAGCTTGCGGCGGCGGGGGCGCGGGTGAATTGCGTTGACGAATCGGAAAAGGCGCTCTCTATCGCGAAGAGAAACGCGGAGTTGAACGGGTTTGAGGGCGGGATGAGTTTTACGGCCCGGAACGTCTTCGATTTTTTGAAAGAGGAGGCCCCAAAGGGAGAAAGGGCGTATGATTTCATCGTCCTGGACCCGCCCGCTTTCGTGAAGAGCGCGAAGAAGATAAAAGAGGCCGAAAAGGCCTATCGCGAGCTTAACCGGATGGCGATGGGGCTTTTAAGGCCCGGCGGCCTCCTGGCCACAAGCTCCTGTTCCTATCATATGGCGGGGGAGATATTTGCGGATGTGCTACTCAAGGCGGGACACCTTGCCGGAAGGGGTTTCCGGGTGCTTGCCTTCCGGGGCCAGGCCAAGGACCACCCGGTGCTCTTTGAAATGCCCGAGACGGGGTATTTGAAGTGTGTTTTTCTGGTGATGGATTAGAAGAGGAATTATTGTTGTCTTTGAAAGATGATTGCATTCCCGAGATGATTTTCCACGATTTTGATTGCATTTGAATTGCCAAATGTGTGCATAAAAGCATGGTGAACAGTTAAGACCAGATCCTGCAATCCATCATCATCTTCGAGGGGGTGTACTTTTAATCCAAATTCAGCCAATTCTGCAAAATGAATATGCCTTGCATGGGTTTTTGTATCATCATGATTTCCTATTTTATCTACAATATCAGTTGCTTCGATCCGGGCTTTAGGATCTCCCTCAAACATATTCGTTTCGAGCCAGTTAATAACAATATTCCGAGACCAGTCTATCGCGTGCTGGCATTCTCCTATAAAAGTCGGATGATATTTTTGAACGACAGCCTGCCAAATGGGAATTGAGGCAGGATCCTTTTTTATTTCCTCAATCGCACGTTTAAATTCCGCGAGAACCCCATGACAGGGTATTCCCCGAAACTGAGGATCTATTGGACCGAGATTCGATTGTTTGCCCATTATAATTTCCTTACACGAGCAGGCAATCATAGTCCCTGCTGACATAGCGATTTGAGGAATGAATGCCCTTATATCTTTTCCGAACATCTGACGCAAGTAATTCACGATGGACTCAGTTGCAGCTATATCTCCACCAGGCGTATGTAACAATAAATCTAATCCTTTTGTCCTGTCTATTTTACAAACTGCATTCATGAAACCGTTCTTATCATCATCTAAAAGCTCACTATTAAATATCCCGGGTTTCTGAAGCCATCCTGAATAATAAGCGATTATGTTGCGACCAGTTTTCTTATGAAGAAGATCCAGGTATTTTCGCCTGATGAAATCAAGAAAATCTTTCCTATTGCAAGTTTGCAGCTCAATTAAAACTTCATTCCAGCTAGGCATTAAATATTTGATGAATTATTTGAATATGAGATATTCTGGTATTCCAGGATGGAACAAATCTTAAAGCGCTGAGCGAATTTATCGGGGTTCTCATAAGGTGGGATTTTTTCTTCGGAGATATTAAGCTTTTCAAAAGTTTCCAAAATCTCCTTTTCATTCAAGCTATTCATATGCACCTCCTAAAAAACTATATAAAATTCGGAGCAAAAAATCAAAAACAAATTTGATTATCCTCTCAGCCAGAATTTTAAATTTTCAATAGCGACAGCTTCTATATGAGCTATGTCACTAAATTAATGACTAGTCAATTGTAGGCCGGGTTAGTGGAGCGTAACCCGACAAATTCCGGTTGTAATTTACTCCCTTTAAAAGAGTCTTTGCAAGGGTGCTTCCATTTTTTAAACAAAATCGCTGGATCCCGGCTTTCGCAGAAATGACAAAAAAAGAACTGGAATCATTGATCTTTTGGGGGGCGTGGGGGGCTCTGCCCCCCATACAGATAAGGGCGGCGGGCGGGAACAGATTAAAAATTTTTCCTTTGAATTCAAAAAAGATCAATCAACCTGGATTCCCGCTTAAGGATCGCGGGAATGACGGTTCATCTATAAATCCCATCCCAATTACCTATTGGACAATTCCCCTCCGATCCCATAAATTTCCTCACCGGGAGAGTACGATTCGCAAGCGAGGTAACTTATTAATTGATATCCGTCTTCAGGCCTCTTATAGGAAAAATCTTTCCGGCGCTGCTCCTCGCCGCCTTAAGTTTCCAGGCCCCCGCATCCGCCTCGGACCTGCCGTTCGTATTCCCCGCCAACCAGGGCGAGACCGGAATGCTTGAGATGCCAACCGCGCGCGTAATGCGGGAAAACCGTTATCGCCTGGGCATCACCCTGGACCACCCCTACAGGTATTATTACGTGACCGTCACCCCGATAAACGGCCTGGAGGTCACGGGACGCATAACCCAGATAATGGGTGTGCGGCCGCTTACTGAAAGCTACGGCAACTTCAAGGACAAGAACCTCGATTTCAAGTACCAGATCATGAAAGAGGGCAAGTACATGCCGGCCCTGGCCATAGGCATCCTGGACCCGCTTGGCACAAGGCATTTCGCGGGCCAGTATATAGCGGCAAGCAAGCAGATTTACCCGTTCGATTTCACCCTGGGCATGGGAAACGGAAGGTTCGGCAGACGCCCCCTGCCCGCCTCCGGAGAGGCCGTGAAGATGGAGATATTCACCAACCCGAAACAGTGGCTGCGGAATGCCCAGTTCTTTGGGGGCGTGCAGTTCGCGCCTTCAAAAAGATACGCCCTTGTGCTTGAGTACAGCCCCATCCTCTATAACAAGCAGACCAACGACCCCGCCCAGTCCAGGTATTTCAAAAGACCCGTCCCCTCGAAGTTCAACCTGGGCGTAAGATACAAGCCCACAAGCTGGACCGAACTGGACCTTAGCCTGCAGAGGGGCAACAATATCGCCGTGGCCTTCTCCATGCCCTTCCATATCGGGCGGCCCATGATACCCATCTATGATT
The DNA here is from genome assembly GCA_014874185.1 of Nitrospirota bacterium. Lineage (GTDB taxonomy): Bacteria > Nitrospirota > Thermodesulfovibrionia > Thermodesulfovibrionales > JdFR-88 > JACWAF01. The sequence continues at coordinate 5,055 of JACWAF010000036.1, read as the reverse complement.
ATCCCTATTACGGGCCCCCCGCCCGCAGGGCGCTTCCGGAGAGGACAAGGCTGGAAGACGGTCTCGCGTCCTCCGGCTTCAGCAATATAAAAGTCCTCACCGAGGGCGATACCCTCTGCATAGACGCGCAGAACAACAGATGGTTCTATACGGACCATGCGATCGGGGTGATACTTGACCTCGTATACCGGCTCAATCCCGGAGGGATAAAAAACATCCGGATCACACTGACCCGGGATGGGATCCCGATGGTGCGGTTTATAACGGACATGCCCGCCCTCAGGGACTTCAACGCAAAAAAGCTCACCCTCGGCGGGTTCATCTATCTATCGAAGATCGAAACGGACATCACCCATAACCTGCCCGGCCCGGCAGTGGATGTAAGGCGGTTCAGATATATGTTGAAGCCTTCTCTTGAGACCTTCCTGAACGACCCTTCGGGGTTTTTCAAGTACAGGATAGGGACGGAGGGCTCCGTCGATTATTATCCATGGAAGGGCGGAGAATTCACAGCGGGGCTCGCCACCTTTCCCATAAACAATATAAAGGGCGTGAACGAGCCCTTTTCCGTGCCCGTGAGAAGCGACATAGCCCTGTACAAGAAAGACAACGTCTCCCTGAACAGGCTGATGTACAACCAGGTATGGAAATTCCCGCGCGAGATTTACGGAAGGGCGGCGGCGGGGTATCTGGAGGTGGAATATGCCGGGTTTGACACGGAGGTGGCAAGGCCCTTCTTCGGCGGCAGGCTGGTGCTGGGCGCAAGCGGCACACTGGTGAAAAAGCGCCGGCCAGGAAACCTCTTCCTTTTAAAGAGAGATGACCAGACCAAGCCGTATTACACCACCGCGTTTTTGAATGTGCGCGTAAACATCCCCGAGTATTCGGCCGCCATTGACCTGAAAAACGGCAAATTCCTGGCGGGCGACACGGGGACAATCATCACACTGTCCAAATTCATCAATGGCGTGGTCCTTTCCGTCTGGTACAGTTTCACGGACACATCCGTCTTCAGGGACAGGCTCAACAGGGGATACCACGAGAAGGGGGTTTCGGTTGCCATCCCCATAAGGCTGTTTAAGGGCAGGGACTCAAGGACTGTTTACTACTACGGGTTGTCGCCTTGGACAAGGGATGTGGCCCAGGATATAGACCACTACGGAAGCCTTTTTGACCTTATAAACCGGGACACCAAAATACTTCTTGACAGGGATATGGAAAGGATGTATTAATCTAAGCCAAGGAGGTGGGAGATGACTAAATGCAACCGTAAGTTGATACTGATTTTCACGGGCATTTTTTCTCTGAGCCTTGCCCTCATGCCGGGATTCGTCAGTAAATCGTCAGCCGCCGCCGGGGCGGCGGGCGCGGCGGCAGCGGCCGGGACATCGGAAGCTGGCACGGCGGCCGCAACAGGCGGCGCGGCTGAGGCCGGGGCGGCGGCCGGGGCGGCAACCGCCGCCGGGATAACCACCGGCACGGTGGTGGCGTTGGCGGGTGCCTCCGCTACTGCAATCGGCGGGCTTCTGGCCGCAAGCGGCGGCGACGGGGCGTCCACTACCAACCACCACTCGGCTAATTCCCATTGCTGCGGGAAATAATCCGATAGCACTCATTAGCAGGATGCTGAAAAAGTCTCATTTGGCGGTCTTGCGAGGAGCGCAGGCGACGAAGCCATCTCCAGGTCATTGATTTCAAAGAAGCCGGATTGCTTCGCTTTGCTCGCAATGACGATGAAAACGGGTTTTTCAGCACCTGTCAGGTATTTCGCCGAGGCCGGAAACCCGGCCTCTTTTTGTGAGGCAAAAAAAGATGAAAATCCGGGACAACAATTTCGGGCTTAAATTGCTCTTATGGGCGGCGGCGCTCTGCATCGGCCTTTTGGACGGGAGGGCGCTGGCAAACAGGCAAAAAGAGGGCCCGGTGCTGGACTCCGCCGAGGGCTTTTTTCTGGCCCTCGAGGCACGGGATTACGGAAAGGCCTGGAGCTTCCTGACCGAAGAATCCAAAAGAGTAATCGTAAAAGACGTCTGCAAGGAGACAGCAAAGCTGGGCGCGGAAAAGAGCGAAGAGGAGACAAGACGGGATTTCGACGAAGCCGGTCCGCTTTCAAAAGGGTTCTGGGACGCATACGTCGAGAATTTCGACCCGGATCTCGCGCTGAAGGAAAGCGTCTGGAAGATGGGAGAGATAAAAAAGGATTCGGCCGTCGTGGAACTCCGGATAAAGGGGCCCGCCTATTTGAAGATGATCAGGGAGGGCGGCCAATGGCGGGTGGGGCTGGTGGAGAGTTTCTGGAACAGAAAATGAAGGCGGAGCGGCCTTGCCGGGTCCAGGTCAGGAGAGAGACACTTCGATGAATAATTTGCGGGCGATCACCGCGGCACTGGTGCTTTCAGCGTTCTTTGTGAATATTTCTTTTGCACAGTTCCAGGCCATCCCGATTTTGCCGCAGCCTCAGACAACGGATGACCAGACCACGCCGCAGAGTTTCGCGCCCCTTCCCGCTCAGGGCCTCCCCATCCCCGCACAACTGCCCTCTTCGCAGCTGCCGGGGACCCCTCAGTTCCGCTCGCCGGCCATTCCGCAGCAGGGGCCTGTGCCGCCCGCCCCGCAAGCCCCCGGCCTGAGGCCGGAGCTTTCCGAATTCGAAAAATACGTCACGGAGCGGCCGGTGCAGTTGATGGACTACCAGCTTGAGGCCCTCAAACGGTTCGAGGGGATTGCCTATCAATACACATCCAGGGGCCTGCCGCCTGACAAGACGGCCATAGCCGTGCAGGTGATAGGCATAGCCAACCAGGTGGACAGCCAGACGCAGACGCCGCCACAGCCGGGCGCAAGGGATGCCTCCGGCATTTCCCAGTCGGGCAGACAGATGGTAATAGACGCGGGCTATATCGTGGGGCAGCCCGATACGCTGATCACCGCATTCAAGCTCCTGGGCATAAGAAGCCCCCTGACCATGCACACGGACATAAGGCAGTTCGGCTATGACCTTTTTGCACAGCCGCCATCCACGTTCGCCCCTCTGGACAAGACACCCGTGGGGCCTGATTACGTGATAGGGCCCGGGGACGAGCTGGACATCTCGGTCTGGGGCCGGGTGGAGGGGCAATGGGACGCCACGGTCGACCGGGACGGGAAGATCACCCTCCCCAAGATAGGCTCTCTGGGGGTGGCCGGGCTCACCTTCGGCGAACTGAAGGACCTCCTTAAAAAAGAGTTCTCGAAATACTACAAGGGGTTCGAGATGAGCGTGAGCATGGGTTCCCTGCGCTCGATAAGGGTTTACGTGGTGGGCTACGCGCAATACCCCGGCGCATACACCATCTCTTCGCTGTCCACGCTTGTAAACGCCCTCTTCGAGGCCGGAGGGCCCGGCAAGACCGGAAGCATGCGCGATATACAGCTTAAGAGGAACGGGAAGACGATAACGCATTTCGACCTCTATGACCTCCTTTTAAAAGGGGACAAATCCAGGGACGTCCGCCTCATGCCGGAGGACGTGGTCTTCATCCCGCCGGTGGGCCCGCTTGCCGCCATCGTGGGGAACGTGCACAACCCGGCCATATACGAGCTTGCCGGGGAGACCAGGGTAGCGCAGCTCATTGCGCTTGCCGGCGGGCTGGACCCGGTGGCCTTCAAGAACAGGGTGCAGATAGAGCGCATCGTGGACAATACAAAACAGGTTGTCTTCGAATCGAACCTTGAGGAGATCGGGCAGAAGGACATTAAACTGGACTCCGGCGACATAGTGCAGATATTCCCGATAGTGCAGGACTTCAGGATGGTGAAGATCGGCGGGGCCGTGCAGAGGGAAGGCGAATACGGCTTCCGGCACGGGATGACCGTAAAGGACCTGATAACCATGAGCGGGGGGCTCAAGTACTACGCCTACGGCAAAGAGGCCGAACTCATGAGGATAAAGCTGACACAGGAGGGCCCGCGCACGGAGAAGATAATGATCAGCCCGGAGCGCGCCCTCTCCGGCGACCCAGCAAGCGATATCCCGCTTGAGGAGAACGACAGCCTTTTCATCCGCACCATACCGGACTGGAAACGCTATCAGGTGGTCACCATCTCCGGCGAGGTCAAGTACCCGGGCACTTATACCTTCAAAAAGGGCGAACGGCTCTCTTCCCTGATAGAGCGCGCCGGAGGCTACACGGACCAGGCATACTTGAGGGGCGCGGTCTTCGTAAGGCAATCGGTAAAGGAGATACAGCAGAAGGGCATAGAGGAGATGGCCGACAGGCTTCAGAAAGAAATAATCTCCCAGGGCGCCGCGGCGGCGGCCAGCGCCCTGCCCGATGACGTCGCCTCGCAGAAGCTGGAATCTGACGAGAAGCAGAAATTCGTCGATTACCTGAGATCGCTCCAGGCCGCGGGCAGGCTGACGATAAGGCTGGCCTACCTGAGGCTCCTCAAAGGGAGCCGGTACGACATAACCCTTGAGGACGGGGACACCCTTTATATACCCACACAGAACAGCGTGGTGAACGTGCTTGGCGCGGTTATGGCGGAAGGCAGTTTCGTCTATTCGGACAAGCTCGGTTATAAAGATTACGTAAGGATGAGCGGGGGGTTCGCGCGGACGGCGGACACGTCCAACATCTATGTCATAAAGGCGGACGGGAGCGCCCGGAAGGCATCGAACGGCTTCCTGGGCTGGGACCCGCTCAAGTCCAGGTGGGAGATATCCACCTTCGGCGAGAAGACGAAAGAGCTTGAGCCCGGCGATATCATAGTGGTCCCGGAACAGCTCCAGTCCACGGCGTGGCTCAGGAACATAAAGGACATCACGCAGATTTTGATGCAGATAGCCGTGGTGGCCGGCGTGGTCTTGAAGCTTTACAAATAGCACGGAGGGAAGTGGTTTGGCACAGGAAGCCAGGCGGGAAGCCGGACAGGCGGGTGCGGGTGCGGGTGCGGGTGCGGGTGCGGGTGCGGGTGCTGGTGCGGGTGCGGGTGCGGGTGCGGGTGCGGGTGCGGGTGCGGGTGCGGGTGCAGCAGGGGGAGCGCCTGGCGTGAGCCTTCTCGATTACCTGGTGG
>JACWAF010000035.1 GCA_014874185.1 Nitrospirota bacterium | reverse complement strand
GAACTTCCCTTTATAGGCATTGACCGTTTTGGTCTTTGCTTCATTCAGGGTAAGATTCATCCGCTCCAGTATCTGCCGCAGGATTGCCATCGGACGTTTGGTGCCGTAACGGCATAATATTACGATATCGTCCGCGTAGCGGACGATCCGTGCCCAATTCCGGGGACACCATATTTAATTCTCTTTTTTAGGCCCGGGTTTCATGCGCTTCAGGGTGCGTCCTAAAACCTTCTCAAGCTTTGCCACAAAGCGCTCGCTCCCCAAAGGCCGCCCTGTTTGCTCGTGGCGGCGTATTCCTTCCATCTCCCGCGCTGCAATCGACTGCGACAGAAAGGCGCTCCAATCTCCGATCATCTCCTTTAAAGGTGATACCTTTACAAGTTCGTCATCCCTGCCATTAAGATGTGCTGCCGCACTGCTCCATCTATATTTCTCGGCTCTTTTCACAATTCCGGCCCGCACAGGATTCATCTCGACATAACGGGTAGCAGCAAACAGATAGCTCTCGTCCATCGGAAAAGACGCAAACCTCCCTTGCCATAAATGCCCTCGCCACTTTTCGCGAAAGTTCACATGCCGCGTATATCTTCGATGCGCCTCCCCGATTGCCAGCCTCAAACCTTCTTCTGTTATCGGAACCACTATCAGGTGAACATGGTTTGGCATGAGACAGTAGGCCCATATTTCCACCTTGTACTTATTGCACCATTCCGCCATCAATCTTTTGTACTCGCGATAATCTTCTTCGCAGAAAAAAGCATCTTGACGACGGTTCCCCCTCTGCGTTAAATGATGTGGAAATCCGGGCGCAACCACCCGCGCAATCCTCGCCATGCGCGATAATATGCTCAATCACACTTGCTTGTCAAGAATTAAGTATGGTGTCCCCGGAATTACTTCCCGTCCAGTAACCCCTTTATTTTTTGCAGAAATCCTATAATATAGGTATGGCTGTTGCTGTCGTAAAAAGCATAGAAGACCTCCTGCAGAAGGTGCGCCTGTACAATCCGGGCGCCGACCTGGACTTCATCCGCAAGGCGTACTTCTACTCCTTCGAGGCCCATGGGGAGCAGCTTAGAGTCGAGGGCACGCCCTTCATAGAGCACCCCCTTGCCGTGGCCTCCATCCTTGCCGACATGAAGATGGACACCGTGAGCATCGCGGCCGCCGTCCTGCACGACACCGTGGAAGACACCCTGGTCACCAAGGAAGATATAGAGAAGCGCTTCGGCTACGAGCTTGCCTTCCTGGTGGACGCGGTGACGAAGATAGGCAAGATACAGTTCCACTCCAAGGAGGAGGCCCAGGCCGAGAACTTCAGGAAGATGCTCCTCTCCATGGCCGAGGACATCCGGGTCATCATCGTAAAACTGGCAGACAGGCTGAACAACATGCGCACCCTCATGTACCTGTCCCCCGCAAAGAGACAGAGCATCGCCAGGGAGACCCTGGACATCTACGCCCCCCTGGCAAACCGGCTGGGTATCGGCTGGCTGCGGCTGGAGCTTGAGGACCTGAGCTTCAAATACCTCTACCCCACACTGTATGAAGACATGGTAAAGAAGGTGGCCCTCCGCAAAGGGGAACAGGAGGGCTATATAAATAACGTCATCTCCATCGTGAACAAAAAACTCGCGGACGAGGGGATGAAGGCCCGCGTCATGGGCCGCGTGAAGCACTACTACGGCATATACCAGAAGATGCAGAGGCAGGGGATCGCCTTCGAGCAGATAAACGACGTGCTGGGGATAAGGATAATCACTGACACCAAGGCCAACTGCTATGCCATCCTGGGGCTGATACACTCCCTCTGGAAGCCCATCCCCGGCAGGTTCAAGGACTTCATCGGCGTGCCCAAGTCCAACATGTACCAGTCCCTGCACACAACCGTGATCGCCGTGGGCGGAAAGCGCGTGGAGTTCCAGATCCGAACGGAGGACATGCACCGGGTGGCCGAGGAAGGCATCGCGGCCCACTGGCGCTACAAAGAGCGCGGGCAGATCAACCCCAGGGACGACCTCTACATAAGCTGGCTCCGGAACTTTGTCCATGAGATACAGGACGTGCGGCATACCCCAAGGGAATTCCTGGATGCCGTGAAGTCCGAGGTGGTGCCCGAGACCATATACGTCTTCACCCCAAACGGCGACATCAAGGAGCTTCCGGTGGGCTCCACCCCCGTGGACTTCGCCTACGCCATCCACACGGCCGTAGGCAACAAGTGCACGGGCGCGAAGGTGAACGGCCGCATGGTGCCGCTGAGGCACAAACTCAACAACGGGGACACCGTTGAGGTGGTGACCTCAGCCAGCCAGACCCCCAGCCGCGACTGGCTGGGCTTCGTGGTGACCCAGAGGGCGAAGACGCGCATAAAGCAGTTCATAAAGGCCGAGGAGCGCAACCAGTCCCTGGAGCTTGGCACAAAGCTGCTGGAGACCGAGTTGCGCAAAAAAGGCGTTGGCCCCGCGGCCCTCAAATCAGACAACATGGATGAGGTGGCCCTTTCCTTCAAGATGCCCTCCAGGGACGACCTCGTCGTGGCCGTGGGATACGGGAAGCTAACTCCCGCCCAGGTCGTAAACCGCCTTACCGGCAAAGAGGAAGAGGAGGAGAAAGAGGAATTCCCCGCCAAGCCCTCAAAAGTAAAAAAAGACGGCGAGCAGGGAATAACCATAACCGGGATGAGCAACATCCTCTATCACGTGGCCAAGTGCTGTTATCCCCTGCCGGGCGACAAGCTGGTGGGGTTCATCACGCGCGGAAAGGGAGTGAGCATCCACAGGCAGAACTGCCCCAACCTCCCGAAGCTTGTCGTGGACGACGAGCGGCTTATAAGCGTGGAGTGGGAGACCAGCGAGGACGGCAAAAACCTGGCCAGAATCCTGGTGGACACGCTGGACAAGCCCGGCGTGCTTGCGGACCTCTCCGCCATAATCTCCGCCGCCAACATAAACATAAACCACGCCGAGGCCCAGGGCACGCAGTTCGAGAGGGCGAGGATATCGTTTCTGCTTGAAGTAAAAGACCGCGCGCAGCTTAACGCCATCACGCAGAAGCTCACGCAGATAGAGGGTGTGCTGAGGGTGATGAGGTAAGGTTTATAAAGACAGATGCCGGATCAGGTCCGGCATGACCGGCATTAACGCCCCTGCGGTATTTTCCTTATCCAGTTCTCACTTTAAGAAAAAATCGACCTCTTCGCCATCTCCCTGTATATTTTTATATAAAAACGCTGGTCATAAAAAACTGAGGTTTGCGAAAAAGCCGATATGGCAAGTCAACTTTATTTGGAGACCGGGAAAATGCTGCTCTGGACAGGATTCATCGCCTGCACGTCCCTGATCGTTTATTCTGGCATCAGGCTTGCCAAGTACGGCGACATCATTGCCGAAAAAACCGGTTTGAGCAGGACCTGGATCGGGGTCGTGCTTATGGCGTCGGTTACTTCATTGCCGGAGCTGGTTACGGGCATAAGCTCCGTAACCTATGCGGGAGCCCCCGATATCGCCATGGGAGATGTCCTGGGAAGCTGCGTCTTCAATTTGCTGGTCCTTGGAATACTCGATATTGTATACCGTCCCGCCCCGATAGCCACAAAGGCGCACCAGGGGCATATACTCTCGGCCGCCTTCGGCCTTCTTCTGCTGTGCATAGTCTGCGCAAACATTTTCCTTGGAAAAAACATGTGGTCGCTTGGCTGGGTAGGGCCTGCTTCCTTCCTTTGCGCTGGGATCTATTTTGTCGCCATGAAAGTAGTGTATTCCTATGAAAAGCGCCAGATCACGGTATTCGTGAAAGAAATAGCCGTGGAGCTAAAATACAAGCACGTCACTGCGAAAACGGCCGTTTTCAACTACGGCATCAACGCCTCGGCCGTAATTGCCGCCGCCTTCTTTCTGCCGAAGATCGGTTCGGGCATTGCGGAAACAACGGGCCTGGGGCAGACCTTTGTGGGCAATATCATGATCGCCGTTTCAACTTCCCTGCCGGAAGTGGTGGTTTCCATCGCCGCCGTCAAGATGAACGCAGTAGACCTCGCAATAGGCAACCTCTTCGGAAGCAATATTTTCAATATCTTTATCCTCGCCCTCGATGACGTTTTCTTCACCAAAGGCCCCCTGTACTCTTATGTCAGCCCCAATAACATGATCGCCGCATTGTCAGCCATTGCGATGACAGCCACTGCAATCATAGGGCTGACCTACCGGGCGGAAAGAAAGCCGTTATTGCTGTCATGGGATTCCATGGGGATCTTCATCGTGTATATAACCAACTTGATCCTGCTGTATCTGCTGAAGTAGATGCCCCAGCCAGCTACTCCCCTCCAAGCCTCTCCGCGAGCTGCGAGACCAGTCCGTGCAGCATCTTCAGCTCCCAGTCCTTGAGTCCCGCCCTCGCCGTCAGGTGCTTGAGGTTCTTCATTATCTTCGCCTCGAGGTCCCGGTCCCCCCGGGGCCGGTAAACGAGCTTGAGCACCTTGTCCAGCCTCTCGCAGAAAAGGGCCAGTTCCTGGTGGGTAACGGTCTTTGGCAGCCCGGCCCTGAACTCTGAGAACGCCGTCTCGTATGCGGTTATTAGCACGGCCTGGGCCAGGTTCAGGGACATGGCCCGCTGATCGGTGGGGATGTTGATAAGGAAGGCGCACTCGGCGGTCTCTTTATTCAAGAGCCCCCTGTCCTCCCTTCCAAAGAGCACCGCGACCCGGTTCCTGGCCGCCCTCTGCCGTATCTCGGCGGCCGCTTCCTTTATGGAGAGGACAGGCCCCCTGTGCCTGCCGGTCCTCCTGGTGGTGCCCACTACCAGCGCGGCATCCCTGAGGGCATCCGCCAAACTTGCGTAAACCGCCGTTGCCGCGAGGACGTCTTCCGCGCCGTGCGCGTACCATACAGCCTCGTCCGAGGGGAACTTGCCCTCCTTCGGGGTCACCAGGGCAAGGTTAAAAAACCCCATGTTCTTTATGGCCCTTGCCGCCGCCCCGATATTGCCCGCCTCGCGCGGCCCGACCAGCACGAAATTCAGGTTCTTCTTCCAGCCGATTGCTATTCCCATACGCTAGTATGCCGCAACCTCCTGTTTTTTCTTTTATTCTAAAAAATTATTCTAAAAAAAATTATTTGCAATATAGCTTTTTTAAGATTGCGGAAAGAGCGCCCCCTGGCAGGTCCGCCCTTGCGGGCATGGCGCTTACTTCCGCAGCCCTGCCTCCGGGGGGCGTGTTAAAATAAGTTCTCATGACCTCAGGCATTTCGCGCATAAGATTTCCAGAAGACGAAAAAAAAATCCCATGGCTTGCAAGCCTGCTCGAGGGCTACTCGATTATAGACAGGGGGATTGCCGCCGCCCTCAAGAAGGAGCGGAAGAGGGGCAATGTCAAACTGGCCTGCATGAGGGGCTGCTCCAGTTGCTGCCGCACGCACCGGGACATCCCGGTTTACGGGCCGGAACTGGCCGGGATCTTCTGGTACTGCCGTGAAAAACTCCAGCCGGAGGTGAAAAAGGCCATTCAGGGCCGGCTTGCCCGGCATGGGCCCGAAGCCCCCTGCCCCTTTCTTTACGCGGACGCCTGCTCGATCCACCCCCTGAGGCCTTCCGCCTGCAGGCAGTTCAACGTCTTCAACTCGCCATGCGCCCCCGGAGAGGACCCGTTCTTCACCAGGCGGCAGGACGTGCTTACGCCCGTAAGGGATTATGCGCGCCGGGCGTTCGCCCTGCTGCTGCCCTTCTACGGCATGAATGACCCCGCTTTCAGGACCGACGATATCATCGAAGAGGTCATTAATACGCGCGCACTGAACCTTCAGGATTATGACTGGCGGGCACTGGCTGAATCGCTTAAGGACCTGGATAATGCATCTTAATTGAACAAAGGATCCCGCCTATAATTGAATCAGCTAATGTGAACCCGATCAGGAGGGACCCCGCCATGACAGTCCTGCTCACAATGCTTCTGGCCCTGTTTTCGTCCTCATCGCGGCAACGGGATATGAAACGGTATATAAAAAAGGAATCCGTTGAATACGAAGAGGGCAAAGAGGCGTATAATCTCATTGGAGGACGCGCTTTAAAAGACCTGAATGAGACAACAGATAAACAGGGGAAAGCTTGAGGCATACCTGGCCCGCTTCGGGCTGACTGAACTCTTGTCCATCCGGTCTCTGGGCAAAGGGGCGCATGGGGAAGGATGGCTGATCTCCGCGCGGGACGACCGGGGGGAGAAGGAATTAGTGCTGAAGACGGTGAGGCCGCTGGGGCTTGGGCACGATTACCCGGCGGACAAGGCCGGGATGTTCCTGCTTGCCTATAATGCGTATAACAGGCTTCCCCGCCACGTGCGCGCCCTGGATGTTATCTCCATGAATGCCGATGGCGGACTCACGGGCATTGCGGGGGGAAAGGAATACTTTCTCCTCATGGAGAAAGCGGAAGGAGAGAGCTATTTCACGGACCTTGAAGAGTTTGCGAAAAAAGACGCGCTGGACGGGGCCGATAAAGAGAAGATAGGCCTCATGACCGGCTACCTCGCCCATATACATTCCGTAAAAAACCCCGACCCCGCGCGGGCGGAAAGCCTTTACAAACGCAGGATACGGGATACCGTTGGGGGCGGGGAGTGCCTGATGGGGGTCTTCGATACCTATCCTGACGGCACGCTTTCACCCGGAGAGATGGCCGAAATAGAAAAAAAATGCGTGGACTGGAGGGCGAGGCTGAAGGACAGCCATCGGAGGCTCTGCCAGGTGCACGGCGATTTCCACCCCGGCAACATCCGGTTCAGGAAGAAGAAAAAGGGCTTCGATTTCGTCCTCCTGGACAGGAGCCGGGGCCCCTGGGGCGAGCCCGCAGACGACCTCACCGCGCTCGCGATAAATTATATATTCATCTCCCTGAAGCACTACGGCGAGGTGAGGGGGCCGTATCTGGAGGCCCTGGAGACGTTCTTCCGGGAGTACATCGAAAAGACAGGGGACGGGGAGATCCTCGGGTACTGCGCGCCGTTCTTCGCCTTCAGGGGGGCGGTGGTGGCAAACCCCGTCTTCTATCCGGAATTCCCGGAAGAAGGCAGGCGCGGGATATTCGCCTTCGTCCGGGGCGTGCTGGAAGACAGCTCCTTCCGCCCGGAGCGCGTGAGAGATTATATCTCTTCATATAATATTCATAAACCTGTTTTATTTTGATAGGATAGAACTGGATCCTTAATCCCTTAAAAAAACTGGAGGAACAAACGTGAGGTCAAAGACCAAGTTTTACATTGTTGCGGCGGCCCTTATATCCTTCGGCATAATCGTAGGACTGGTGCTTTCCTCTTCCCTGAATATCCAGACCCCCGGCTATACCCAGGAATACACGGTGCCCCAGGACGCGGTGAATACGCTTACGAAATGGAGTTCGGCCATGGCCGCCGTTGCCGATGCCGTAAAGCCCTCGGTGGTGAACATATCCACTTCCAGGACGGTGAAGGCGCCGGAGACGAACCCCCTCTTCGAGGACCCGTTCTTCCGCAGGTTCTTCGGGCCGGGATTCGAGCACCCCAGGGAGAGAAAGGCCATGAGCCTGGGCTCCGGCGTGATAGTGGACAAGAACGGCTACATACTGACCAACAACCATGTGATAAAAGGGGCCGAGGAGATAAAGGTTACCCTGTTTGACAAAAGGGAGTTCAAAGGCAAGGTGATAGGGGCGGACCCGAAGACCGACCTCGCCGTGGTAAAGATAGACGCCACCGGCCTGCCCGCCATGAAATGGGGCAACTCCGATGACCTGAAGGTGGGCAACCTGGTGCTTGCCATAGGCAACCCATACGGGCTGAACCAGACGGTGACTTCCGGCATAGTGAGCGCCACGGGCAGGGCCAACGTGGGCATAGCCGACTACGAGGACTTCATACAGACGGACGCGGCCATAAACCCCGGCAATTCCGGCGGGGCGCTGGTGAACGCCAGGGGCGAACTGGTTGGCATAAACACCGCGATATTCAGCACCACCGGAGGCTACCAGGGCATCGGCTTCGCCATTCCCTCCAGCATGGCCCAGGTAGTGATGAACAGCCTCATAAAGACGGGCAAGGTGGTAAGGGGATGGCTTGGCATCTGGATACAGCCCCTGAGCCCTGAGCTTGCCAAGAAGTTCGGCCTCAAGGAGGAGACCGGCGCGCTGGTGTCTGACGTGGTGGAAGACGGCCCCGCGGCCAAGGCCGGCATCAAGGGCGGCGACCTCATAGTGGAGTTCGACGGCAAGACGATAAGCGGCCCCACGCAGCTTAGAAACCTGGTGGCCAACACGGCCCCAGGCACCGAGGCAACGGTCGTGTTCATCCGCAATGGGAAAAAGGAGACCACGAAGGTGAAGATCGAGGAGCAGAAGCCCGAACAGACCGCCCAGGCCCCGGCCAAGCTGAATAACGTGCTTAACGGGGTGCATGTGCAGGAGCTTACCCCGATCCTCCGCAGGCAGCTTGGAATCCCCGGCAGGGTGCAGGGCGTGATCATAGCCGGGATAGACCAGGACAGCCCGGCCGTGGACACCCTTCAGCCGCAGGACATAATAATGGAAGTGAACCGGATTAAGATAAGGACCATCGGGGATTACACCCAGGCGGTCTCCAGGATAAAACCCAAGGACAGCGTCCTGCTGCTTCTGGACAGGGGCGGACAGATATTCTATCTGACCATCTCGCCAGGGCAATAGGCCCGGATCTGAAAATTACAAAAGGGGGGCGCGAATCGCGCCCCCCTTTCAATTCCCGCCAGCCCGCGGACAAAAAATCCGGCGGCTTTCAAAACCTTTTCTCTTTCTCTTGGCTATAATAGATGATGCGCACAAGCCTGATGGCGTCCGTTCTTGCAGCGGCCCTGCTTGCGGCCCAATCCTCATTCGGGTTCACCAATGACCAGATCGCCCGCATGGAGGCGAAGGCAAAAGGGCTCTCCACGGGAGAGCGCATCGCCCTCTATGCCGAGGCGTTCGTTGGCACCCCATACGACCCCGACCCGCTGGGGGAATATGTCTCAAAAAAGCGCATCGTGGCCGATGACCACGTGGACTGCATGTACCAGGTCTTCCGCTCCGTGGAGCTGGCGCTCTCAAACACGCCTGAGGGGGCGGTAAGGGAGGCCCTGCACCTCCGCTTCAAAACAGAAGGCAGACTGGCCCCTGACGGCACGGTGCTCAATTACGATGACCGCTTCCAATATGCCCTGGACATGCTGCGGAGCGGCAAATGGGGCAGGGACATAACCGCCGCACTTGGCCCCACAGTGCGGATAAGGGGCGCGCGGGGCGTGCCCTTCGTAAACATTATCCCTAAAGAAGAGATAGGCGGCATTCTGCCGAGACTTCAAAGCGGCACGATCATCTACTTCGTAAAGGACCCCGAAAAGAGGATTGTGGGAGAGGTCATCGGCCACCTGGGGATAATAAAAAGAGAGGGCAGCAGCGTCTACCTCATCCACGCGAGCGGCACCAAACACAACGGCGGCATCGTGAAAAAGGTCCTTTTTGCCGGCTACGCGCGCACCATGCCGTTCATAGGGATAATGGCCGGCAGCTTCGATTAGCCCTTAACGGCCCAGTTTCTTTCTTATTTCGGGGACTTCGCTCTTGATCTCGGGGTAATGGCGGGTCAAAAAGAGCTTAAGGGCCTTCATGTCAAGCCGTAATTCCTCAAGCTCTTCCGAGACTCTTTTATAATTGCTCGCCTTTTCTGCCAGCGTCTTTAATTCTTGTTCGAGGAGATTTATACGGTCCGAAAGGACCATTTCGTCTTTTAAAGGCATTTTTATTTCCTCCTCGAGAATTTGGTCTTTTTACTGAGCTTTTTGTGCTTGTGCTTGGACATCTTCTTCTTCCGCCACTTTACTACACTGCCCACCCAATCACCTCCTTCTAAATTGTATTGGAAAAGACTTGCCGGAGCAACATCCGCCGGACAGAGTGAATATTATACCCCGCAAATGGAAAAGATTCAAACCGGGTGAAATTGAAATTACCGGTTTCAGTATGATATTTTATTTAAACCATGTCAAAACAGAACAAGCTCAAAATCGGCCTCCCCAAGGGAAGCCTGCAGGAGTCCACGCTGAAGCTCTTCAGGAAGGCGGGCTATCACATATCCGTCAGCTCGCGCTCGTACTACCCGTCCTTCGACGACCCCGAGATAGAGGCCATGCTCATCCGCGCCCAGGAGATGGCCGGGTACGTGGAGAAGGGCATACTGGACTGCGGCCTCACCGGGCTGGACTGGATCCTGGAGCAGAACGCAGACGTGCACCAGGTGGCGGAGCTTATATACGCCAAAGAGGGCCTGCGCCCGGTAAGATGGGTGGTGGCCGTCCCCAACGACTCCGGCATAAAAAAGGTGGCGGACCTGAAGGGGAAGCGCATCTCCACCGAACTTGTGAACTTCACGAAGCGCTACCTGAAAAAGCACGGCATCACCGATGCCGAGATAGAGTTTTCCTGGGGGGCAACCGAGGTGAAGCCCCCGCAGCTGGCAGACGCCATAGTTGAGCTTACGGAGACGGGCAACTCGCTCAGGGCCAACAACCTGCGCATAGTGGAGACCCTTATGGAATCAAGCACGCGGTTCGTCAGCAACAAGAAGTCCTGGAAGGACGCCTGGAAGAGGCAGAAGATGGAAAACATCGTGCTCCTTCTTAAGGGGGCGCTTGCCGCCGAGGAGAAGGTGGGCCTCAAGATGAACGTGCCCGCAAAGACCCTGGACCAGGTGATCAAGTGCCTGCCCGCCCTGCACTCGCCCACCATCTCGCAGCTTACCGAGGAGGGGTGGTACGACATAGACGTGATAATAGACGAGCGCAAGGTGCGCGACCTCATCCCCCAACTGAAGCGCGCCGGCGCAACCGGGATTGTGGAGTACCAGTTAAATAAAGTCATCCCGGACTGATTAGGCTTCCCTTTCCGCGCTGAGATTTTCCCCCTCTGATGTGAAACTTTAAGAATCTCTCATTTAAGGGGAGAAGATTTTCTGATTTGCCATCTGGATTTGAAATGTATTATTTGGGGCTTTGTCGAAGGATTCCATTTTCTTCCAAAGATAAATCCCGTCTCTGCGGGTTCAGGCTTGTAACCACACTTGTCCCAAGATAAATTTTTTGGACAGCGTTTCAATTAAGAGAAAAAGCGAAAATAAAAGTTCTCTTTGCTTCTTTCTCTTACAAGAGAAAGAAGACTCCTTTGCCTTAAGCCGCTTCCACGTGCAGGTGACATTTTTTAGGGCAGATCCTTGCGCACGCCTCGCAGCCGATGCAATTGCCGGGGTTTGCAACGGACATGACCTTGTTCCCCAGATCGTCCCCGTATTCGTCCTCCCCTTCGAAGGGCTTTTCTATCGGCATCAATACATCACGCCCGCAGATCTTGTAGCACCGGCCGCAGCCGATGCATTTTTCCATATCTATGGACTGAATGAATTTTGGTGTCCAGGGGTCCCCGCCCCGTGTATATCCGTAAATCCGGGCCATTTCAAAGTCCTCCAAAAATATTTTTTCAGGAGATGGCTTCTCCGCCGCTCTCGCCGGTCCTTATCCTTGATGCGCCTTCCATAGGTGAAACGAATATCTTCCCGTCTCCACGCCTTCCGCTCTGGTTCACCCTGATTATGGATTCGATGATCTTCGGCACGGCTTCATCCGGCACTACCATGGTCAGCATGCGTATCCCGCCCTATCTCCCGCACCGCATTGTTGCCTGTATCTGCCATGCAAAACCCTATACTGTGGTCCTTCGCCAAAGAGGCCTATCCAGCAGGGACCTTGCATGCAGTGCCTGCAGCAAAGATCAGACTCCCGAAGCCGCACTGCGGCTTCTGCCTCTCTGTGGCAACCTTCGGGCCTTGTGAGAGGGATGCCCGTCAATAATTAGAAAAACCATTCGGTCAGCACCATGCAGAAGCCGTTTAATGAAATCGATGAAGACCGATGCCTAGCTAGTCTGGTTTGCAGGTCAGAAACCAATGCCAAATTGAAACCAAACCATTGTTGGGGGCTGTTGACGGTATTTTAAGCAGTTTTGACAAACTAAGTACTTGATTTTTAAAAAGAAAATAATGGTGCCGAAGGCGGGATTTGAACCCGCACGGGTTTCCCCACACGCCCCTCAAACGTGCGTGTCTACCAGGTTCCACCACTTCGGCTGACCTTTAAAATACCATAAGCAACCGGGGGTTTTCAACCAAACCCTACCTGAAAAACCCCTCTACCGCCCGCCGGAATTCCGCCGCCCCGCTCTGCGCGGGGTGCCGCACGTAAGCGCACTCTATCTCCAAAAGCCCAAGCGAACTTTCCGCCACCTTGCCAAGGGCCAGGACCTTTTCAGGCCCCAAAACCGAGACCGCCTTGCGCAGAATCCCCCCGAATGTTTTTACCTCTTCCCGGTTAGGGCGTCTGATAGTAAGCGGGTTATCCGGCCTGTGCGGGTGAATGGGCACGGCATTCCAGATGAAAAACCGCGGGAATTGCGGGGCGAGCACTCCCCAAAGCACGGTGCCGGAGGCCTCGGAATATGGCCGCTCGCGCCTGCCGCTTCTTTGGCCCTTCACCGGGAAACCGGGCGCAAGGAGCTGGCGCTCGCTTGTGAACGGTATCCCTGAAAACCTGCACCCCCAGGGCCCAGCGGCCTCGCCCACAAGCAGTATCCGGGGCGGCGCGGGAAACGCGTCAAGATAACTTTTCAGGTTTTCTCTTCTTGTCAGGTGCCCCTCGGGCAGGTCAAGCTCCGGGTTGTCGTCCAGGTATTGATTGAAAAGGCCGGGGGTAGAGGGGACGGGGAAAAGCTCTTTCTCGAAAACCCGCCACAAACGGGCGAAGGCGGGGCGCATCAGTCTTTTCCGAGGATGAGGTCTGTCATGCCCTTTTTCTCCTGCCCGAAGAGCGCGGCAACCCGCCTCCTGAACTCGTCCTCGGGCATATGCTCCCGGTGCGTGCCCATTACGATCTTGATATCCGGGAAATGGGTTTCCAGGGCCTTTTTATATTCCTCTTTAAAAGGGCAGAGGGCCTTTATACAGAAGCTGAAATGGATTACGTCTATGCGGAATTCGGTTAGGGCGCGGACCCTTTTTACGAATTTCTCCGGGCCGGCCAAAGTAGGGCATCCGGGGCAGTTTATTATGCCGATCAGCTCAAGGGGCTCGGCGGCCGGATAAAGCTCGAACGCGCCCTTTCTCTTTCTCAGGTCCCCGAGACAGGAAACGGAGGCGCAGCCAAGCTCCTGAGTGGCATTAGAGCAGGTCAGTATGCCGATCCTAGCCATGTCCAATTATAGCGCGGCGGGAGGCGCTTTCGTGTAAAATATAAGGCTCAAAATGGACGCAGTGATACTGATAGACAAGCCCCAGGGGCTTACGTCCCAGGAGACGGTGACCCTGATAAAGAGGCGGCTCAAGGTGAAGAAGGCCGGGCACACAGGCACGCTGGACCCTATCGCCACCGGCCTCCTTCCGGTCTGCGTGGGCGAGGCCACCAAGATAGCCCGCTTCCTCTCAGACCTGCCAAAGCAATACCTCACTAAAATGAAGCTCGGCGAGCGCACGGAGACCTTCGATTCCGAGGGGATTGTAATAGCAAGAAACCCGGTCACCATAACCGAAGACGGCTTCAGGCGCGTCCTTGAGGGCTTCAAGGGGAAGATAAAACAGATACCCCCGATGTACTCGGCCATCAAGTTAAGGGGCAAGCCCCTCTACGAACTGGCAAGGAAGGGGATAGAGGTGGAGCGCAAGGAGCGGGAGGTGGAGATATACGAACTCGAACTCTTTGAGTTCTCGCCGCCATTCGCAAAGATACTGATTAGCTGCTCCAAGGGGACATACGTGCGCACACTGGTGGACGACATCGGACGGAAGGCGGGCTGTTATGCGCATATAGTGGAGCTTTCGCGCACCAGGGTGGGCGGCTTCCGGCTGGAGGACGCGGCCAAGCCCGAAGAACTGCCTGAAAAACAGTCCTCGATACTGGATATAGACCGGGCGCTTGGCTTTCTGGAGGAGATAACGCTGGACGTCTTTACATATAATAAGGCCAAAAACGGCGCGGCCTTCAGCACGCTGAAGCCCGTCTCCGGCTTTGTGCGTCTTAAAGACCCGCACGGTAAGCTCTTTGCCATAGGAAACGCCTTCAAAGGGGTGGTGAAGATAGAAAGGGGCCTGCATTTATAGATCCGTCATATGCACTACATAATCCTTGTCCTTAAGGATGCCCTCTCGCTTCTTCTGCACCCAAGCCGGGAACTCATCGGCGTCGTGGTCCTTTCGATGCTGGTCTCCGGCGGCGGGCTTATCGCGGCCGCAATAGCCGGCCTGCCTCTTGCCGCGTTCCTTGCCTTCTCAACCAGGTTTGCCCATCTGAGGACGGTCACCGTTCATCTGTTGAACACATTCATGGGTATGCCCCCGGTGGTGGCCGGTCTGGCCCTTTACCTGTTGCTCTCCCGGAGCGGCCCTTTTGGGGTATTGGGACTCCTCTATACCCCGTCCATTATGGCCCTTGCGCAGTTCCTTCTGGCCCTGCCCCTGGTGGCCGCGCTCAGCCATTCCGCCATGGTCGCGGTGCGCCCGGAGGTCATCCTTGCCGCGAGGTCGTTGGGGGCGTCTCCGTTTCAGCGGGTGCGCACCGTGATTTACGAGGCGCGCTACGGGATAATCGCGGGGCTGATGGCGGGGTTTGGAAGGGTGATGGCCGAGGTGGGCGCGGTGATAATAGTGGGCGGCAACATAAAGGGCTACACGCGGACGATGACCACGGCCATAGCGCTTGAGACGGACAAGGGGGACTTCGAGCTTGCCATAGCACTGGGCATCCTGCTGCTTGCTATAAGCCTGGTAATGAACTTCTCCATGTACTTCTTCCAGAGGAAGGGAAAATATCAGTGAGCCTCTCACTGAGAATAGAAGACCTGCGCAAATCCTATGCGAGGCCGGTGCTTGGCGGAATAAATTACCAGTTCATGCCGGACAGGGTTTACGCCCTGATGGGCCCGAACGGGGCTGGGAAATCCACCCTCTTCCGCCTGCTGGCCCTCCTTGAAAAGCCGGACCACGGGCGGGTCATTTACGAAAACGGCCCGGTTGACATCCTCGATGATATGAACCTCAGAAGGCGTATAACGCTCCTCCTGCCGGAGTCTGGGCTCTTCAATACGACAGTCCTGGCCAATGCCGCATACGGGTTGAGGCTGCGGGGGGTTGGCCGCGCGGAGGCGAAGCGGCTTGCCGTGGAGGCGCTGGCCTCCGTGGGGCTGGAGCACAAGGCGGACCAGAGGGCGCTTACGCTTTCTAGCGGGGAGTCCCAGCGGCTTGCCCTGGCAAGGGCCATAGCCATAAGGCCGGAGGTGTTCTTTCTTGACGAGCCCACGGCCAGTCTTGACCCGGAGAACCGGGAGATCATCGAGGAGGCGCTACTCTCCATGCGCGGCAGGACGGGCATAATCCTCTCCACGCACGACCGCACCCAGGCGGAGAAACTTGGGGATGTGATTTTGATGCTTAAGGATGGGAAGTTGAGTGAAGAGGGGTGAGAAGATAGATTAATTTACCTTATAAAATATTCCATATTCTTTTAATTACCTTGAAGTTTTTTTTAACCGTCATGCCGAACTTGATTCGGCATCTGTCTTTACAGGTTTTATTTTTTTTTGTTCCGTTTTGGTTTTAAAATCCCTCCCCTTTATGAAAGGGGAGGTCAGGAGGGGTTACCTTCGCCTCCAGCCTGGCTAAAATTCCGCCTATATTAAGCAACACCTCATTATTCCAAAACCGCATCACCTCTATATCAAGAGCTTTCAGATACTCGGAGCGGGCGCATCGTATTCCTGGTTTTCGCATTGCAGATGCTGTCCGCCATCCAATTCTACAGCAAGCTTGAGGGCAGGGCAGTAAAAATCCAAAATATATGGGCCGATGCTGTATTGACGGAAAAATTTCAATCCAAAGAATTGCTTATTCCGCACATTAGCCCAGAAGGATTTTTCCGCATCGGTTTGATTACGTCGCAATTCCCGGCGCCTTTGCTTCAACGCCGGATCATTCCTCAAATTCATAACCACCCCTCACCCCCTCTTATCTTAAGAGAGGGAATAAATCCCGCACGCAGAGGTAATCTAAATCTTTTCCGCCCACCTTGACAAGAAGTCGCGGAGAAAATCAAAGACAGATCCCGAATCAAGTTCGGGATGACAGATTAAAAAAAGATTTCTTTTCTGCTGGTTCAGGTTTGCAACCACTGCTGTCCAAGATAATCTGAAAAGGACCTTTCTGTTCCAAAGCGGATCGAGTCACCCGTGGGCGGGTGACTCCCACGAAAAAAACTTTTTCCCTTAATTGAAATGCTGTCCAAAAAATTTATTGGACAGATATGGTTTGCAACCTGAACCATAGGATTGGTGATCTGAAAACCAACTATGGGTTCAAGTTGCAAACTTGAACCGGCCTGAATACCCAAAACCAGGTCCAAAATGGTCACGTGTTCTACTTCAGCTTTATCACCGTAACGCCCGCGCCGCCTTCTTGGCGGTCGCCGGGGCGGAAGGCGTTTACAAGCGGGTGGTCTTTTAAATACTCGCGGATGGCCTTCATCAGCGCCCCGGTGCCTATGCCGTGGATGACCGTGACCTCCCGCAGCCCGGCAAGGGCGGCATCGTTCAACCAGGGTTCTATTTTTTCCAATGCCTCGTCCACCCTGGTGCCCACAAGGTTTATCTTCAGCGGCACAGCCCCTTCCGGACTCTCCCTTTTTATAGAGATGAAGCCCTTAGGCAGCGCCTTCCCCGTTGGCAACGAAATGTCTTCTATTGGGGCCTCGAAGCTGATGCTTCCGGCCTGCACCCTCACACGGCCGGTCTTTATATCTATCCCCAGTACCTTCGCGTCACGATTAAATGAGATCAGGTGCACGATATCGCCCTCCGCGATCTCTTCCATAGAGAGGGCGGGGGCCTCCCTGAACCTTTTCAGTCTGCCTTCGAGCGCGGCCTGGGCCTCCTGGAGTCTTTGCGCGGCCTCTCGCGCCTTCTTCTCGCGTTTGGCTTCATCCAGCAGCGCATTCACTTCTCTTTTTGCCCCGGCCACGATATCGCGGGCCTCTTCAAGGGCCTGCCGGATGGCCCCTTTCCGCTCCCGTTCCGCGCCGGATAGCCGCTGGGCTATCTCCTTCAGCCTGGCCTCGACCTCTTTCTTTTCCCTTTCCACAAGCTCGAGGCCCTTTTCGTATTCCAGGCGGGTCTCCTTGAGGTCCCGCACAAGCTCCTGGAACTCTATTTTGGAAGACCCCAGCATCCCTCGGGCGAACTCCAGCACGCGCTCCGGCATGCCGTATCTGCGGGCGATCTCCAGTGAATAGCTCTCCCCAGGCTCGCCAAATTTTAACCTGTAAAGGGGTGTAAAACTCTTCCTGTCGAACTCCATCGAGGCGTTCAGCATCCCCTCGCTCTTGTGCACGAAGGTGACTATATCTATCAAATGTGTGGTGGCCAGGGCCAGCGCGCCCTTCTCGCGCAGCTCTTTCAATACCGCGCAGGAGATGGCGGCCCCTTGAGAGGGGTCTGTCCCGGTGCCTAGCTCATCCAGCAATACCACCATGTCCGGCCCGGCATCGGCCAGTATCCGGGCGAGATTCGATGCATGCGCGGCGAATGTTGAGAGGCTTGCCTCTATGGACTGCTCGTCACCGATGTCTACCAGCACGCCCTTTACAAGCGGGAATGATGATGAGGGCGAGGCGGGCACAGGTATGCCGGAGAGGGCCATCAGAAGGAGCAGACCTGCCGTCTTTATGGCTATGGTCTTTCCGCCCGCGTTGGGGCCGGTTATGACCAGAACGGTGTCCGCCCCGCCCAGCGCCAGGTCCAGCGGGACGATATCCTTGATGCCAAGTTCGTCTTTAAGATATAGAAGCAGCGGGTGCCTGCCGCCCTCTATCTTCAGGACGCCATCCGTGTTTATCTCTGGTATCCCGGCCTCAAGCTTGCGGGCGAAGAGGGCTATGCTGTTAGCGAGGTCGAGCTTTATAATCGTCCCATACTGCGCCTCTATCTTATCCGCTTCAAGGCGGACCAGCCTGCTTATGTAGCGGAGTATGCGTATCTCCTCCGCCTTCTCCTCGGCGCGCCTGTTCTCAAGCTCGTTTGAGAGGCCTATTATCTCAAGCGGCTCCACGAAGGCGGTCTCGCCGCTCCGGGAGACGTCATGCACCACGCCCGGCACCTGCCCTTTGGAATCCATCCGGATTGGGAGCACCCATCTCCCCGAACGCTGGGTTATGAACTCGTCCTGCACGAACGGGGAGATTTTCTGGTCGCGCACGATCTCTTCCAGGCGTTTTCTGACGCGGGACTCAAGCCCTCGCAAGCGCGCCCTGGTCTCCGCCAGCTCCGGCGAGGCGCCGTCAAGTATATAGCCCTCCGGGTCTATCGAGCGCTCTATTTTTTTCAGTATCTCCGGGAACCCCGTGAGGCCGCCCGCAAGCCCCGTCAGGGCGGGCAGGTCTGGGCTGTCCTCAAGCTGCCGCGCTATAGCTGAAATAATATCCAGCACTGGCAGGAAGGCCCGAAGTTCGGCGGGCTCCAGAATGGCCTCTTCCGGGCGCGCCTTGGCCAGATGGAGGGCGATGTCGCCAAAGCCCGCTAGGGCCAGCGGCCTGCCCTCGTCCGAGAGCCTCGTGATCTCAGAGACCAGGCTGAACCTCTGGCGGATATCGCCTTCCTCGTGAAAGGGCCGTATCTCCCGAATCAGCCCGTGCGTGGGCTGGCCGTGGGCAAAGCCGGAGACGATCTCTATTATCTTTCCGAATTCAAGTATGCGGAGGGTTTCCCGGCCTATTGAAGATTCCGCTTCAAATCTCATCAGTTTTATTCTAAATTCGCCGGAGATAAAAAACAAATCGGGGCAGTCATCAGAAGAAATGGCTCCTTGGCTTTTAAGCCCGATATTCCGGAAGACCTAAAGACTATTTTATTTCCAGCCAGGCGCGGCCCCTGCGCCATCGCAAACCAACGGGCATCCCAAAAAAAGATGAAAGGTTTTTCGCGGTGAGGATGCTCCCGGTCTCGCCGGCGGAATGGATATTCCCCGCCTTTAACAGCAGCACGTGCGTGAAGATTGGCAATATCTCCTCTATGTGGTGGGTTACATAGACGAGGGCGGGAGATGAATTTGTCCCCAAGGCGTGAATGCCGGATAAAAACTCCTCTCTTGCAAAGATGTCCAGGCCGCCGCAGGGCTCATCCATTATGAGGAGTTTTGGGCTGCTGACGAGGGCGCGCGCTATCAGCACCTTCTGCTTCTCCCCCTGCGAGAGCGAGGCGTATCTCTGCCCGGCCAGATGTGCGCATTTAAACCCTTCCAGGACCGCGTATGCCCTGGCCAGGTCCTTCTTCCGCGGCTCATCATACAGCCCTATGGTGCTGAATATTCCGCTCAGCACTATTTCCCCGGCGGTCTCCCCGCTGTAGAATTTTTCCTGCAGGGAGGAGCTTATGAAACCGATGCTCTTGCGGAGCCTGCGCCAGTCATAAGCGCCATAGAGCCTTCCAAGTACCCGCATCTCCCCCGATGAAAGCGGGGCGTAGCCGTTTATGAGGTTCAGAAGAGTGGTTTTACCTGAGCCGTTCAGTCCCACAATGGCCCAGTGCTCGCCCGGATTTGCCGTCCAGTTTATCTCGCGGAGGATCTGCCTGTCTTCCACAATGCAGGAGGCGGCTTTCAGTTCGATGACCATCCGCTTATTTTAAATTTTCGCGGAAAGAGTTGGCAAATGATGAATCGGAATTGCGGCGATTAAAAACTGCTGCCAGGAAGAAATCCTTTTCCAGGGGGGGCTATGGGGGCGCAGCCCCCATGCAAAGGCACTTCAATCCCAATTCCCTTTCCCCGCGGATTTGATAGAATTTCCACGAGGAGGGCCTATATATGGAATCCTTTCCGCCGCCTGAAGGCTTTAGAAGGAAAGCATACGTAAAAAGCCCCGCAGAGTACGAGGCCATGTACAGGGAATCCCTGGAAGACCCGGAAGGCTTCTGGGCCCGGATGGCCCAGGAGATAAGCTGGTTTGCCGGCTGGGACAGGGTCCTGGAGCAGGATTTTGAAAAAGGCGAAGTCAGGTGGTTTCTTGGCGGGAAGCTGAACGCCTCCTATAACTGCATAGACAGGCACAGCGATACGGTTCGCGGAGAAAAAACCGCCCTCATCTGGGAATCCGAAACGGGCGAGACCCGCACCTTTACCTACCGCGAGCTTAAAAAAGAGGTCTGCCGGTTCGCCAACCTCCTGAAATTGCATGGGATAAAGAAGGGGGACCGGGTCTCATTCTATATGCCCATGGTGCCGGAGCTTGCCATAGGGATGCTGGCCTGCGCCCGCATCGGCGCGGTGCACAGCATTGTCTTCGGGGGGTTCAGCGCGGTCTCGTTGCGGGACAGGATAAACGACTGCGGGGCAAAGCTCCTCGTCACATCCGACGGGTCTTACAGGGCCGGGAAGCTCATCCCCTTGAAGGCCAACGTGGACGATGCCCTCGGGGCCTGCCCCTCCATAGAGCGCTGCATCATAGTAAAAAGGACGGGAAAGGAAATAGCCCTGAAGCCCGGAAGAGATTTCTATCTGGATGAAGCGCTCGCCAGTCCTGAAATTTCAGAGTTCTGCGAGCCGGAGGCGATGGATGCCGAAGACCCGCTGTTTCTGCTTTATACAAGCGGCAGCACGGGCGCGCCAAAGGGGTTATTGCACACCACGGGCGGATTCATGGTATTTGCCGCAAATACGTTCAAGTACGTCTTCGATTACCACGAGGAGGACGTCTTCTGGTGCACGGCGGACATCGGCTGGATAACCGGGCATACGTATATAGTTTACGGGCCGCTGGCCTGCGGGGCCACGGCGCTGATGTTCGAGGGGGTGCCCACCTGGCCGGAGCCGGACCGTTACTGGCAGATAATCGAAAAACACAAGGTCACCATCTTCTACACCGCCCCCACCGTGATCCGGGCACTGATGCGCGAAGGGACGAAATGGACGGAGAAGTATGATCTTTCCACCCTCAGCCTCCTTGGCACGGTGGGCGAGCCCATCAACCCCGAGGCATGGCTATGGTACTGGAAGAACATAGGCAAGGGGCGCTGCCCGGTAGTGGACACCTGGTGGCAGACCGAGACAGGCGGGATAATGATCTCATCCCTTCCAGGGGCGGTCCCCATGAAGCCGGGTGCGGCCGGCCGGCCCTTCTTCGGCGTGGAGCCCGCCGTCTTGAAGGCGGATGGCAAGGAGGCCCGGTTGGGCGAGGAAGGCGCGCTGGTAATAAAGCGGGCATGGCCGGGCCTTGCCCGCACCATCTGGGGAGACCCGGTACGCTATCAGCGCATCTACTTCGGCCAGTACAGGTGCTGTTATTTCACCGGGGATGGGGCCAAGCTGGATGAGGACGGGGACTATCACCTCCTGGGCAGGATCGACGACGTGATAAACGTCTCCGGGCACAGGCTGGGCACGGCCGAGGTGGAAAGCGCCCTGGTGGCCCACCCGGCCGTGGCCGAGGCCGCCGTGGTGGGCTTCCCCCATGATATAAAAGGCCAGGGTATCTACGCATTCGTCCTCCTCAAAAACGGTTACACCGGCACCGGCGAGATGCGCGGGGAGCTGTTCGAGCGGGTAAGGCGGGACATAGGGCCAATCGCAAGCCCGGATTTCATCCAGTTCGTGGAGGGGCTTCCAAAGACCAGAAGCGGCAAGATAATGCGCCGGATATTAAGGAAGGTGGTCGAGGGCCAGCCCGAGGCCATCGGGGACGTGAGCACCCTTGCAGACCCGGAAGTGGTGGACAAGATAATCGAGGGCCGGACCGAATTATTGAAAAAAATTGCCAAATAAATGTGAAGATAATTTCATTATTTCTAAAGTTAAGAATAACAAATTGGTTAAGAATTTTACTTGACAAAGGGTAAGTGCTATGGTAATTATTAACTTAAGCGCCTCGTTACCTCCCCAAGCTTGCTGCTGTCTCCCCAAGGACAGCAGCATTTTTTTGTTTTAAAAGTCCCCTCCTGGGAGGGAATCGAGGGGTGGGTCATCCCGCCCTCTTAAAGGCCGAATTTTTCCTGACAATCCGCAAACAGATAATTCACGACAATTTATCTTTAAAATCATCCACTTAAAAAAAATGCATTTTTCTTCTTGACGGGCCACAATATCTTGTGTTTTAATTCCTTATCGCTCGTTATAAACACAATATGGGCGGGTGGGCGGCGGGGCGAAAGTGGCCCGCTTCGTGTCAAAACATAATGGCTTATAAGTCATTATGCGGGGCGAGAGTGGGTGGAAAGGGCCGCGTGGAAGCGGCTGATCATCCTGCGTGTCCCGGAGCAGAGTTTACCTTGGGGAAGTTGATGGCAAGCCCGGCGAGGGCGAGGCGGGCGGGGAAAGGGAGTCCCCGCCAGTGGAGAGTCGGTTCTAAAGGTCGAGGGCATTATTTGCCCCGCCGAGGCATCGAGCGCGGTATTCGATCATGAATGGTCTTACCATTGGTCCTTACAGCCGCGGGGGACTTTTTTCTCTTTCAAGACAGTTTTTTGGCTGGGCGGGGAATCCTTTTCCTTTTAAGGAATTAGCTTTTAAAGCGGAGAGGTTTTTTAGTGAACGGGGATTGTCAAAAATGTGGATTCCTGATTCATTTTCCGAAGAAGTTAAGAGATTGCGAGTACATATTCGGTGGAAGCACCCCTTTTTAGCGCTTAAATGAAAAATCTTTTAATAAATATTTTTAGAGAGGAAAACTTATGAAATCATCAGCTGCGGGAGTCGGGGCGCTTACACCCAATGCGATCAAGGTGCTGGAGAAACGCTATCTCCAGAGGAACGAAGAGGGCGCGGCCACCGAGACCCCCGAGGGGCTCTTCAGGAGGGTGGCAAAGACGATAGCGGCGGCGGAGAAGGCTTACGGCAAGACTGATGCGGAAATCGCTCTCCTTGAGGACGAGTTCTTCAGGATGATGACCGGGCTGGAGTTCCTCCCGAACAGCCCCACCCTGATGAACGCCGGGCGCAAGCTGGGCCAGCTCTCGGCCTGCTTCGTGCTGCCCGTGGAGGACTCTATGGAGTCCATCTTCGATGCCGTCAAAAACGCGGCCATCATCCACAAGTCCGGCGGCGGCACCGGGTTCAGCTTCTCGCGCCTCCGGCCAAACGGAGATGTGGTCGGCTCCACCAAGGGCGTCTCCTCCGGCCCGATTTCCTTTATGACCGTCTTTGATACCGCCACTGAGGCCGTGAAGCAGGGCGGCACGCGCCGGGGCGCCAATATGGGCATGCTCTCCATCCATCACCCGGATATCCTCAGCTTCATCAAGTGCAAGTGCCAGGAGAAGAAGTTCAACAACTTCAACATCTCCGTCTCCATCACGGACGATTTCATGACCGCCCTGGAAAACGGCGGCGAGTACGAACTCCTGAACCCCCGCACCCGTAAAGTGGCCCAGAAGCTCCCGGCCCGCGAGGTCTTCGACTTGATAATAGACCACGCATGGGGGAACGGCGAGCCTGGGGTTGTCTTCATAGACCGCGTGAACGCGGCAAACCCCACCCCTCACAAGGGCCCGATCGAAAGCACCAACCCATGCGGCGAACAGCCGCTTCTCCCTTACGAGTCCTGCAACCTGGGCTCTATAAACCTCTCCCGGATGGTGAAGGAAGGCTCCGTGAACTGGCAGAAACTCCGTGAGGCCACCCATGCGGCCGTCCGCTTCCTGGATAATGTGATAGACCAGAACAAGTACCCGCTGGACGAGATCGCCCGGATGACGCGCGCCAACCGCAAGATAGGCCTTGGCGTGATGGGCTGGGCCGATATGCTCATACAGCTTGGGCTTCCGTATAACTCTTCCAATGCGTTCAGGCTTGCCGAAGAGGTGATGGGATTCATTCAGAAGGAAGGCAAAGAGGCATCCATCGCCCTCGCCGCGGAGCGCGGCGTCTTCCCCAACTACAAGGGCAGCGTCTATGACCCCGTATCAAGTACGGGGCAGGCTCCGAAGATGGAGGTCAGGAATGCTACCGTCACCACCATCGCCCCCACCGGAACGCTCTCGATAATAGCCGGGTGCTCGTCGGGTATAGAGCCCCTGTTTGCCGTCTGCTACGTGCGCACCGTCATGGAGGGGACGAAGCTCATAGAGGTGAACCCGCACTTCGAGCGCATAGCCAAAGAGCGCGGCTTCTGGAGCCGCGACCTCATGGAGCGCATTGCGGAGGCGGGCAGCCTGCACGGCTTCGACGAGATACCAGAGGACGTGAAGGCCATATTCGTCACCGCGCACGACATCACCCCCGAAGAGCACATCCGCATGCAGGCCGCCTTCCAGAAATACGTGGACAACGCGGTCTCAAAGACGGTGAACTTCCCGCACCAGGCCACCCGCAAGGACGTGGAAGACGTCTATCTCATGGCCTACCGGCTTGGCTGCAAAGGGGTCACCGTCTACAGGGACGGCTCGCGCGAGGACCAGGTGCTAACCAAAGGCGCCAAGGACCAGAAAGCCGCACCAGGCAAAGAGGACATCAAAATAAAGATAACCCCCAAGAAGAGGCCCGAGGCCCTGAAAGGGCTAACCCGCCGCATGAGCACGGGCTGCGGGTATCTCTACGTGACCATAAACGAGGACGAGAAGGGCCAGCTCTTCGAGCTGTTCACCTCAATGGGCAAGGCCGGGGGCTGCGCCGCAAGCCAGTCCGAGGCCCTGGGAAGGCTCATCTCCCTTGCCCTGCGCTCCAATATAGAACCCGAGGAGATCGTCAGCCACCTCAAAGGCATCTCCTGCCACGAGCCGGCCTGGGCAGACGGCGGGCGCATACTCTCCTGCTCGGACGCCATCGGAAAAGCCCTGGAGTCTTATCACATGAAAGGCACGAACGGAAACGGAAACGGCAATGGCAAGAAAAAAGGCTACACGGAAAAAGTGCTCATCGGGGCCTGCCCCGAATGCGGCGGCACCGTCGAGCACGAGGGCGGCTGCGCCGTCTGCCACAGCTGCGGGTTCACCAAATGCGGGTAAAGACAATACCCCTCACCCTAACCCTCTCCCCCAAGGTGGCGAGGGGACCGGAGAGAGGCCGTGCCCCAAACTCTTTAAATTCCCCTCCCTTGAGGGAGGGGCTGGGGGAGGGTGAAAGCTAAAATGGCTATGCGGAATCTGCGCCGGCTGCGGCGTGGAGATGAAAAAAAAAGGAGTTGATAAATAGATGGCTTTAGTTGCAAAAACTACCATTAATAAGAGCACGAAAGAGCCTATTAAAGTGTATTGTGATGGGGCATCCAAGGGAAATCCTGGTCCTGGTGCAATAGGTATATACATTTCAGGGCTCTTCGTGGAAAAGTGTGGGTAAAAAATCGTGAAAAGGGTATATTTTTGGTGTTCCCCCCTTTAGAAAAGGGGGGTGAGGGGGGATTTGAATGAAAAAACTCCTGGAAAGACAATGCTTCTGTGTAACAAAAGCCTGAAACATCTGTCGGGAAATTTAAGAAGCAACATGATAGATGCTGGGAAATTGTTATGGTCAAAACTCAGGGGCAAGCAATTGAAAGGGTATCAATTTTACAGGCAGAAGACCATAGGCAACTACATTGCTGATTTTTATTGTCCAAAATCAAAACTGGTTATTGAGATTGACAGCGGGCAGCATTATTGCGCCGAAGGGGTAATACAGGACAAAAAAAGAGATGATTATATGTTGAAAACTGGAATAACCGTTCTCAGGTTGTCAGACAAAGAGGTGCTGTGTAATCTTAATGTAGTCTTAGGAAAAATTTGGAGTGAATTATGATTAAGAAATCTCCCCTAACCCCTCTTTGCCAAAGAGGGGGACATGAAAAAACCCCACACTTCTACGCGAAGACCCGCTTTTTTTAGTGACAGCGAACTTGTGGTCAAGCCCATGATGCCTTAAATGGAAGATAACCTATTTTCTGAACCCGAATTTTAAAAAGCAAACGGAGTTAAACCTCCCCCTTCAAAAACTCCTTTATCTTCCTGGCCAGTTTGGGGTCTATCCCTTTTACCCTCGCCAGTTCCTCCTCGCTTGCCTGCCTGAGGGCATCCAAACTCCCGAAATGCCGCAGAAGCCCCGAAAAGCCGAAGGCTTTTGGGGCGCAACGGTTTTTTCAGTTAATATGCTTTAAGCCCTGTCTTGCTTTTACATTTCCGGGGTCCAGCATGAGGGCCTTTTCGAACTGCCTCTTGGCCTTGTCCGGGGCTTTCCCCCTCAGGTAGATAAGGCCGAGGTTTGCGTAATAATCGCTGTTGGCGGGCTCAAGCCTGATGGCCTCCATCAGCGATTTCTCGGCATCCCGGAAACCCTGGACGGTCTTTGAATAGGCGAAGGCGAGGTAATTCCAATACGCGGCTTTTTCGGGGTCAAGGGCCACGGCGTTTTTGAAGCAGGCGATCGCCTTTGGCAGCTCGGATCTTTTTATGGCATCGAGTCCCTTTTTAAGCTCTTCGGCGGCCCTCTCCCCTGGCGGGGCGAAGACGGGTGAATCGGACTGTGAAACACCCTGCCGGGGATTTGTTTCGGCAGCCCCGTCGAAGACGGCCTCTTCCGCCCTCAGGGCGTCCTTTTTGAAGGAATTATACGCGTCTGTTATGGCGTCAAAAATGACCGAAAGCTTGTCTTTTAATGCCTGGTCGTCGGAATCGAAGAACCTGTCCGGGTGGTATTCCTTGGCAAGGCGGTAATAATTGGTCCGGGCATCCTCCAGGGTGGCCGAACGCGGCAATTCAAGAAGGCCGTAGCGGTCCATTCGGGACAGACGGGCATGGAAATCGTTGACGCGCTTTTTCAGTATCTCTTCGCTGTTTGCCACCGGCTTGAATATCTCCTCAAGCGGGATTGCGGCCCCGTCTATCTTCTTTTCGGTTATGATGCCTATGGACCAGAGGACGTAGACCGTCTTCATGGCCTCGAAATTATTCAGCCAGGAGTCCTCTATGACCTGCTTTATCGTCCTCTTGCCGTCTATGAGCGAGAGTATCTTCCTGTCCTGTGGAGTGAGTTCCACTTCCTGGAAGAGACTCAGGGGGTCATCGCTCAGTTTCATTACCGTCTCGGTGGGCGGCAGCTCTTTTCTTATCCGGGTCCAGTTGTCTATCCGCCGCATGCCCTCATAGATAAGGGCCCCTATGCTCATCTTGAGAGTTATCACCTCGTCCTGCAAAGTCTGGCCCGGCTGGAATCCGAACTCGCCGCGGTCGAAATGAAAAATGCTGTAGATTATCTCCCTCACCTGGTACTTCACCCCCCAGAAGAGCTCTTTCGGGGTTATATAGCCTAACTCCACCAGTATGGCCCCCTGCCTTTTCCCGCTCGTTTTGAGAAGGGCCACCGTGCGGTCGTACTGTTCTATTGTAATCTTGCCCGCCTTGACCAGCATCTCCCCCAGGCGGTCGTCCTCGAAATTGGATGAGGCGAATATCGCCTCGCCTTTTTTGAAGTGTATTTTCTTTGTGATGTCCTCGCAGGCCACGGAGAGGGTGCCTTCAACGCGCTCCCTGTTCAGGGACATGAGGAGCCGGGGCAGCCTGATATCCGAGAGACTTCCCTGGAGCGGGAGTTCGCTCATTCGAACCTCTGCACCTTGAAGCGGAAGAGTTCCACATCAGGGTCGGCTGGATCCAGACCGGCCTTGGTCTTGGCTATGCGGACCTGTTCCTGGGGGCTGTCCACTCCCTCTATATCTGGCAGGAGGAGACCTCTTCTGGGTCCTTTTTTAACGATTACACCGTATCTTTTGGGGTCAAGCTCCGATATGGAAGATACCTTCTCCGCCGGGCATAGCACGTCAACGGAGACGTCGATATCCTTGAGTTCGTGCTCTCCGAGGGGAAAGAACCTGGGGTCTTCGGTTGCGGAGGCTATCGCGTTCCTGATCGCCTCTTCGGCCACGCAGCCCGCGGCGGGCTCTATGGTGCCGATGCAGCCCCTGAGCTGGCCCCCGGTTTTAAGGCAGACGAAGACGCCGGCCGACCACGTCATCTCCTCTGAAAGCTCCGCGGGCGCCTCGATGACCTTGCCCGTTTTTATATAAGTCTCAATGGCCCTTTTCACCAGGGCCGCGAGGGGGTGCACCTAGTGGCCTCTCTGGAGCGCATAGTCGGCAAGCGCCAAAAGCTCCTGCTTCTCCTGGGAGTCCGGGAATGCTGCAAGCTCGGCCTTGGCCTCCTCGCTCAGGGCGCGGGCGCGGTCGAACGCCTTCCGGAGGACGTCGTGTTTCGTGAAAAGGTCCAGCACCCTGCCAAGCCCTTCCTCGGACGGCCCTTTCTCCACTATCTCCTGTATCTCTTCCCGCTCGCCGTTTCTTGCATCTCTTAAAAGATAGATCAGCGGCAGGGTGATCTTGCCCTCTTCGAGGTCCTTGCCAAGCTCTTTGCCGAAGCCGCCTGAATCGGCCATGTAGTCCAGCAGGTCGTCGGCCATCTGGAACGTGATCCCCGCCTTGTAGCCGAACCTGGCCATCGCCTCCACCTCGCGCGGGGCAAGCCCTCCAAGAAGGCCCCCCACCCGGCAGGCCGCCGATATCAGAACGCCGGTCTTGGCGGATATTATCTTCAGGTACTCTTCTTCCGTGATGCTCACGTCGCCGGATTTGGCAAGCTGCAAAAGCTCCCCCTCGGTCATCGCGTTCACCGCGTTGGCGACCGCCTCCACTATCTGTATGCCGCCGTTAGCCACGGTCTTTTTAAGGGCGTTCGAATAGAGAAAATCCCCCACCAGTATCACCACCTGGTTTCCCCACAGGCTGTGCGCGGTGGGCCTGCCCCTCCTCAGGTCCGCCCCGTCAACAATGTCGTCGTGCAGGAGCGAGGCCGTATGGATGGACTCTATAACGCTGGCAAGCGGGATATGGGCTTCGCCATTGTAATTCGCGAGCCTTGCGGAGACCAGCAGAAACAGGGGCCGCATCCTCTTGCCGCCGCTTTCTATCAGGTATTTCCCGATCAGGGGGATGAGGTAAATGTTGCTTTCGAAGAGGGTTTTCAGGTTCTCTTCAACCTTGATGAGGTCTTTATCGTAGGCGTCGAATATCTTTTTTATATCCAGAGGGAGCTGCTTCAGGATCAAAGCCTTATCTCCTCCAGGTTCAACTCCGCCAAAGCGGGGCCGTTCAGCTTTTTTATGTCCTTCGGCCTGAATGCGCCAAGCTCGGTGATTATCGCGGTCACATATCTGGCGGGGGTTATATCGAAGGCCATGTTGCGGGCCTTTATCCCGTGCGGGGCGATCCGCACGCCGCCTATATGGAAGACCTCGTCCTCGGAGCGCTCCTCGACAGGTATCATATCTCCAGAGGGCATGGCGAAGTCTATGCTGCTCATCGGGGCGGCCACGTAGAAGGGCACGCCGTTTTCGCGCGCCAGGACCGCCACCGAATAGGTGCCTATCTTGTTGGCCACGTCGCCGTTTCTTGCCGTGCGGTCAGTGCCCACTATGGCGAGGTCTATCTCGCCCTTTCTCATGAGGGCGCCCGCGGAGTTGTCCGTAATCAGGGTGGCCGGGATGCCCGCCTCTTTCATCTCCAGGGCGGTGAGCCTTGCCCCCTGGAGGACGGGCCTGGTCTCATCCACAATAACATTTATCTTCCTGCCTTCTTCATGGGCTACGAATATCGGGGCCGTCGCCGTGCCGTATCCCCCGGTTGCCAGCGCACCGGCATTGCAATGGGTGAGGATGGTGTCCCCGTCTTTTATGAACTGCGCGCCCCAGCGGCCGATGGCCTTATTGGCCGCGATGTCTTCGGCGTGTATCTCTTCGGCTTCGCGCCAGAGGGCCTCTTTGATATCCGCTACCGGGTGTTCGCGCTCGGCAAAGGCACGGCCTTTGGCCCTTTCAAGCGCCCATTTGAGGTTTACGGCCGTGGGCCGGGTGGAAAGGAGGCCAGAGAGCACCGGCTCCAGCTTCCTGATGAATTCCTCGAAATCTCCTGCCTTGATCGAGTCCGCGCCAAGGGCCGCACCCATGGCGGCGGCAATCCCTATGGCCGGCGCCCCCCGGATCTTAAGGGTTTTTATGCAATCGGCCACCTGCCGCCAGTCTGAACATTCCACGTCTTCAATATGGTGGGGCAGTTTTGACTGGTCCAGAATGAGGACTTTCCCGCCCCTATGCTCGATGGCCCTTAACATGATTCATACTATTAAAGCAGGCATTGGCGGGTTTTTGCAACAGAGCGGGGGGCCTTGAATGCTAAGGGCTTATGCCTGATAAGCCGGTAGTTACCTAAGGCCCAGTTTGCTGAACAGCTTTCCAAGAAACCTGTTCAAGGGGTTGCCGCGGGCCATGAAAGGGATTACCGGCCTTTTGCGGGTGCCAAGCGCATCAAGAAATTTCATCCCATCCGGGATAGGGCTTATCCCAAGCCCTTTCCGCACGGTCTCTATGGCCTGGCCCTTACTGCCGGACTTGAGGTAGAGCCTGCCTAGGTTGAGATAGACTTCCGGGACAGCCGGATTCCGTTCAACGAGGTCCTGAATGGCCTTGATCCCTTTCTGGAACTGTCCGCGCTCGGTCGCGATCAGCAGGGCGATATAGGACTGGCAGACAGGGTCCGTGCTGTCCAGGGCATGGGCCCTCTCGAAGGTGGAAAGCGCGGCCAGGTTGTTGCCGGTATTGAAGAGCCTGACCCCTTTCTCAACCAGATCCCGGGCTGAATCCTCCTTCATCGCTCTCCTGATCAATTCCCAGCAATTTTAACAGAAACCTTGAAAAGATTGAATAAAAATATCATTCAAGGGATTGCAATCCTCGATAGCTCTCCCAGAGGGCGGCCCCGCTGATGCCGGCCTCTATGAAATCCCATGGAAGGATGTCCTCAGGCCCCCTCTTCCTGAAGATGTAAAAACCCTCGTCAAGACCGCTCTCCTTAAGCGCAGACCTGTAATCAGCCCCGGAGGCCATCCTCGACAGAGCGCCCGAGAGCCGCCTGTCACCCATGGCGAAGACCCCCTGCATGTACGCGTATTTAGGGACGTCGTGGAACACCGATACGCCCTTCTCGTCCTTCAGGGAATTCTTTATAAGCTTTAGCCTGTTCTTTACCACCCCGGGTTTTTCCATCGGGTGCCATTCGAAGGGTGTAAAGGGCTTGGGTACGAATGTGCTCACGGTAAGGGTTATTCTTCCCCTGGGGCAGGAACTCCTGATTTTTTTTACCAGGGCCGGTATGGCCAGCGCGTCCTCATCGGTCTCCCACGGCAGACCCGTCATGAAATAGAGGCGCAGGTTTATGCCGCGCTCCAGTATCTCACGGCTTGTGGAGAGTATGTCCTCTTCCGTTATTTTTTTATTGATCAGTTTCCTAAGCCTGTCCGTGCCGGCCTCCGCGGCTATAGACAGGCTTCTGTGCTTTTTGCTCAATGCGGGCAGCAGTTTTACGCTCCTCTCCCCGGCCCGGAGGCTGGTTATGGAGAATTCCACGTCCTCGCTCCCAAGGAGTTCGCCTATTCCGGGGTAGTCGGATATCGAAGGCCCTATCAGTCCAAGCCTGGTGCCTTCGGCTGCCGCCTCCGCCAGTTCTTTTCTTATCACCTCCGGCGGCTTTCTCCTTGGGGGGTTATAGACCTGACCAGTGAGACAGAAGGCGCAGTTCCAGGGACAACCCCTCATCAGCTCGATCAGGCGCATATTGGAAAATTCGGTCTCGGGGGTTATGATCTCCTGCCGCATCCTGAATTCCCGCCAGCTTGCCGCGTACATCCTCCTCACCCGTTCCGGCGCGCCGTGGAGGGCCACCCGCTTCGCGATCCTGCCATCTGGCAGATACTCGATCCGGTAATTCCGGGGTAAATAAACCCCTTCCACGCCAAGCAGGTCTTCAAGCAGTTCGCCCTTCCCTTTGGCCCTAAGCGCGCGCTCTATGAAAGGGGGCAGAAGCCCCTCGGCCTCGCCGATGAAGACGATATCGAAGAAATCCGCAATGGGTTCGGGGTTGGAAAATGCAATCACGCCGCCAAGGGCCAGAAGCGGCTCGCCATGAGTCCTCTCGGAGCTTAAAAAAGGGATGTTCGCGAGCTTCAGCACCTGGAGGATATTCGGGTAATCGTTCTCGAACGAACAGGAGAAGGCTATCATATCGAAGTCCCTGAGCGGCCTCTTCGATTCCAGGGCGAACAGCCCGGTGCCGGTCCTTTCGTATTCGGCAATGTCTTCTGGGCCGGGCAGAAAGGCCCTCTCGCAGAGGACGCCGGGCATGGAGTTCAGCATCGAGTAGACGCCCTGAAACCCCAGGTTGCTCATCCCCACGTAATAGGTGTTCGGGTAGACGAGGCAGATATTCAGGTTTCCGCCCGGGTGCTTGCAGATGGTTCCCTTTTCCTTATGGAGGAGGGCGTCGGCCCTGTTCAGAAGTTTTTTGCTTGCCACTTAGAGCATTGCCAGTATGGTGAGCATGGCCGCGCACCAGATTATGTCCAGCGGGGCCGCCATCTCCCATGCCGAATCCAGAAGGATGTCCGCCCTGGCCGGGAACTCCTCGTCCTCCAGCCATAGAAGAAGATAAACGGGCAGCCCCTCCACGGGCATGAGCCGGGCCGATGCGTCCGCGTATTCAGCAGACTCCCCCGCAAAGACCCCGGCCCTGGCCAGAAAACCTTCCTTATCGCCCTTGTACCTGGCCGCAAGGCTTTCCAATGGCAGTTGATGGCTTCCCCTGAAGAACATCCCGCCGCCCTTCAGCCCGGCGGGCCTTACCAGTTTGCCGGTGGCCGGGATGCCGCGCGAGTCCGCCAGATGCCAGAGGACCACGTGGTTGTAGAAATAGCCGACTTTCTTAAGAAGGGCGCAAAGCTCTTCCGATTGGCCGGTTATCGTTTCGGTTTCCGGGCTTACGGCAAGCTCCATTCCAAAGGAGCGCACTTTATACAACCCGTCCTCAAAACGCACTCCTGCGTTCTTCCGCACCGGAACGGGATCAAGCGGCTTGAGGCGCCCCCAGGCGGCCTTTTCTCCTGGCGAATACATCGGATTTATTATAACCCTTCCGCAGCGTTTAAAAATCCGCGGACAAAAAAGTTATAATAACTGAACCCGCGATGGAGACTTCAAAGCAAAGCCGGAGCAGGAGGCCGCTAGGCATGGCAGCGGCCTATCGCCTATCAACCCCTTTCATTGCCCGCCTTAAAAAGGTCCATCCCCTGAATGCCCCCCGGAGGGCCGAGGCATGAAGCGCGCAAGGCATTTGAGGGCGGTGCTGTCGCTTACACTGGTGATAGGAATCTTCCTTGGCGTTGTTGACGGGCTTATGCTCTTAAGGCAGCGTGAGATGATGCTGGAAGGGGCGGCCGGGCACGCGATGGAGGAACTGAAGGTGATAGGCACCCTGATAAAGGATGCGCTCGAAAGGGGCGATTACCGGATGGCCGCTCAGTTCCTGAACGACTGGGTCATCAGAGACCCCCTCATAGTGGAGATGAAGGCGGAGACATCCGGCGGGAAGCTCCTTGTAAACTACGCGCGCGGCAAGGAGGCTTCCGGGCACCCCTATACGCTATCCGAATCCGTAAGCATTCCGGGCGGGCAGGCGTTAAAAATCACCATCTCGGAAGACCTCGACTCGGTCTATTCAAATATCCGCCGGCTCGCGTTGCACTTCCTGGCCTATTCACTCATCGTGGCCGCGCTGTTTGGCCTTCTCCTATGGCTCTGGATCAGGAAGGCCGCCATAGCGCCCGTAGAGGCCATGATGAAGAAGCTTAACCGGGCGAAGGACACGCTTGAGGAGAAAGTGGCCGGGCGGACAGCCGAGCTTACAAAGGCAAACGAAGAGCTTGAAAAGGAAGTAAACGTAAGGAAGGCGGCCGAACAGAAGCTGGCCTTTAGCGAGTCCTATCTGCGCTCAATAATAACCAACGAGCCCGAGTGCGTGAAGACAATAGACCAGGACGGCACCATCCTGGACATGAACCCCGCGGGGCTGGCCATGGTGGAGGTGGAGGACCCTTCGGACCTGATCGGCAAAAACATGCTGGACAGCGTAACAGAGGAGTACCACGAACCCCTTAAACAATTCTTTAAAAAGATAATCTCCGGGGAAAAAGGCGTGATGGAGTTCGAGATAATCACCGCGACCGGCAAACGCAGATGGCTTGAAAGCCAT
This sequence comes from Nitrospirota bacterium, assembly GCA_014874185.1. Lineage (GTDB taxonomy): Bacteria > Nitrospirota > Thermodesulfovibrionia > Thermodesulfovibrionales > JdFR-88 > JACWAF01. The sequence goes on along the minus strand of JACWAF010000035.1, from coordinate 286,880 downwards.
GCCGCCCCCTTCCATGACCCGCGCGGCAAAAGAGATATTATCCTGGCCATCACGCGCGATGTCACTGAACAGAAAAAGCTGGAAGAGCATCTCCGGCACGCGCAGAAGATGGAGGCACTGGGCACCCTGACCGGCGGCGTGGCCCACGAATTCAATAATATCCTGACCACCATTATCGGCTATGGCGAGTTCCTTCAATCGGAGCTGCCCAAAGGCGAAAGGGTGCGGAAGTATGCGGATATAATCCGGGCGTCCGCGGAGAGGGCGGCCCGGCTTACCCAGGGGCTTCTGGCCTATAGCAGAAAGCAGATCGTGCACCTGGAGCATACCGGCCTGAACGGGATAATCAGAAAGATGGATGGCCTGTTCTCGGACATCTCGATAGAAAACATCAGGCTGGAGATCAGCACCCCGGCCGAGGAGTTGAACGTGCTGGCGGACAAGGCCCAGATGGAGCAGGTGCTTATAAACCTCTGCGCGAACGCGCTGGACGCGATGCCCGGCGGCGGGACATTGAGGATCGAGGCCGAGCGGGTGGAAATGGACAATAAAGCGGCCGCCGCGCATGGGCTGCCGGCCCCCGGCGGCTATGCCCTCATAAGCGTCTCGGATACCGGGACTGGAATGGAGAAGGAGATAATCCGGAAAATTTTCGAGCCCTTCTTCACGACCAAGGGGGTGGGCAAGGGGACGGGCCTTGGCCTCTCGATGGTATACGGCATAGTGCAGAAGCACCGTGGAAACATAATCGCCCAGAGCGAACCTGGCAAGGGCTCGGTATTCAAGGTACTCATCCCCCTTGCGGCGGAAGCTTCCCTCAAAAACGGCGAGACGGCCCGCGACAAGTCTTGAGCTGTCCGCTATCTCCAGCTGGACCCGGAACCGCTCCGCTCGCGCCTGGCCCCCGCCTCTCTGGGCTTGGCCTCGCTCACTATAAGGGTGCGGTCCATCAGGGTGGAGCCGTTCAGCTGTGTGATGGCCTTTTCGGCCTCTTCATCGGACCCCATCTCCACGAAACCGAAACCCTTCGACCTTCCGGTCGCGGGGTCCTTTATTATCCGCACGGATTCCACTTTGCCCACCTTGGAGAAAAGATTCTCGACTTCCGCTTCATCCAGCTTGTAGGAAAGGTTCCCGATGTAAAGTTTCTTGCCCATCTTCTCCTCTCGCCCCTGGGATTTTTAGTTTTGCCGAAATTTCGCCCGGACCTGCCCGGACCCCGCTCTTCAATGGCTTAAATATCTCACACAAAAACCGGGTTGTCAATTTCCAAAATATGGCTGCAGGAGGGCGGGGCCCCCTTGGGGGAAGGGGGCCCCTGTTCAGGTTGGAGGGTAATACAACACCTATAAATTCTTAAGCGTTTCTTTCCTTAAAAAAGCCGGTATATCGAACGGGTCATCGAAGGCGTCCTGCCTTTCCGAATGGCCCTGCAGGCTCTTCGAGAGTATCCTCTGGGAGCCTTTCAGGACTATATTCTCCCTTACCGGCGCCGGCCTCGGCGCGGGCTGCTCCTTTGAGGCCGGGGCCCATTTTTTCACGGGGATGTCCAGTTTCTCCTTTTTGGGAGAGAACCCGGTCGCTATCACCGTAACCCTGCACTCGTTCTTCAGTTCGGGGTCTATCACTGCGCCGAAGATGATCATGGCTTCGGGGTGGGCCGCCTCGTGTACCAGACAGGTGGCCTCCTCCACGTCCTTCAGGGGCAGTTCGAAGCCGCCGGTTATGTTCACCAGTATGCCCTTTGCCCCTTCGATGGAAGAGTTCTCGAGGAGCGGATTGGAGATGGCCTTTTTCGTGGCCTCCCTGGCGTCCGGGGCGGTGCCCGTCCCCATCACCGCCTGGCCCGCCTCCTGCATGATCGTCCTCACGTCGGCGAAGTCCAGGTTTATGAGGCCGGGGATCACTATGAGGTCCGATATGCCCTGCACCGCGTTCAGCAGCACCTCGTTGGCCTTGGCGAAGGACTGCAGTATCGACGTGCCCTTGTCCACCACATAGCTTATCCTGTCGTTGGGTATCACTATCAGGCTGTCCACGTTTTTTTCAAGCTCTTTGAGGCCGTTTTCGGCGTTATGCCTCCTGGTGGTGCCCTCGTAGAAGAACGGCTTTGTCACAATGGCCACGGTGAGGGCGCCAAGCTCCCTGGCCACCTGGGCGATCACCGGCGAGGCCCCGGTGCCAGTGCCGCCGCCCATCCCGGCGGTGACGAAGACCATGTCCGCGCCAGCCAGGGCGTCGGCTATGATCTCGCGGCTCTCCTCGGCGGCGCTCTTTCCTATCTGCGGTTTCGAGCCCGCCCCAAGGCCGCGCGTCATGTTCTCGCCAAGCTGTATCTTCCTGTGGGCAAGGGAGATCCCAAGCGCCTGCTGGTCCGTGTTGAAGGCTATGAACTCCACGTGCTTCAGGCTCCCGGCGACCATGTTGTTTATCATATTTCCGCCCGCCCCACCCACTCCTATAACCTTGATCTTCGCCATCTCCCCCTTCACTTCCTCAAGCTCGAAAAACATCGCAAACCCTCCTTTCAATTAACCTCTATGCAATAAATTTCCTATGTTCCTGGCTTTTTTCGTGAGGACCTTTCCGGCCGCCATAAGCCCCCGCGAGAAGATCCCGTCTCTTATCGCCTCGAAGGCATCCGCAAAAGAGGACAGGCCGGGGGCGGGCTCCGCGCCTTCCGCGCGGAGCCCGTATAAAAGAAGGCCGGCAGCCGCAGCATACTGCGGGTCAGACGCCATTTCCTTGAAGAGCGGACTTTTTATCTTCTCCGGCGCACCCACCCTGACCGGAAGCCCAAGCCACATCTCGGCCATATCGGACAGGCCCTTCAGTAGGCCGCCTCCGCCGGTGAGCACGGCGCAGAGCGGCCTGTATTTGAGCACGGCGGAAGAAATGTCCGCTTTTATAAGCTCGAACAGCTCCTCCGCCCGCGGCCTTATAATACCTTCAAGCCCTGTGCGCTGCACCCGGACCGGCTTTCCGCTCATGCTTAGCGCGTCAAGCGGGTCGTTTGCCTGAAACCCGTCAAGGCCGCACCTCCTTTTCAGCCTTTCGGCTTCCTTCTGGGTTATCCTGAGCCCGACGGAGATGTCGCTTGTAATGTGCTGCGACCCGACCGGGATGACGGAGGAATGCCTTAGCGTGCCCGCCTTGTAAATGGCCGTATCCGTCGAGGCCCCGCCGTAGTCTATGAGGAGCACGCCGCTTTCGGCCTCCTCCTCCTTCAAGACCGCCAATGCGGTCGCAAAGGGCTGAAAGACAATTTCAGACGCCCGGAGGCCCGCCCTGGAGACGGCCTTCTCAAGGTTCTCAAGTATCGTGGCAGAGGCGCTTACAACCCGCACCTTCACTTCAAGCCGCACGCCGCTCATCCCCAGGGGCCTCGAAATCCCGTCCTGCCCGTCCATGACGAACTCCGACGGGATGACGTGCAGCACCTCCCTGTCCAGCGGGACGTAAAGGGCCGATGCGGTCTCTATCACCCGCTCGATGTCCCGCGGGCGCACTTCCTTTCCTTTTATCGCGGTTGCCCCGTAGCTCTCCTCCACCTTGATGTGAGTGCCCGCCATGCCGAGGTAGACGCCTCTTATCTCCACGCCGGAGCCGGTTTCCGCTTCCTTGACGGCGGCCCTTATCGAGGCGGCCGCCTCGTCAATGTCCACCACGGCGCCCCTCCTGAACCCCGCCGCGGGCGCAACCCCGCAGGCCAGGACCTCGGCCCCTTTCTGGTCCACGCGGGCCACGGCGGCGCAGACCTTGGCCGTGCCGATGTCCAGGGCCGCCAGGTGCCTCGCCGCGCTCATTGGGCCACCTCTTTCACCGGGCTCACGATGACCCTGTTTGCGAACCTCAGGTCTATGATGTCGGCCGGGATCCCGCGTTTCGCGATCTCGCCTTCCAATTCCCTGAGTTTTTCAAGCTTCTCTTCGTAATTGCCCGAGCCCACCTTTATGAGCACCCCGCCCACTACCATGGACAGCTCATCCGGCCTTCCGGCCGCGTACACGGTTACGGGCTTTTGAAAGTACCCCTTAGTCCGGAGGAGCCTGCTTAAGGCCATGGCCTCGTCGAGGGTATCCTTGTGATTAATGGTGTCCGCCTCTATCACGGGCAGGACGGGCACGGTATTGCCTTCTATCTTCTGAAGGAGCCTGCCGTCGGCGTCCGCTATCCAGAGGGCCCCGTCTTTTTTTATGAGGACGAAGGGCTCTCTCTCTTCCACCCTGGCAAGGAGCCTGCCCGCGAGTATCTCGCGCCGCACGGCGGCCTTTTTGACCCATGGCGAGGAGAGGAGGTCTTCCGCAAGCTTCCTTGAAGAGAGGGCGAAGATGTTCTCCCCCTTTTTCACCTGCATGAGGGAGGAGAGGTCCCCGGCGGAGAGGTTCCTGTTTCCGTAATAGAGCAGCTCTTTTACCGGGACCACGTCCCTCGCATAGCTGAGGTAAGCAAATCCCGTTATGAAAAGGAGCACCGGCAGGGCGTAGATGAAAACCCTCAGTTTGCGAAACCGCCTCTCCCCCGCTTTCGCTTTTTTCCTTCTCATTTGCCGGACAGGGCCTCTTTCAATATCTCCTCTACCAGGTCCGGGAATTCGAGCCCCGCAAGGCGCGCGATCTTCGGCAGGAGGCTGGTCTCGGTCATCCCCGGAATCGTGTTCACTTCCAGCACGTACGGGATGCCGGAAGCATCCAGTATCAAATCCACCCTTGCGGCCCCGCGGCAGCCCAGGGCCAGGTGCGCGCCAAGGCCCGCCTGATGGCAGGCGCCAAGCTCGTCGTTTCTTATCTCGGGGGGCAGTATGTATTCGGTCTTCCCGGCCGTGTACTTGGCCTCGTAGCTGTAGAAATCGAGCGAGGGGCGCACCTCCACGCTCCCAAGCACCCTCCCATTAAGGATGCCAACCTGTATCTCCTTGCCGAATATCCGTCTTTCCACAATGGCCCGGCCGCTGAGCCTTAACGCCCCTTTCAGGGCCTTGTCAAGTTCCGCTTCGCCGTCTACCATGGAGACCCCGATGCTGGAGCCCTCCGTTGCGGGCTTTACCACCCATGGCGGCGGAAAATTTATCGGGGGGCGTTCGCCACGCCTTGCGACCACGTGCTCGGCTATCATGAGCCCGCTTGCCGCGAAGACCTTCTTCGAGGCCTCCTTGTCCATGGAGAGAGCGCTGGCCAGCACGCCGGAGCCGGTATAAGGTATTTCCATCACTTCCAGAAGCCCCTGCACCCCTCCGTCCTCGCCCCATCCGCCGTGCAGGGCTATGAAGGCGGCCTCGATTCTTTCTTTTCTGAGAGTTTCGGGCAGGTCACGCCCGGCGTCTATCCGCACCGCGTTATAGCCGCGCCTAACCAGGGCATTGAATATGGCCTCACCGGTTTTTAGCGAGACCTCCCTTTCCGAAGAAACACCGCCCATGAGGACGCCTATTCTCTTATCCGTAAGACTCATCTTTTACTATCCTTATCTCGGGCTCAAGAGGGATGCCCGTCTGTTTCAAGACTTTTTCCCTGGCCATATCCATAAGCGCGAGGAAGTCCGCCGCCGTCCCCCCGCCGGTATTCACGAAGAAGTTGGCGTGCACGGGGCTAATCATCACGCCTCCTGTTTTGGTCCCCTTAAGCCCGGCCTCTTCGATGAGCCTTCCAGCGGAGGCCCCTTCCGGGTTTTTAAACACGCACCCCGCCGAGTGCTCCGAAATGGGCTGGCTTTTTTTCTTTATTTCAAAAAAATCATTCATCTTTTCTTTTATGGCTTCCGGCTCATCGCGCCTGAGTAAAAATTCCGCTGAGACCACGGCCTCGTCCTCCCCAAGCGCCGTGCCCCTGTAGCGGAAACCCATTTGGTCCCTGGTCAAGGTCTTCATCTCTCCATCCGGGCCAAGCACGTCCGCGCTTGCGAGACTGTCTTTTATCTCCATGCCGAACGAGCCGGAGTTGCCCAGGACCGCCCCGCCCACGCTGCCGGGGATCCCTGAAAGCCCTTCCAGCCCGGAGAGCCCGGCCTTCTGGCAATATGAGAGAAGCCCCTTCAGGGCCTCACCGCAAGACGCCTTTACACGGGCCCCGCCGGACTCATTTAAAATCTCTATCCCCTTGAAACCGCCCGTCTGGATGAAGAGGGCCCTGTGGTATCCGTCCGTTACAAGCACGTTTGTGCCGCCGCCAAGGAGATGCACCCGCACCCCTTCATCCCGCGCGAAGAGGAGGAGTTCTTTAAGCGGATCCAGGCCCTCCGGGCGGGCGAAGACCGCGGCCCTGCCGCCTGTCCGCAATGAGGTATGCGCCTTGAGGGGCTCGTCGAATTTGATCCAGCTATCGCCGGCATGGAGGCCCTTTCCCTTAAGGAACACCCTTTCAAACTTTTCGCGCATAAAAACCCCCCAGTTCCCTTACCAGTTCCTCGCCCAGCCTCCAGACGTCCCCGGCGCCAAGCGTGAGCACCACGTCGTCTTTTTTCACCGTGGAGAGGAGAAATTCAAGCGCCTCGTTTTTATCCAGATATTCAGTTTTATTTCCCGTTTCTTTTTTAAGGAGCTCAAACAGCGCGGCCGAGGTCACGCCCTCCATGGCCTTCTCGCCCGCGGGATAGATGTCCAGCAGCACCACCCTGTCCGCGTCGCCAAAGGACAGGGCGAACTCCCGCATCAGGTCGCGGGTCCTTGTGTACCTGTGCGGCTGGAAGACGACAAAGAGTTTTCTGTCGCCTATGCCGTCTTTTAAAGATCGGATGGTGGCCCTTACCTCTGTGGGGTGGTGGCCGTAATCGTCGTAGACCATGACTCCGCCGGGTTTGCCCTTAAGCTCCAGCCTTCTGCCTATGCCGCCGAAGCCCTCAAGCGCATCTTTTATATCGGAGGGCTTTATCTCAAGCTCCAGCCCCGCCGCAATGGCGGCAAGCGAGTTGAGGGCGTTGTGCTCGCCGGGGACGGGAAGTTTTACCCTGAAGGGTTTTTTGCCTTTGGAGACCACATCGAATTTTATGCTCATGAAGTCTTTTTTAAGATTGACCGCCCGGAGGTCGGCTTCATCAGAGAAGCCGTATGTGACCACCCTTCTTTTTATATCGGGAAGAAGCTCTCTGAGCCCCCTGTCCTCGATGCAGACCACGTTCATGCCGTAGAAGGGCACCTTGTTCATGAACTGCAGAAATGCTCCCTTCAAGGCATGCATGGATTTGAAGTACTCCATGTGTTCGCGGTCTATGTTGGTGACCACGGCTATCGTGGGGGCAAGCTTCAGGAACGAGCCGTCGGACTCGTCGGCCTCGGCCACCAGGTACTCGCCCTGACCGAAACGGGCGTTTGTGCCGAGGGCGTTCAGCCTGCCGCCGATCACTACCGTGGGGTCAAGCCCGCCCTTTGAGAGCACGGTGGCTATAAGAGAGGTGGTAGTGGTCTTCCCGTGGCTTCCGGCAACCAGCACGCCGTACTTGAGCCTTCCAAGCTCGGCCAGCATCTCCGCCCTGGGGATCACCGGAATGCCCAATTTCACGGCCTCCATGACCTCCGGGTTCTCGGAGCCCACGGCGGAGGATATCACCACCACCTGCGCCCCGCGCGTGTTATCGGCCCTGTGGCCGATGGCTATCTTTATGTCCTTTTTCCCCAGCCTCTCTGTGGTGTCCGATGCCCGGAGGTCGCTTCCCGTCACTATATATCCAAGCGTGTGCAGGACCTCGGCTATGCCGCTCATCCCCACGCCCCCTATTCCCACAAAATGGACCCTCTGGTATCTCTTATGCACCTGCCGCCCCGTTCCTCCTTACCCTGACAAGGCTCAAGGCAAGCTCCGCCACCTTCCGCGCGGCATCCGGTTCTCCCACGGACCTGCTTTTCATAATCATTTCAACCCGTTTCTCCTCGTTCTCCATGAGCTTTCTCAATTCCATCGCAAGCCCCTCTCCCCCCAGTTCGCCGTCTTTAATCAATACCGCCGCCCCAATCCTGGCCAGCTTCTCGGCGTTATAGTCCTGGTGCCCCCCGGCGTGCGGATATGGCACGATGATGGCGGGCTTGCCAAGCGCGGTAAGCTCCGCCAGCGTGGTCGCGCCGGAGCGCGAGACCACAAGGTCGGCCACCGAATAGGCCTCGGGCATCTGATAGATGAACGGGGCCACCATCGCCTTGAATCCGGATTTCCTGTACGCCTCGCGCACGCTCTGGTAATCCCGTTCGCCGCTCTGGTGCAGGAACTGGATTTTTTCCCTTAGATCCATCATATGGTTGAGTGCGGTTATGAGGGCGTTGTTTATGCTCCGCGCGCCGCTTGAGCCGCCGAATACGAAAATTGTGAACAGCGCCGGGTCCAGCCCGAACAAGGAATATGACGGGCCCTTCTGCGCCTGGGTTATCTCCGCCCTTATGGGGTTCCCGGTTAAATAGGCCTTTTCCTTCGGGAACTGGGAGACGCTTTCAAGATAAGTGGCGGCCACCGCGTCGGCGAACCTGCCCAGAAACTTGTTGGCCGCCCCCGGCACCACGTTCTGCTCCATTATCAGCGTGGGTACGGACATCAGGCTTGCCATCAGCACCGGGCCGGCCGAGACGTATCCCCCCGTGCCGACCACTATGTCCGGCCTTGTGGACGAGATGAGCCTTCTGGACTTGAAAAGGGAAAGGAGCAGCTTGTAGACGGCCTTCGCCTTCGCGAAGAAGGACCGGCCCATTATGCCCTCAGCGGGCAGGTATTTTATCCGGTATCCTTTTTTCGGGACCACTTTGGATTCAAGCCCCTTCTCGGAGCCCACGAAAAGGACCTCCGCCGAATTTCTCCGCATAAGCTCTTCGGCCAGGGCAATGCCTGGAAACAGGTGCCCGCCGGAGCCTCCGCCCGCTATTATTACGCGCATATTGCCGTCCTCATTCCAAAAAGACGGAGGCGGGGAAACTTTAAATAATCCCCTCCGCCCGCTATGATCACCCTCACAGGCCCCCCCCGTAGACGGCCCGTTTGGCCTTCCTGCGCTCGATGGCCTCCGTGAGCCTGTCCTTTTTTTCCACTGGCGCTTCGCCCCTGGAGAGCCTGAGGAGTATGCCTATCGCGATCAGGTTTACAAGGAGCGAGGAGCCGCCGTAGCTTAAAAACGGAAGCGGAAGCCCCTTTGTGGGCAGCAGCCCGGAGACTACCGCGAAGTTCACCAGCGCCTGCAGGGAGATCATCAGGGATATCCCATATGCCATCAGATAATAGAACTTCTCCTCCATCCTGTTTGCAATCTGCACGCCGCGCGCGAAAAGGAGCCCGAACACAATCACCACGCCCGAGGCCGCCAGGAACCCAAGCTCCTCCCCCACGATGGAGAAGATGAAATCCGTGTGCATCTCCGGAAGGAAGGAGAGCTTCTGCATGCTTCGGCCAAGGCCCACCCCGGTGAGCCCGCCCCTGCCAAGCGCTATGAAAGACTGCACAAGCTGGAAGCCGCTGCCCTGGGCGTCTCCCCAGGGATTCAGGAATGAGGTCACCCTCTTCCACCTGTATGGTTCCTGTATCAGCTTGTAAGCCACGGGCAGGAGCACCAGGAGAAGGGCCGATAAATATTTAAGCCTGACGTTTGCAAGAAAGAGCAGGCCGATTGTAATGCAGGCCAGGGTTGCCGCCGCCCCGAAGTCCGGCTGCCTGAGGAAGATCACCTGGAACACGCCCATCAGCCCTACGGGGGCCATTGAGATCAGAAAACTGTCTTCCCTGAAGTAGTCGCGCGAAAGATACCATGAGAGGAATATCACCATCGAGAGCTTGACAAGTTCCGACGGCTGGAAGGTGGAGGGCCAGAGCTTTATCCACCTGCGCGCCCCGCCGGCCGTAATGCCCAACCTGGTAAAAACCAGCATCAGCAGGAAGAGCGAGACCACGAGGAGCACCGGCGAGTATTTGCCCAGGTAATCGGGCTTTATCCTGTAGGCGATAGCGGCCATTACAAGCGACAGGACCAGGGTTGCGAAATGGCGCTTGAAATAATACAGCGAGCTGGTGGCCTGTTTTTTTACCAGCACGGTTGTGACCACGCTGGTGCTGGAATATATCATCAGCATCCCGAAGCCCACCAGAAGGGCGGTATAGAGGATAAGGAGCTTGTCCGGCTTCCGTGGACCCTCCAGCGGGCTCAAATCCCGGCCACCTCCTCCTTGAACTTCCTGCCCCTGTCCTCAAAGTCCCTGAACATATCGAAACTGGCGCATGCCGGGGAGAAGAGGACCGAATCGCCCTGCCGCGCCGCGTTTTTGGCTTTTTTAACAGCGTCCTTTAAATCGGACGCCTCTATCAGCTCCGTCGCGCCCGCCAGCGCTTTTCTTATTTTTTCTTTCGCCTCGCCAAGAAGCACCACCGCCCGCGCGTTCTCTTTCACTGCGGCCTTCAGGGTGTCAAAGTCCCCGTTCTTGTCCCTTCCCCCCAATATGAGCACAATGGGACTGCCACTGAAGCTCTCTATAGAGCGCAGGGTGGCAGGGGGGTTCGTGCCCTTCGAGTCGTTTATGAACGTGACGCCATCGACCGTCCTCACAAGTTCCATCCTGTGCTCGAGACCGGGGAATTCCCTGAGGACATCAGCGATTTTTTCAAGCGGCGCGCCGGCCAGAAATGCCATGAGCGAGGCGGCAAGGGAGTTCTCAAGGTTGTGGACGCCTTTTATCTTTATTTCAGATGCCTTCATGAACTCGCGTCTTATGCCGGGCAGGTTGATGAAAAGCGCGCCGCCTTCCTCGTACACCCCGAAGACCTCGCGGCCCCTGCCGAAGAAGACCGCCTTGGGCGCGCCCTTCTTTCCGTTTGATTTTTCCCTGTAAAGTTTCATTGTCTCAGGGTCGTCCGCGTTCAGGACGATAAAGTCGTCGGCGTTCTGCCGCTCGAAGATGCGCGCCTTGGCAAGGGCGTAGTCTTCATAAGAGGGATACCTGTCCAGGTGGTCCGGGGCGAGGTTCAGTATCGCCGATATGGCTGGCTTGAAATCCCGTACCGCCTCCAATTGAAAACTGGATACCTCAACCACCACGGCCTGCGCGCGCCGGGTTTTGTCCAGCTCGCCCGTAAGGGCATAACCGTAGTTGCCGGCTATGAAGGATTTTATTCCCGATTTTTTAAGCATCAGCCCCAGGAGGGCGGTGGTGGTGGATTTTCCGTTCGTGCCGGTTATGGCATGAAAGCGGACCTCCGGGTTGAGGGATTTGGCAAGAAGATAGCCAAGCTCCAGTTCGCCTATGATCTCTATTCCTATCTCTTTAGCCTTTTTTATTATCGGCAGTTCCTGGGGCACGCCGGGGCTGAGCACTATGAGGTCTTTGCCCACCAGTATCTCCTCGGGGTGGCCGCCCAGGTGCAGGGTTATCCCGCGCGGAAGCCTCTTTAAATCTTCCTTCAGTTCTTCCTTCGTCTTGCGGTCGGTTATGGAGACATCGGCCTTGAGCTCGTGCAGGGCGATGGCCGCCGCCCTGCCGCTTCTTTTAAGTCCGAATATGAGCACCCTTTTATTTCTGAAATCCACCTTATCTCACCTTGAATGTCGCAAGCGACAGCAGCGCCAGTATTATGCCCACTATCCAGAACCTGACTATCACCTTCGGCTCGGACCAGCCCAGCAGCTCGAAGTGGTGGTGTATGGGCGCCATCTTGAATATCCTCTTGCCGGTGAGCTTGAAGGACATCACCTGCAGGACGACCGATACGGTCTCCACCACGAATATCCCGCCCACCACGGCAAGGATTATCTCTTCCTTCGTTATGATGGCCAGGGTCCCAAGCGCCCCTCCAAGCCCCAGCGAGCCAACGTCGCCCATGAAAAGCTCCGCCGGATAGGCGTTATACCACAAAAATCCCAGGGCGGCCCCGAACATCGCGCCGCAAAAGACCGCAAGCTCGCCCGCATTGGGCAGATACAGGACGTGCAGGTATCCCGCAAGCCCCTTGTGGCCCGATATGTATATGAGAACGCCGTTTGCCAGACTGGCAATGGCCACAAGCCCTATGGCAAGCCCGTCTATCCCGTCAGTCAGGTTCACCGCATTTGACGAACCCACAATCACAAGCACCGAAAACGGCAGATACATCCAGCCAAGATAGAGGAGCCATTTCTTGAAAAACGGTATGCTCAGCATGTCCGAGTACGGGTCGTGCGGGTTCATGTAAAAGAGGACGCCTATCGCCAGGGCGAGCGCAATCTGAAGACCGAACTTGTGCCGTGCCCGCAGCCCCCTGGAATTCTTTTTAGTCACCTTCAGGTAATCGTCCATGAAGCCGATGGCGGAGAACCCCGCCAATGAGCCCATCATTACAAGCATCATCGGGTTCAGGAGGTTGCCCCACATGAGGACGGACACTATTATCGCCCCGGATATTACGACGCCTCCCATGGTGGGGGTGCCCTTTTTGGAGAAATGGTTTCGGGGCCCGTCGTCCCTGATCGCCTGGATGCCGCCCAGCTTTCTGGCCCATTTTATAAATGGCGGGATAAGAAAATATACGACCATTGCGGCCGTCACGATCGCCAGGGCCGTCCTGAATGTTATATAGCTGAAGAGGTGAAAATGAGGGTAGAACCTCTCCAGGTAAGTGAAAAAAGCGTACAGCATTTTTTAGTTTCCTCTCCCCAGTACTTTCTCCATCCGCATCCCCCTGGAACCTTTTACCAGCGCCGCGTCGCCCTTTTTTATATTGGCGAACAGGGCCGCCCCGGCCTCATCCGAATCCCTGCAGATGATGGCCTCTCCGCCCGCGTCACGGAACTCCCGACCCGCGAGACCCATCATATCGCCTGCCGTTATGAGCAGGTCTATCCCAAGCTCCGCCCTCATCCAGCCGCCAAGCGACCGGTGCGCCTCCTCGGAATAGCCGCCAAGCTCCAGCATGTCCCCCAGCACGGCCACCGCCCTGCCCCCTTCCCTTTTAAGCCTCACAAGCTCTTTCAGGGCCTCGCGCATCGATGAGGGGTTCGCGTTGTAGACGTCGTTTAAGAAGAGATACCCGTTCATCTCTCTCAGTTCGCACCTCATCGCCACCCCTGAAAACCCCGATAGCGCACGTGCTATATCCCCCAGGCCGATGCCGAATGCCACTCCGGCGGCAGCCGCGGCAAGCGCGTTATAGATATTGAAGACGCCGGGGATATTCAGCGAGACCTTTTCTTCCCTTCCATCCGCGGAAAGCAGGAACTCCGAACCGCGGCCCTTCAGGACCATATCTTTGGCGCGCACCCGCGCCCCCTTCTCCATGCCGAACGGGACGGCCTCTTTCCCCTCCATTGCCATTATGGCATCCGAAAGGAGCGGGTCGTCTGTGTTGTAAATCACGGTGCGCGCGCTGCGGGCCAGTTCCAGCTTTGTTTTTAAAACATTCTCTATGGAGCCGAACCCTTCCAGGTGGCTCTGCCCGATGTTGGTGATGACCCCGTGCGTGGGGAGGGCCATATCGCAGAGTTCCCTTATGTCTCCGGGCGCGCTGGCGCCCATCTCAAGGACTGCGGCCTCATGCCACGAGGCAAGTCCCGAGAGGTTCAGCGGCAGCCCTATCTGGTTATTCAGGTTCCCCTCGCTTTTGAGCACGTTCATGCGCTCCCCGAGCACGGCCGCGGCAAGCTCCTTGGTGGTGGTCTTCCCGTTTGAGCCGGTCACGCCGATTACGGGCAGGTCTCTTTTGGCCCTGATGAAACGGGCAAGGCCCTGCAACGCCTGGAGGGTATCTTCCACCTGGACAACCGTCCTGCCGGCAAAATCGAAACCGGGTCCTCTGGAGACCAGTGCGCCGGCCCCCTTGGAGAGCGCGTCCTGGAGGAAGTCGTGCCCGTCCGCCTTTTCTCCCTTAAGGGGGATGAACAGTTCGGCGGGGCGTATGCTCCTTGAGTCTATGGAGCACGCCGCGAACCGGGCCGCCCCATTTGCCCCAAGGCGGATGAAATCCGCCGTATTTGAAAGGAGCCTCCCGCCCGTCCCCCGTAATATGTCTTCCAGGCTGAACACTATTTCCCCTTTATGGCCCTTTCCGCCTCTTCGAAGTCGCTGAAGTGCTCTCTTTTGCCGCAGACATCCTGATAGTCCTCGTGCCCTTTCCCGGCCAGCAGGACGATATCGCCCGGCCTGGCCAGACCGATTGCGTATTTTATCGCCTCCGAGCGGCCGGGGATGGTGACATGGTCCTCTCCGCGGACGCCCTTTAAGATGTCGTTTATTATCTCAGCCGGGTCCTCGCACCGGGGGTTATCGGACGTGATCACGGTGAAATCGCTCAGCTCGGTTGCTATGCGCCCCATCTGCGGGCGCTTGCCCCTGTCCCTGTTTCCGCCGCATCCAAAGACGGTGATGACTCTTCCGCCTGTAACCTCGCGGGCCGCCTTTATAAGCCTTTCAAGCGCGTCCGGCGTGTGCGCGTAGTCCACCACGACGGTGAAATCCCGGGCCGAGGGCACTTTTTCGAACCTGCCCCGCACATTGGGCACGCCTTCAATGCCCTTTATGGCCGTCTCCTCCGGTATGCCCTGCGCCGCTAAAGCCCCGAATGCGGCAAGGATGTTATATACGTTGTGCATGCCAATGAGCGGGGATTTTATCCCGTGTTTCCGCCCCTTGAAATTGATGTTGAAAGAGAGCCCGTCCGCCGAATGAAAGATACCGGAGGCGGATAGGTCCGCTTCCGGGTTCATTCCATAGGTAATCAGATTGGCCTTTATCCCCGGCGCCAGCCTCTGCCCGTAGGGGTCGTCGGTGTTCACCACGGCCGTGCCGGTATCCTTGAGCAGCTCGCAAAAGAGCCTTTTTTTCGCCGCGAAATACCCGTCCATGCCCAAGTGATAATCCAGGTGGTCGCGGGTCAGATTGGTGAAGACCGCGGCCTCGAAGGCCGTAAAATCGGCCCTCTTCTGGGCCAGGGCATGGGAAGATATCTCGGTCGCCACGTGGGTCGCCCCGGCATCGAGCATCCGGGCCAGAAGGCCCTGGAACTCCGGGGCCTCGGGGGTGGTGAACGGCGCCGGCTCTTCCCTGCCGCACACAACATATTTAATGGTCCCGATAAGGCCCGTCTTCTTCCCGGCGGCCCTGAGCCCCGCGTCCATAAGATAGCTGACAGTGGTCTTTCCGTTGGTGCCCGTTATCCCGGTAACCACAAGCCTCCCGGAAGGGTTGCCGTGGAAGTTGGAAGAGATCCTCGCCAGGGCGTCCCGGGCATTATCAACGCCTATATGGATGACCCCCTCCGGCGCCACGGCGGCCATGGATACATCCTCCGCCATTACGGCGACAGCGCCCCTTTCGAGCGCCTGGTCTATGAATTTCCCGCCGTCGGACGAGGCGCCTCTCAATGCGGCGAAGAGGTCCCCCGGTTTTACCCGCCTCGAATCATACGAGATCCCCGTAATCTCGCCGAATTTGCCGCCCCCGTGGATTATCTTCCTAATTTCTATTCCATCCAGGAGCTTTTCCAGTTCCATCTCTCCCGTCGTCCTCCAGCATTACCAGATTATTCTTGATTGCGTCATCCCTGGGCACATTCATATAGGCGAAGGCCTGTTCGGCTATCTGGCTGAATACCGGCCCGGCCACAACCCCGCCATAGATTGCGCCCTTGGCGCCTTTCACGACCACTATCATGGCTATGCGCGGCCTGTCCGAGGGCACAAAGCCCACGAAGGTGCTCATGTACTCGTTCGAGTACCTGTGGGTCTTCGGGTCATAGAGCCTGGCGGTCCCGGTCTTGCCAGATACGTGGTTGCCGTCCACGTCGGCCTTTGTGGCGGTGCCGCCCTCTTCCGTCACCTCGGCGAATATCTGCCGCATCTTCTCGGCCGTCCGCCCGCTTATCGCCCTTTTCAGCGGGTATGTGAACCTCTTTATCAGCGTCCCGTCGGGCGTGCGGACCTCGGAGACTATATGCGGCGTGGGCAGCAACCCCCCGTTGGCCACCGCCGAGTAGGCCCTTAATATCTGGATCGGGGTCACGGCGACCTCATACCCTATCGCTGTAGATGCCAGAGTGGTAGCGGAGAAATTTTTTGGCTTTTCAATACGTCCCTTGGCTTCGGAAGGGAGGTCTATGCCGGTCTTCTCTCCAAAGCCGAATTTTTTGGCGTATTCGTAAAGCCTCTCCGGGCCAAGCCTCATTGCCACCTGGATGGTGCCAACGTTCGATGATTTCTGGATTATCTGGCCGAGGGTGAGCCAGCCGTTGCGCTCGACGTCGCTGTAGCGCCTGCCGCCGACGATTATATAGCCTCTGGTGCAGTCGAAGCGCTCTCCGGGCCTGAGGACGTTGTCTTCTATCGCGGCGCTCCCCATCACTATCTTGAAGACGGAGCCCGGCTCGTAAAGGTCCATTATGGCCCTGTTGCGGAGGGCATTGGGGCTGGACTTGCCGGGGGCGTTGGGGTCGAAGGTGGGGCGGTTGGCCATGGCCAGTATATCACCCGTGTAGGGATCCATCATGATCACGGTGGCCGCCTCCGCGTGCCACTTGCGCATGCAATCGTCAAGGGCCGTTTCGGCTATGTACTGGAGGCCCTCGTCTATGGTCAGGACTATGTTGTCGCCCTTGGACTCAAGCTGCACCCCTTGTGAAAGCACCCTTCCCGAGGCGTCCTTTTCCAGCGCGACCTTGCCGCCTTTGTTGCTGAGGACGCTGTCGTACATGCTCTCCACCCCGGCGCGGGCCTTGTTGTCCATATCGACGTACCCCAGGATGTGCGAAGCCAGGACGCCCTGGGGATAGAACCTCTTTGGCTCCGTAACGAAGCCGAAGGCGCTCTTGTCCAGGACCTTCCGGAGGGCGCAGGCTTCCCTTTCGCCCAGCTTTCTCTTTATCCAGACGAAATGCCTCCCCGGCTCAGAGACCTTTTTCACCAGGTCCGGGTAGTCAATTCCCGTAAGGCTTGAGAGTTCACGGGCCGCCCCGCTGGGGTCTTTTACCTTTGAAGGGTCCGAATAGAGCGAGTCCACGTCCAGGTTCAGGGCAAGCTCCCTGCCCCGCCTGTCGTAGATCACGCCCCTTCTTACGGCGATCTCCGCTTCCTTCGTGTACTGGCTTTCCGCCTTGAGGGAAAGCCGCTCATGGTTCCAGAGCATCAGGTCTCCAAGCCTCAGGATAACGGCTAAAAAACCAAAAGCTATGACCGTGGTAAGTACTACCGCTCTTGTCATGTCCGGTATGCTTCCGGACTGCCTGGTTCGGGAAACGGCCTTATGCGGCCGCGCCTATCTCCTGAGCGAAGCCTCATAAGGGATATCCCCCCTATCCCTTTTAATGTAAAAAACCTTCTTTCGATCGGGGAATTCCATCCCCGCGCCGTCTCCGGCATCCGTCTCCATGGCTTGGATCGATATTACCTGGGCGCGCTCGGCCAAAAGGTATTTGCGCTCCTTGAGCACACCCCCGAGTTCCCTTTCGAGCGAGCCTATTTCGTATTCCTCTGAACGGATGCTTGAACGCAGCCAGACCACGCCGAAGATGCCTGATACGAGGATTACCACCGCCAAAGCCCTGGTCATATATGATAACACACTGTTGTGCATGGAAGCTCTCATTGCACCCGTTCCGCCGCCCTCAGTTTGGCGCTCCGCGCAGCCGGGTTGGCCGCTGTCTCTTCCTCTGCCGGCACGACCGGTTTTTTGGTCAGGATCCTCATCGAGCCCTCCTCCGCCTCCGCCTTGAAAAAACGCTTCACAATCCGGTCCTCCAGCGAATGATAAGAGATGACGCACAGCCTTCCCCCCGGATTCAGCACGTTTTTCGCGCCTTCGAGGCCGTCCTTCAGCTCTTCAAGTTCGTTATTCACCGCAATCCGCAGGGCCTGGAATGTCCTTGTGGCCGGGTGTATCCTGTGCCAGCCGCGATAGAACCTGGCCGCTATGCCGGCAAGCTCGCGGGTAGTCTCAATGGGCCTTTGCTCCCTGGCCCTTACGATCCCCCGCGCAATCCTCCTTGAAAACCGTTCTTCTCCGTATTCCCAGATGATGCGGGCAAGCTCCTCTTCCGGCCAGGTGTTCACAACCTCCCTGGCCGTGAGGGGCTGGGCCTTGTCCATGCGCATGTCAAGGGGCTCGTCGGCCGTGAAGCTGAACCCGCGCTCTTCGCCCTTCAACTGGAGCATGGAGACGCCAAGGTCAAAGAGCACCCCGTCCGCCCCCTTTATATCCAGCTCTCTCAGGACCTCTTCCATATGGGAGAATTTCGCCTTTTTCAATATGACCCGTTCCGTGCCAATCCCGCTGAAGCGGGACCCTGCCAGTTTCAGCGCCTCGTCATCCCTGTCCAGCCCCACGAGGACGGAGCCCCCGCCCATCCTCTTGAGGATTTCTTCTGCGTGCCCGCCCAAACCGACCGTGGCATCCACGTAAACCCTCCCCCTCTCCGGGGCCAGGAAATCGACCGCCTCCCTCAATAAAACTGGAAGGTGCACGGCCAACTCCTAGATACCGTATTTGCTCAGGGCGCTCTCCATTGCCTCCCGGTCAATGCCCGAGAGGTCCGTGGCCTTGTCCCACGAGTCCCTGGCCCATAGCTCTATCATCTCCACCTGCCCCACCAGGGCCGCTTCCCCGTTGAGGCCCGCGTCCTGCCTGTGGGCAAGCGGGATCAGCACCCTGCCCTGCCTGTCAATCTCGGCCTCCACGGCCGAGGCTATGACCTTTCGCATGAAGAACTTCACCGCCTTGTCCGAGCGCGGAAGCCCCCTTATCTTTTCTTCCAGCCTTACCCATTCCTCGAAGGGATATATATTGAGGCAGTTATCGAAGGCGGAGTTGGCGACGTACAGCTTCGGGCTGTAGCGGGCGAAGATGATCTCCCGGAACGGGGCCGGTATCATTATCCGCCCCTTTTCGTCCAGGGAGTAATAGTACTTGCCAGAAAATCCGGGCATCTCCACCACCTTCTACCACTTTTTACCACTAAATGATAGGGAAAGGGACATATTTCTGTCAAGAAAAAAAGAGGGTTTTGGCGCAGTTTTGAAAGAGGTTGGATATTGTGGGATATCTCCGTTCCGGATACCAGATATGGTATTGGGCCTAAAAGATTCCTCTCTTAAGAGGAAAGCCCCCCGGTTCCGTTTCAGAGGCGGACTTTGTGGAAAGACAGGTGTTGTATAATATCCCTTTAGCAAAATTACCATACTTTGAGGGAGGCTTGATTAATGCTCAAGGTGGAGGTTGCTTCCAGGCTCAGGGGGCTTCCGCCCTATCTCTTTGCGGAAATAGACCGGCTTAAGCAGGAGGCGCGCGCCAGGGGCGTTGACGTTATCGACCTTAGCATCGGCGACCCGGACATGCCCACGCCCGCGCACATTATAGAGTCCCTCAAGGGGGCCGCCGAAAGGCCGGAGAACCACCGCTATCCCTCTTACGAGGGGCTGTTCTCGTTCAGGAAGGCCGTGGCGGACTGGTATGAGCGGCGTTTCGGCGTGGCCGGGCTGGACCCGCAGACGGAAGTGCTATCGCTGATCGGCTCCAAGGAGGGCATCGGCCACATACCGCTTGCCTTCGTGGAGAAAGGGGACGTGGTGCTCTATAGCTCTCCGGGATATCCGGTCTACCCGGTTGGGACGCTCTTTGCCGGGGCGGAGGGCTACCCGATGCCGCTCCTTGAGGCAAATGACTATCTACCCGATTTTAAATCCATTCCCGCTGATATATTAAAACGCGCGAAGCTCATGTTCATCAATTACCCGAACAACCCCACTTCGGCCACTGCGGGCATGGATTTTTATAACGAGGTCATCTCCTTCGCAGACAGGCACAACATAATCGTCTGTCACGATGCGGCATACTCCGAGGTGTATTTTAACGGCAAAAAGCCCCTCAGTTTCATGCAGGCCCCGGGGGCCAAGGAGACGGGCATAGAGTTCCACTCGCTATCGAAGACTTACAACATGACGGGCTGGCGGCTTGGCTGCGCCGTGGGGCACAAAGACGTTATAGCCGGGCTTGGCAGGATAAAGACGAACCTGGACTCCGGCGTCTTCCAGGCCGTGCAGGAGGCGGGAATCACCGCGCTTCGCACCGGAGACGAAGTGCTGGCCCCAATAAGAAACACATACGAGAAGAGGCGCGACGCCCTCTATAACGGGCTTACCGGCCTGGGGCTCAAGGTGAAAAAGCCTGAGGCCACTTTTTACCTTTGGGCCAAATGCCCGGACGGCCTCGATTCACGCGCCTTCGCGAAACTCCTCCTTGAGAAGGCCGGCATAAGCGCCACTCCCGGGGTGGGTTTCGGCGCACCGGGGGAGGGGTATATCCGGTTCGCCCTCACGGTGGATGTTCCGCGCATGGAAGAGGCCGTGCAGAGGATGGGCAAGGCCCTCTAGCTTGGCCAGGGCCTGCATCGGCATAGGCTCCAACCTGGGCGGCAAGGAGACCAACTGCCGAAAGGCGCTTGAGTTTTTAGAGAGGAAAGGCATCGAGGTGGTTTCCCGTTCTGCGGCGTATATTACAAGGCCCTGGGGCAAGACCGGCCAGCCCGATTTCGTGAACATGGCCGCCTGCCTTGAAACGGGGCTTCCCGCGCGAGAGCTTCTGAACGTGCTCCTTGAAACGGAAAAGGAGATGGGCCGCGTGAGGGAAGAGAAATGGGGGCCCAGGGTCATAGACCTTGACCTGCTCCTTTACGGCGATGAGGTTATCAGCGAGCCGGACCTGAATGTGCCGCATCCCCTTATGCACGAGAGGGAGTTCGTATTGAGACCGCTCGCGGAGATAGCGCCGGATGCCGTGCACCCGGTCTTGAAGAAATCGGTCCGGCAGCTTCTGCGGGAACTGGAAGAGAAAGGGCCCGCTTGATTTCGGGCCCGGTTTGAAATATCTTAATCTAATTTCATCAGACCGCGTGAAACCCGGTCAGGAGGCTGCGCATGACAGTTAAGGAACTTATAGCAACCAAGGGGAAGGACGTGGTCTCGATAGAGGCCGACAGCACCGTGGAGGACGCCATAAGGGCCATGAACCACCGCAAGATAAGCGCCCTGATAGTGACCGAGGACGGGAAGACGGCGGGCATCTTTACGGAAAGGGACGTGGTGAGGTCTTACGTGGCCAGTGACGGAAACCCTTTCAACGTGATGCTGGTAAGGGAAACGATGACAAAAGACCTGATCGTGGCCGAACCCGATGACGAACTTTGCGATACCATGAGCGTAATGGTGCAGGAAGGGATAAGGCACCTTCCGGTCTCATCGAACGGTAAAATCATAGGCATGCTCTCTATCCGGGATATAGTGCAAACGCAGATCGGCTCACTGAGGGCGGAGATACATCACCTGAAGGACTATATAACCGGCCGCCATTAGAAAACAAGAACGTTCTTTCTCTTGCAAGAGAAGGCCCGTGGACCGTGGGGCGCCAAAGAGAACTTTTGTACTTTCCCCGCTCTTTGTGGCGGGGAAAATATGCAAAAATTTTTTCTTTTGCTACTTTTCTTTTTTATAAAAAAGAAAAGTAGGTTCTTTCTTTGTCCTTTTCTTTGGTTTAGAGGAAGTCCTGGCCCGGCATGCGCAGGGGAGGGACTATCTTCACTTCCACCCTGCGGCCCTTTTCAAGGAAATAGAAGGCGTCTATATTCTCGGTCCTGCCGCCTTCGGAATACTTCGGGGGCCTGAAATCATAGCCTACGAGGTTGCCTTCCTGGTCGGTAATGACGCGCACCTGGAGCTTCTCCGGGTCTCTTCGATAGCCCAGGTAATCGAGGGCCAGGTCCAGGGCGTCTTTCGGCCCGAGGTGGGGGATTTTTTTGTAGGCCGATTCCCTGAGCCTGGGCACCACGTCATACCTGCTTTCGTCATAAAGGATGACCATGGACTGCGGCCAGCTGGGGTGCCAGCCGCCGTAGAGTATGGCGGTATACTTCAGGTTATTGATGAAAGAGGAATAGCCGGTGTCCTGGGCCACAAGCTGGTTGCCAGCGCAAGAGCCAAGGAAGAGAGCCAGGAAGACAGACATTAGAGGGCGAAGCAAATTCTTCATGGATGATTTTAGCAAATCAAGGGGCATATGGAAAAGCTTTTTTGCTGAAGCTTGCGGCCGGAAGAGAATAAAAAGTGGACGGCAAGGGATTCGAACCCTCGACCCCCACGTTGCGAACGTGGTGCTCTCCCAGCTGAGCTAGCCGCCCTTTTAAACAACCCACCCCTGCGCCCCTCCAGGGAGGGGACCTTCGCTTCCGCCCCGGAGGGCAGAAAATATGCAGAAAGTATTTTAGCACAGCAACGGGGCATTAATCATCCTTAACCCCCTCTGTCCCTCCTTAATTTAAGGGGGGATAGAGTGGGGTTAGCTTCAGACCGGTTTCAGACTGATTGCCGACCACGACAAGGACCCTTTTATCGGGAGTTATGTACTTCCTTGCCGCGCGGAGTACGTCATCCGCGGTTACCCGGTTTATATACCCTGGATACTTGTCAATGAAGTCCGGCCCGAGGTCATAGAATTCCACCTGGGAGAGGAAGTCCGCTATCTTGCGCATCGTGTCCAGTTTCCTGGGGAAGCTGCCGGTGAGATAGGCCTTTGCGTCCTTCAGCTCCTGGGCGGTTACGGGCCTGGAACGGATCTGCTCTATATCCCTGTCCACCAGGTCTATCACCTCCTTGGCCGAGCGGTTCTTCGTCTGCACGCCTATCTCGAATATCCCCTTATGCTTGTCCGTGGTGAAGTAGCTGTGGACGTCATAGGCAAGCCCCAGTTTGTCCCTGATATCGGCCATCAGGCGTGAGGCGAACCCGCCCCCGCCAAGGATGTAGTTCATAACGCTTGCGGCGTAGAAGTCCGGGTTGTCGCGCCTGATGCCCAGGTTCCCATAAAGGATTGTGGCCTGGGTGATCTCCTTGTTTATGAACCAGGCCTGGGGCTTCGGCTCTTGCGGCCCCCGCGGGCTGGCCATCGCGGGAAAGGGCCTCCCCTGCCAGTTGCCGAAATACTTGTTAAGAAGGGCTTTAAGCTCCGCGGGGGTGATGTCGCCCACCACGGTGAGGATCGAATTGGCCGGCACATAGAACCGGTCATGGAACTTTACGAGGTCGTTTCTGGTTATCGCGTCCAGTGTTTGCGGCGAGCCCTGCACAAGCCTGCCATACGGGAACGGGCCGTAAACGGCCTTTTTGAACGCCTTCCGGGCCACAAACTCCGGGTCGTCTTCAGCCTGCTTCAGGCTGTCCTTCGTCTGCGCCTTCACCCGCGCGATCTCCCTGGGGTCGAATACCGGGTCCAGCACGCAGTCCGAGAATATCCGGAAACCCTTGTCCAGGTCCTTTTTCAGTACGGAGAGCGACACGGTCGTGAAGTCGTCGCTGGTGGACGCCTCCAGATCCGCGCCGATGAAGTCTACCTGGTTGCTTATCCCGGCGGAGGTCATTGTTTTTGTGCCTTCCGTAAGGAGGGCCGATGTGAGATACGCAAGCCCGGCCTTGTCAGCCGGTTCGTCCAGCGGCCCCGCCTTTACGGTAAGGTCCACCATCACAAGCGGAAGATTGTGCTTTTCAGAATAAAGGAGCACAAGTCCGTTTGGAAGGACCTCCCGTTTTACGTCCATGGCGAAGGATGTTGCAGAAAGGAGAAGTAAAAAGAAAACGGAGATGAAAACCGCCGCCAGATTTCTCTCAAGGGGAATACGATTGCAACATTGATTTATAAAATCCCACCTAACCTCCCTTTGCCAAAGGGAGGAATTACCCCTCTTTGGAACGGGGTCCCCGAAAAGGCGCAGACTTTTTGGGGTGCAGGTTGAGGGGCGAGGGGAGATTTTCCGGCCAAGATTTTTATCCAATTCCCATATCCTTCATATGCATGTTTTTTTCAGCGTACATGCCCTTCCCCTGGGGCAACAGGAGGCTTCTCTTCGGTCTTCCCCTTTAACGGGACGAGTATGCCCACGGTGCTGTTGTCTTTGGTCAGATATTTCCGGGCAACCCGGCTTACGTCGGCCGCCGTCACCTTCCGCACGTTCTCTATGAACTTGTCTTTCAGCCGCCAGTCCCCCAGCATCTCGTACATGCCGGCGGTCTCGGCCTCATAAAAGAGCGAGTCCTGCCCCATCGTATACTCTGCTTCTATCTGGTTCTTTGCTTTTTGCAATTCGAAGTCCGTCGGGGGCGCTTTTTTTATCTTCTCAATCTCTTTGTTCAGCCCGGCCTCAAGCTCTTCCGCCGTATGCCCCGCGGCGGGCGTGCCGCCCGCGTAAAAGGCGAACGGGCCCTTGCTCAGTCTGTCGTACTCGGCGAAGGCCGAGAGGGCGACCTGCTTCCGGTAAACAAGCGAGGTGTAAAGCCTCGCGCTTTTTCCGCCGGAAAGAACCGAGGCCAGCCCCTCCAGCGCATAGCTGTCCGGGCTCAGGGCGTTTGGGACATGATAGGCGGTGAGGAGATAGGGGAGCTGGGCCTCTTTCTTCAGATAGACCCGTTTTTCGCCCGTCTGGGGCGGCTCGGCCGCGACATACACCTTCGGCATGGGCCTGGGTTTTATCGCCCCGAAATATTTCTGCACCAGATTAAAGCCCGCATCCGGCTTTACGTCCCCGGCGATTATGACCACCGCGTTATCAGGCGAGTAGAAGGACTTGTAATAGCTCCTCAGCATCTCCGGCGTGATGTTCTTTATCGAGTTCATCCAGCCTATCACCGGCCAGTGGTACGAACTGGCCTTGAAGGCCGTGGCTATCACTTCCTCGTACAGGGCGTTCTGCGGGTCGTCGTCGGTGCGCATCCTGCGCTCTTCCATCACCACGTCGCGCTCGGAGAGCATCTCCTCCGGGTCCAGGCGCAGGTTCTGCATCCTGTCCGCCTCCATCCGCATCACGATGGGCAGCCTGTCCGAGGAGATATCCTCGAAATATACCGTGCAGTCCTTTGTGGTGAACGCGTTGTCCATGCCACCGTTCTTCTGGACGATTTTGGAGAACTCCGAGGGGCCGAGTCTTTTCGTGCCCTTGAACATCATGTGCTCCAGGAGGTGGCTCATCCCGGCCGTGCCGGCCTGCTCGTCCCTGGAGCCAACCCGGTACCAGACCTGAAAAGTGACCAGCGGGGCCTTGTGGTCTTCCATGATTATCGCCTTCAGGCCGTTGGGAAAGTCCTTCTCCCGGATGTTGGAGGACATACCCTGCGCCCGGGCATTTGCCGCAACCAGCAAAATCAACACAACCGCAAAAGGAAGGCGTTTCAGCATGACATTTAATATATCAAAATGGATTCGCTGCGGGAAACAGGATAAATGCCCGGTATGCGATAAAAATAAAGAAAGCGAAAACGGAATCAGCCGGGGCGGGTTTTTTCGTTAATCAGGGTATACTCGAACCTCTTCCTGAATTCCGCCTGAGTGAGGCGGGCCGTCCGGGCCAGTTTTTGCAGTGTCTTCGGGTCGTCAAAGTCCTCCCGCTCCAGGCGGAACATGTAATCGCGGGCCACCACGTATGTCTCCGAGTCCGGATCCACGCAGCGCACCTTTATCTTCCCGGTCTCTTCTTCGATAAGCTCCGCGAAGGGAATTGTGCGCAGTTTTCCGGAGTAGAATATCACCATTCCCGCCGTACCACCAAGGTGGATGAGGTATTTCACCGCTCCGTAGCCCAGGTTGCGGGTGTATTCCACGTCAAAGGGGATTGGCGGGGCCGCGCGAAGCTCGTACCCCACGTCCTTGTCCGTAATGCAGACGTGGAGGCCTTTTTTGGAAAGGCTCTCTTCCACCATCTCCCTCATCATCTTTGAAAGACTTATCCGCGACAGGCTCACCCGGCCCATCTCGTCGCGCTCTATATGCTCGCGGTTTTCAAGTTCTGCGTAGTCGAATTTTCCCGATATGCCTTCGGCCAGCACCGCCACGCCGTAGGGCTTCCCCATGGCGAGACGTTTTATTATGGTGCCTTCGAGGATGTCGGCCACCTTCCTGAACGAGACCTTCTGCGGGAACTCCTCCGGGATGAGCGTGGCCGAGGCCCCCGCGGCCTTCCCGATGCCAAGCGCCAGGTGCCCGGTCTGCCTTCCCATCGTCTTGACAAAGTACCATCTCCGGGTGGTCTTGGCGTCTTCTTTAAGGTTTTTCACCGTCTGCACGCCGTAATGCCGCGCCGTCTCGTAGCCGAAGGTGGGCAGGCCGGCTGGAAGCGGCAGGTCGTTGTCTATGGACTTGGGCACATGAATGACTGCGATGCCGCCCTTCGATGCCTTCTCTATCTCCTTGGCCACGAAGAGCGTTCCTTCGCCGCCTATGGTAAGCAGATACCGCACCTTCAGGAACCGCAGTGTGGACATGAGGTTTGACATGGCCTTCCTGAAGTTCTGCGGCATCCCGCGCGAGGTGAGGAGGACGGAACCCCCGGTGCCCTCTATCCAGGAGACCGCGTCAAGGGTGAGTTTTACCGCGCACGAGCGGTCGGCCTTGAAGAGGCTGTTTATGCCCCCCATTATCCCCACCACCTCCCGGCCGTGCTTTATGGCCTCGATCGTGGCCGCGCTTACCACCCCGTTGATGCCCGGGGCGGGGCCGCCGCCCACCAGTATCGCAAGCACTTCCCTGCCCCTCGGCGCGCGGCCCCGCTTCCTGGGAATTCCGGTCAATTAGAGCTTCACTTCCTTCTTCACCAGGACGGGTTTTACGGATTTTTCCACCAGATTTCTGGAGCCGACTACTTTCAGCTTTTCAAACAGCAGGCCGAACTTGTCCTCCAGCTCCTGCATGATCTTCTCGCGGACCCCGGCGTCCAGCCCCCACCACTTCTCCTTCAGCGGGCCGAAGCCTTTCTTCCGGGTCTTGTAGATGAACTGCTCCTCGGTCTCGGTCTCTTTCTTCTCGCCGGCGTATTCTTTCTTTATGAAATCGTAGACCTGCTGGCGGAAACTCTCCGGCAGGTGCCTGCTGTCATAGATTATGTTCTGGAATCCGGTGGCAAGGTGCACCTCCGATGTGCCTGTCGTGGGGAACATGTCGAAGGCGCTTTCGGGCAGTGTGGACGCCCCGTGCTGGACGCATCCGGAAAGCCCGTATTCCTTCCTGGCAATGTCAGAGAGCACTTTAAGGGTGTCGAAGTCTATCTTCACCTTGGCAAGCGTGCCGTCCGGCAGAACAACGCCCCCGTGCGATGTGCCGGTCTGGACACTGAGCTTGCTCAGGCCCTCTCCCTTTCCCCTGTTCATCTCGTTGAAGCCGTCCAGGAATGCCCTAAGCTCGTCGGGCGTGCTGTTTTTTCCCCCTATCTCGCCTATCTCGCCGCCCACGGAGACCGCTACTTCCCCGGGCTGGATCTGCCTGATATAATCGCAGAGTTCCGCCGTCCGGGAGAAATTTGGCCTCTGCTGCTCTTTCACGGTGGGCTGGTCGAGGTCTACCAGTGTGGAGGCGTCTATGTCTATGTTGTAGAACTCGGCCTCGACCGCCTCTTTTATAAGCCCCTTTATGTAATTGACCTCCCCGGCGGCATCCTTTTTATACCCTTTCAGCGTAAGCTGGAAGTGGTCTCCCTGGATGAAGACCGGCCCTTTATATCCGGTTTTCAGGGCGGCGGCCATGACTACTGCGGAGTATTCCAACGGCCTCTGGCCGGTATAGCCTATCTCAGAGCGGGCGATCTCGAATATCATGGCGCCCACGTCCATGGCCTGCGCCTTCCTGAATATCGTCTTCGCCACGTCATAGGTGAGCCCGCGGATATTCATTGCGGGCACGGTGAAACCAGGGTAATCCTTGCCCATTCTCACATAGAAATCATGGATGGAGGAGGGGATTATTCCCTCCCTCTTCGCGATCTCTTTTATGGCCGTAAGGAGCGCGGTCTTCTTCTCCTTGTCCGGCTCCATAACGGCGCCGAAGACGATATCGTCAAGGTTGTTGATGAACTCTCTCTGGTTCTTTACGACCGGCTCCCCATGCCGTGTCTCGATGAATTCCGCAAGTGCTTTCATTTATTCCCTCCTCAGTCATTTAATTTAAATCCGGATTCTGAGTTTTTAATTCTTGTATAAGTAAGTATTATACCCCTTCATCTTGAAGAGGGAAACATTTTTACTGCATGGAGATAACCCCCCTCTGTCCCCCCTTAATTTAAGAGGGGATTTTTCCTGTTGCCCGGCAGACCGTTTGCTGATAAACTTGCACTTAAGCAGCCCTACTATCCCCTTAAAAGGACAATTCCCATGGCCGGTTTCCTGAGCCTCTTTTACATCTTTTTCTCCTATCTGGCGTTCTTCGTGCTCGCGGCGGGGACATTTTATCTTTTCATCAGGGTGCCGCACGCCATCTCCGCCTCCGTGCCGGGCGGCCCGGGGCGGTTCAAGCTGCTGGTTAATCTCGCGGGCGATGTCCTCTTTGCGAGGGGCACTTTAAAGAATGAGGGCAAGCTGCTCTGGTTTTTCGAGACGGTCTTCCATTGGGCGTTCTTTCTGGTGGTGCTCCGGCACATGCGGTATTTCTTCTATCCGGTGCGCGGAGTCATCCTGGGGTTTCAGGATTCGGGCATAATCGCGGGATACGTGCTCCCTGTGCCGCTCATAATGCTTGCCGCCGTGAGGCTTGCTCGCAAAACGCCTGGCCGCATCGTCTACCTTTTGTTCCTCCTTGCCTCCTTGTCCGGGATTTTAATGACCAGCCTGGCCAGGCCCGACCTGGTGGATATAAAGGCCTTCGTGCTGGGGCTTATAACATTGAGGCCGGTCCTTCTGGAGAGGGCGGACCCGGTGTTCCTCTTCCATTTCAGCATGGTCCTCCTCCTGCTTGTGGCCGTGCCGCTCGCCATGGCCCGGCGCGCCCTGAACACGCAGGAAGATGTCCCGTTCAAGAAGCCTTCATCTATCCCGGAAATAGCCCCGCAAAACCCTGGCATTCTGGAAAAGGAGGAGACTTAAATTGAGGTTCAGGGCCATGCTCATCCTTCCGGTCTGTCTGCTAACCCTTGCGGCATGCGCGGAACGGGTGGACAAGCCGAAGCTGGAATCCAGGGGCGGCACGGGCCCGCTTGCGATAAAAATGAAACGGGGGACTGCCGCCCCTGAATACCACTTCCCGCGCGAATACTGGCGCACCCATCACATGGACCTCATAGCAAAAGGCGACTTCGAGAAGAGGGAGTGCGTCATATGCCACGATACGGAAGCGTCCTGCAACAAATGCCATCTCTACGTGGGCGTGCCCAAGGTATGCACGATAATGGACTGAACCCGGAAAGGAAGACCCGATGAGATACGCTTCCGCCCTTTTCCTGATGCTTCTGGCGCTCTCCGTATGTGCCCGGCACGCCCGTGCGGAAGACCTCTGCATCTCCTGCCATACCCAGCGGGAGATAGACCTTATGCCTAACCCTCTTCAGTACCGGTCGAGCATCTATGAGGAAAAGCACGCCGCCTGCCCGGCCCTCCGGAAGATAAAGGTTGATATGTTCCTTACCGAGAGCGCCATTGTGAAGACCCGGGAGGCCATCGGAAAATTCGAAAAAAATCCCGGCAGAAGCGAACCAATGAAAGAACTTGATACGGATTTCATGCGGCTCGAAGAAATCAAGGAGAACCTGGGCAATTCCGGCTCGGTGGGCCTGATAACCGGAGAGCTTGACGGCATAAGGGCCGACGTGAACAGGCTCTATCGCGGGCTGAACGCGGAAAGGGACGGGCTGGGCATTAAAAAGGCCATGGGGGCCGGCCTTGCCGCCCTGGGGATATTCCTTGTAGTTCTGATCATAAGCTCCGGGGGCAAACGGGAGAAAATAAAATGAAGGCGCGGCTTGCAAGCTGCCTCCTCATGGCCCTGCTCCTGGCCTCTTCGCAGATACAGGCGACAGGGAACAAAAGCACATTCGAAAGGGATATGAAAAGGGCCGGGGAGATGTCCGCCATGGCCCAGGGCGAGGCCGCACGCGCCTTCCAGCTTGCAAGGCTGGCCGTAGAGGCCGGGGACGGCTCCGGCGCTCTCATCAAAAAGGCAATAAGCACGGCCTGCGGCATAGACACGCCGGAGCGCATAGCTTATATAAAATACCTTAGAGACAACTCCCGGGCCCTTTCAGGCCCGGAAAAAGAAAAAACCATTGAGGCCGCAAACAGGCTTGAGAGGGCCGTGTCCGCCGTTTGGCCCCTGAGGGCCATCGCCGGGCTCCTCGTCAAGGAAGACAAGAACGCGGCCGGAAACCTCCTTGATAAAGCGCTTGAGAAGGCAAAAAGCATTCCGGATGCCCGCCAGAGAGAGCTTGAACTCCGGGCCATAGCGGCCGAGTACGCGAGACTGGACAGCAGGAAGGCCGTCCGGATAGCGGATTCAATATCGGCCCCTTTGATTAAATCGTGGGCCTTGAGGAGCGCCGGTGAGGCCGCCTCATCTCTGCCCCTGCTTGAACGGGCCCTGATGGAAGCCGAAAGCGCGGACCCGTCCGGAATCGAGGGCCTCTCTGCTCCCGGAACGCGCCACGTTAGGGCCGAGTTCATGTACCGGAAGACGGCTGACATGGCCGATGCGGCCCTTGCATATTACAGGGCCGGGGGCGATTTGGAATCATTCAGGAATCTGCTGGCCAGGGCCGTAACCGTTGCGGACGGGTTTGACGAGGCCATGTATTTTACCCAGGCCTATGCCTATTCGTACATAGTGCGGACAGCGGCGGAAGCAGACCCGGAGATCGCAAAGCAGATACTTGCCGATATAGACAGTGCCTTCCCGGACGCAGAGGCCGAAGCAAAACTGGCAATTGCGGCCAAAATCTTGAAAGATGACCCTTCCGGCGCCGTCCAGTTGATATCGCAGGTGGTGAATACGGCCGCAGCCGATGTCAAAGACCCGTTCGACCGGGCGGAGATAACCGGGCAGGCCATAATGCTTCTGGGGGAAAAGTCCCCGGAGGATGCCCTGAAATACGGGCCTTGCATAAGCTATGAAGAACTCCGCTCGGAGGCCTTCGCCGGGGCGGCTGGAAGCCTGCTCGCAAAAGGCGGAATGAAACCCGGCGAAACCGGCAAGCTCGTCCCGGAGGCATTCTGCCAGGCCGAGGCCTGGCTCCGCGCGGCGGAGATCGACTCTAAAAAAAACCCGAAGGCGGCTGAGGGCTTCTGTTCCAAAGCCCTTGACCTTTCGCGGGCCGCGGGAAGCCCTTATCTTATCCGGAGGGCCGGGGCGGAGATGGCGGCAAGCGGAGGGGCGGGGCTGGAGGATTTTTTCAAAACAGGGCGGATGGATGCCTTCTATTCCTCCGAAGCGGCTCTGGATTTGGCCCGGAGACTCTCCCAAAAGGGTCCCCGGACCGAAGCGGCAAGGGCCTTCGGGTTTTCCGTGCGGATGGCGGGCGGGATAAAAAACCTCTGGCTCAGGAGCAGTCAAATGATAAAACTTGCAAAAGAGGGTGCCGATATTGATAAAATAGGTGAGACCAAGGCATACGGGGCGGCCCTCCAGTCCGCAAGACGGCTCGGGTTGCCTCCAAAATAAATTGCCCACACTTTAATTTTTTCAAGGAGGTGATTCTGAGCCATGTACATGGTAACTGTGAGCGTTGAGAAGTGCGAGGGCTGCGAGGAGTGCGTCAACATCTGCCCCAACAGCGTGTTCAAGATGACCGACGGAAAGAGCGACCCGCACCAGAGCAGCGAGTGCGCGTTCTGTGAGAGCTGTCTGGGCGTCTGCCCATCCGGAGCGATAACCATCAGCGAAATGTAAGCCAGGGGACAAGCCAGGTCAAAAAAGAAATTATCGGACCAAATCCCCCTCTTCAGAGGGGGATTTTTTTGGAAAAGAATTTTTGGGAATCAATATGTCTCTTTTCCGGCCGCCTCTTTATGCCTGAATACGCGATAGACCCATATCTGGTAAAGGATCACTATAGGCACGAAGACCACGGCCACGGCCGTCATGATCCTGAGAGTGTAGACGCTTGAGGAAGAGTTGAATATGGTAAGGCTGTGCGCCGGGCTTATATTGGAAGGGATGAGGTTCGGGTAGAGCCCGGCCACCCCGGTGAATGTGACCATCACGATGGTTGCGCACGAGGCGAAGAACGCCTTCAGATACGCCCCTTTAAAAGAGAGGAATTTAACTGCCAGAAGCGAGAACACCGCTATGGCGGGCAGAGCGAGCAGGGCGGGCGCTTTCATGTAGTTGGCATACAGCTTTGTGGCAAAGGCCGTATAGACCAGGAAGACCGCCGCAACCGGAAGCAGGATGTACCAGATGCCGTTTGCCGCCTTTCCCGCGCGCATCTCTAAATCTCCCGTGCCCTTTAACGCAACCCACAGCGCCCCGTGCACAAGGAAAAGCAGCACGAAGAGGATGCCCGTAAGGAGCCCGTAAGGATTAAGAAGGGTAAGGAGACTGCCGTGATACCCTTCTGCATCCATGGGCAATCCTGCAAAGATGTTCCCGAAGGCCACCCCGAGGAGGAGCGCCGGCAGGAAGCTCCCCAGGAAGAAGGCAACGTCCCACCCTTTACGCCAGCCCGCCCCTTCGGCTTTGCCCCGGAACTCGATAGCCACCCCTCGCAGGATCAGCGAGAAGAGCAGAAGGAGCAGGGCCGTATACAGATAGCTGAACATCAGGGCGTAGGTGGTGGGGAAAGCGGCAAAGGTGGCCCCGCCCGCCGTAATCAGCCAAACCTCGTTGCCGTTCCAGACCGGCCCTATTATGTTGAGGACGGTCCTTTTTTCGGCCTCGTTTTTGGCTATAAACCCGTGCAGCATCCCCGCGCCGAAGTCGAAGCCGTCCAGCATGAAAAATACCGCCCAGAGCACGCCCCATAATATGAACCATATCACCTGGAAGATCATCTTAGACCTCCTGCCCTGTTTGCACCGCGCCCACTACGGAGAGTTCCGGCTCGGGGCCTTTGCGGGCCGTTTTCGCCAGGAGATAGATATCGACCACGGCCAGAAGCCCGTAGATAAGTGTAAAACCAATCAGCGATACCCAGACCTGCATTGGGCTTACCGTCCTTGAGACGGCATCGGATGTCTTCAGCACATCATAAACTATCCAGGGCTGGCGGCCCACCTCGGCCACCACCCATCCAAGCTGCCCCGCTATGTAGGGCAGGGGAAGTGCGAAGAGCATCAGCTTTAAAAAGCGCGGGCTTGCCTCAAGCCTGTCTTTTTTCGATATTATCACCGCCGCGAACGAAAGCACGATAAAAAATAAACCCAGGATGATCATCGCGCGGAAGCTGAGGAACGTGGCAAGCACCGGGGGCCTCAGGTCCTTTGGGAATTCCGTGAGCCCTTTTATCGTGGCATCGGGGTCGTGATAGGCCAGGAAGCTGAGCATCCCGGGCACCCGGAGGGCCTTGACCGCATTCCGCTCCTTTGCAACGTCCGGAATGACCACCAGGTTGTATGGCGCCCCTTTCTCGGTCTGCCAGACGGACTCCATGGCGGCGAACTTGGCGGGCTGGGTCTTCGCGACCTCCGCCGCGTGAAAGTCCCCCACGATGAACAGCAGAAGCGAGCTTGCAAGCCCGAACCAGGCCGCCATCCTGAAGGACCTCTTGAAAAAGCCTGTCCGGCTCTTCCTTAGCAGGTGCCAGGCAGATATGCCCATCACGAAGAAGGCCGCAACCACGTAGCCGGAGAGGGTCGTGTGGAGGAATTTCAACCACCCATACGGGTTCGTGAGCACGGCAGTGAAGTCCACCATCTCCGCCCGGTTGTTGCGGAGCACATATCCCACCGGGTGCTGCATCCAGCCGTTGGCAAGAAGTATCCACAGGGCCGAGAGGTTGGTGGCAATCGCCACAAGCCAGATGGAAAGGGCGTGAACCTTCGGCGAGACCTTCTCCCAGCCGAATACCCAGAGCCCTATGAACGTGGACTCCAGGAAGAAGGCGACCGTGGCCTCTATCGCAAGCGGAGCGCCGAAGACGTCGCCAACATATTTCGAGTACTCCGCCCAGTTCATCCCGAACTGGAACTCCATCGTGATCCCGGTCACAATCCCCAGGGCGAAGTTGATCAGAAAGAGCTTCCCCCAGAATTTTGCCATCCTGAGATATAAGACGTCACCCGTCCTCAGATGGCGCGACTCCATCCAGGCAACCATTATCGAGAGCCCCAGGGTGAGCGGGACGAAGATGAAATGAAACATGCTTGTAACCGCGAACTGAAGCCTGCTCAGGGCCACCGCATCCATCAGCCCCTCCTTTCAGAAGATTATCCTTCTGCTTAAAGGATAGCTCTTAAAAAAAACCTTTCAAGGAGGACCGTCAGGGGGATTTTGGCTGCTTCCTGACCCCTTCAGCAAACCTCTTCGCGTTCTCAAACACATCCCCATCGAGTATTGCGCCGCTTACCGCCACGGCATTGGCTCCGGCCACGAAAATATCCGGCAGGTCCTCCGGGGTAATCCCGCCTATCGCCATAATGGGGATGCTTATCTTCTCTCTTATTTCCTTTAAAAAGAAGAGCCCTTTCCCCGGCCCCAAATCCTTCGTCCTGGTCTTGAATACCGGGCCAACACCGATATAATCCGCCCCGCCCCGCTCGGCGGCAAGCGCCTCTTCCATGCTGTGCGTGGATATGCCGATGATCTTCCGCCCCATGATCCTCCTTGCGTCTTCCAGGGGGAAGTCCTCCTGCCCTAAATGTACGCCGTCGGCATCAGCCGCCAGCGCGATATCGGGGTGGTCGTTCACTATTAAGCGGGCCTTGTATTTTGCCGTCAATTCCCTTAGGCGTATGGCGGTCTGGTAGATCTCGCGCCGTGTGGCGTTCTTTTCCCTTAACTGGATGCATTTTATTCCTGATTTTAAAACCAGTTCAGACTGGCTTACGGTATCGAGTTTTGGATGCGGGCCGGTCAGGAAGCAGACCCCGCCCAGGAAGAGGTCCACTTTAAAATCCATTTAAAAGGATCGGGAACATTATCTGTAATCTCCCCTGACCCCTCTTTAGAAAAGAGGGGGACAACCCACCCCTGCACCCCTCCCAGGAGGGGACCTTAACCCACTCCTTCATGAAAGGGATTTAAAATCCCCCTTTTCTAAAGGGGGACAGAGGGGGATTACCGGACATTAATTTCTAAATCTTCATTCAAACAGGAAATGATTTTATTTCAATGCCGGTTCGGCGGCGTTCAGCCTTTCGATGAAGCCCGTATCTATTTTCCCTTCAAGGAAGTTCTTGTCGGCAAGGACCCTCTTGTGGAAGGGTATGGTGGTCTTTATCCCCTCTATCTGGAACTCGTCCAGGGCGCGTCTCATGCGGGTGATGGCCTCCTGCCTGTCCGCCCCGTGCGCGATGAGCTTCGCTATCAGGGAATCGTACTGCGGGGGCACGTTCCAGCCGGCATACGCGGCGGTATCCACCCGGATGCCCGGGCCGCCGGGAAGTGTAAAAAGTTCTATTTTGCCCGGGCTTGGAATGAATTTTTCCGGGTCTTCCGCGTTTATCCGGCACTCTATCGCCGCCCCGCGAGGCTTGTAGATGCGTTTGAACCGCAGCGGATGGCCGGCGGAGACCAGTATCTGTTCTTTCACCAGGTCCACGCCCATAACGGCCTCGGTGATCGGGTGCTCCACCTGTATGCGCGTGTTGAATTCCATGAAGTAAATCTCATCTTCGGGGCTTAATATGAACTCCACGGTGCCGATGTTCTTGTAGCGGATGGCCTTTGCCGCTTTTACGGCGTAATCGCCCACCTTCTTCCTGAGGCGTTCGGGGATTACGGCCGGGGACTCCTCTATTATCTTCTGGTGCCGCCTCTGGATGGAGCACTCCCTCTCGCCAAGGTGGGCCACCTCCCCCTTCGAGTCGGCCAGTATCTGCACCTCTATGTGCCTTATGCCGTGGATGTATTTTTCCAGATAAAGCTCGCTGGAGCCGAAAGAGGTAAGGGCCTCGCGCTGGGCTATAAGGAATGCCTCCTCAAGTTCGCCCTCCGCGTTCACGATCTTCATGCCCCTTCCGCCCCCGCCCATCGAGGCCTTCAGCATCACCGGATAGCCGATCTTCCTTGCAACCTTGGCCGCCGCCGATACGCTCTCCACCGGGCCGTCGCTTCCGGGCACCACGGGGACGCCCTTCTTCTTCATTATCTGGCGGGCCTTGGCCTTGTCCCCCCCCAGGCGCATGTTCTCAGGCGTGGGGCCGATGAAGACTATCCCGCTTGTGGCGCAGGCCTCGGCGAACTGGGTGTTCTCAGACAAGAAGCCATATCCGGGGTGGATGGCCACCGCGTCGGTCAGCTCCGCCGCCGTGAGTATTGCGGGCAGGTTAAGGTAGCTCTGCTCCGGCGAGGCGGGCCCGATGCAGACCGATTCGTCGGCCATCTTCACGTGCATGCTTTCCTTGTCTATATCGGAGTAGACCGCAACGGTGCGGATGCCCAGTTCCTTGCAGGCCCTTATCACCCGCACGGCAATCTCACTGCGGTTTGCTATCAGGATTTTTTTGAACATGCGGACTACGCGAGGGGCTCGATTAAAAATAGCGGTTCACCATACTCCACCGGCTGACCGTTTTCGACTAGCACCTTGACTATCATTCCGTCAGCTTCGGATTCGATCTCGTTCATGAGTTTCATGGCTTCTATTATGCACAGCACCTGGCCCTTTTTCACCTTTGCCCCGGTGCCCTCTATGAAAGGCGGGGCATCCGGAGAAGGCGAGCGGTAGAACGTGCCCACCAATGGGGCGGTTACGGTGACAAGGCGCTCCGCCTCCGGCGATATCTCAAGCTCCTTGCGCGGCTCGCGGCCAAGCTGCTCCAGCCTGGGCAGTTCCAGATGGGTTATCACCTTCCCCCTTGATATCTTTATCTTTGAGCCTTCCTTCTCTATCTCAAGTTCCGTCACGTCCGTGTCCTTCAAAAGGTCTATAAGGGCCTTTATGTCGTCGAGTTCCATCTATTTTACCCTTTCGATGTACTCGCCGGTCCTCGTATCCACCTTCACTTTGTCGCCCTGGTTTATGTGGAGGGGCACTTTGATCACGGCACCGCTTTCGAGCTTGGCGGGCTTTGAGCCCCCGGAGGCCGTGTCCCCCTTGAAGCCGGGCTCGGTCTCCGCCACCTGAAGCTCAACGAATGTGGGCAGCTCGACGCCTATCGGGTTTCCCTTGTAATAGAGGACGGAAGCGGTTATGTTCTCTTTCAGGAACAGCTTTTTGTCGCCAAGCTGGGCCTCGTTGAAGGGCACCTGCTCGTATGTCTCGGTATCCATGAAATAATAGAGCCCGTCCTGGTAGTAGAGGTACTGCATATTTTTCTCTTCCATGGCGGGGCGCTCGAATTTTTCCCCGGAGCGGAAGTTCTCCTCCCAGACGGAACCGCTTACCAAACCCCTCATCTTCGTGCGCACGTTGGCGCCTCCGCGCCCCATCTTCACGTGCTGGAAGTCCAGGATTTCGCAGGGCTCTCCTTTATATTCTATTTTCATGCCCTTCCTGAAATCGCTCGTTGAAATCACCTATTTACCTCCCAAAGTATTCATTCTCAAGTCCTTAGGCAGACGGGTAAGCGGGCGGGCGCGGCCCTTTTCCATTATGACCATGTCCTCTATCCGCACGCCTCCAAGGCCGGGTACATAGATGCCCGGCTCTATTGTAAAAACCATGCCGTCACGGACAGGAACAGCGGAACCCCTTGAAATCCCGGGAAATTCATGCACCTCAAGCCCTATCCCGTGCCCCGTCGCGTGGGCAAAATACGCCCCATAGCCTGCCTGTTTTATAACATATCTCGCTGAATTGTCAATCTGAGAGGCCGTCTTGCCGCTCGCGGCAAATGAAATTGCCTCCCTGTTCGCATCGAGCACTATATTATATATTTTTTTCTTTTCCGCCGTATGGTCTCCGCCCGGGATGAGGAGTGTCCGGGTCATGTCCGAGAAATACCCGCCGGATTCCGAGCCCCAATCCAGTATCAGCAGGTCTCCGGGGGCGAGCTTCCTCCCGGTGGGCCTCGCATGGGGGATGGCAGCGTTGGGGCCGGAGGCCGCTATAACCGGAAACGGGAGCTGCGCCCTGCCCCCCATCCTCAACATCTCCTCGAACCTCCGGGCAAGGGCTGTCTCCGTGACCCCGGTCTTTATATAAGGCTTTAGCTTTATAAAAGCCTCTTCCGCTCTCCGGATGGCGGCCTTCATGCTCTCCACCTCTTCAGGGCCTTTTACCATCCTTATACGTTCCACCAGGCCCTTAGCGGGCTTAAGCTCCAGCCCCGCCGCTTTCAGGCGCTCGTAAAGGGCATACGAGGCCGAGGTTTCAAACCCGAGCCTTTTTATCCCGGCTTTTTCCGACAGCTTTTTTACCAGGGGCGGAAATTTGGCCTTCCCTATCACGACGGGCTCATAGCAGGGCCCGGCGTCTTTGATCGCGTCTTTCCCGTAGCGGGGGTCTGTAATAAAGAAGGCGCTCTTCCGGCCTATTAGCATGAAGGCGGAGCTGCCTGTAAACCCGGTGAGGTAGCGGACATTGACCAGGCTGCTTATGAACAGGCCGTCCACTGCCTTCAGGGAGGCCCTCAAGGCGGCGAGCCTCTCTTTAAAGCGTTCCGTGGCTGTTATCAACTCTCCAGGATTCCCTTTGCGGCCCGCAGGGCCAGGAGATAGCCCTGGTATCCGAGACCGCTTATCTGCCCGGTGGCCACGGGGGCGATATACGAATGTCTGCGGAAATCCTCCCGATTGTGGATGTTGGAAAGGTGCACCTCGATGGCGGGTTTCCCCACAGCCGCGATTGCGTCCCTGATTGCCACGCTCGTGTGGGTGAAGGCCGCCGGGTTTATTATGAGAAGGTCGAAATCCGCCTTCTGGATTATGCCGATCATCTCGGCCTCGCTGTTGGATTGCGCTATGGCAACCTCCAGCCCCAGCCTCCCGGCCTCCACCCGGATGAGGGCGTCTATCTCCGCGAGGGTCTTTGTCCCATATACGCCCGGCTCCCTCGTGCCCAGCAGGTTCAGGTTCGGGCCGTGCAAGACCTGAACTTTGGGCACTAGGGCTTTACCACCTTGTAGCCGGCCTTTTTTATCGCATCTTCTATCTGGGCGGGTTTGACATCGTTCTCGTTATAGTCCACCACGGCCTTGCCGATCTCCACGTCGGCCCCGGTGACGCCCTTCAGGCCGGTCACGGCCTTTTTCACCGCCATCACGCAGTGCTGGCAGCTCATCCCTTCTATCTTTATATCCACCTTTGCCATCTTGGCCCTCCAAATTTATTTGGAATGAAGAACCTTAGAACTCGCTTTCAATCCGGGGGATACAGCTTCTGAGGACGAACCTGCCCTTCCCATAATTGCCGCCCGGCTTCAGTATGAGAGCAAGGAAATACTCCGGCGTTATCCCGCGCATAAGTATCCCGCACCTGTCCGAAATGATGGAGAACTCCCGCGCTTCGCCTATTCCAAGGTTCAGGGCGGCGTTATTTATGTCCTTTATCATCTGCGACGCCTCGGCCCCAAGGTCGTCCAGGCTCAGGAGGCTTTCCGCGGTGTACTCCTCTATCGGCATCCCGTCCACGCCTATTATCATCGCGGAGGCCGCCCCGTCCACCTTCCGGACTATCTCTTTAAGGATTCCCGAAAAACTCATCTTTCTTCCTTTTCGCGGTTTCGGCAAACGCCTGAAGCCGCTCGGCCTTGACCTCTTTTGATTTCCCCAGGAGCTTTATCAGCATCTTCAGTTCACTCAGTTTCTGAAGGCCCTTTTTATCCCCCGGGTTCCGCCCCATGTATTTTTCATATGCAGCCAGCGCCCGCGCATAATAGCCGCCTGCCACAAACGCATCGCCCTCGTCTAATGAAACCTGCACAGGGCGCACCCTTATTTGGGTCCCCTCCTGGGGAGGGGTGCAGGGGTGGGTTCTTGCGCTTTCTGGAAGTACGTTTGCGGGCTCCGGGACGGGCATCGCCTCTTCCATGGGCACGGTCTCCTTCAGCCATTCGGGCCCGCCTGTATTTTCAGGGGTTTCGGCGGCCTCATTAATCTCCACCGGTTCAGCAGTTTCAAATTGCGCGGTTTCATCCATCCGCACGGTTTCAGGGGTTTCCTTTTCTGAAAACCAGTCCTGCCCGTTGAAAGCATCCTCCGGTTTCATGATATCCAGTTCCGCGCCTGTTTCCTCCGCAGCGTTCTCGCCGTCTTCCGGCCCAAGCTCTATCCTGAACTCCCCCGCCTGGGATTCCTCCTCCTCTCTCTCTGCGGCGGCAAGTGAGGTGGTCTCCATCAGTCCCTCAGCGCCGATTGCCTTATCGGGTTCAGGTTTCTCCAGTTCGGCGATCTTCCGCCCTGCCTCCTCGTCCATGGGATTAAGGCGGAGGCTCGCCTGGAATGCGGAGAGCGCCTGCTCGCGGTCTCCCATCTGCAGGTAAATATCGGCAAGTTTTCTCTGGGCAAAGAGGTTGTCCGGGATGGCCTGGATTACCTTTTCCAGTTCCTTCCTGGCCTCCTGCGGCGAATTCTTTTCGATATAGATTTTGGCCAGGGCCACACGCGCGCTCATGTAAAGGGGCTGGCGCTCGATGCCAGCCTTCAGCATTTCTATGGCCTCGTCGGTCTTGCCCAGTTTATTGTACTGGTCCGCAAGGGAGACGAAGAGTTTTGAATTGGGGTCCTTTTGCACCCGTTCCCGAAGTTTTTCCAGCTCGTCAGCCATGGTAAATTTTCATTTATAGGCTATAAAAAGTCAACAGCGAAGTACAGGCCCCGCCTGTTTATTGGATTTTACCGCTTACTGAAATTTTCTGATAGGGACAATAAATCCGATTTATGAATATAATTTAAGCTTGATTTCCATGAAGATACACGGGAAAAAGACACTTGCGGGCTGGATGGTTCCGGCCTCTTTGGTTCTGGTCACGCTGATTGCGGGGCAGGCCTATGCCGAAGAGCGGGAGACCGTTATTCCTGATCCCTGCTCGGGCCCGTCTGCCCTGCTCGCCATCCTGGACCGCCCGACTGTCTCAGACAGCGCCTGTGCGGTCCCTGTGAAACAGGTGGTGCTGGAACTGGGCTTTCAACACGCCAGTCTGAGGGCGCCAGGCGGCACGGCGGACAATTATCCCCAAGCCGAGGTGCGCGTTGGCCTTCCCGGCAATAACGAATTCGTCCTTCTTCCCCCCAATTACAACCGGCAAAGGACCAATGCCATTTCGGGTTCGCCCACCCCGGAGATTGCCGGCTCTTCCGCAGCAACACTGGGCATTAAGCACCAATTGGGTTACAGCCGCCACTGGCTTGGGGCCGTTGAAGCCCTGTTCACGCTGCCATCCGGGGGGGCCGCCTTCGGAAGCCGGGGCCTGGGTGCGGCTTTTAATGGAATAGCCAGTTATGCACCGGGCGGGCAGACGGGGCTTTCTCTTCAGCTCGGTGTAAGCTCGCAGACCAACCCGGTGCTTGCGGGGGGCGGACGCTTCACGAGTTTCAATTCCATTTTTGTCGCCACCTGGCAGCCTGCGGAGCGGCTTCAATTTTACGGGGAGATCTTCGGCCAGAGCAGCAC
Organism: Nitrospirota bacterium; assembly: GCA_014874185.1. GTDB lineage: Bacteria > Nitrospirota > Thermodesulfovibrionia > Thermodesulfovibrionales > JdFR-88 > JACWAF01. The sequence continues at coordinate 245,533 of JACWAF010000035.1, read as the reverse complement.
CGGACCGGGCGAGGGCGCGGGCTATAACGCGGACGGCGGGGTCCAGTACCTGATCACGCCTTCCTGGGAGGTGGATGCGGAAGAAGGCGTGCGCCTTACCGGAGACCTCGGCGGCTATACTCATTATTTTGGCGCGGGGACAGGGGTGCGGTTTTAGGAGAATTGCTAACCTAAACGTTGCAAAAAGGCTCGATTAGGACATTACAACAACCTCAACTATGTGGCCTCCCAGTGGTAAAGAGCATAACCATTGAGAACGATAAAGCACTTAATTATTGGAAAATCCCTCCTGACCTACCCTTTGCCAAAGGGAGGAATTACCCCTCTTTGGAAGGGGTCCCCGAAAAGTCTCAGACTTTTTGGGGTGCAGGTAGAGGGGCGAGGGGAGATTTTCCGGCCAATAATGTCTGTTCAATTATGAAACCCTTAATATAACAAATCCAACTGCGAGCGCTTCAGGAAGTAACTGCACTTCTATTTTTAATCCAAATCAAACAAGACCTACCCCCACGAAAACAAAAAAGGGGCATGGCTTGCGCCATGCCCCTTCAGAACTTCTAAAAACAAGTCGCTGGATTCCGGCTGGAGTTTACCCCGTACTTGATACGAGGCCGGAATGACAGAAGAAGGGTTACTTTTTCTGGATCCAGAGTTCCCAGTAGCCCTTGTCGTCCAGCTTCACGCTCTCGAACCCGAAGCCCTGCTTCTCGGCCCACCTGGGGATGGTGTCCTCGGCGGACGCCGGGGCATCGCAGAGCACCTTCAGGATTGCGCCCGAGGCCATCTTCTCGAGGGCCTTCTTCGTGAGAACGAGCGGATAGGGGCAGACCCTGCCCAGGGTGTCCAAAGTCTCTGTCGCACCCTTGCTTACCAGTTCACCCATTTTCGAATCCTCCTTAATTGGAATTTTTAACCTTTAGAAGAAGAGGACGTGTTTGGCCTCTTCCATCGCCTTCTGTATCTCGGCAAACGGCACAACCCTTATCTGCTTCTCGGCGCCCATGTCCTCGGCGTCAGGCAGGGTGCTCTCCGGGATGCCGAACTTCTCAAGGTCTTCCTTGCAGACGAAGACGTCCAGGTCCACCAGGAGACAGTTCTTTATGTGAGACTCCGAAGAGGTGATGCCGTACATCTCCATCGCCTTCTGGCCCTTCGACAGCCCAAGCACTCCCTCGCCTACAAAGCACAGGGTGGGTGTGACCGTCTCGCCGTCCTCCAGAAGGATCTCCACCGTCTGATAGGCAAGGGCATGGGTCATGGCAAGCCTTGAAGTCTCGCCCTTGTACTGCGGCCTTTGTACTATGAATGCGCATTTGACGTCGCCCATTATTCGCCTCCTATGTGCAGCACGCGGTCGGCGCTGTGTATGGCCGCCAGGTACCAGTGCATGGAGTTCCACTGTACGCCGGGGATGCCCTCGGGCTTCTGTATGCCCCTGGCTATGGTGCACGCCTCGCAGGTGCAAATTTCCACGCCCTTTTCAAGAAGGGCGGTCAGGTATTTCTCAGCGGTGGAATAGTCTTTAAGGTGCTTCTGATGCGCCTTGACGGAGCCGGTCGCGTTTCCGGAATACCAGATGCTGACCTTGTGCCCCTTGTCGGCCGCGGCCGCGGCCAGTTTGAGGCTGAAATCATAACAGGCCGAGCCGACCAGGCCCGGATAAACTCCAAGTGCCAGTTTGCCCATTCGTGTCCTCCTATATCCAGGCTACTTTTTCGAAGTCGTTGAATATCACGTCCACCAGGCCGCTGTAGTCGACCACCTTCACCCTGCTGTCCACCTGGTCGGGAGAAAAACCCCTGGTTGCGAGGTCTTCCGAAAGGGCGTACAGGTTGGGGGTCTTCGAGAGGAGCTCGGAGACCTTGCCGTCCTCTTTCAGCACGGCATGATACACCCCGTTCAGGACCAGAATTATCCCGAGCTTGTCGGCCTTTATACGGTCCAGAGTGTCAACGCAAAGCTTATAATCGCTCACAAAAATGCCCAAATTCATATCACACCTCCCGTTTGTTCGGATTTGAAGAAAAAGTGTTTTAATATGCCACAGAAAGCCTTTCGTGTCAAGGAAATATCCCATTTTAACACTTTTTCTTGACGGAGAGGCAAAGTAATTGGTAAATTTAAATTTAACTAAAAAACCCCTTGTTTGGATGGAAAGGAGTTGAGAAATGTATGCCCTTTATAAGGGTGGGCGAGAGTGAATCTTTCGAGAATGCCCTCAAGAAGTTCAAGAAGCAGTGCGAACGCGAAGGCATCCTCTCCGAGGTAAAGAAAAGAGAGCACTTCGAAAAGCCCAGCATAAAAAAGAAGAAAAAGGCCATAGCCGCCCGCAAGAAGGCGATTAAAAGGCAGAGAGTCTACGGAGGTCGATAGAGGTGTCATTGCCCGAAAAGATAGACGCTGACCTGAAAGGGGCCATGAAATCCGGGGACAAGCTGCGGCTTGAAACCCTCCGGATGATGAAGTCCGCCCTCAAGTACAGGCAGATAGAAAAAGGTGCGCCCTTGTCCGATGACGACGTCATCCCGGTGCTGGGCACCCTCTCCAAGCAGCGCAGGGAGTCCATAGATCAGTTCCGCAAGGCGGGCAGGGAAGACCTCGCCCAAAAAGAGGAGAAGGAACTTGCAGTCATCGCCGCCTATCTCCCCCGCCAGCTTACACCCGAAGAGCTTGAGCCCATTATAAAAGAGAGCATCAGTGAAGCCGGTGCGCGCGGGCCGCAGGACATGGGCAAGGTGATGAAAGTGCTCATGCCCAAGGTCAAAGGCGCGGCCGATGGCAAGCTGCTGAGCGAAAAAGTGAAGGAAGCGCTTTCTAAAATAGGAGGGTAGATGAAACTGCGTGATATATATGAGAAGGCGGTTGCTGCGGGGATGGAGACAGATCCCAGGGGCAAAGAGGAAGTAGAGCGCTATCTTCAGGCGAGGAAAAAGGATTTCGAGTCGCTGAAAGACAAGGACAAGGAGTTCTTCGACCAGGCGGCCCTTAAAAACCCTTATGCCGATTCCAGGATACTCTTCGGAACGGGGGATGAGGAGGTCCATTCCGCCCTGGTGGGCATAGATATGGAAGCGCCCGAGGTGCTTCTGGCCAACGCCCTCTCCGCCAGGGGAAAAAAGGTTGACCTGGTGCTCGCCCACCACCCGGAGGGCAGGCCCTATGCAAGCCTGCACGAGGTGATGGGGATGCAGTCCGATATCCTGCACCGCTTCGGCGTGCCGATAAACGTGGCCGAGGACCTTATGGAGGGGAGGATAAAAGAGGTGGAGCGCCGCCTCATGCCCCAGAACCACACGCGCGCCGTGGACGCGGCAAGGCTCCTGGATATGCCTTTCATGTGCCTCCATACCGTTGCCGATAACCATGTGTCCACCTATCTTCAAAACCTGATGGATGAGAAAAAACCATATCTCCTTGGGGACATTATGGATCTTTTGATGGAGATTCCCGAATACCAGGAAGGGGCCAGGAACGGAGTTGCCCCCAAGATACTTCTGGGCTCTCCCAAGCGCAAGGCCGGAAAGATATACGTTGACATGACCGGCGGAACCGAGGGCGCAAAGGACATCTTCCAGAGCATGGCCTCAAGCGGCATCGGAACAATAATCCAGATGCACCTCTCCGACGAGCACCGCAAAGAGGCCGAGAAGAACCATATCAACGTGGTGATCGCCGGGCATATATCCAGCGACAACCTCGGATTGAACCTGCTTTTTGACAAAATTTTCGCGGGCTCGGACGTGCAGATTCTGGAGTGCTCCGGCTTCAGGAGGGTGAAAAGGGGCTAGCCCTCTTAAAATTAGTTTTTATAACCAGATTTCAAACGGGCCAGATTATTCCAGCCCGTTTTTGTTTTAGGCGTCATTCCGCCCAAGGGCTTTAGCCCCGTATCTTTGTCCGGAATCCTTTTTCGTTTTTCACTGTCCTGCCGGCCTTTATGCCGTCATCCCGAACTTGATTCGGGATCTGTCTTTTAATTTCTCAGCCACCCAAAGATTCCCTTTTAAAAGGGAAAATCATCATCCTTAATCCCCCTCCCTTGAGGGGAGGGGCCAGGGAGGGTGAACCGAGGCGAATATCCCCGCACGGATGAATATGGACGCAGTAGAATTCCCCCCTCCCCTCTTGACATCGTAGCACTATTCTGAAAATAATAACACATGGGAACGATACGGTTCGGCATATCGCTGGATGGGGACCTGCTGGAGGATTTCGACCGGTTAATCGGGCAAAAAGGCTACCCCAGCCGCAGCGAGGCCATCAGGGACCTGATAAGGGACTACCTGGTAAAAGACGAGTGGCAGAAGGACGATGCGGAGACGGTGGGGGCCATAACTCTGGTGTACGACCACCACACGCGGGAGCTTTCGGACAACCTCACCGAGCTTCAGCACCAGTTCCACAAGGCCGTGCTCTCAAGCCTGCACCTGCACCTTGACGCACATAACTGCCTGGAGGTGATCGTGGTAAAAGGCCCCGCACGCGACCTGAAAACCATAGCCGACCGGCTGATAGGCGCGCGAGGCGTCAAGCACGGCAAGCTCACCCTCACCACCACCGGCAAGGGACTGAAGTAGAGTTTTCCACTTTCTCTTTTTTGCAAAAAAGAGAAAGTGGAGCAAAGAGAAAAAACTCTTGGCTTTTTCCGCTTCGGTAGAAGCGGAAAAAGAGTAAAAGTTCTTTTTGCTACTTTTTCTTACAAGAAAAAGTAGGATTTTTCTTTCCGGGAGGTCTTTTGCACATACCTGACGGCTATCTGGGGCCGGAGACTTATGGGGGGCTGTGGGCGGTGGCGGCCCCGCTGTGGTATTGGGCTTCAAGGAATTTAAAGAAGACGCTCGCGGTCTCCGAGGTGCCGCTTTTGGCCTTGGGGGCGGCGTTGAGCTTCATACTGATGATGTTCAATTTCCCCATCATAGGCGGCACGTCGGGGCACGCGACGGGCGCGGTGCTGTTGAGTATTGTACTTGGGCCATGGGCGGCGTTCCTGGCGCTTTCGATAGCATTAACTGTGCAGGCCTTGGCCTTCGGGGACGGCGGGATTACCTCGCTTGGGGCCAACTGCATGAATATGGGTTTTGCGGGCGTGTTCAGCGGTTACCTGCTGTACAGGCTGCTATTAAAGGGCAATGCGTCTAATAGAAGGATTGTGATTGCGGCGGGGGCGGCGGGATATTTCGGGATAAACGTAGCGGCTCTGCTTACGGCTGTCGAACTGGGGATTCAGCCCCTTATCAGCGCCGCGCCGGACGGAAGGCCCCTGTACAACCCGTTTCCGCTTTCGGTGACCGTTCCCGCCATAATGCTTGGGCACCTGACCGTCTTTGGATTTGTGGAGGCCGCGTTCACCTCGATAGCCGTGGCGTATCTGTTGAAGGCGCATCCCGGGCTGATAAAAAGATGAAAAACAAGAAGCTCTGGCTCATTCTGCTCATGTTGATAATACTTACCCCGTTTGGGCTAATCCTTCCGAAGCTGTTCGGCGCGGGCGGGGCCTGGGGCGAGTGGGGTGCGCAAGAGATACAGAAAATTATCGGATACGCCCCGCTGGGATTGAAGAGGCTGAACGAGCTTTGGCGGGCGCCGTTTTCGGGTTACGGGGTGAGGGGCACCGGCGAACTTAGCGGGTACCTGATTTCGGCACTTATAGGGTCCGTTTTAGTGGTGGTCATAGGATTCCTGGTTGGCCGCATGGTGGCAAGGCGAGATAAAAAGAGATAGGTCTTATAAATTGAATGAAGCTCTTGATAAGGAAATCTCCCCTCACCCCTCTTTGCCAAAGAGGGGTAATTCCTCCCTTTGGCAAAGGGAGGTTAGGAGGGATTTTATTATATTTATGTACATCCTATTATGAAAAATTAATAAGATGCCCAGAATGGATATAAAAGCCCTCCCCGCCTGGCTTAAAGAGAAGGAGCCCGCGAGGGAACTCCCCAGGGGAAAGGCCGGGCGGGCGTTCGAGCGCACACTGAAGGGCGTGCTCGGCTTCTTCGAGGACACCCTTTTTAACGAGACCGTTTCTGAAAAGGCTGGTTTCCTTCAGCATGTGGAGCCCAGGCTGAAGATGATAACGGTACTGGCCCTCATCGTGGCCCTGAGCTTTAAAAAAACCATTCCGGGGATGCTCCCGTTCGGCCTGTTCGCCATGGTGATGGCGATGGAATCAAGGGTGCCTCTGTTGGCGTATTTCAAGCGGCTACTTCCGGGGGCGGCGTTCACGGCCGTGATAGCCCTGCCCGCCTTGTTCATAACCAAGGCCGGCGCGTTGGCGGCGGCAATGCTGTTTATAAGGGTGGTGGAGAGCCTGATGCTGGTCTTTCTTATCGGGTTCACCACAAGGCCCGCAGTACTGGTGAAGTCCGCCGGGGCCTTCCTGCCGGGAGTGTTGAGGACGCTTCTCTCCATAAGCTACAGGTACATCTTTTATCTGGCGCGCAGGCTGGAGGAGTTTTTGTTTGCCCAGAGGGCCAGGGGCACGCGCGCGGGCGTGGGTTTCTCGGAGAGGAAGTGGGCGGGGGGCCGGGCCGCATCGCTTCTGCTGGTAAGCATGCGGCTTAAAGACGAGCTTCAGATGGCGATGGAGGCCAGGGGAATGAGCTACTCGCAGAGGGAATTCATGGAAAAATTCAGGTTCGGCATCAGGGAAGCGGCCCTTTTGGCCGCCGCGGCGGTTACAATACTGCTGTGAGCATATTAGAACTTAAAGACATACATTACGAGTACAAGACCGGGCAGAAGGCCCTCAGCGGCGTAAGCCTTGATGTGCGCGAGGGCGAGGCCGTTACCATCCTGGGCACGAACGGCTGCGGAAAGAGCACGCTCTTGTATATCATGAAGGGGCTTATCGCGCCCACATCCGGAAGTCTAAATGCCTTCGGCAGAGAAGGGCTGGACGAGAATGCCAAAGCGCGGATAAGCATACTCTTCCAGAACTCGCAGGCCCAGCTCTTCTCGCTTACCGTGCGGGACGAACTCCTGTTCGGCCCGTTGCAGGAGGGGCTTTCCCCCAAAAGGGCCACTGAGCGTGCTGAAGACATAGCCAGGGTGCTGGGAATAGAAGGCCTCCTGGACCGCTCGCCCTGGCAGTTAAGCGGCGGGGAGATGAAGAAGGTGGCCCTTGCCACATGCCTTACCACGAACCCGGACATCTATTTGCTGGACGAGCCCACCAGCGGGCTGGACCCCAGAAGCCAGGTGGAGCTTGTGGAACTGATACTCAAACTGAAAGAGGCCGGGAAGACCGTCATCACGGCCACGCACGACCTGCACATCGTGGCCGACATATCGGACAGGACGGTGGTGCTGGGGGAAGACCACACGGTGCTCGCGCGCGGCGGGCCGGAGAGGGTCCTGAGGGACCAGGAGACACTGCTCCTTGCCAACCTCATCCACAGACACCAGCACGCACATGGGGGGGTTGCCCACGAGCACAGCCATTACGGGGCTCACGGGCACGATGCCGGAGGTTATCCCGCGCACGCCCACTCGCTTTATAACAGGAAGGGAAAGGAGGCCGGAAGGGAATTGGAGAAGAAGCTAAAGATACTGATCGAGCACTGGATGGAGCATAACCTGGAGCACGTCTCTACTTACGCGGACTGGGCCAGGAAGGCCGAAGAGGCCGGGAAGCCCGAGCTTGGCGCAACCTTGAAGGAGATAGCCTCAGAGAGCCAGAAGCTGAACGCCCTCTTCGAGCGCGCAAGGAGGCAGCTTGACTGAACGGGTCTTGAAGTTCAAGGCCGATAAGGATTCGGTTTTGATTGAATTCCTCGCAATCCATCTGGGCTCTTCAAAGACCAAGATAAAACAGCTTGTGAAACACGGGGCCGTGAGCGTGAACGGTACTGCTGTCGAAAGGGCAGAGGCCAGGCTCCGCCCGGGCGATCTGGTTGAGATCGGGCCGGGGCATAAGACAAAGGCCCCGTTCAAGATCCTTTATGAAGACCAGGACCTGCTTGCGGTGATAAAGCCCGCCGGCGTGCTTTCCATATCCACAGAAAAAGAAAAGGAGGACACCTTCTACAGGGTGGTCTCCGATTACGTGAAGGCGGAGACGCGCGGGAGGGGAAAGATATTCATCGTCCACCGGCTGGACAGGGAGGCCTCCGGCGTGATGCTCTTTGCGAAAAACAAAAAGACCAAGGATGCCCTCCAGGAGAACTGGGGCAAAAGCGAAAAGTTTTACTACGCGGTTGTTGAAGGCGAGCCGCCGCAGAACGAAGGGACTGTAAAAAGCTGGCTCTGCGAGAACAAGGCCCATATCGTCTACGCCTGCGGCAAAGAGACCGAAGGGGCCAGGCTCTCGGTGACCCATTACCGGCTGTTAAAAAGGGAGAGCGGGTATGCCTTGCTGGAAATCCGGCTTCAGACCGGGCGCAAGAACCAGATAAGGGCGCACATGCAGGAGCTTGGCTGCCCCATAGCCGGGGACAAAAAATACGGCGCGGGGACGAACCCGCTGGGCAGGCTTGGCCTGCATGCGTTCTCGCTCTCGTTTGCTCACCCCGAGACCGGGAAGATGATCAAGCTTGCAACCCCCCTGCCCGACGCGTTCAAACGGGTATTAAGCCGTCCTGAAAAATAAAAAACGTTCCTGGCGATTCACTGAATGCTGTTTGGCTCTCCCAGGTCCGTTTCAGGCGCAAAGGCTGCCTAAAAAAGAATTTTTCAGGGGAGAATGAGGGGCTTAAAACTCCCCCGGCTTGCCAGTTGCGGGCCATCTGATAGCATTTAATCAGAATAAACCTTTTTCCTAAAAAGGAGACCTCATATGCTCCGCAGAGTGAAAACCCTTTACGGCTTCAGGATCCACGCCACAGACGGCGAAATAGGGAAAGTGGATGATTTCTTTTTTGATGCCCGGGAATGGACGATCAGATACATCGTGGTGAACACGGGCAACTGGCTTCAGGCCAGGGACGTCCTCCTCTCCATCCAGTCTGTAGAGCGCGTTGACTGGGACAGGAAGGAATTCAACACCAGTCTCACCCGCGATATGATAAGAAACAGCCCGGATATAGACGCGCACATGCCTTTGCACCGCCAGCAGGAGATCGAGCTTACCCGCTATTACGGCTGGGTGCCTTACTGGTTCACTGGCGGCTTTTACAACCAGATGCCGCCGCCCCCTCCGCCTCCGGAAGAGGAGATCGCCAAGGAGCCCAAAGGGGAGAGCCATCTGCGCAGCGCCCGCCATGTGGAGGGTTACCACATACAGGCCCTGAATGGTGAAGTGGGCCACGCGGAAGACTTTATCGTTGATGACGAGAATTGGGTTATCCGCTACCTGGACGCCGATACCCGCAACTGGCTGCCCGGAAAACATGTCCTCATTCCGCCAGCCTGGGCAGAGCACGTAAGCTGGACCGAGGAGAGGATATACGTGAAGCTCTCCATGGAGCAGGTCCGCACCGCCCCGGATTACGACCACAAATCCCCCATCACCCGGGATTACGAGATAAATTTATTCAAGCATTACGGGAAGCGCAGGTATTGGGAGGAGGAGCCGACGCGCAGGTAAAAGGGCTTACTACACCAGGTCGCACTCCACTTCCAGGGTTATCTGCACCTCGTGGCCGCCCATAATTCCGCCGTTTTCCATGGGCACGTTCCAGTTCACCCCGAAGTCCTCGCGGATGACCGACGTCTTCGCGGTAAAGCCGAAGCTGGTCTCGCCGCCCATAGGGGCCTTCACCGGGCCTGAATATTCCACATCGAAGGTAACGGGGCGGGTCACTCCGTGAATGGTCAGTTCGCCGGAGAGCTTCAGGCGGCTGCCGCCCGCGGGCTCGGATTTCGTGCTTCTGAAGGCCATCCCGGGGTATTTATCCGCGTCAAAGAAATCCGGGGAGAGGAGGTGCTGGTCCCTTTTCTTTATCCCCGTCCACAGGGTGCTGACGTCTATTTCGGCCTCCGCTTTCAGAGTGGACATGTCCGCCGGGTCGAACTCCAGGGCGCCGGTCAGATTGCTGAACAGCCCGTGGATATTGGCTATCATCATGTGCCTTATTGAAAAGGCCGCTATCGAGTGGTCTGGATCGATGACCCATTTGTTCATAATCGCCTCCATTTTTTCAGATTATATCACCATATGCTTATGCGGCCAGAAGTAAGCAAAAAAACGATATTCCCGGTTTTATCATCGCGGCCCACGGGGCTTTAGCCCCGTATTTTTGCTCCGCAACCCTCCTTCGAAGAAAGACCCCCGGAGATTCCATGCGGTCTAGCCGCAGGGAAGACCAATCCTGTAAAATATCATCATGAACGCAGATGTGCTTAAAAAAACAGGCCGGGAGATATTCGAAGTCCTGAAGCGCCAGAAGCTGAAAGGGGCGGAGGCCCTTGAGCGGGGCGCGGGCGGTGACCGTTCTTTCGCCTTCGATAAGCTGGCGGAGGATATAATCCTGCGGAACCTGGAGGCCCTGAATCAGCCTTTCAGCGTGGTTACGGAGGAAGCGGGCGAACTCCAGATAGGCAGAGGCGGGGGCAAGCTTGTAATAATAGACCCGGTGGACGGCAGCAGGAACGCGGCCGCCGGCGTGCCTTTCTATGGCACATCCATAGCCGTCTCGACTGGCCGCTATTTGCGGGACATTGAGCTTGGCTATGTGATAAACCTCGTGAACGGCGAGTGGTTCCTTGCCGAAAAGGGGAAAGGGGCCCTGCAAAACGGCTCTCCGGTGCGGACCCAGAACGACGACATTATGAAGCTGGTCGCCTTCGAGGCGCAGAACCCCGGCGCGGATTACGGAAAAATTCTGCGGCTGCTGCAGGCGGCGCGGAAGACCCGCTGTTTCGGCTCCATCGCCCTGGACCTGGCCTATTTGTCCTCCGGCTCGATCAGCGTATTCATCAGCCCGGAGGCATCGAGGAGCTTCGATTACGCCGCCGGGTACATCCTGGTCAGGGAGGCGGGCGGGGTCTTCACGGACACCATGGGCAACAGCCTGGAGGGGCAGGAAATATCGTTAAGGAGAGGGGCCTCGCTCCTTGCCTCGGCAAACCAGGCCCTGCACCATTCCGCCCTCGATCTTCTAAATGGCTGAACTCTCCGAAATACAAAAAAACATCTTAAACATCAGCACCCTTGCCGAAGGCTTCCTCTGGGCCGCCCGCGCCTATGGCGAAAGGCCCGCCTTCCATTACGAAGAGGGCCCAATCCGGAAGGAGCTTACCCGGGGGAAATTTATCGGGCTTGCCGGAGCGGTTGCAAGACTGCTCCTTGCAAAGGGTGTAAAAAATTCGGACCGGGTGGCGATAATCTCCCCCGCGCGGATTGAGTGGTGCCTGGCTTTCGCGGGGGCCGCCCTCTCCGGGGCCATTGTGGTCCCGGTGAACGAGACCGCCCCGGAAGCCGAACAGAGGGCCATCCTGAAAGACGCCGGGCCGAAAATCATCTTTGTAAGCGCAAATACGCAGGGCCTGCCCGCCCTCTCCGCGGCCAAAGACGCGATGCTCATAAGCTTCGATTCGGAAGAGTTCGGAGATGCGCTTTCGGTTTCCTGCGAGGCAGGTCCCCCTGTAAAAAACCCAGATGAGCCCGCCGTGCTCCTTTATACATCGGGCACCACGGGGATGCCGAAGGGCGTAATGCTCACGCACGGAAACCTCATCTCGGACGTGATCGTCATCCTTGAAACCGGCCTTGTGGGCGTGGACGAAAACCTGCTCCTGGCGCTGCCCCTCTATCACGCATATCCGCTGGTGGTTTCGTTCATAGCCCCTTTCTTCGCGGGCGCGGAGGTGACGATGCTTTCCAATATTAAAGACCTCCTGAGGGTGGCGAGAGAAAGGCGGATCACGATACTGGTTGCCGTGCCTCAGATGCTTGAGCTTATGGCGAAGGGCCTCAGCTCAAAGGTGCCCGCCCCATTCAGGCCCCTGCTTTCGGCCTGCGGATTTGTGCGCAGGCAAACCGGCTTTAACCTGGGGAAGCTCATCTTCAAAAGCGCCCATAAGGCGTTTGGCGGAAGGCTGAACCTCCTTGCATCCGGCGGCGCAAGGCTTCGCCCGGAGGTGATGGAGAGGCTGGAGGCGTTTGGCTTTACCGTGCTGGAAGGCTATGGGCTTACCGAGACCTCTCCGGTTGCGGCGTTCAACCCTGTCGAAAAAAGGAAGCCCGGTTCGGTGGGCAAGCCGGTGAGCACGGCAGGTGTGCGGATAGAAGAAGGCGAGGTGCTCCTCCGCGGCCCCATGGTGATGAAGGGCTACTGGAACAAACCGGAAGAGACCGCGCGGGTGCTGAAAGAGGGCTGGTTTTATACCGGGGACATCGGGTACGTGGACGGCGAGGGCTACATATTCCTCACCGGGAGAAAAAAGGAGATAATAGTCCTCGCAAACGGAAAGAACATCCAGCCTGACGAGATAGAGAAGCACTATGCCGATAGTCCGCTGATAAAGGAATTAGGCGTGTATGAAGAGGGCGGACAGTTGAAGGCGGTGGTCGTGCCGGACTTCGATTTCGCCAGGGCGCAGGACATAGCCAACCTGAACGAAGAAGTCAGGTTCGCCCTGAATGTGCTCTCGGCAAAGCTCCCTCCGTATATGAGGCTTACCGGGTTCGGCCTGAGCACGCTGCCTCTGCCCCGGACCTCGCTTGGAAAGATAAAAAGATACAGGCTCAGGGAAATCCTTTCTGCGGCCCCCCGGGAAGAACCGGATTACGAATTCCTTAAAAACCCCACGGCGAAAAAGGCCTCAAAGGCGATCGCGGACACGCTTGGGAAGGACGCCGTTATTCGCCCGGAGAAGAGCCTTGAGCTTGACCTCGGGATAGATTCCCTTAAAAGGCTCGAACTCCTCTCCGCGCTGGAAGATGTCTTTCTTGCAAAGGGCGGGCATTTCCCGGATGATTTTCTGACCGGCACGCAGACGGTTGGGGATCTGGTACGGAAACTGCAAGGGTTCGACTATTCCCAGGCGGGGCCGGCTGAGAGGGCCGAAAAGGCCGAGGACGGCCTTATTGTAAAAACCATTGGCCCGTTCGTGCTTGCCCTCATAAAGAGCGCCTTTAAATCTTATTTCAGGGTCCAGGCGGAAGGGTTGGAGAACCTTCCCGCACCGCCCTTCATAATCGCCCCGAACCATGCAAGCTTTCTGGACGGCTTCATAGTTGCCGCCGCGCTCCCGGCAGGGGTGATGAAACGGCTTTATTTTCAGGCGCTCTCAAAGTACTTTACCGGTTTCCCCTTATCATCAATGGCAGGGCTGGCCCATGTCATACCGTTGGACCAGAGCCGTCTTCAGCAGGCGATAAGGCGCTCGGAAGCTATGCTGGAAGCGAGAAAAGCCCTCTGCATCTTCCCGGAGGGCGGAAGGACATTCGACGGCTCGCTTATGGAACTGAAGAGGGGCATAGCCAATATTTCCATCCACAAGAACGCGCCTATAGTACCGGCCTGGATAGAAGGCAGCTTCCGTGCTCTCCCCAGGGGGAAGGCACTACCGAGGCCGGTAAAGATCACGATGAGGATCGGAAAGCCGCTCTATCCAGGGGATTACGCCGGTGCGGAAGAACTGCTGGGCGCGCTCAGGGAGGGCATCCTCAGGCTCTCGCGGCTGGGAGTGTAATGATAAAGGCGGCGCCGGCGCCGGGAATGCTCCTGGCCTCTATGGTGCCGCCCATGATCTCGATAAGCTCCTTCGCTATGGCCAGTCCCAGCCCGAAACCTTTGGAGTTCCTGCCCTTATAGAACCTGTTGAATATCATCGGCAGCTCCTCCTGAGAGATGCCCTTCCCGGTATCGGCCGCATTGATGTAGAACCTGCCGTTTTCCTTTCCGTAGCTCAGGGTCACGCCGCCCTCTTCGGTATGGGCGAGGGCGTTTGAGAGGATGTTCCTGAGCACCTTCTCCAGCTTTTCGGGCTCCGTGTAGACCGAGAGATTGCTTTTATCCGAGTCGATCTTCAGCCAGAGCCCCTTTTCGGTGAACAGGGGCTTTATGCCGTCCGTGATCCCCTCCAGGAATTCGCGCAGATTGACCTTTTCTGGTGCGTTTTTCTTAAAGAAGCTTGCCTCGGCCTTGGTCAGGTCCTCTATCCCAGCTATAAGCCTGGTAAGGGTATCCAGCTCCGATTTAAGCCCGGCCAGGGCCGTTTTGTCGGTTTCTATGATCCCGTCCTGCATCGCCTCAAGCCTCACCTTCATTACCGCAAGCGGGGTGCGGAGTTCGTGCGCCACATTGGACGTGAGCTGTCTTCGGAGGCCGTCCTCCCTCTGGAGCGCCTCGGCCATGTGGTTGAATGCGCCCTTCAGGCGGCCTATCTCGTCACGGCCCGTGGACAGCCTTACTGAAAGGTCGCCTTTCGCAACCGCCTCGGAGGCGGTCTTCAGCTCCAGAATGGGCTTGGAGAGGAACTGGCTGAAAACGAGGGCCAGGAAGACCGCGCCGCCCCCCGCAATGACGAACGAGACCAGGAGGAACCTCTTTCCCCTCATGAGAAATATATTCTCTTTCCTCTTGATCACCGAATCGGCGTGTTTTATGTCCCTTGCTATGAAAAGCCCTATCTCCTGCCCGTTGCTGAAGAGCGGGTAGGCGTCATACGGGGTCCGGTCGTTTACGGGCGCCTCTATCATCTCCATCCTCCTCTTCATCGTCTCCGTGAGGTGGGCGGAGATATCCCGGGTATCGGCAAGCACCTGCCCGGATTTGTCCGTCACCATGCACTCGAAGCGCAGCATGAGGGCCCAGTGCATCGCGTTCTCCAGCCCGGACTTGTCCCAGCCCGACTGGGGACTATAGCTGCTCTCCACGGAGGCAAGGAGCCAGTAGAGGTTGTCTTCGCGGGTGCCCCTGACGTAGTCCCTGAAGTCCCTGGTTATCAGGTGCTCGAAGATGAAATTCGAAAACAGGGCCAGCAGGATCACCAGGAAAAAGGCGATGAAAAGCTTAGTCCTCATCCCTTTCGCCTATGAATTTGTATCCCACTCCGTAGATGGTCTTTATGAAAAAGGGGTTCTTGGAGTCGTCCTCTATCTTCTGGCGCAGGTTTTTCACATGCGCGTCTATGGTGCGCTCGTAACCCTCGAAGTCGTATCCCTGCACCATGTTCACAAGCTGAAGCCTGGAAAGCACACGGCCGGGCCTCTCGGCAAGCGCGACCAGTATGCCGAACTCCGATGGGGTGAGCGAAAGCGCGCGGCCGTTGTGGACGACCTCCCGCTTCAGCACGTCTATCTCAAGCGCGCCCTTGTTGAATGTCATCCGGGTGGAAGGCCGCTTGTGCCTTCTGAGCTGCGCGTTTATCCTGGCCAGGAGTTCGCCGGGGCTGAAGGGCTTTGTCACATAGTCGTCCGCCCCCAGCGAGAGCCCTTTTATCACGTCCTCCTCGGCCGTCTTGGCCGTGAGCATTATTATCGGGATGTCCGAGTTCTGCCTGATAAGGGCGCACAGCTCCTCGCCGCTCATGTCCGGCAGCATCAGGTCCAGCACGACCAGGTCCGGGTTTTTCTTCAGGAGCTTCAGTCCCTCTTCGGCGTTCTCCGCCACCAGGGGCTGTATCTTCTCCCTCTCCAGATACAGCTTCACTATATCCGATATCTTTTTTTCGTCTTCTACTATCAAAACCGTCGCTTTTTCGTTCATCAGAGCCTTTTCAGCGCCCTCTCCAGCGCCTTCTGCCTTTTTGAGGGCCGCCTCGGGCTGCCCTTCCTGATTTGGGGCGCCTCATCCTCCTCTTCTTCATTTTCGTCCATCTCGAAACCCCCGCGGGCCATTTCCGCCTTCTCTATTTTTATCAGAAAGACCCCGGAGTCCACGGGGACCGAACCGTGCCCCCAGGCGTGCGAGACCAGTTCCCGGTCGGAGCTTACCAGTATGGAGCCGGGTGCCTCTTCCAGGAGTTTCTTAATGACGGAATCCGCCTTCTCACCAAGCCGGGAGTATATGATCCGGAGTCCGCCCTGGGTGGTCCGGGTTTCGAGATGACTGCCGGAACGCCAGCCGTCGAAGACCACCGTTATGCTGTGGCCGGTCCTTTTCTGATAGGCCGATAGCTCTCCCAGAAGCCTCCTGCGCTCGGCATCCAGGTCATTGTGCTGGACGCCTATAACGTTGTAGCCGTCTATTATGAGCCGGGCCGGAGCGCTTGCCGTCTTCTTTCAGCCCTCCTCCATCTCCAGTTCCATCTGCATATCCACGAACATCTGGGCGGTTGTCTTTTTAAACCTCTGCCTGTAATTCATATCTTCTCTCATGGACTTCTCTATCTCGGCCAGCTCTTTATAAAAAGGGGTCCGGTCCAATAACCCGTTCGAATCGTCATTTGTCCTGGGGCATCCGCCGGACTTCCTCACCGTGCCGTCCGGCATCGTGAAATGATGGGGCAGGCCGTGCAGCCTGCATATCATCGGCCGCCACTCGTAAACGGAGCAGAGCCCGTCGAAATTGGCCGGGCACATGAGCTTGAAGACCTCCCCGGCCTGCACCTCGTGCCAGTAGGACTCGGTAACCACCATGGACTTGCGGAATATCTGTTCCCTAAGTTCGGGGTCGGCCTTTTTTATGCCTTCCAGCAGGTAAAAATATTCGGCAACCGCATGATGATAGAACCTCTGGGTGCAGCAGTTGTCTTCACAGCCATCGCAGCTAAAACCGTATTTTCCGGCAAGCGCGTCATAAGCCCCGTCCATCTCCGAATAAAGGAGGCGCATCCTCTCGATATCTTCTTTTTTCATTCAGGCCCTGTTGCAACCCCTCCGGGAGATCCTCTCCCACAGTTCGTCGTCTATCTCGTCCCGGTACTCGTAGATCTCATACCTCCTGCCGCACGCCGTGCAGCACAGACGCACGGAGCTTCAACCGAATACCGGCTTCAGCTCTCCTCCGCAAACCCTGCATTTCATAGACTTATTTTACAGGAAACGGCCGATTCTTTTCTTTTTCTATCTACTTTCTTTTTGCAAAAAGAAAGTAGATAGAAAAATTCTTGTATTTTTTCCGCTCTTTGGAGCGGAAAAAATCTAAAAGTTCTTTTTGGTTCTTTTTCTTACAAGAAAAAGAACGGTTTTGCTTTTTATAAAAAGGGGGGGCCTTGCGGCCCCCCTTAAGAGGTTAGGACAAAGCAATTAGAAAAGGGCTTTATTAGAAACGCACATCGAACGTGAGATAGATGTCCGAGGCGTTCTTGACGGGCGGCATGAACTGGGGTGACGCCAGGCTGAGGGTATCTATCTTCTCAGGGGCGCCTACCCAGTTGTTGGATCCGGTGTAATCGAACTGGTAGTACTGATAGCCCAGCCTGAAGAAGGCCTTGCCGAGCTTGGATATCGGGGTCCTTTTGAGTTCCTGTATCACGTATGCCTCGTAGACCTTGCCCCTGGTGCCAAGCTTCGATGTCCATATGTCGTCGCTGGCCGGGACCATCCCTATCCAGTTCCTGTCGCCATAGTTGAACTCCGCGCCGATTTTGGTTGCGGTGGGCAGGTCGTAGCGGCCGCCCACGAATACGCCATAGCCGGTGTGGGATCCGTGGCCGTCGGTGCTCAGCAGGCCGCCGCCGAAAGGACTGACCTTGCCGTTTGGATGCGTCATGCTTGTCGCGGCCGAGACAAAGAGGTTCAGGTTGCCCATCACCGTGCCCAAAACCGAGCCGCCGAACCAGTCTATGTCGCCCAGGTTGGTGGTGGGCGCAATGGTGCCTGCCAGGGGATTGCCATCAGAGGGGCTATCGAAGATATTCATGCCCCTGTTCCATTGCAACTCTATATTCAGATTATCGGTGTCATAGGGCACTACGTTTATGCCCAGGAAATCAGTGCTGTGTGAGGCCTGTCCCATGGTGAAGGGGGAGCCCCTGAAGCCCGCATCATACCCCCGGCCATAGCATACCTTTATGTAGGCGTTCGGGAGGGCGTCTATATAGGGCGCATAACCGGCTGAAAGCCCGTCGAAGGCGTAATCAACAAGAATGGCCGGAATGCCCGCCGTGCCTATTTTTGGAGCGTCTTCCTTTATGTTGAGTGGGACGCCGCCCGTGGAGGGCCTTCTGCCTATGGAGAACCATGTCGGCAGGCCCGCTATGTTGCTCCATGTGGCATAGGCGTAGTCCGCCCTGATGGTATTGTCCTCAGGCACGTGACCGGAGACGCCGTCAAAGACGAACGAGCGGTCCGCGAACATCTTGTCCAGGTAGGGATTGGCCGTCTCGTCCCCCCATACCTTGAACATGACCAGCCTGGCCTTCACCTGGACGTCCTCGGTCGCCTTGGCCTTTATATTGAGGCCGAAGCGGTTGGTGAGAATGGAGTTCTGGTGGATATGAAGGCCTTTAGAGAACGTCTGTGTGACAGGGTTGCCGTATTGATCATAACCAAAAAACTGTGTATACGGGGCCACGCTGCCGCTCAGGTAATCCACCCTGGTGCGGAAATCGCCGCCGATTTCGAGCCAGGAAGGCATCACTCCCTTAGCGGCCTCCTTGCCCTCCCCTCCCTGCACCGCCACCGGCTGGGCCGCGGCGGCCTCCTTCTGCTTCTCCATCTGCTGGAGCTGGCCCTGGAGCGCCTTCATCTCATTCTGAAGAGAATCGAGCCTCTGTTTCAGCTCGTCCGTGCTCTCCGCGCGGGCATTGAGAGGCAGAAGGAGCAATACGGATACCAGTGCTAAAAGAAACTTCTTCATCTGACCTCCTCTTTCCAAGAATTTGAAGAAAATATTAAGAGATTCAAAATAGTAAAGTCAATAGATTTAGAAATAAATTAATAAATAGATTTAGCTTGATAGCTGCAGTTTCAGCCCAAAAAAAACGATTGGTCCCAATCATAGTGGAAAAAGGGGGGGGTTGAAAACATTTTTTTTAATCGGGGCGGAGCGGATTGCCATTGCGGGGCCGCATAAAGGCTTTTTCCATGCCGGAAGGTGCGGATCCGCGGTTTTCTGAGGGTTTTAGACCTTTCATTTTCCCCGCGCCGTTTATATAATAAAGCGTCTCATGAATGTAGGTTTTAATACCAATGTCCCCTTCAGGGGGAAGATGTACCATGTCCAGACGGAGGACTCCGGGCTGGCAAACCCGGTGGTGGTCACCCTGCTTTATTACGAAGGGGCCATCCTCGCCTCGAAGAAGACCTCCTACAAATCCCTGCTGGACTCCCCGCAGATTGTGGAAAAGGTGCAGGACCTGATGAAACTGCAGCACAAGATGATGATAAAGGAGCTGATAGCTGGAAAGCACACGCCCGATGCCCCTCAAGCGGAAAAGGAAACCCCATTGGAAGGCGCCCGGGCCGGGATAGAGAAAGATGTCGCGGCCCCCGGCCGGAATGCCGCCATCCGGATTGCCGCGCGGGAGGAGGTCGAGCAGCGGCCTGGCCTGGCCACGCCTCGGCCCGCGATGAGACAGATAAAAAACAGCCTGGATGACATCCTCCTGGATTTCATCCTGAAAAAGCACAAACCCAATGATAAGATTTGAGAACGTAAGCAAGATCTATGACAAGCACCCGGCCCTGAAAGGCATAACCTTTTTGGCCGGCAAAGGGGAGATGCTCTTCATAACCGGCCCCAGCGGGGCCGGGAAAAGCACCCTCCTGAAGCTCATCTACCATGCCGTGGAGCCCGATGAGGGCACCATAACAATAGCGGGCCAGGGGACAAGCACCATCAGGGCCGGGCAGATACCGTATCTCAGGCGCATGATAGGGGTGGTCTTCCAGGATTTCAGGCTCCTGACAAGGCGCACCGTATTCGAGAACACCGCCCTTGCCCTCAGGATAAGGGGGCTTGGAGACCAGGAGATAAAGAACTCGGTTATGGAGACCTTGAAGCTGGTTGGCCTCAGGCACAAGTCCGATGTGTATCCGGAGAGCCTCTCCGGGGGCGAGCAGCAGAGGGTGGTCATTGCGAGGGCCCTGGTAGCGGAGCCGATGCTCCTCCTGGCGGATGAGCCAACCGGCAACCTGGACCAGGACACCTCGATGGAAATACTGAGGATCTTCAAGGACATAAACGCACGCGGGACGACAGTGCTTATCGCGACGCACAATACGGCCCTGTACGCGGGCAGCAGCAAACGGGTGCTGAGGCTTGAGGAAGGCGCCCTGGCAAGAGAGGACCTGGGATGAGCCTCTATCATGCAAAGAGCGCCTTGTCCGGGCTCTGGAAGGAAAAGTGGATATATCTCCTCAGCACCCTCTCGATGGCCGTGGGGCTTTTCGTGATGTCCGTGGGCTTCGTGGCCGTTTACAATATGCACATCCTGGCCCGCGAACTGCCGGAAAAGTTCTCCATGACCGTATACCTTAAGGACGGCCTCTCGGCTGATGATATGAACAGGCTTAAGGGCGCCATAGGGGCCGACAGGCTTGTCAGCAAAGTGACTTATATCTCAAAGGACGACGCCCTGGACGAGCTGCGCAAGTCTCTGAAGGGCTCCGAGAATCTCCTGGATGGCCTTGACAACAACCCTCTGCCTGCGTCATTCGAGGTGAAGCTTAAGCGGAAATCGGTGGAGCCCGCCAGCGTGGGGCAGCTGGCGAAAGAAATAAGGTCGATGCAGGGCGTGGATGATATCCAGTACGGCCAGGAGTTCCTGGACCAGATACAGAAAATAGTGCGGATAGTGCAGACGTCGGGGCTGACCTTTCTTGCCGCCCTCCTGGCCGGCGTCCTGTTTGTCTGCTACACGAGCGTGAAGATACTTTTCTACAGGAAGGCCGACGAGGTTGAGACGCTGAAGCTCCTGGGGGCAACGGGGTGGTTCATAAGGGTCCCGTTTCTGCTGGAAGGGGTCGCCATAGGGGTGCTGGGCGGCGCGGGCGCGCTGGCTGCCTCATTCGCCTTCTTCAAGGTCTTTATCGCGAGGTTCGGGGCCTCGATGCCCGTTCTGGCAAACATGGCGGTCCCGTCCGTGATGCTTGCCGCCCTGCCCCTTGCGGGCCTTTTCATAGGGTTCACGGGGGCGCTCATCGCCCTCGGCAGAATCAGGTTCTGATGTACCGGCTGAAACTGCCCGCCTTCCTGCTTGCGGCTTTTCTTCTGGCCCTCTCATCATCCGGCCATGCCTCGGAGGACGTGAAGCAGAAATACAGCAGGATCCAGGGCCAGATAAAAAAGCAGGAAGAGAAACTCCAGAGTGCCAAAACTAAAGAGCGTTCGATCCTGGGCCAGATCCAGGATGCCGACAAGGCCCTCCTGAGGGTCCAGAGAGAACTTGCCATTCAGCGCGCAAAACTGAACGCCACCAACGCCCGGATAGACCAGACAAACAGGGACATAGCGGAGACCAAGGCCAGCCTGGAGGGGCACAAGGCCTGGTTCAAGCGCAGGCTGCGGGCCATGAACCGCCAGGGGCCTGCCGAAGAACTGATAATGCTCCTCGGGGCGGACGACATGGGCTCTTTCCTCCGGAGGTGGAGCTATCTGAAGATACTGGCCAAAAAAGAGAAGGACGCCTTCGAGAGCTATAAGGCGGAATACGAACAGCTGCAGGAAAAAGAGCAGGAACTGGCCGGGCTTCAGGGAAGGCTTAAGATGGAGGAGGCCCGCACCAGCCAGGACGAGGGCAGCCTTGCCGCAAAGAAAGCGGCCAGGCAGAAGCTGCTGGCCTCGGTGCGCAGCGAGCGTGACGCGCACGCGCAGGTCCTGAAAGAGCTGAAGCAGGCGGCCCAGCAGCTCCTGGCCATCATCAGGCGCTCGGACAAGTCCAACTACAAGGGGGCGGGCAGCTTCCACGCCCTGAAAGGCCTCCTGATGTGGCCCGTGCAGGGGACGGTGGCCCTGCGGTACGGCCGCCAGCTGGACCCCCGCTTCAATACGCCCATCTTCCGGAACGGCATTTATATAAGGACCGCCTCCGATGCGGTGGCCAGGTGCGTATGGGAAGGCAAGGTGGTCTACGCCGACTGGTTCAAAGGTTACGGCCAGCTTGTTATAATCAATCACGGGGGCGGATACAACACTCTTTACGCCAATCTTGCGCAGATTTTTTTGAAAGTTGGCGATATAATAGAAAAAAAGGCGCCCATAGGAAAGGTAGCCGACAGCGATGCAGTGAACGGGCCTTCTTTATACTTTGAGGTCAGATACAAGGGGAAGCCGCTGAATCCCCTGCAGTGGCTTGCGAGACACTAAACCGGAGGAAATAGATAAAGATGTTCAAAAGAAAAGGATTCTGGGTTGCGGCCCTGATTTTCGGGATTATAGTTTCCGTTGTCGCAATAAATGTCTGGACCTACAAGGATGTGAGCGCGAACGAGGATTACTCGGACCTGAACATCCTCATGGAGGTCATGAAGACGATCAAGCAGAACTACGTTGAAGAGCCGAAGACGAAGGACCTGGTCTACGGGGCAATAAAAGGCATGGTCGCCTCGCTGGACCCGCACTCGGGCTTCATGCCTCCGGATGCCTACAAGGAGATGCAGGTGGACACCAGCGGCGAGTTCGGCGGGCTTGGGATACAGATAGGCATGAAGGACGGCTGGCTCACCGTGATAGCGCCCATGGACGACACCCCGGCCTCCAAGGCGGGCATCCTGGCCGGCGACAAGATCGTGAAGATAAACGGCGTGAGCACCAAGGACATGCAGATCTTCGACGCCGTCAACAAGATGCGCGGGCCCAAGGGCACTCCGGTTGTAATCAGCATCATGCGCGAGGGCTGGAAGGAGCCCAGGGATTTCAAGCTGATCCGCGACATCATCACCGTAAAGAGCGTCAAATACAAGATGCTGGACAAGGACCAGGGCATCGGGTATGTGAAGCTCTCACAGTTCCAGGAGAAGACGGCCGAAGAGCTTGCCGCGGCCCTCAAGGACCTGAAGGCGCAGGGGATGCGCTCCCTGATCCTGGATCTCCGGAACAACCCCGGCGGCCTCCTGAACAGTTCGGTGGACGTGGTAGGCCAGTTCATTGCGCCTGGCAAGCTGGTAGTCTCCATCAAGGGAAGGGTGGGCCCCAGGCAGGAGTACCACACTTCGGCGCAATATCCCACATATGAGAATATCCCGATGGTGGTCCTGGTGAACCAGGGGAGCGCGAGCGCCTCGGAGATCGTGGCCGGCGCCATGAAGGACTGGCAGCGCGCCATAATCCTTGGCACGCGGACATTCGGGAAGGGTTCCGTGCAAACGGTAATACCGCTTAGCGACGGTTCCGGTCTCAGGCTCACAACCGCCCGCTACTATACGCCCAAGGACATCTCCATTCAGAATACCGGCATCACGCCCGATATCGAGGTGAAACTTGCGATGAGGGCGGCCAACGGCAAGAAATTGCCCGAACATCCGTTCATAAGGGAAAAGGACCTCAGGAACCATCTTGACGCGAAGCCTGGCGAGAAGAACCTTGAGGACGAGGACAGCACGTATGGGGGCGAGCTTGCGCCGATTACCCCGCTGAAGGAAAAAGACGACACCCAGCTTCAGAGGGCAATGGACGTGCTCAAGACCTGGGGCATCTTCAGGAAGACCGAGACGGCAGCCGCCAAGGCATCCTAGTTGCCAAGAGTAATCTTCGATATAGAGACGGCGGGGAGGGAGTTCGACCTCCTCGCCGAACCTTTCAAGGAGTATTTCCTGCGGTTCGCCCAGACGGATGAAGAGGTGCAAACGGCAAAGGAAAGCCTCTCTTTTTATCCCCTTACCGGCGAGATAGTGGCCATCGGCATGCTGAATCCGGACAGCGGAAAGGGGGCGGTCTATTTCCAGGCCCCCAGGGAGGAGCCGCTCCTCCCATTTGAAGAAGGCGGAATACGGTATGAAAGCGGCACCGAGAAGGAGGTGCTTGAAAAATTCTGGCGGGCCATCAAGGGGTACTCCGAATTCGTCACCTTCAACGGCAGGTGTTTCGACTGCCCGTTCATACTGGTGCGCTCGGCCGTGCACCGGGTTGCGCCAACAAGGGAGCTGATGCCCAACCGTTACAGCGGCCCGCATATAGACCTGCTGGACCAGCTCACCTTCTTTGGCGCCACAAGACGGTTCAGCCTGGACCTCTGGTGCCGGGCCCTGGGCATAGAGAGCCCCAAGCAGGACACCTGCGGGCACGAGGTGAAAGAGATGTTCCGCGCGGGCAAATACCTCGATATCGCCCGGTACTGCGCCGGGGACCTGAGGGCCACAAAGGAATTGCTGGACCTATGGCAGACATACATGCGCTACTCGCCCCAGACCGCCGTAAAGGCGGAGGCGAAGCAGACCGGGGAGCAAAAAAATGTGCGAACTTAACGCGTTCGTGACTGAAGACGGCAAAGAGGAACTCCTGCTGGAGAATGTGGATACCCTTCGCGTTGAAGACGATAAGATAGTCCTCCGCAGCCTCTTCGGCGAGGAAAAGGTGTTTTATGGCCGGATAAAAGAAATCCAGGCGATAAAAAGGAAGATAATCCTCGCCCTGCCCGGCTGAAAACAGCCGGACCATTCAGTAAACCGATAATGATTTTTTTAAAATATCCCCCTGCCCCCTTTTATTTTCCACCGTCAAAATGATTAAATATACTCTTAATCTGCTTTGAGGAGGGCTTTTTATGAAGACTTATAAGATCGCCGTGATCCCCGGGGACGGCACCGGCCCCGAAGTGATAAACGAAGGCGTCAAGGTCCTCGCCGCCGCCGCCAAAAAATTCGGCTTCGGGCTGGACCTGCACTATTACGACCTGGGCGGAGACAGGTACCTGAAGACGGGCGAGACCCTTCCCGCAAGCGTCCTGGAAGAGCTGAAGGGCTATCAGGCCATCTATCTTGGCGCCATAGGCCACCCGGACGTAAAGCCTGGCATACTGGAAAAGGGCATACTCCTGGAGCTTCGCTTCAAGCTGGACCAGTACATAAACCTTCGCCCGGTGAAACTCTACCCCGGCGTGGACTGCCCTCTCAAGGGCAAAAGGCCGGAGGACATAGATTTCGTGGTGGTCAGGGAGAACACGGAGGGGCTTTACGCGGGCGCGGGCGGGTTCCTTAAAAAAGGCACACCGGACGAGGTGGCCACACAGGAGTCCATCAATACCAGGAAGGGCGTGGAGCGCTGCCTTCGCTATGCCTTCGAGTACACGAAAAAGCGCAACAAGATGAACAAGCTCACACTCTGCGGCAAGACCAACGTGCTTACCTATGCCTTCGATTTATGGGAGAGGGCCTTCAGGGAAATAGCCAAAGAGTATCCGGGCATTAAGGCCGACTATGCCCACGTGGACGCCATCACCATGTGGTTCGTGAAGAACCCGGAATGGTTCGATGTGGTAGTCACGGACAACCTGTTCGGCGACATCATAACGGACCTGGGCGCTATGATACAGGGCGGGATGGGGATAGCCGCCGGGGGCAATATTAACCCGGAGGGCGTTTCAATGTTCGAGCCCATCGGCGGCTCGGCACCAAAATACAAAGGGCAGAACGTCATCAATCCCCTTGCCGCCATTTGCGCGGGCGGCATGATGCTTGACTACCTGGGCGAGGGCGAGGCAGGCAGGACCATCGAGAGCGCCGCCATGGAGATAACCGGCAGGCACATAAAAAGCCTGGCCGCAGGCCATATGGGCATGAGCACAAGCCAGGTGGGCGACCTGGCGGCGAAGCTGGCGGGCTGACAGAAATTTTTTGAATATGCTTGTCCGGTTAGCTAAGTTGAATACTTTTTCCTGAGTATGGGATCTGTTTTCTTAGTAACCGCTTTTTGTCATTGCGAGCGGCCCTGCTTTAGCAGGGGAGCGCGGCAGTCTCGCATTTTCGATAACTTATGAGATTGCTTCGTCGCCCCGGCTGCTTCGGGACTCTCGCAATGACATCTGGGCCATACATTTGATTGTTTGGTGATAGTTTGGCTCTTGGGGTGGGCCTTCATGGGTTCCCGCCGGCTTTTCTTATCTCATCTTCCACGCGGGCGATCTTTTCCAGGTACTCCTTTTTTTCTTCCTCGTAATCCTCTTCAAGCGCACTGAACGCCCCGCCGCCTATATGGCAGAAGGTTTTGGAGATGTTGAAATTATGGGTATCATCCAGGTCCTGGAGGCAGTCTTTAAGGCGGGCAAGCTCTTTTTTCAGTTCTTCCATCCTGTCCAAATCGGTCTTTCTCCCTGGCGGTTCAGTTAAATGGTTTCGTTATAATAGCAATTCCTCAGACCTTGTTCAAGACGAGGGGTCCTCTATGGGTTTTATTCAAATTCCGGCCCTATTAAAATCCACACAATTTTTTCAAAGTCTCTTTACATTTTCTTCAAATTCAGCGTGTATTCTATAACCATGTAAAGTTAAGAAACTCCTTCTCCCCCTCCTAATCAAAGGCCGGCTAACCCGCTGAAAAAAGCCGGCCTTTGCTCTATCCAGCCCCCGCCAGGGCATTGAAGAGTGGCAAACCAGGCACTGGCCGCCGCAAAATCGTAACCTGCGCGGATTCTGCCGTCTTAAGGGAGACCTGTAAAGGGGGGAATTTTGAGTTAATCCGTCCGGCAGATGGGAAATAATTTCAAATAAGTGTTCTTAGAGGACTTTTCCCCTGCTCCCATGTTTTATCCCATAGCCGAAGTAGATCACAAAGCCGATCAGAAGCCAGGTTATAAGCCGGATCCAGGTGTCTTCGGGAAGTCCGGCCATCAGGTAGAGACAGGAGAAGATGCCCAGTATCGGCGTGGCCACGCCGCCCGGGGCGCGAAAGGGGCGCTTCATCTCCGGGTGGGTATACCGCAGGACCAGCACCCCCGCGCAGACTATCACGAACGCAAGCAGGGTGCCGATGCTCACAAGCTCGCCCACTATGCCTATCGGCAGAAGGGCCGCCGCCGTTGCCGTGATGATGCCGGTAATGATAGTGTTCACGTAAGGCGTCCTGAACCTGGGGTGCACCTTGGCCGCCCACGGGGGCAGAAGCTTGTCCTTGCCCATCGAATAAAAAACCCTGGTCTGCCCCAGAAGCAGGACCAGCATGGTGGAGGTAAGCCCGGCTATCGCGCCGATCTTTAAAAGCGGGGCGAACCAGTAGAGCCTCATCGCGTCAAGGGCGACGGCAAACGGCGCGGGCACGTTAAGCTGGCTGTAGCGCACAACGCCGGTGAGGACCAGGGAGGTGACCACGTAGAGCACCGTGCAGACCACCAGGCTTCCCAGGATGCCCACGGGCATGTCCTTCTGAGGGTCCTTGGCCTCCTGGGCCAGGGTGCTCACCGCGTCGAAGCCGATATAGGCGAAGAAGATGATCCCCGCGCCCCGCAGGACGCCGCTCCAGCCGAAGATGCCGAACTCCCCTTTGTTTGGGGGCACGAAGGGGTGCCAGAGCTGCGGCTTTATGAAGAAGAACCCGGCGATTATGAAGGCCAGGATAATGCATAGCTTGACGAAGACTATAACCGTATTCAGGTTTGCCGATTCGCGGATGCCGATTACGAGTATCACGGTTATGAATATGATTATGAAGGCGGCGGGCAGGTTGAACACCGCGCCGGTTGATATCCATCTGTGGAGTTCGACATCGTAATTAAAGGGGGGTGAGATGATGGCGGCGGGCAGGTTCAGCCCGACATTGTCAAGAAAACTCACCAGGTAACCGGACCAGCCTATCGAGACCGTGGTTGCGCCCAGGGCGTACTCCAGCATCAGGTCCCATCCGATTATCCAGGCCAGGAACTGCCCCAGCGTGGCATAGGCGTAGGTGTAAGCGCTCCCCGCAATCGGGATCATGGAGGCGAACTCCGCATAGCAGAGCCCGGCGAAGGCGCAGGCGATGCCCGAGAAGATGAAGGATATCACCACGGCGGGGCCCGCGTTGGCGGCCGCGGCATGGCCGGTAAGGACAAAGATGCCGGCCCCGATTATCGCCCCGATGCCAAGAAAGACAAGACTCCACGGCCCGAGGGTCCTCTTCAGGCCGTACTCGGCGTCGAATGCCTCTTCACGTATGTCCTCGAACGGTTTCTTGAAAAAAAGCCTCTTCATGCGCGCCTCTCTTCCCCAAACATTCAGGCAGGAATAATAATATCATTTTTGCCGCCAAAATCTGAATATTCCACCCTCCCCCAACCCCTCCCGGAAGGGAAGGGGAGTTGGGCCTGTCCCCATTTCACTTTTTAAATTTCTTGACACCAAAGCCATGTTGGTGTATAAATTTTTCATGCCCTACTCGCTTGAATTTAATGGTTTTTTCTGTCCCAACAGGATATGCCCGGATTACGGGAAGCGGGGACTGGACAACCTTGCCCTCACGGGCCGGTACGGCAAGGGTGGGGTGCGGCTTTTTAAATGCAAAAGCTGCGGGAAGCGTTTTTCGGAGCGCCGGTTCAGTTTCTGCTACGGCCTCCACACCAATGAGGGGAAGGCCATGGAGGTCCTGCGCTGCCTCTTCAAGGGCATGAGCTACCGCGAGGCGGCCGATATATCCGGCATCGACAAGGACACCGTGAACAGGATATGGAAGAAATTCGTCTCCTATTGCGAGGAGTCCATGGGGGCACTTGTGGCCGAGTTCAACGTGAACCTGGAAGACCTGATAACCCTTTTATACATGCGGGGGCGGAAGATTGAACAGAGATAAGCTTGACCTCCTGATAGAGCTCCTGTCCGCAAACGAGCGCGCAAATCTGCGGGAGGCCGGGGGCGCGTGGAGCCCCGCCGTGGATATCTATGAGTCAGACAAAGAGTTCGTCGTGGAGGCAGAGCTGCCCGATGTGGGCGAGAAAGACCTGTCTATAACCCTTAAAGAGAACACGCTGATAATCGCCGGAGAACGCAAGCCCGCGGGGGCGATGCGCTATCACCGGGTGGAGCGCGTCTACGGACCGTTCAGGCGCTCCTTCGCTCTCCCCGCGAACGTGCTCGAAAATAAGATCCGGGCCGACCTGAAAGACGGCATCCTCAAAATAATCATCCCCAAAGAGAAGTCTGCCCCAAGCGCCTCAAGCGCCTCAAGCAAGATCGAAATTACCTGAAGGGAGAGCCAACCGGGATGGGAAAGATCAGGATAGCTATTGTCGGGGTGGGGAACTGCGCAAGCTCCCTGGTGCAGGGGATGGAGTACTACAGGGGCATTAACGGCGGCAGCCCCGAGAGCGGCCTCGGCCTTATGCACTTCAGGATAGGCCCTTACAGGCCTCAGGACATAGAGGTCGTGGCCGCCTTCGATATAGATAAACGGAAGGTGGGCAAACCCCTCGGCGAGGCCGTCTTCGCCTGCCCCAACTGCACGAAGGGCATAGTGGGCAAGGTCAAAAGCGGCGTGGCCGTGCTGATGGGCAACCGGCTGGACTCGGTATCGGACCACATGGACTCCTATCCCGACATGAAGACCTTTCTTCCGGCGAACAGGAAACCGGTGAACGTGGCAAAGACGCTGAAGGAGAGCGGGGCGGAGGTGGTTGTAAGTTATCTTCCGGTGGGCTCCGAAGAGGCCACCCGCTGGTATGCCGGGCAGGCCATAAAGGCCGGCGCGGGGTTCATAAACTGCATCCCGGTATTCATCGCATCCGATAAGGTTTGGTCAAAAAGGTTCGAGGAGAGCGGCCTGCCCATAATCGGCGACGACATAAAAAGCCAGATAGGGGCAACCATAATCCACCGCGCCCTGACCAACCTTTTTAAAGAGCGCGGGGTGAAACTGGACAAGACATATCAGCTGAACGTGGGCGGCAATACGGATTTCATGAACATGCTGAACCGCACACGGCTGAAATCGAAGAAGATATCCAAGACCGCCGCCGTCCAGAGCCAGCTTGAGAAGCCGCTGGACTCCCAGGACATCCATATAGGCCCCTCGGACTACATCCCCTGGCTGAACGACAACAAGGTCTGCTTCATAAGGATGGAAGCGCGCATATTCGGCAACATCCCGATAGACCTGGAACTGAGGCTCTCGGTGGAAGACTCCCCAAACAGCGCGGGCGTGGTGATAGACGCCATCCGCTGCATGAAACTGGCCCTGCAGCGCAAACTCAAAGGCGCGCTCATCTCCCCCTCCGCCTACTTCATGAAGCACCCCCCCGTGCAGTTCACGGACTCCGCGGCATTCCAGATGGTGGAGGATTTCATAGCGGGGAAAGCGGCGCGTTGATCTCGGCCAGGTTCGGGCATTTCCTTGACGGCCGCTTCTCTCCAGTCATCAGAAGGATCCCCCTGAACCCCAACGCCCTCACCCTCACCGGGTTCCTTACCAGCATCTGGGGCGCATACGTGCTCTCGTATAACCTCCAGGCCGGAGGACTGCTTGTGCTGATAGGCGGCACATTCGACATGATGGACGGAATGGTGGCCCGCATAAACGGCAAAGTCACCCCGTTCGGGGCATATTTGGATTCGGTGCTGGACCGCTACTCGGACGGCTTCCAGTTCCTGGGGATAGCATATTTCCTGCGGTCTGAAAACCATATCGGCGTATTTATGGCCCTTGGCACGATGCTGGGCGCCTTTCTGGTAAGCTACGCCCGGGCAAGGGCCGAGGGGCTTGGGGTGCCCTGCACGGTGGGCATCATGGAAAGGCCGGAGAGGATAGTGCTTATCGCGCTGGGGGCGCTCACGGGCTACATGGTCCCCGCCCTCTGGGTAATGTTCGTCCTCACCCATTTCACGGCCCTGCAAAGGATCTTTTATACAAAAAGAATCCTGAACGGCTGGAATCAAAAACCTTAAGCGGCACCCCTCAAAGGCTTATTTGATCCAGAGCAGATTCCTGTAAATCCAGCCGGTGTCCCCATATTCGTCCTGAGTTCTTATCCACGCGCCCTTCCTCCCGATGACCTTGAACGTATCGTACCTGGTTGCCTGCTCGGTATATTTTCTCGGATAGGCGGTGCCCGGGCCGGTCCTTATATTTGCCGTTTTCGATTTAACGACCGCGCAGCGGTACCGGGAGGTTACCAATGATTTGTAGACCCACTCGGTATATCCATCGACATCTCTCACGGCGTACCAGATGCCTGAGGATGATACCCGTATCTTCTCCAGAGGCATATACCGGTAGACTTTCCATACAACTTTATTTTTTGTACCGGGCCCGCTGCGCAGGTTCGCCGTTGAAGCGGTTACGCATAGAGCATAAGAAACAACGGGAATGAACAATATGGCAAAAAAGATCAGATTCCACCTGATCAACATTATTTTCATATCCAGCCTCCGAATAATTTTTTGCCGGCACTCCTCTTTTTTGCGATACATCGCATTCAAGCCCGATAAATATGATGTCCAGCGGGCCGGAGCAGGCCAAGGGTTTACGTATGTTTAAAATCCTGGCTAGGAGGGAGGAGAGACGTCAAAGCCCCAGAATGCGCGCTGGATTCCATAGCACGCCTTCTTACATCTGGAGGCTATTTCGTTGTCTGGAAAAATTCTCCAAATTTTCATAGCATGTAAAAGCTCACTGGCGCTTGCTTGGATTTCACAAATACCAGTCCTATTTAACAGGATGGGGTTTTGGTTTGTCAATTCATTCCGCCCTGAAAGCCCTTTTTCGGAAGAGTCAAAAAATCGCCCTTTTCAGTGGGAAAGAACTCTGAAGTCCGCGCCGGGATTGAATTTATAAAGCTTCTACTTTGTTTTTTAAAATTTTCTTGGGTTATAATAGACCACCATGAAGATAACCCTCCGCATAGTGGTATCTCTTCTTCTGGTCGCGGCAGTTGTCTCGTTCGGGTTCTCACTGCACCAGGTCCAGTCTGAGAAGAAGCGGCTTGTTGAAGAGTATGAAAAAAGGGCCATCGTCCTGGCGGATTCCCTGCAGTCTTCCTACGAGCAGGCTTCTAAACTGGGATCTAAAAAGGGGCTGCGCCGGCTTGTGGCCAGGTTCAAGAAGATGCGCGCATTCGAGGGCGTTGCCTTCTTCGACATAAATGGCACAATCCTCGAAACCAGTCAGGATGTAAACGCGCTTCTGGACCGGATGCACCCTCTTGTAAAAGAGTCCATCGCTGAAGACAAGGGGGTTGCCGACCTGGTCGGCGGGAAAGGGGGAAATCAGAAGTATCTTTATGCAATACCTCTTTACCAGGACTCCGCGACTACGGGGGCGCTGGTCCTCTTTTATGACACCCCCAACCTGACACAGCGTCTGACGGAGATCCTTTACAACAACATGCTCCGGTTCATGGTGCTTTCATTCCTGCTGATCTTTACCACTATCCTCGTTGTGCGCTGGAGCATAACCGGCCCAATAGCACAGGTCTCCGATTGGCTGAAAGAATTCCGGTCTGGCAAGTCGAAGGACCCGCCCAGTTTTCCCCGGGGCGATATACTGGGCCCGCTCGCCATTGAGATCAACAGCCTTGCAAAGAGCGTTGCGATGGCAAGGGCCGTGTCCGAGGAAAAAGAGCGCCTCACGGCCGGGACCGAGTCACTCTGGACATCAGAGAGACTCAAAGAGCATGTAAAAAACGAACTGGGAAAGAAGAGCCTCTTCGTGGTCTCAAACCGCGAGCCTTACATGCACGTGAAGAAGGGCAGCCGGATTGAATGCGTCGTGCCGGCGGGCGGCCTGGTTACCGCCCTGGATCCTGTGCTGAAGGCATGCGGCGGGGTCTGGGTTGCGCAAGGCATGGGCGATGGCGACAGGGAGGCCGCCGATGCCAAAGGCAGGCTCAAGGTCCCCCCCGGAGAAGAGCTTTATTCCCTTAGAAGGGTCTGGCTTTCCAAGGAAGAGGAGGAAGGCTTCTATTACGGGCTTTCCAACGAGGGCCTGTGGCCGCTTTGCCATATCACGCACACCCGCCCGTCTTTCCGGCTGGAGGACTGGGTCCATTACCAGAAGGTGAACGAGAAGTTCGCCGAAGTGCTCCTCGATGAAATAGCCAACGAGGACTCCCCGCTCGTGCTCATACAGGACTATCATTTTGTCCTTTTGCCCCTGCTGATAAAGCGCAAAAGGCCCGATGCCCACGTGGGGATATTCTGGCACATACCCTGGCCCAACCCCGAGGTGTTCGGCATCTGCCCATGGAGGGAAGAGGTCCTTCTGGGTCTACTGGGAGCGGACCTCATCGGCTTCCATACGCAGTTCCACTGCAACAACTTCCTGGAAGGCGTGGACCGGTTCCTCGAATCCAAGGTGGATTGGGAGCAGTTCTCAGTGGAGAGGAACGGGCATGTGAGCTTCGTGAAGCCTTTTCCGATAAGCGTGGCGCCTTCCGTATACAAGGCCCCGGAGAATCCGGGCGCGCTGAAAGAGAGCATACTGAAAGAGCTTGGGGTCAAGGCAGAGTTCCTGGGTTTGGGCGTGGACCGCATCGATTACACAAAAGGGATAAAAGAGCGCTTCAGCGCCGTGGAGCGCTTCCTTGAGAAGGACCCGTCCTATATCGGAAGGTTCACCTTCATAGAGCTTGGAGCGCCAAGCAGGACGCTTATCAAACCCTATCGGGAGCTTATCTCCGATATAGAGGAGACCGCCGAGAAGATAAACTGGCGCTTCCAGGGCAAGGACTGGAAGCCGATCATCTTTTTGAAAGACCACCACAGCCATGAGAAGATACATTCTTATTACAGGGTGGCCGACCTCTGCATGGTCACCTCACTTCACGACGGGATGAACCTTGTGGCCAAGGAATACGTCGCCTCCAGGGAGGACGAAACGGGCGTGCTCATACTGAGCCAGTTCACCGGGGCCTCGCGAGAACTGGGGGACGCCCTTCTGGTGAATCCATACAGCATAGAGGAGATGGCCGGGGCCATTCTTATGGGCCTTCAGATGGACGGGAAGGAAAAGTCCTTGCGCATGAAACGGATGCGCAAAGTGGTCTCTGAAAAGAACGTGTATTACTGGGCGGCCAACCTCATAACCACTCTGGCGCGCCTGCGCATCCAATGAAAGGAAATAGATGACGGCGGCATATTTCTACGCGGAAGAGGGCGGGTGGATAAGGACAAGGGAGCTTTTGAAGCGGAACAGGCCGATGGCGCTCTTCCTTGATTTCGACGGCACAATGGCCCCGATATGCGACAAGCCTTCCGCGGCGTCCCTTCCGGTGGAGTGCAGGAGCCTTCTGGAGGACCTTGCCTCCCGGCCCGGCGTCTTCATCTCCATAGTCTCGGGCAGGGCAATGGAGGACATAAAAGCGAAGATCGGGATAGAGGGGATCTGTTATATCGCAAACCACGGGTTCGAGATATTTTCAGAAAGATTCCAGTGGATGCACCCCCAGGCCGCTGCCCGTAAGAGGGAATTAAAAGCACTTTGCAAAGACCTTTCAGAGAGGCTTGCGGGGTTCGAGGGGGCCATGGTCGAAGACAAGGGGTTCACGCTGAGCATCCATTACCGGCTCCTTAAAGACAGGAGCGTGACTGAGCTGAAAGAAATTGTGACCGGCGTGGCGCAGAATACAGACGACCGCTTCAAGATAGCGGGGGGCAAGAAAGTGGTCGAGATCAGGCCGGCCCTGGACTGGGACAAGGGGAAGGCCGTAATGGCCGTGCTGGACGGGCTTTACCGCGGCAAGGACGCGCTTGCGATCTATATAGGTGACGACCGCACCGATGAAGACGCTTTCAGGCAATTGAAATCCGCTGGAATCACGATCAAGATTGGAAGGCAGCCCACCTGCGCCGAGTTCTTCATGGAAGACACCGCCGAGGTGAGCAGGTTCCTTGAGGACGTAAGCCTCTTTTTCTAAAAACTTCGATAAAGTTGAAACAAGTCCCCATATAAGTTATCATTTCCAGGTGTTAAAACCGTACGCCACCACCGGAATAGGAAGCCTGCCGCACACAGACCCGGAAGAGGCCGTAAACATAGTCCTCTCCTCGTTTGACATCCCCTTCTGGCCCCAGCTCCCGAAGCTCTCCTTCCTGGAGCAGATGATACCCCAGTACAGCGAGGGGCTTCCGCTCATCAGGGTGGACTGGCAGAAGAACTCTATCATGTCCGAAAGAGGCCCCACCGAGGAGCTGGAGAGGTTTTACGAGAGCTATAACGAGAAGACCCGGATAGCCATCTCGGAGGAATACGCCCAGGGGCTGCACGCCTTCCTGCGGCTCACGAAGGGCAGGCGGTTCGATTACCTGAAGGGCCATGTAACGGGCCCCCTCACCTTCACGCTGGGGCTTAACGACGCAACCGGGAAACCCGTCTATTACGATGAAGAGTTGAGGGAGGTCTATCTTATGGGCCTCAAGGCAAAGGCCCGCTGGCAGATAGACCTGCTTAAAAGCAGGGCGGGCCAGGTGATCATATTCGTGGACGAGCCGGTCGCCTCCGCCCTGGGGAGCATGACATATCTTACGGTCTCAAGCGGTGAGGCCCTTCGGCTTTTGACCGAAATGGTATCGGAGATAAAAGCGCAGGGGGCCATAGCCGGGATCCATTGCTGCGGGCGCGCGGACTGGCCCCTTCTCATGGAATCCGGCATAGAGATACTGAATTTCGACGCTTACGAGTTCAGCGACACGTTGGGCATCTACCCCGCGGAGGTTAAGAGGTTTCTTGAAGGGGGCGGCACCCTGGCCTGGGGGATAATACCCACCACCGAGGCCATAACCGGCGAGACCGAGGAATCCATTTACAGGCTTTTCATGGAGAAGATGGACCGCCTTTCGCAAACTGTTCCCGAAACCCTTTTAAAGGAGCGCATACTGCTAACCCCGTCCTGCGGCACGGCCTCCCGCAATAAGGAAGAGGCGATAAAGATATTCCAGCTCCTCTCCCGTTTGAAGGAGGCCCTGGCTTGAAGGGGTTTTTTATAACATTCGAAGGTATAGAAGGGTCTGGGAAGTCAACTCAGGCAAGGCTCTTTTATGAGTATTGCAGGTCGTGTGGGGCGGACGCCGTGCTCACAGTCGAGCCGGGGGGCACGGAGATAGGGCGCGAGATAAGGCGGATACTGCTGGATCCGGCCAACAATGGCATGCACCCCATAACCGAACTCCTTCTGTATAACGCCTCGCGCTGCCAGCTTATAAAAGAGGTGATCGGGCCGTCCATCCTGGCGGGGAGGACCGTCATCTCGGACCGGTTCTCGGACAGCACCATCGCCTACCAGGGCTATGGAAGAAATATTCCCCTTTCGACGATAGCCGCGATAGACCAGGCCGCCACAGTGGGGCTGAAACCGGATGTCACGATACTCCTGGACGTACCGGCGGAGGTCGGGCTTGAGCGGAACCGCAAGGCCAACAAGCGGGACAGGCTGGAGCTTGAGGATATAGAGTTCCATAAGAGGGTGCGGCAGGGCTTTCTGAAGCTGAACGAGGCCGAGCCTGGCAGGATAAAA
Source organism: Nitrospirota bacterium (assembly GCA_014874185.1). Lineage (GTDB taxonomy): Bacteria > Nitrospirota > Thermodesulfovibrionia > Thermodesulfovibrionales > JdFR-88 > JACWAF01. The sequence goes on along the minus strand of JACWAF010000035.1, from coordinate 209,419 downwards.
CTCATCAGCACCGATGGCCGCACCGTCGATGAAGTGCACGAGGAGATCGTGCGGCTGATAGGTGAGAAGTGCAGGAGGTGAGAAGTGCAGGAGGTGAGAAGTGCAGGAGGTGAGAAGTGCAGGAGGTGAGAAGTGCAGGAGGTGAGAAGTGCAGGAGGTGAGAAGTGCAGGAGGTGAGAAGTGCAGAATAAGAAATGCGGGAGATAAAAATTGCCGTCATGCCGGACCCGATCCGGCATCTGTCTTTATAGCTCAGTTCCCAAGCACATCTTTATGAGTGCCCACGGCGGTAATCGCGATATTCTCACCGATTAGGACATACGTAGCCCGATAATCCATGGTAATGCTGAAAGCCCAGGCGTCCGCGCCTTCAAGCTTCTCGTGCCGCAGGGACGGGTGCGCCGGGTTCTTTAAGAGTATTTCCAACTGCTTCAGAAATTTAAGCCTGATTTCTTTTGGGAGCTTGTTAATATCCTTCACAACGGGTTCTGGCAGGATGACATTACGCGCCAAGGCGCTTCTTTGCCTCTTTAGCCGACTTGAACGCCTCGAATTTGCCTTCCTCTATCGCCTTCATGGACGCCTTTACCTTTGCCTGCCAAGCGGGGGTCCAGTACCAGGCCTGGGACTTGGGGACGGTCACCACGGGCTCAAGGATAAGTTTTCCGCCTTTTATTTTCGGGGTCAACTGCGTGCCGGTCTCTATGTGCAGGGCCTCCCTGATCTCCTTTGGCAGGGCGATCTGGCCTTTTGCTGAAACCGTAATTATTTTCATAAATGCCTCCCTTTTAATATAGTAAGAAAATCTTACTTTTTTATCAAGCTTCCCCAGAGGACTCAGGGATTGATTGTACTGCGGCGGAGTTTTACCCCCTCTTAGATAGAGGGGGTGAGGGGGAGTTAATAAGAGGTTTATAAGTATGATTACCTTGTTGTCATTCCGGCTTGTCAGGAATCTTTCTTTTTTTCAGAAGGATTCCCGACGCGCTCCGCTTGCGGGAATGACACCTTACTAATGCACTAATTAATAACCCCTCCTGACCTCCCCTTTCGCAAAGGGGAGGGATATTATCTAACATTCAGGGATTCACACCCGGATTGAATCGGGCAACATAATCATTCTCTTAAAAGGAGCCTTTATTTTCTGCGGAATCTGTAGGGCTAAACCCCCCTACTCAACCTCTCTACAAGCGGCGCGGGCAGGCCCGCGTCGCGCATCTTGCGCTGGGTCTTCTCGATATCATAGGGCAGGCGGATTATCTCCGCCTTCTGCTCGGTGAGCACGGCGTATGAGGCTCGAGGGTCGCTATCCCTGGGCTGGCCCACACTGCCTGGATTGATTATATACCTGTTCGGGCCCAGTTCGGCCTCTTCCTTGAAGACCACCATGTCGCCGGAGGGCAGCCTGTCCAGTATGAAAGGCAGATGGCTGTGCCCCAGAAGACATATCCTTTCGGTGAAGTATTCAAAGTTCACCTCCGCGTCCCACAGGCTTAACACATAGTGCCACTCTTCGGGTTCCTTCGGGCTCCCGTGTACCAGAAAGATATTCTCCTTCTTCAGCCTTTTCACCAGCGGGTATTCTTCCATTATGAGGCGGCACTCCGGCGTGAGCACATCGTCCGTCCAGCGGATGGCGGCCGCGGCTGAGGCGTTGAAATAGGCTATATCCGTGAGGCCCAGTGCGGCCCAGTCGTGGTTTCCGGCTATGGTCCACCTGGCATGGGATTTGATGAGGAGGACGCATTCATTGGGGTTGGGGCCGTAGCCCACCGCGTCCCCCAGGAAGATGGTGCCGTTTTTCTTTATCCCTCTTTTTCCGATGTCTTCGAGGACTGTTTCAAGGGCTTCAAGATTGGAATGCACATCGGAGATAACCGCAAAGGGCATGGGGGCGCTCCCTTACTTTTATTAAATTCTTACTTCTTTTCCGCCCTGTTCTCCCTGGCAAGCCTGTCCAGTATCCCGTTTATGAACGGGGCGGACTCTTTCATTGAAAACTTCTTCGCTATCTCTATGGCCTCGTTTATCACGACGGCCGGGGGTATGTCCTTCTTGTATAAAAGCTCGTAGGCCGCGGCCCTAAGTATGTTGCGGTCCACGGCGGCCATGCGGTCAAGCACCCAGTTCTCGGCGCTCTGCGCGAGGACGGCGTCTATCTCCTTCATGTGCTTCCTGGTGCCGATCACTATTTCCTGGGCGAACTCCCTTACGTCCTCCGGCTCGTCCAGCGTCTGCCAGAACCGGCTGAAGAATGGCGTCCCCGCCTCCTCGTCGGCGAAGTCCAGCTGAAACAGCATCTGAAGGGCGTATTCCCTTGCTTTCCTTCTTTTCATAATTCTATCAGGAAATCTTCTTGAGGACGCGCGCCATCTCGATTGCACTGAGGGCCGCGTCCCAGCCCTTGTTGCCGCTCTTCGTGCCCGCTCGCTCTATGGCCTGCTCTATATTATCAGCCGTTATCACGCCGAAGGCTATGGGAAGCCCCGCCTCCAGCGATACCTGTGCTATGCCTTTAGAGACCTCTGCCGCCACGTAATCGAAATGCGGAGTCGCCCCCCTTATCACCGCGCCCAGGCAGATGAGCGCGTCATAGCCGCCCTTCTTCGCCATCCGCTTTGCCGCAAGCGGTATCTCGAAGGCCCCCGGCACCCGCACGACATCCATGTTCTGGGCGTCGGCCCCGTGGCGCTTCAGGGCATCCAGCGCGCCTTCCAGCAGTCTGCCAGTTATGAAATCGTTGAACCTGCTGACCACCAGGCCGAACTTCAGCCCCTCGGCCCTAAGCTCTCCCTCGATATAATTCATGAGAATACCCTCCGGCTCTGTTTTAAAGTAGACCTCAATTTTACGCTATTTGCGGAAATGGAACAAGCGTGGCGCTTTTTGGTCAGTGCGAAACCGGCCCGCCGGGCTGTATTATGCTCCCCCTGGAGTTTTTTTCTATCCGGAGTATCTCCTTGCAGTGCCGGATGGCGTTTACGGCAAGCTGCACGTCGCCGGGCTCTATCTGAGGGTCGCGCCGTATTTGGTTTAGAAGGGAATCCAGTTTCCCGGAGATGTCGTCCATCTCCTTCGCGGTCAGTTCTGAGGACATCTCCGCACGGGCGCACATCTTGTACATCTCGCGCTTCCACGAGGGCAGGTCGGCGCTTTCCAGGGTCTCCTTGGAGACCGAGACGGTATTGTTCAGGCTGGATATGTGTACATTTGTGGAATTGAACTTGTGCTTGAAATTAAGCGTATTGGTATAGATAAGGGTGCCGTCCGGCTCGATTACCCTGTACATCTCTCCGGCGTAGGAAATAGAGCATAGGACAAGAACCGCCCCCATGACAAGAAAACCCCTCCGTTTCACTCCCGCCCCCTTCTGCCCCTCTGTTGGAAGTAACGGCCCCGCTAGACGTTATCCAGGATATGCCCCAGCTTTTTCTTCTTGGTCTGGAGGTAAAGCACGTTCGATTCGTGGGGTTTGGTCTCTACGGCCACCCGCTCCACCACGTGCAGGCCATAGCCTTCCAGGCCGATTATCTTCTTGGGGTTATTGGTCATGAGGCGCATGTTCTTTACGCCAAGGTCCACAAGCATCTGCGCCCCTATGCCATAATCGCGGAGGTCCGGCTTGAACCCCAGCTTGATGTTGGCCTCCACCGTGTCCAGCCCCTTCTCCTGCAGCTCGTAGGCCTTCAGCTTGCTCTCAAGGCCTATCCCGCGGCCCTCCTGCCTCATGTACAGGACCACGCCGCGGCCCTCGGTCTCTATCTTCTTCATGGCGGCATGGAGCTGCTCTCCGCAGTCGCACCGTTTGGAGCCGAATACGTCCCCGGTGAGGCATTCCGAGTGCACCCGCACCAGCACGCCGTCACAGCCCCTGATGTCGCCTTTTACAAGCGCAAGGTGGATGGCGTCGTCCACGAAGTTGTTATACGCAATTGCGCGGAAGTCCCCGTACTCGGTGGGCAGCTTCACATCGGCCACCCGCTTTATGAGGCGCTCGGTGCGCATCCGGTAATTTATAAGGTCTTTTACGGTTACTATCTTGATATTATGGGTCTTTGAGAACTCCATAAGCTCAGGGACGCGGGCCATCGTGCCGTCCTCGCTCATGATCTCGCAGATGACCCCCGATGGGTTCAGCCCGGCGAGCCTCGCCAGGTCAACCGAGCCTTCGGTCTGCCCGGCCCTCTGAAGCACTCCGCCCGGCTTCGCGCGCAGCGGGAAGACATGCCCCGGCCTGGCCAGATCTTCCGCCTTCATCTTCGGGTCTATGGCGGTTTTGATTGTCACCGCCCTGTCATAGGCGGAGATGCCGGTGGTGACGCCCTTCTTCGCCTCTATGGATACCGTGAATGCGGTGCCGAAAGAGGACGTGTTCACGTCCGTCATCATCGGCAACTGAAGCTCTTTCACCCTATCAGGGGCGAGCGAAAGGCAGACGAGGCCCCTTCCGTACTTGGCCATGAAGTTTATGTGTTCTGGGGTCACCTTCTCGGCTGCCAGGCAGAGGTCGCCTTCGTTCTCCCGGTCCTCGTCATCACAGAGGATGACCATCCGGCCAGCCGCTATGTCCTCTATCGCCTCTTCGATCGTGTTGAATTTATACTTTTTCGAGGTCATTCTAGTCCGCTCCCTTTATGTACCCGGCATCGAAGAGGGCCTTTTTGATCCCCCCGCCGCCGCTCCCGGCGGCATTCCGGGTGAACTTGGCAACATACTTTCCTATTATATCAGCCTCGAGGTTCACGGGGGAAGAAATCCCTTTCCGCCCAATAGTGGTCACATTGGCCGTATGGGGAATAATGACTATGGTGAACGAGCCCTTTAATACGTCCACCACGGTAAGGCTTATCCCGTCTATGGTTACAGAGCCCTTTTCGACCAGATAATCAAGCACCTGTGGGGGGGCTTCTATCAGGAAATGGAAGTTGTCGCCCACCTTCTCTTTTTCCTTTATCCGGCCCACGGCATCCACATGGCCGGTTACGATATGCCCTCCCAGCTGGTCCGTGGCCCTGAGGGCGGGCTCAAGGTTCACCTTGTCGCCGGATTTCAGGCCCCCGAGGGTAGTGGCCCGCAGGGTCTCGTCCGAGAGGTCGAAGGTCAAAGCGGCCCCTTTAATCGAGGTCACGGTAAGGCAGGCGCCGCTTACGGCTATCGAGTCGCCGATTGCGGCCTCTTTTGAGAGCAGTTCGCTTTTAAGGGCAAGCTCCGCGCCGGAGGGCTTTCCCCTCAGCGAAAGCACCTCGCCCATCTCCTTTATAATCCCGGTGAACATTTACCGGCCGGTTGTCTCGAATGAAAAATTGAGTGTGCGTTTGAAATAGCCCCGAAACAAGACCACCTGCTCGGTCCAGTTCGCGCTTATTATGAAATTTTCCCGGTCCCCGAGGACTGAGAGGTTCTCATCGGTGAGGGGCACGTTCAACTCGGCCGCTTTTTTAAGTATGGCGGCCTTGATCCTGTCCGCGTTATAGAGCTGCTCGAAATGAAGCATATCGTGCACATCGGACTTGAATATGAGGTATTTATAGTAGGGCATTCCGAACATGATGCCCGAGTAGACCAGCGAAACGAAAAAGCCTATGCAAAAAGCGGCCTTAACCCACTTGCACATTCACTACTCTAGCAGGTGCCCCATGCGGGCCAGCCTCGGAAGGTGCTCCTTGCCGTTCCATGACCAGTAGATTATGAACGCCTTGCCCTTTATCTCGTCCATGCTCACATAGCCCCAGTAGCGGCTGTCATAGCTCTCGTCGCGGTTGTCGCCCATAACGAAGAACTTCCCAGGGGGCACGGTGATGGGGCCGAAGTTGTCCCTGGGGTCCAGCGTGCCCGGCTTGATCTCGTCGTCCACGTGCCTGGCATAAGGCTCTATCTGCCTGACCCCATTTACGTAGAGGACTTTGTTCTTCTCGTAAATAGTGTCTCCGCCAACGCCTATGACGCGCTTTATGAAGTCCTTGGACGGGTCCTGGGGGTATTTGAAGACTATGATGTCGCCCCTCTGGGGGGTCCGGAGGATGAGCACTCTTTTATCGGAAAAGGGTATCGTGGTGCCGTAGATGAACTTGTTCACCAGGATATGGTCGCCCACCAGGAGCGTCCTTTTCATGGAGCCCGAAGGTATCTTGAACGCCTGCACTACATACGCCCTTATTATGAGGGCCAGTATGAGGGCGGTGGCTATCGCCTCCGCATATTCCCAGAATACCCTTTTCGCGCTCTTTTGGGCTTTGCTGCGGGCTGCGGCAATCTCGTGGTCAGACATAACAATCCCTATATTAAACTATTTGTCCTCAAGTTGTAAAACGGCCAGAAAGGCCTCCTGGGGTATCTCTACCCTCCCCACCTGCTTCATCTTCCTCTTGCCCTCCTTCTGCTTTTCGAGGAGCTTGCGCTTGCGGGTGATGTCGCCCCCGTAGCACTTGGCAAGCACGTCCTTTCTCATCGCCTTCACCGTCTCGCGGGAGATTATCCGGCTCCCTATGGAGGCCTGTATGGCAACTTCGAAGAGCTGGCGCGGAATGACCTGGCGGAGCTTGGCCACAACCTGTTTGGCCCTGTAATAGGCCTTGTCTTTAGGGATAATGAAAGAGAGGGCGTCAACCGGCTCGCCGTTAAGCAGTATGTCCACCCGGACAAGGTCCGCCTCGCTGTAGCCTATGAACTCGTAATCCAGCGAGGCATACCCCTTGGTAAGGGATTTCAGCTTGTCGAAAAAATCCCATAATATCTCGTTCATCGGGATCTCGTAGGTAAGCATGATCCGCTCCTTCCCGATGTACTCGAAGCTTTTCTGCGTTCCCCTCCGGGACTGGCAGAGGTCCAGGGTCGCCCCAAGGAAGGCCTGCGGCACGAAGATGATGGCCTTAACATACGGCTCTTCAACATATTTGAATTTGGGCAGCCACTTGGAGGGGCTGTCTATGTAGGTTATTTCCCCGTTTTCCTCCACGGCCTTGTAGATGACCGTGGGTGTGGTGCTTATGAGGGAGAGGCCGAACTCGCGCTCCAGCCGTTCCCTGATTATCTCCAGGTGCAAAAGCCCCAGAAACCCGCACCGGAACCCGAACCCCAGGGCGGCCGATGTCTCCGGCTCGTAGGTGAACGCGGCGTCATTGAGGGTGAGTTTTTCAAGCGCCGCCTTCAGGGCCTCGTACTGGTGGAACTCCGTGGGATAAAGCCCGCAATAGACCATAGGGCGGGCCTCCCGGTAGCCCGGCAGGGGCTTTGGCGCCGGGTCCTCCGCCCCGGTTATCGTATCGCCGACCCGCGTGTCCCCGACGTTCTTGATCCCGGCTATTATGTAGCCCACATCGCCCGCCGAGAGTTTTTCAACCGGGAGGGGCTTGGGGGTAAAAACTCCTACCTCGTCAACCAGAAAATCCTTGCCGTTCGCCATAAGGCGGACCTTCATCCCAGCCCGGACGGTGCCGTCAAAGACCCTTACAAGGGTGATGACGCCCCTGTAGGAGTCGAACCAGGAGTCGAAGACGAGGGCGGTCAAGGGGGCATCTCCATCGCCCCCGGGGGGCGGGATCTTTTTGACAATTGCCTCAAGTATATCTTTTGTGCCGATGCCCTCTTTGGCGCTTGCCAGTATGGCGTCCGATGCGTCCACGGGTATCGTCTCCGCGACCTGCTCTTTCACCTTCTCCGGGTCCGCCGAGGGCAGGTCTATTTTGTTTATCACGGTCACGATCTCAAGATTGTTGTTAAGGGCCAGGTATGCGTTCGCTATGGTCTGGGCCTCCACGCCCTGCGTGGCGTCTATCACCAATAGCGCGCCCTCGCAAGACGCGAGGCTGCGGGAGACCTCGTATGAGAAGTCCACGTGGCCGGGGGTGTCTATGAGGTTCAGCATGTATTCCTTGCCGTCCCCGGCCTTGTAACTAAGGCGCACGGCATGGGCCTTTATGGTGATGCCGCGCTCCCTCTCCAGGTCCATCGAGTCCAGCACCTGTGCCATCATCTCCCTCTGGGAGAGGGCGCCCGTGTACTCCAGCAGCCTGTCGGCTATGGTGGACTTCCCATGGTCTATATGGGCGATTATCGAGAAATTGCGGATCCTTTGGGTATTTTCAGGCATTTATAAAGGGGGCGCTGCTAGTGTTCCTGGAAGACAAGGCTTGCCGCCCCGAGTATCCCGGCCTCGTCGCCGAGTGTTGCGGGCACTATCTTCAGATTTTGCATAAGGCTTTTGAAGGCCCGTTTGGAGCACTCCCTGATCGCCTCCTCCACATAGATGTTCCAGGCGCCTATCAGCCCGCCCGCAAGCACTATGGCCTCCGGGCTGAATATGTTCACAACATTGGAAAGGCCCACGCCCAGGTATCTCCCCGCCTCGCGAAGCATCTCCCGGGCCAGGCTGTCGCCGTCCATGGCGGCCCTGTACACGTCCTCCGGCGTGATGCGGTAGACGTTCCCGCCGCAGCACTCCTTCAGGCCGCTCTCCGCCCCGCCTTCCAGCGCCTTCACCGTGGCCGCGTGTATCGCCCGCGCGGAGCAGTAAAGCTCCAGGCAGCCGTTGTTGCCGCAGAAGCACTTGGGGCCGTCCGAGGCAATGCTCATGTGGCCTATCTCGGCCGCAACTTTCATGAGCTTGCCCTTGTATATCACGCCCCCGCCCACGCCGGTGCCAAGCGTGAGAAGGACGAAGTTCCTGTATTCCTTACCCGCGCCAAGCCGGGCCTCGCCCAGTGCGGCCGCGTTGGCGTCGTTTTCCAGATAAAAGGGCACGGAGAAGCCAAGCTGGTTGAAGTCGTACCCGCTCACGAGGGGCAGGTTCGGCGAGATTATGACGATCCTTCCCGGGCGGTCTATCACGCCCGCAACCCCGATGCCTATCCCGGCCACTTCAGGCCCCATCAATTTATCGACCGAGCTTTTTAATGTCTGGAGGACGTCCCCGGTGGAGGGCTCTTTTATTTTTTCGAGCACCTCTCCCTGGCGGTTTACCAGCGCAACCCGCAGATTTGTACCGCCGAGGTCGATTCCTATGGATAAATTTTTTGAAGACATAAATAGGGCGATATGTATTTTAACATAGCCTCCGGGCGCTGTAAAGAAAGGCACTTCACCCATAATCCACCCCATGCCGCGTTTTCTCCAAAATCTCCCGAAGGAAACCGCCCACCTGCAAAATCGTTCTTCATCGCCGCATGCGCTTCCTCGCTCTTGCCGCATAGCTGATATAGCCATGGGCTATGGCTAATCGTTGCCGCACGGACCCGGATCCCGGCGTTGCACCGATATAGTCCCTTCACACGCCCCGGCCGAACAGCACTCTTTGCACGGTCTTCAGAATTATGAACATATCCAACAGGAAGGACCGGTGGTGAATGTAAAACAGGTCGTATTGAAATCTCTCAAACGGTCCCGTCTCGGCCCTCACATCAAAATCCTTGACCTGTGCCCACCCTGTCACGCCCGGCTTGACAATATGCCTCAGATTGTAAAATGCTATTTTTTTTGCAGACTGGCCCTCGAAACATTCCCGAATAGGTCTCGGACCCACAAAACTCATGTCCCCGCGCAGAATATTTATCAGTTGCGGCAGTTCGTCAAGATGCGTCTTCCTCAACAACTTCCCTATCGCCGTAATTCTGCTGTCATTCGCACTTGACCACCTCGGCCCGGTATCTCTTTCGGCATTGTCTATCATGGTTCTGAATTTTATCATCATATATGGTTTCTTGTTGAGGCCCACTCTTTCCTGTCTAAAAAAAACAGGGCCTTTGGACGTCAGCTTGACGGCGGCCGCTATCACGACAAAAAGAGGCAATCCCGCGATCAGTCCGAAGGCCGAAAGAAGAAAGTCAAAAAATCTTTTTATTCTCAAGTAGACGTCGGGGGCAAATGCCCCCTGCTGGTTGTACATGAGCAGCCAGTTATCGCTGATGAGCGAAATCGGCATCTTCTCGGTCAAATTCATGTGAAAGGTGGGGAAATCATATATCTCCATCCCCTGAAATTTCAGGTCAATCAAGTCCTTCTTCACTTCCGGCAAACCTTTCATTCTCTCGGTTACAACTATTGTTCTTATGTCCTTTTCGCTGACAAGATTCTTGATATCCAAAAGCGCTGCCGGACTTTTCTGGTCCGGCGAAGGATTTGACTCTCTGAATTGCGTCACCGAACCTACCACATGATAGTCCTTCGCGGCGTCACTCCGAAGGAAATTGAGTATCGCGGGATGGTCCGAGTTCGCGCCGATCAAAAGCAGGTTCTTTATGCGGATGGTTTTGATGAACAGCGCTCCGAATATGCTGCGCCAGGTGTATATAGCCGCGACAAGCAGAGGCATGTGAATGCTCAGCAGTATCCTGCCTATCTTCGCGCCCGGAAACAAGTATGACGCAAACGCGATGAGGCCGCCTGCAAGGGCAACCGAAACGGCTATCAGGGAGAAGACTCTCAGCCCGGACTGTTTTTTATCGAGATTATAGAGATCAAAGATGTAAAAACAAAAAAGATGGATGATTACAGCGGCAGCAAGGAGCCAGTTCACCCTTTCCCCGATCAAGGCGATACCGCCGCCCTCAACAAATGTGACTCTCAGGTAATAGGACGCAACAAGAACCGAAAGGACGATCAATGCATCTACAGAGAACAGGCAGATCTTTCTCTTCTTCCTCGGATGCCTGAGGCCCAGTATGATCTTATAGGCCATTTCCCCTTACCACCCGGCAAAATAATTCTTCGTATTTTCCGCTGATGACCGACCTGTGATAGTTCGCCACAACATATTCCCTCGCACTCGCGCCCATTTTCTTTCTCTCTTCGGGATCCTTGTAAAGACGCAAAACTGCCTCCGCAAGCAGTCGCGGACTCTCAGGCGGAACGCATATCCCGCACTGCGCTCTATCAACGATATCCCATGCCTCGCTGCCCTCATCCACCATCGCCAGCACCGGCCGGCCGGCGGCCATTATTCCGAATGTCTTTGAGGGGACGGCAGATTGTGCGATACCCCGGAGCAAAGTCACAAGGCCGATGTCGGCCGAACCCCAAATGTTCGGCATTTCGCTGAACGGCTGCCTGTCGATAAAAAGGACATTCGGGAGCGCCTTGTTTTTTGCAAGTTCTTCCATCCCGTGCCTGTTTTCGCCGGCACCGACGAACACAAACACTATGTCCTGATATCCCCTCAGGATCTCCGCTGCGGAAATGATATGTTCGACAGACTGGACCAGGCCTATGTTGCCGGCGAACATAACTACGAATCGCCTGTCAAACCCATGCCGGACCGAAAATTCATTGTATTTCGACACTGGACGGACGAAATCCGTATCGCAGAAGTTGGGGACAACCGACACTTTTTCTCCCCCCCCCCTTGAGCTCACCCACGCTTTCATCGTCTCCGAAAGCACGGTGATGTGGGATGCGCGGCGATAAACGAATTTTTCAAGTTTATCGAGAAATCTTATGAGAAAGGGATTTTTTATTATACCGGCCCTGACCGCGTTGTCCGGGAATATATCCTGGACATTGAACACATAGGGCGTGCCTCTGAGACGCCCCAACATACCCGCCGAAACTGCACCGATCAACGGCGGAGCCGAGGAGACAAAAATCAGATCGTGTTTCGGCAGCATCAGGGCTGCAACGAACGAGGAAAGGTAAAAAGAAACGAACGTCAGGGCGCGCATCAGCACTCCCAGTTTCGCAGAAGAAAACCGTGGAGCAAAGACAAACGTCCTTATAACCGTGGCCCCGTTCCAGAGTCCTGTTTCGCGAAATTTCCATCGGTATTCGCGCCAGTCCTCATTTCGCCCCTTACGGTAATGCGGGAAAGATGTCAAAATCGTGATCTCATATCCCTTCGATATGAGATCTTCGAATATCGCTCCATATATTGGTTGAAGAGCGCTTTCGTAAGGATACCAATATTGGATTAAAACAAGTATCTTCATCAGCCATTTTCCATTTCCAGTTGATATGTTGGTTTGTCTGCCGTCCCCGCACCTCTCGTCCCGGCCCTTACCTTGACCGCGTCACTGATTAAGTATTTCGCAATACGTTCACACCCGCGGCCGTCTACGAGGGACTGTCCCAAAGAAGACATCCGAACAAGCAGGCCTGGATCACGAATCAATCCTGACACGTGCTCAGTAAGCGCATCGACTGTAACTTCCCGGCTTCGGCCCAGGTACAATATGCTTGCGGCAGAGGCCATGGCAAGACTAGGACCTTCCTGGTTCTTGGCAACCGCGATTACAATGGACGGAAGCCCCAAACTGCACCGTTCCCACATCGTTGTGCCTCCCGCTCCGATCGAGAGATCCGCAAGTGACATCAATTCGGCCATCGAGGAAGTCTGCACATGACAGCTGCAATTGGGCAGGCCCGCAGCAAAAGATTCGATTTCGTACCGGAAGGGATTGAGGAGGCTGATTACCACGTCTATGGCGATCTTCGGAGTAAATCTCCTGATCGCCCTGAGGGCCTTCTCTGTTTCATTGGTCGGATCGCTTCCGAAAAAGACAAGGATACGGTTTACACGGCCGTCACGTATCCTGGTTTTCTCCTTTACTATTCTAAATTCAGGGCGCATTATTACGAATTCAGGCCCGGCAAGGACTTTACATTGATCTGTCACGATCTCGCCGTACCTGCCTCTGGGATCTTCCGAAAGATTCGGGTCCGTCAATAAGTCGCATTCGTGGCGGCGGTTCGCAAGATCGTCAACGACCATTATTTTTCTTACATACGGCCGAATTTGTTTTTCCCAGCGATAATCCAGAGAATAATGGTCGACGACGATCCAATCAGGATCTCGAATTTCCTTCAATACGGATATCGTCTGCGCGGCATCGATGTGGATGTCCGTTCCAAGCCAGTCCCATTCGCTCAATGGCAAGCCTTTCCCGAAATTCCATATGCGGTCCGCCGGCAAGACGTGTACTTTGATGCGTTTTTCCCTCTCGATCCACGCTATCAGATTGTTTTCGTGGTCCCGGCAGACAAAAGAAACGTCCGCCCCCTCGTTCCTAAGATATTCCGCCAGCGTAAGACATCTCACGACATGACCCGTGCCGATAAAAGGCGAAGAATCGGCGCGAATAATTATTTTCACCTTCTCAGCCCCGGTACTGATACAATATTTGCCGCCAAGTTGCTCCCTTATCTTCCTTTACACTGCGAATCCTGCGTTTACGCAATTTTCTCATCGATTATTTGAACCATACGGTCCGGTTCACGTAATCGGTGTAACTCATAATGATACGAAGGACCTTTTCCGAGAAGTTATCGGTGTCGTAGTCACGAACGAGGTTGAAATGCCTTTTCCCTTTTTCGTACTGGGACATCACGATCCCGACCGACTGCAGCACCCGTTCAGGCATTAGCCCGCTCATAATGAGAACACCTTCGTCCATGCCCTCAGGTCGCTCATGGGCCTGCCGGATCATTATCGCCGGGAAATTGAGGATCGACGATTCCTCGGTTATTGTCCCGCTGTCCGAGATAACACACATGGCCTCCGTCTGGAGCTTCACGTAATCAAAAAAGCCGAGAGGCTTCATGAACCTGATCCTTTCGTCAAAATCCTTTCTGCCCAGCCCCTCCATCCTCTTTCTTGTTCGGGGATGGGTCGATACGATTACGGGCATATCGTACTTCGCAGCAACGGCATTGAGAGAATCGAGCAGGTTGTTGAAATTGGAATCCGAGTCGACATTCTCCTCCCTGTGGGCGCTGATAACAAAAAAGCGGCCGGGTTCGAGTCCGAGCCGGGAAAGGACATCCGATGCCGAAATTCGAGGCATATAGAATTCGAGGACCTCTTTCATGGGCGATCCCGCCTTGATGACAGTTTCGGGCCTCAGCCCCTCGGAAAGAAGGTATCTCCGCGCGTGCTCCGTGATCGTCATATTTATGTCGCTGAGGTGGTCCAGGATTTTTCTATTTAGTTCCTCCGGCACGCGCTGATCAAAACACCTGTTGCCTGCTTCCATATGAAATATGGGGACCTTTCTTCTCTTGGCGGAAATCACGGCAAGACAGCTGTTGGTGTCGCCGTAAAAGAGAACCGCATCCGGCGACTCCCTCTCCATCACTTTATCGGCCTTCGCTATCACGTTCCCGATCGTCTCGGCAACGCTCTCTCCCGCAGCATCCAGGAAGTAATCGGGTTTTCTCACCCCGAGATCGCTGAAAAAAATCTCGTTCAGCTCGTAATCATAGTTCTGCCCGGTATGGACCAACACATGGGAAAGATGCTTTTCTACTTCTGCAATAACCCTGCTTAATTTGATGATCTCGGGCCTTGTGCCCACAATCGTCATTACTTTCATAGTTCACCTCTCGCTGGAATTCACTGTGCCGCAATGGCCTCTTTTACCACATCCGAGATATATTTGATCTGTTCGGGTTGGAGTCCCACCCATGTGGGAAGACAGATGCCTCTCTCGAAGCACTCCACGGAGTTTCTGAAGTCCTCGTCACGGCACCCAAGAGAGCGATAGCACGGCTGTTTGTGAAGCGGGTAAAAAACGCTCCTCGGCTCTATCCCTCTGTCGGACATGTATGCCATGGTCTTTTCAGCATCTCTCACGAAGATCACAACCCTGAACGGGATATGGGTGAAGTCGTCCCGAAGCTTCAGGAACTCTACGCTGTCGCCGAGATGGCCTCGGTACAACTCGTATATCTTCTGTTTCTCGCGGACGATCGTCTCGATTTTGGCGAGCTGGGCAAGCCCCAGGCATGCCTGGATATCAGTAATCCTGAAATTGTACCCTATCTCAGGGTGGATGAATGTTCCGCTCTTCTTCCGCCCCTGGTTCCTCAGATATCTCATCCTCTCATATACTTCCTCATCGTCGGTTACAACGAACCCGCCTTCTCCGGTTGTAATCGTCTTATCGGCGTAAAAAGAGAATGTTCCGGCTTTTCCGAAAGTCCCGCAGTGGCCGCCGTCATTTCTGATCCCCAGTGCCTGCGCAGCATCCTCAACGAGGATGATGTTGTTCCCGGCGCAATAGTCCCTGACTTCTTCTATATTGCTGCACGCCGTTCCAAAAAGAGGACAAACGATCATGGCCCGTGTACCGGGCGTGAGGCGCACCTTCGAGAGGTCAATACTCAAATCCCTGTAAGAAAGGACATCCGCGAAGACCGGACGTGCGCCTGTCATCTCGACCGCGTTCGCGGAGGCTATGAAGGTAATGTTCTGCACAATTACCTCGTCCCCGGGCTTGATGCCCAGCGCGCGCAACGCAAGGTAAATGGCAACCGTCCCGTTGCTCGCAAAGCAACCGTATCTGGCGCCTATCATGTCCAGCAACTTCCGCTCGAACTCGGCGGCATGCGGTCCTTCCGCGATATAGTTCTTTTCGAACGCCCTTTCTATGAAGGCGTAATCCGTTTTGTCCACAAAAGACCTGAATTGAGGAATCCTTCCCTGTTCGCTCACAAGACCTCCCTTGAACCTTTTTTTTCCTGATTCGAGCCGGCAGCATCGCCGTAAATTTCTGCATCAGCCGCAATTTCCCGCATCATTTCCGGCCACGGAGGCGCTTCGATTCCGGTCTCGGCCCTGAATCGGCCGCCTGCCAGCGACCTGTTGCAGACAAATGAGTCCTCGGGGACTATCTCAATGTCGAGCGAGAAGGCATCCCTCGCCAGACAGAGGAGCTCATATTTGGAGATCGCCGCACCCGAAAGGTGGTACAAACCCGACAGGGCCGGATGAAATTCAATCAGATCTCCAACCACCCGGGCCAGAAACAGGGTGGATACCCCGGTATACAGCGCGTTTCTGTAGCCCTTTATCGTTTTGCCGTTTTGCGCAAGGAGCCATTCGAGAAGCTCGGTGCGGGAAACAAGTTCTCTGCCTATAAAGGATGTCCTGAGCGTCAGACAGTTCTCGCCGTATATTTCTCCCATATATTTTGTCCGGCCGTAGAGATCCTCCGCTGAAGGGAGACTCTCCTCCGTGTAGGGATGAGCTGTTTTGCCGTTGAATATGCAGTCCGTGCTGAATTGAAAAATCCTGGCCTTGTGGCTCAAGCCCCATCGGGCGAGCCTGTGAGGCAGAAGGGAGTTCAGTGTCAGGCACGATGTCGAATCATTCGCCTCAGGATGACGCTTCGTAATCCCTATACAGTTCAAAATGACATCCGGCCTTATGCCGCGCAGCAGGCCATCCAGAAGGTGGAAGTCCGATACGTCGAAGGATTCGATTACCCGCTCATTGTCATACAATGCCGCAGAAAATCCGCTTTTCTCCCTGTGAATGACGGTATAGACGTCCTGAAACCTCTTCGGGAGAGCGTGCCATAATTTGTGACCTATCATGCCGGTCCCGCCGAGTATAAGGATCCTCATTCGTCCTCCTTTCCAAGGATATCAGCATCACTGACAGCAGGTTTAAGAAGTTCATAAGCAGAGCCCGCCCGCAAGCCCTTCACCCGCTCCCTGAACCGCTGCATCACGTCGCTCCCTGAGTGGCCCTGGAGCGCCTCGATGCTCTCCCATTTTTCAACAAATACGAGGGTGTCGGCCCTCTTCTCGTTATCGAACCGGGGGTCCTCCGAATCTACAAACAGGTTGTATTCGATGCACCCCTCCTGCTGTTTCACCGCAGAGGCGATCTTCCTGTATTCCTTCATGTATTCGCCTTTCATTCCGGCCGCCAATTCGACCCGCACGATCATGCATATCATCCAATCGCCTCTCCGAGTTCCGATCTCACTTCCAGCAGTGTCAACAGGAGGGCTTCGACCTCCTTTACCCCGAGCCTGTAGGTGTTATGAGACGTGTAATCATCGATGCCTGATTCTTCGGTATCGCCTTCGGTGAAGTATTTGTCGTAATTCAGGTCCCGGTCATCCATATTGATCCTGTAATAATCCCCGAGATCGTTCGATCTCCTCAATTCATCCCTCGTCATAAGGGTCTCGAATATCTTTTCTCCATGCCGTATGCCGATAACCGCTACCGGCAGGTCGGATTTAAAGAGGGCCTGCAGCGCGGTCACAAGGTCAGCCACCGTACAGGCCGGGGCCTTTTTCACAAAGATGTCGCCCTGACCGGCATTAGCAAAGGCATAGAACACCAGGTCAATTGCGTTTTCGAGAGAAAGCATGAACCTCGTCATTCCCGGCTCGGTAACGGTCAGCGGCTTTTTCTCCTTTATCTGTTTCATGAAAAGCGGGATAACCGAGCCTCGCGAACACATAACGTTGCCGTACCTCACGGCACAAACCTTCGTGTCTCCGTTCGGCAGCTTTCTCGCAGCAGCCTGCGCGACTTTTTCCATAAGGGCCTTCGAAAGCCCCATGGCATTGATCGGATAGACCGCCTTGTCGGTGCTGAGGCAGACCACTTTGGAAACGTTATGTTTTATCGCCGATTCGATCACGTTATTGCTGCCCACAACGTTTGTAAGCACCGCCTGCATGGGGAAAAACTCGCAGGAAGGCACCTGCTTCAGGGCAGCCGCATGAAAGACGAGGTCGACGCCTTCCATCACCCCGTCCACGCTCGCCCTGTCCCTCACGTCGCCGATGTAAAATTTCACCTTTGGATTCTTCAGCTCGTTTCGCATCAGATCCTGTTTCAACTCGTCCCTGCTGAAGATCCTGATTTCTTTATACGCCTGACCGGTCTTGATAAACCGGGTGAGGACTTCGTTGCCAAACGACCCGGTGCCGCCTGTTATGAGTATTGTCTTGTCCTTAAACATTTCGTTCTCCCTGAATTTTTTTGACGGCATAAGCCACCAAATTGAATTTCATTTTGCCAACACGAGCAACGAAAACCCGCTCAGAAAACGAACGGCGATATCCTTGTTTAATTCAAAGAGTAGTTTTCTTGGGAACCTCGCAAGCCAGGTTTTTACCGATTTCGAAGGCAGATCGATAGACCCTGAGGTGTAGCAAGAATCCACTATTTCATAGCCGGTGTCTATCAAGCACGCCAGAGCTGTTGCCTTAGTGAAATAGTGCAAATGGCCGACCTTTATCCTTGCATTTAATAAGCTATTTCTTACCGTCGATACAACAGTTATGTCCAGCGGTATATGAAAGAGCTTATACTCCGCTTTTCCCCTGATTTTCCTCAAAAACCCGAGGTAGTCCTCCACATGTTCAATAACATCCATGCATAAAACCAGATCGTAAAATTTGGAGCTTTCAATAAAATCTTCGCAGTAATAATTAAGTCTTTCCTTTTCTCTCTGTTTACAGAGAGAAAACGCTTGCGAAGATATTTCATATCCCTCAAATAAAATATCGCTTGCCATTCTTGCATGTAACTGATTTAGTATTTCGCCAGCGCCGCAGCCGACTTCGCAGACTTTCTTAATATTACTAGTAAGAGAATGTCTTTCAATCATTTTGATTATGTGTTCGGCTTTCCAAGGAGAATCTTCCACATCCCATGCTGGATTATTAAGCAAATACTCATTATCATAAAAAGTTTTATCCCTTCTAAAGTATTCCATGGTCCCCCTTTGCAGCCATTTTATTATGTGACCTCTCTAAGGCATGCGCCAATTGCACCTCTCCTTACTATCCTGAATTTTGACGCATTCGCCTCTCAGCTACATCCTCAAATAAGGATACGGTCTTATTTACAGCAACGTTCCAAGAAAATACACCTGCCCTTTTTTTCGCTAACAAGGATATTTCGCTAATCCGCTGGCTATCCAAACCAAGCACATATTTGATCCTGTCCACAAGAATCTCCCATCTCATTGGCGGATAATATAGAGCGGCGCTTCCAAATATCTCCGGCAAACAGGGATTATCGGCGGCGATACACACACACCCGTGAGATAGGGCTTCCAAAGCAATCATACCAAATGATTCCACTCTGCTGGTCATCACAAATGCTTTACAATTGTAATAACACCACGACATTGCGCCTTCGTCGAGATGCCCCACCCACAGAACTTTCGTGGACAATCCCTCTTTATCTACCCACTTCTGTAACTTTCTCTTATATCGGATCATGCTTTTTCTCGCGGTCCCAGCAATTACAAGGCAACCAACATCTATCCCCTCTGAGACTAACTTTTTCACCGCCATCAAGAGATCCTCAAGTCCTCTGAAGGGGTCAATCGAGCCCACTGTGAAGAGAAAGCTTCCCTTCAAGTGCCTAAAAATGGGGTCTTCGCCTCCATTATCCATTTTGGCCGCTGGTGGTACATTGCGCCCGTAATGTATTACACTCATACGATCGAGAGGTATTTCCCATTGTTCAGCAAGAAAGTCATGCACAAAGTTGGTCACTGCAATAATGTGCTCAGATTTTCTCGCGGCTTTTCTTGCTTCGAGGAGCTGAATAAAGTTACGGATGCGCTCCCCGAATGAATTGCTGCGCCCAGAATAGATCATCGGTGCCATGTTTTGGACCATATTAATGATGGGGACGCCTTCAAAGTTAAAGCTTCGTTCTATCGGAACAAATATTACATCTGGCGAAAAACGCTTCAAATGTTCCCACAAAATTCTATCCGGGCCATAATGGAAAGGGATAAACGGTGCGCAACACACAAATTGTACGTTGGGTAATGTACCCAGAAACGCGTTGACATTTACGGATGCTGGAGTTGCACATAAAATGGAGTCTATAGCTGAATGGCCAGCCATTCGCGGCACAACATTCTTCAGATATGCCTTATAGCCACCGCTCATGCCTCCCCGCGTGATGTTCATTATCGCAACTTTTATGCCCATAAGCACTCCCTTTTTTGCAGGTCGACCTCTATTTTTTCTGCCGCAAATTCATAAAAAGCCTTTTTAAAAGCCCTTTTCTCTCGTCTTTCTATGACCTTCTAATCTATCGAGTAAGCTTAACCCACCGATGAGATGCGTTAACTTACTGATTTCGCAAGTAATAGAGTGGTTACCTTCTATATATTCTCGATTTTCCCCCCCCATCTGAAGAATCTTATGGGGGTAGTTAATATACTCCATCATCCGGTCCAGCAATTCCTCTTCAGTCTTAACCAAATAGCCAGTTTGAGATTCGACAACAATCTCCCCTATCCCGCCAACTTCCTTTGCGATAACAGGCACGCTCCTATCGCCTGCTTCCATGATAGCCCTCGGAGTTCCTTCAGTCTCTGAAAACATTATGAGGCAGTCGATAACGTCAAACGCCTCCAAGGGATTTTCTATCCAGCCGTGGAAAGAGACATGTTCGGAAAGCCCCAGTTCCCCAACGAGACACTTGAGATTCTCTTCTTCGGCACCGTCGCCGTAGATCTCAAGCCTCATCCGTCCACCATTCGTTATGGCTCCCTTAACAGCCCGGATAATGGTGCCGATATTCTTTTCAGCCGATAATCGCGAGACAACCCCAAAGACAACCGGATCATGCACCGAGGCCCGGCCTCCAGACGCAGATATGTTTATCCCTATCGGTATCACCTCGATGTTCTTCTTCTCAATCCCGAACCTCGACGAAATCATCTCCATGTCGCTTCGAGAGATGCATATAACTTTATCAGCCCTTTTCAGGTAAAAACCCACGACCGCAGAATATATCCGCTTCATCGCTGATGAAGCTACGGGCGGGACAGGGTCCCCCGCGAGATGTACAATGTGGGGGGCAGGGCGCTTTCCCCGAAGTCCCCTCCAGAGAAGCGCCAATGCCGTCAGGAAATCCGACCATAAATACATACTGATAATGACATCCGGCATAAAGGATCCGATCTCTCGTGAAACAGAAAATGCGCCGGCAAGTATAGTCGTCCTCCCAAACCTTCCGAGGCCCTCCGACGTCCTGACTTCCACTCCTTCTTTTTGCAGCGCCTCGACAGCCTTCGAGTCTCTCGCGTAGCATAAGACCCTGATATGATAAGAAGCCCCCAGATTGGACATCCAAAGCTTCAACCTCCTTATCGTACCTCCCCTCGTGCTGAGAGGAGTGATGACTACGAGGACCCTCTTCATGCCCCGCCGGCCGAACCATGACGAAGCATGGCGCCATCCTGCGTCCCGTCCGCCTCAAATCGCCCTATGCGTCTCTTGTCCGGCAGCCTCCCGGCTTCGATAAAATTCAGGGAAATGAGAATCAAAGCCAAGACCATCCAGAAATTCTTCACGAAATACCCCTGATAAAAAGAAGCCTCAGTGGAGAGTCCGATAAATGATCCGAAGAGGGAGACGGCGAGAAACCTGTGATCGTAATCAATGCTCCTCCCGAGTATCTTCATGAGCCTTTTAAAGGTCATGAAGAAAATCATCATAAAAGGAATGAATCCCACGAGCCCGTTGTCAACAAGGACGGTAAGATAGGTGTTGTGCAGTTCATGCCCCTGAGCAGCGATAAAGTAGGGGTTCGAATCCCCCATTCCGAACACAGGATTATCTCCGAACGACTTAACAGCGAGAACATACCCGCCAATTCTGCCGCTGACGGTCTCAGCGCTCATATCTCTGACGTCAGTAACAAAATTGGATGCCAGCAGCAGATAGAGGAAAAGGGTTGCAGCCACACCGACAGCAAAGATGATCTTTCTCGATATCCTCATATTATTCAGGTAGAAAAGGGACATGAAAAACAGAATAAATAAGGTACCCAGCCACGCGCTGCGGGATTGGGTAACAACAAGACCCGCCAATATCGCGATAACCGCCGGCACCGTGTATATCCTTCTCCAGTTGGCAAACCTCGTGGGGCCCTTCATGAGAGCAAGCAGGGCCATAGGTAAAATCCCGTGCATGAAAATACCGTAAGTTCCCCTTCCGCCGAACAATACGGCAGCACCCTTGAAAGGCACTTTGTAGTTCCCCAACTCTCTGCTCGCCGAGAGCCTTTCCAGGATCGGCGGGATAATCTGGAAGGCGGTCAGGACATTCAATATAGAGATAGCGACGGCTAATATCAGAAAAAAAGTAAACACACGTCTCAAGACAGTCTCATCCTTAACAAGAACGAAAAAAAGCAAGGTTTGCAACCCCATGCTTGCGATTGTTATTGTCAGGCGAATGGTCGAATCGAAGTCAAAGGCACCGAATACACTCTCAAGTTGAGCGGCCGTGAGAAAAAAGATTGCTGCCAGCATTATCTTGGTCGAACGAGACCATTTTATCGGGAAATATGATGGGCGCATCAGGTATGTCATTAAAACGAGTATCAGCGAAAAGACAATAACGGCGTTTGTTATGGGAAATCCTACAGGATTGTTCTGGCCGGCGCCCGATGAGCTGTCAAGCGGCATGGCAAGGAGAAGAAGATAAGCACAATAATCCGGGCGCCTCGTCAGAACGACAAGGGCCGCGGCTGACAGGAAAAAAATAAAGATGTAAATATTGAGCCAACAGAGCAAGGCTCCAACCGCGGCTGTTACAACGGCTGCGAGTAACTTGTGGAGACCTCTCTTACTCAACTGAGCACCGTCGATTTCTTTCTGCGTCGCATGGCGCTTAGAAAATATGTCAAGTCCTGTCGGTTAAACGCCAGGCAATTCCTGAAGTTGAGGCCGAAGTACTTTCTTGCCTGGAGCAGGTTAAGAAACGTGTAAACCGCCTGTCCGCAGGTCAGAGCTATAGCAGCCCCGACAATTCCCAACACCGGTATAAGAACAAAGGATCCTGCCAAGCTTACCATGTTGCCGCCGCCGATATTGACCGTCGTCAGCGTAGGTTTTCCGGAACCTGCGAAAAGCGCCTGGAAAACATTGGATATCATCCACATTGTCTGTTGGAACCCAAGTATCTGGAGCGGGATGACAGCAGGAAGAAACGCCCGCCCGTACATAACTATCATCAAATACTTCCCAGCCAGGATCAGCGTGATGACAAAGGCCACGCCGAACAGTAGATAAATACGGATTACCCTTTCCACCTGCCTTGTCCGCTCCTGCCCTTGCACAGCCGCCCAATGGGAATAAAGGAGGTTCGTCATGGCCGTCGGCAGCAGACGAATGAGTCCGCATAGGGTCACGGCCCGCGAATAATATCCGGCGGCGTCGAATTGTCCGGGCATAAGAAAGCCAATCATGAGGAGGCTGATATTCTGATCCAGCGTTAGGAGGAGATTTGCGACATAAAGCTGGAGCCCGTATTTAAAGGTACGCCATATCAATCTGAAATCCGGCGCATACGCAAAGGAAATGTCCTCTCTCAAAAAATATAACGACAGAGTCGCCATGGTAATTTGATACAAAGAATAGATAATAAGCGCTGCCCCGGGACTGAGTAGCCCGAGCGCACCCAACAAGGCACAAAGAAAGAGATTTACGAAGGACGAGACGATTCCCACGGCAATATATTGACGGACTTTCATTTTCGCGATCAATATCTGCGTCATGAAGACTTGCAACACCATGAAACACAGGCCGGATGAAAAGATTATCTTCGCCCAAGGACCTAACGCACCTGCATAATTCTTCTTGAAGGTAAAAAAATAGAATATTGTTAAGGAGGAAAAAAGACCGAGAAAGAGCCCTACCGCGAGACTGTTCATTACTATTTGTTTCGGATTAATCTTATGGTGATTTAAAAAATAGATATTCGCAAGTCCCATCCCAAGGGAAAAAAAGGTGATCAATGTTATCGACAGCGTAACCGACAGTTGGTATTGACCTGTTCCAGCAGGACCGAGGACCCTCGATATTATGATACCTTGAAGCATACTCATAACAGCGGTTGAAACTGTGCCGACCACCATCGTCAGCCCCTTATTCGCAATGTCATGTTTTGTCGGAGTAACCGAGAGCTTTTGTTCCATCTTAATTTTCCTTCAGTTGAAGAGGAGTCATTTTACCGGCAACTGCCTTTTCGCTTGAGGGGCGAAGTGTTTGGCCGGGCTGCCGGACTTTGCACGACTCTCTTGAGCCCGCATTATCGCATCGATTATCCTCTCTCTGGCGAAACTGAATTTACTTCCCCTGTAAGCCTCGGCCCCGTCATTATCAAAGCCGATGTAACCGAATCCAGTGAGGATCTTTTCAATCGAGCCGGGCAATCTTCCCGACGGGGAAAGAGAGGCAAGCAGAGTGAGATATCTGACGTCGTTAATCCCAGCCCTAATCGCCTCCCACTGCAATGTGGGGACAGGCCCTTCCATGGATGGGTAGGTGGTGTCCAAAACCCTCGCATACCTGTTCTTCCGCCAAAACTTGTCGCCGCCGTTATAAGGTGAAACCGGAGAATACGACTGATAGCAGTAAGGGAAAACGCCGTCAAGACCGGTCCTCCAAAGATAATAGCCCGAATACAGACGGTGCATGATCGGGTTCTCCTGGCTTATCTGCCAATAATATGTCTCTAGGTTGCTGCCTTTTGCATTCACCCCTCTGACCAACCCGTCGATATAATTGATGGATGCCTTCAAATGATAATTGGCCCAATCGAGCGGCTCGTATGTCCCTGGAAGTTTTTCATAAATCCTACTTCTCCTGTCCATCAGCACCACATAGCGCGCCCTGGTAATGGCAGTGACGACCTTCCCGCCGCCCTCATGAATTATCTTCGATTTCCTGATATGAGACATGAGCCTTTCGTCATTATTAGGCTCGTCCGCACCGTAGAAATAGATTCCCATCCCTTTCGCCCTTGCGTGCTGAATAATCCGATTCACTATTTCGGGCCTCGCGGGGCCGAAGCCGATGACGACAACATATTTCAGCCCGGCAGCTGCCGCTCTATCGATGCCCTCGGCAATCTGGTCAAACTTCTCGTCGTAAATCGTTATACCATCGAAGCCATGTTCTCTGATATCCTTCACTTCCTTCATATAAAGGGCTTTGTCCAGATACTCTTCATGACTCGGCTCGATTCTTCCTCTAAAATATATGCAGTACCTCTTTGAAGGACCCGGAAGCGTAATCGGCAGTACCCTGACGGCCATTCCTATCGCCTTTATGACCCTGCCTTCTGAAAGCAGCTTTATCTTTCCATTGTAAAGACCGGCAGGGTTCTCGGAGACCGTCGTGTGAACAGTTATCCAGATCTGTTTGACCTGTCCGGCGTGAAAAGCCGTCCGGAAAGCCGATGGCAACGAAGGAGGTACGTAACGGCCATTCTCAAATGAATCCACTATCGGCACAGTATCGTCTTTCATGAGCAACTCGGGAACGAGGACCTCCCTCCCCGGCAACGTCGAAGTTCCTGACTGTCTCCATACCTTGACGACTCTCACGTCGATATTGTTTCTCCTGATATGATGACCATTCGCATCAGCAGGCTCTTCGACCTGCAAAGTAACATTATGATAGTCCCGCGACGAAATGACAGCAAAGGTCACCGGCTCGTATTCATTCCTCGCCATCGCCAGGGATATGCCGTTTATCGGCGATTCTTTGAATACTGTTGTAGGGTAAACGAAATCGAACGGCTCAACATGGTACACCTTCAGGCCATCGCTGCTGCCTGTTATCTGCGATGCTTCTGCAGGGAGAGGAGACAATATCGCCAAGATCATCCCGGCAAGCAGGAAAAAAGAATACGCCACGCGCGCAATGTCCCTTTTCACAAAGCAATACATCGCAATTAGCCTATTCATGATTGTTTCGCAAGCTTTTCATTCTCCCCGTTCCTTAGCTCCACCTCACTACAAAATGGGAGTTCATAAGATCTCTTTGCCATATGCCATATTACGTGGTTATGATTCATTTATCTCCCCCCCATTTGAGGAGCAAGAGCAAAAATTCACTATGCCGCAAAACAAAATTCATACTATGCAGCCCCAAAGTACTCAAATGTCTCTCTTAGCCCTCTGTTAAGATCATAGTTTGGCTCATAACCGAGCATCCTCTTGGCCTTCGAGATATCCGAATAATTCCTTTTAACATCTCCAAGCCTCGATTCGCCATATGCAATCCTTACATCCAGCCCTGCTTCTTTCCTTAGGATATCCTTAATCATTGTCGCAATCTCGTTAACGGTCGTCTCTTTATGAGTGGCGATCTGAAAGACCTCGCCGTAATAACAAGAGGACTGAGTGCCAAGTGCTGAGGACTGAGATGCCGGCTTAGGATTAACTGCTAAGCAGATCGCCTGGATCAGGTCATCAATGTAAATAAAATCTCTTGTTTGATTGCCGTCGCCGTAAATCTCAAGGGTCTCTCCCGCAAGGGCCTGCTTGAAAAACTTCGCGACAACGCTGCTTTTATGCTTTGACCTCGGGCCGTAGACATTGCCAAACCGGAGGGCGACGGTCTTCAGGCCGAACGTCCTGTAATAGGCGGAGCAATATCCCTCTCCGGCCAGCTTGCTTGCCCCATAGGGTGAAACCGGTCTTGGCGCCTTCTCCTCGTGTATAGGGGGCTCAACTTCGCCAATGGGCGCTCCTGAAGATGCAAAGACGAAGCTCTCCACGCCCTGCTGTCTCGATGCCTCAAGCATATTGAATATGCCGATGACATTCGACTCCATATCCGCCCTGGGATTCTCGACTGAAGGACCTACCCCGGTGTTTGCGGCAAGATGGACTACTACGTCTGTTCCCTCGCAACATTTCGCGCAAATATCGTAGTCCCGGATATCGCCTGCGATTAGCTCAACGCTGCGAGAGATGTGAGACGTAAGATGCGAAACGTCGGTACCAGCATCACTTGAGTCGTTTTTAAAACGGTTTGCATCGTCTAAAGTTTTACCTTTTACGTCTAACTCTATAAAGTCGCAGACTCCGGCTAAATCCTCGCGGGTGCCGACTGTCAAATTATCCAATACGCGAATTCTTGTGTCAGGGTTCTGCTTCAGCAGATGGGCTATCAAACTCGTGCCGATAAAGCCGCAACCGCCGGTGATCAAATAATTGCGTTCCATTTTCGCCTCACGTTTCACGTTTACTTCCACCTCACTCCTCTAAAAATCGCGTCCCTGTTTATCTCGTCCTTGTACTGCTCGACGACCTTGAACATGCCGTGAAGGACATCGTCGGTGAGGTAATGGGGCTTAAGGCCGAGTTCAAGAAGTCCGGTATATTTCGGATTATAATAGTGATCTTCCTTTTCCACCCTCGGATTTTCGATCTCTTTTACCCTAACGTCATAACCAAGCCCTTTTCCCGCCCGCTGCACCCGCTCTGCAAGCTCGTTTACGGAAAAGGTTTCCGTCACCTGGTTGAAGACGCGCAGTTCCCCCCGTGAAGCCGGATTTGCGGCCGCCAGATACACGCACTGCATGGTATCTCTTATATTGAGGTACCCCCTTATCTGTCCTCCTCTGCCGTAGACCGTCAGGGGATACCCGGCCACCGCCTGCACGATAAACCTGTTCAGCACCGTCCCGAATATCTCGTCATAGTTGAAGATAGGCATGAGGCGCGGATCGAGGTCGGACTCACTGGTCGATACCCCGTAGACAGGGCCCTGCATAAGGTCTGTCACGCGTATGCCCCAGGTCCTGACGTAAAACCATAGGAGGTCCGTGTCCTGTATCTTGGAGGTGTGATAGATGGAGCTTGCCTGTCTGGGAAAGAGGAATCTGTCCTTTCTGCCCTTATGCTCGATATCGATCCATCCCTCCTCAATGTCGATATTGGGTGTTCCGTATTCTCCCATGGTGCCGAGCTTTACGATATGGCAGTCCGGATTAACCTCTCTTACGGCATAGACGATATTGAGGGTAGACATGAGATTGTTTCTGATTGTAAAGGCTGCCTTGTCTCTGCTTATCATGGAATAAGGCGCCGAAGGCTGCTCGGCATAGTGTATGACCGCATCCGGCCTGAATTCACTGAATACTTCAAGGAGAAAATCATAATCCGTTATGTCCCCGATACGTACGCCGATCTTCTTTCCGTTGAGCTCCTCCCATATCCTCGCGCGCTGAATAAGGTTCGGAACGGGTATCAATGATTCGCAGTCGAGCTCAACGCCCGCGTTTCTCCGGAAATAATTATCTATACCGGCAACCTCATGCCCCTTCCCGGAGAAGTACATGCAGGTAGACCAGCCGAGATAGCCGTCCGCGCCCAATATCAAAATTCTCATGACGACTTCTCCTCCTTGTCGCCGGGCCAGTAACGATGGGCCACTGCCTCTCCAGGATCTCCCAACAGATTTCTCTCCTTGAGAAACACGCGCAATTCATCGATAGCCAGGGGCTTTTCAGCCGCCGACACATAAGGATTGCTCACCTTGGATGAAACGAGGCTGGGGTAGCTGTAATCGATGTCATGGTAAATACCGCGGAAAGCGGGAAGGACCGCGAAATAATCCTGAAGCTCCACCGCCCTTCTGGTCTCCTCCGGGCTCATCAGCTCTTCGTACAGTTTTTCCCCGGGTTTGGTACCGATTTCAACGATCTCGATCTTATCGGGGTCGCGATCGTAACGGGGGGCGAGTTCCTCGATCATGACGCGGGCAAGGTCGGCAATACGAATGACCGCCATTTTTGTTATGAACACCTCGCCGCCTTGAGCGAGTTTGACGGAATCGATAACCAGTCTTACGGCATCCCTGATGCTCATCACGAAGCGGGTCATCGCCCTGTCCGTGAGACTGACCGGTCCGCCTTTGGCTATCTGGTTGTGGAAAATAGGGATGACAGACCCGCGGGACCCCAGGACGTTGCCGAAGCGGGTGGAGGCGAAGATCGTCCCGTCGCCGCGCCTGTTACTGTTGGCAGCGGTCATAAGCCTTTCCCCCATGAGTTTCGAAGTGCCCATGACATTAGTGGGGTTCACTGCCTTGTCGGAGCTGGTGAAGATGACCCTCCCGACACCATTTTCACTGGCGGCAGTAATGACGTTCTGGACACCCCGGATATTCGTACTGACCGCCTGCTCAGGCGAGCGCTCGCAGAGGATGACATGTTTGAAGGCCGCCGCATGAAAGACAATATCGATGCCCCTCATCTTGGTCCGCAGCTCCTGCTTGTCCTGAATGTCGGCCACGTAAAAATGGGCACGCGGATCCGACAGGTACTGTTCGTCGAGGAAGAAAAGCCTGCTTTCGTTGTTGTCCAGACCGATGACTTCTTCCGGGGGGTCGCTCTCATTTCTAAGGAGCTGAAAAATCAATTCGGCCCCGATAGTGCCGCAAGCGCCGGTTACAAGTATTCGTTTGTTCTTGAAAAAATGCATCAGCCGTCCTTTCGATTTGAAGTTAAATAAGAAACGCAAGAGACCCGCCAAATCGTTGAAAGGCCACGTGAGTGAATATGCACTCCGACTTGTTTCCATATAACAAGCGGGCGGTCTCTGATACCGTTACCTTCGACATGCCACAAAGTTGACCCGCGTAATTATTCAACGGTAACACTCTTTGCCAGGTTTCTCGGCTGATCGACATCGCAACCGCGCAACACACCGATGTGATATGCGATGAGCTGCAGCGGCACCACGAACAGCACCGGCGCGAGGTAGGGATTCGAATCCGGGACCGCAAAGCAATAATCCGAGAGACCGGGGACCAAATCGTCATCCGCATGGACCAACGACACTATCGTCCCCCCCCTGCTTTTTACTTCCTGTATGTTCGAGGCAATCTTGTAGTGCATCGGGCCTTTGGGCGCCAGAACGACCGCCGGGACCTTCTCGTCGACGAGCGCTATAGGTCCGTGCTTCATTTCCCCTGCCGGATAACCCTCCGCATGGATATAGCTGATCTCTTTCAATTTCAGGGCCCCTTCAAGCGCTATAGGGTAATTGATACCCCTTCCGAGGTAAAGGAACCCAGGGGCCTCATACAGCTCCCGGGCGATTTTTTCCGCAACCTCGGCTGTTGAGAGGAGCTGTTCAACCTTATCAGGCATCTCAAGAAGATCCTGCAGCAGCTGACGAGCCTTATCCGCACTCACAGCGGACTTCGCCGAACCCAGTGCGACAGCAAACAGATAAAGCCCCACAAGCTGGGTGGTGAATGCCTTTGTCGATGCCACGCCTATCTCGGGCCCGGAGCGTGTGTAAAACAGGGCATCAGCCTCCCTGGCCGCCGAACTGCCGACGACATTGCAGATACTCATAACCTTCGCGGCCAGTCGTTTGGCCTCCCTCTGGGCGGCAAGGGTATCGGCAGTCTCCCCCGACTGGGAAATGGAGATAAACAGATCGCCCTTTCGGAGTATGGGATTTCTGTACCTGAACTCGGAGGCGATATCGACCTCGACCGGCACCCTTGCAATGTCCTCTATTATGTACTTGCCCACGAGCGCAGCATGCCACGAAGTGCCGCATGCAACGATAACCACCTTTTCTACGGTCTTCAAATCATCTTCTTCAAGGCCGAATTCCTTCAAATTTACGGCCCCGCTTTCGAGGTCGAACCTTCCCCTCAGCGTGTCAGCGAGCGCAGCCGGCTGTTCATGGATTTCTTTCAGCATAAAGTGCCTGTACCCGCCTTTTTCAGCCATTGCCGGACTCCAGCCGATGTTTGTCACCTGTTTGTCAACAGGCGAGCCATCGATCGTGGTCACTGAAACGCCATCCCCGGTCAGAACAACCATCTCTCCGTCGTCGAGGAAGATCACCTTTTTTGAATAATTCAGGAACGCGGGCACATCCGAGGCAATAAAATATTCACCGTCTCCAATGCCGACACAGAGAGGACTGTCCTTTTTCACTCCTACAATCTTGCCCTCTTCCCTTTCATCGATCACCGCAATGGCATAGGCGCCTCTCACACCCTCGAGCGCCTTTCTCACCGAATCCTCCAGAGGGACGCCGTTAATATGTTTGTGAATAAGATGGCAAAGAACTTCGGTATCCGTATCCGACAGAAACACGTATCCCTCAGCGACAAGACTTCTTTTCAATTCCGCATGGTTCTCGATTATGCCGTTATGGACGACCACGATGCCCCCGGACCTGTGGGGATGCGAATTCTTCTCCGACGGCTTGCCGTGGGTAGCCCAACGGGTATGCCCTATGGCCGCCCTGCTGACGGGTTTTTCATCCGCGAAAAGGCCGGCAAGGTCATTTACCTTTCCTTTGCACCTTCTCACCTTTATGGACCCTTCGTAGAAGAATGCAATCCCTGCGGAGTCATATCCCCTGTATTCCAGCCGCTTAAGCCCTTCCAAGACCAACGGAATGGCATCGCCCCTGCCAGTGTATCCTATGATTCCACACATAAGAAGTCGCCTCCCCCCCTTCCCTTTTACTGGCAAATATTAACAGCGATGAATCATTCTTTGGTAATAAGCCCCGGCCGCGCTACCGCCGTTAGCTCCGCGGATCGCAGCTGCTTGCAAACAAGAGAGAACTCGCCGACCGGGTAATTCCCGGTCAACGTCTTCAGCCCCTCATCGCCCACTATGTTTCTGACGGTCTCCAGTCCTCGGTAAAGCCACTCGGCAAGACCTTCGGAATGATGGGCATCGGAGGCCACACGACTGTATAGTCCGCGTTCGAGATAGCGAACCGCTCTCTCCCTGATCCTATCGCCATAAATGCCGGCAAAGCTGCCGAGATTACCCTGAAAAAGGCATCCCATGGCCCGCAGTTGTTCGACATTCAATCCCTCCCGTTCGCTGCCCGCCGACATATGTTCCATTGCCGCTGTCTTCCAGCCGGGCGCAAACCGGGAATGCAAGGCGTTAATAAAACCCCTCTTGTTTTTCAGTTTCACGGCTTCTCTATCAGGAAGCGGACCGACAAACTCATACCTCTCGACATGAACCAGCAGAGGAGTATATCCCCGGCGCACCACCTGATAAATGCCTTCCTTCACCAGAGACGAAGTCGCGCGGGCAGGCGCCTCGATCATCAGGAGTCCGGACCCGGCAAAGGTAAGCGGTTCATCGAGCAAAGATGCAAGAAATTCGTCCATGTAATATTCCAGTCCGGGGTGCAGCCTCAACGGAATAGAGAACTTGTCGATTTCCTTCTGCAGCGCAAGAACAGCCAGCTTCAGCCGCTTGGCATCACCGTTGTCGAAGGCGCCCTTTATCATGTGAGGGGTGCAGTACACTTCCGTGAATCCGGTGCCGGCAAGTATGCGCGCCATCTCCACGGACTCGGCAATCGTCTTGGATCCGTCATCCAGCCCGGGCAGCAGATGACAGTGACAATCAATCATGCTATCAGCCCTTCCGCCACCGATTCAGGATGCGTTTCCACCATGGCCGCCTTTCCTTTTCAGTCTGGTCTTTTTCTCCGTAATAGTTGTAATAATTATATCCGTAGCCATAGCCGTAGCCGTAACCTTTTCCGCTCGCCGTTGTTTTATTGTTCATTACCACCCCTATGACCAACGCTCCGACGTTATCAAGCACTTCCCTCACCCGCAGGGCAGCCTTGGCGGGCACTTTGCCGACAGCAGCAACAAGTATCACCATATTCGAGGCCGCTGTGAGCAGCGGGGCATCCGTCACAGCCAGCACCGGAGGCGTGTCAATGATCACATGGTCATACCTCTCCCTGAGGATGTCGATAAGCCTGGTCATGGGCTCCGACCCGATGAGTTCAGCCGGATTCGGGGGAATGGTGCCGGCGCTGATGAAATCGAGCCCCGATACACCGGTATTGCGGATTACCCCGTCGATATCCCTGTCTCCTGCGAGCACATCGCTGATTCCCGGGACCTTGTCGCATCCGAATATCTCATGGAGAAACGGCCGCCGCAGGTCGCAGTCTATGATGACTGTCCGGCTGCCGGTCTGTGCTATTATCGTTGCAAGGTTCGAGGAGACTGTGCTCTTGCCCTCTCCCGAGAAGGTGCTCGTGATCGTAAATACCTGCTGTTGCTGCTTGCGGTTGATCGCGGCAAAGTGGACGGCGGTCCTCAGGCTTCTGAAAGTCTCCGCTGCCTGTGATTTCGGCTCATGGTGGACGACCAGCGATCGCTCCCTTGCAAGCTCAAGCGCCTTCCTCCCATTGTCCCGCTTACCGTCGTCGCCGTAGAGGTATGGTATCATGGCAAGGAGAGGGGTGCCGAACATCCTTTTCGCGGTATCAGCATCTTTAATCGTGTCATCGATATACTCGGCAGTGAAGGCCAATATCGCACCCCACATTGACGCAAGTATGAATCCCAGCAGAAGGTAAAGCGCCTTCTTCGGTTTTATCGGTTTTTCAGCTGTCTTGGCAGGGTCTATGATGTTTATATTCCCAAGGGTCGAGGCCGCCGCGATCCTGGCCTGCTCGCCCTGCTGAAGCAGGAATGTATAGGTGTTGGCCGCGGCGTTGTCATCGCGCATGAGCTTTGCCAGCTGCCGCTCCGTCTCGGGCAGTTGACTCATTTTGCCCTGGTAGGTATTCAGGAGCTGCGTGGCGCCCGCCTCGTTCTTTGAGATATTATTCAGGGCTGTTTCGTACGTATTGAGGATCTTCTGCTGCAGCTCGCCGATCTGCTCCTCGACAGCGCGCACATCAGGATAGTTTTCCGTGTATACCGTGGCGAGCCCGCGTTTCTGTGTCTCAAGGTCGGCGAGTTTTCCGGCCATTTCCGCTACCACAGGGTCATCCAGCGCCACCGACGGGGAATAGACTTTTCCGCTCCGGATCGAGTCCTTCAGGGCGGCTATGGCGAATTGCAGCTGTTTCCTGCGGAGGTCCGCAGCGTCCCGCTGTGTCTCAGCCGCGGCGATCGTGGTGACAAGCTGCTGGCCCTCGGCGCTGAGGTCCACAAGGTGGACCGAGCTCTTGTAATCCTTGAGGTTTTTTTCCGCTTTATCCAATTCCTTGCGCACACCGTTCAGCTGGTTATCGATAAAGTCCACGGTCTTGAGCCCCTCGGCGTTCTTGAAGCTGATGTTCTGGGAAATGTATACCCCAAGCAGTGCATTTAACGTCTCCCTCGCAAGTTCGGGATTGGTGTTCGGATATGAGACATCTACGATGTCCGAATTATTTCCGGCCTGCTTAACGTTCAAGTCCTTCCTGAATTTTTCGACTGTGTCGCTGAAGTTATGTAAGGTCAGGCGGAAGCTGTCCCCCGGCTTGCCATGCATCACATTAATGAGGAGATTGACTCCCTTGCCCTGCATAAGCTCGCCGCTCTTTCCCCGGCCGACAAGGTTTCCATTGTCGTCAAACACCTTGTAGCCCTGGCTTCCGGCAAGCTCTACACTATAGACAGGTTTTCGGCCGGGTTTCTTTTCAGTCGAGAAGTCGAGCACCTTGACATCGAGGCCGTCGGACTTCTTGGAGATCCCCCAGTCCAGATGGACTCTCCTGACCACCTTTTCGGCATTCGAGCGCGATTGAATGATCTCCATCTCTGTCTCGACCGGATCTTCCTGACTGAGCAGGAGGTCCTGGATAATACCCCCGGTCTCCTTTTCATTTTCAACGTGGAAGCTCGCCGTGGCCTGGTAGACCGGCTTCATGTGAAAGGTATAAAGGGCAACCCCCAGGAAAACCACTCCGAACACAATAAAAAATATCTTCCTGCGGCGCACCAGGACGTTGAAGTATTCCCGTATATCAATTTCATCTTCGTGAATGATCGTCTCTTGCGAATTATCCATCTCTTCTTCCTTAGCGCGTCAAAAATTTTATATCGACAAAGGGCTGCAGGCTCGCACTGATCGCCTGAAGCGAAGGTAACATCTCGGCGATAGCATCGTCCCAGTTCCCTATGCCGCTTTTTGGGACATAGATGATATCCCCGTCCTTAAGGGGAAGAGGAAGGGCCTCGCCCCGGAGTATCTTGTCGAAGTCCACGACTATCAACTCGCCGTGTGTGGCCGAGAGCGAACGGATGATGCGGACATGATGGATATCGTAACCCGTGTCGCGTAAATCGGAGTTTCCGATCGCCTGCGCAAGGGTGAGCCCGGCCGGGGGTATCGGAACAGGACCCGGCTTTTTCACGGCGCCGAATACGAAGACCTGCTGGTTCTTATTGTCCGGTATGAAGATGGTGTCCCCCGGCTTCAGCCAGATGTTCTGGCGCAGGTCACCTTCGGTTAGCAGAGAATAGATGTCTATGGGAACGATTTTATTGTCCCTGATGAGGCGCGCGCCGGCAAGGTTGGCTGCGGAATCATAGCCGTTTCCGAGGGCCATTCCCTGCAAAAGGTCCATGGGCCGGTCCATATAAACGGTTCCTGAATTTCTGAACTCCCCCAAAAGGTAGAGCGGATGGCTCTTATAGTCCACGATCTCCACGACGACCCACGGCTTTTTCAGGTACTTGCGGAAAAGTCCCTCGAGGCGGTTCTGGATCTCGGTCAGGGTCATGCCCCCCACCTTCACCACCCCGATGAATGGTACCTGGATATTCCCGCTCCCGTCCACCCGGCTCCCGAGCAGCGACTTCGAACTGTAACCTGCAGAGGCGCCGCCGGCAACATAACTTCCTATGGTCCCCCCGAATGCGCTCGAAAACTGCGGATTGCCGTTCACATTGATGAAGAGGACATCATTCGGACCGACGATATAATCGGGAGATGGCGGCGGCTCCTTTGCAAAAGGCACTGTTACCGTTTGCCGCTCGACAATGGAAGAGTTGCCCTGCGGAGCTGCATGAGTGACGATTCTTTTTTTGAAGAAATAGAGGGTCCAGTCCCGCCATTCCACGCTTTTCTCTTCTTTCACTGCCGGCCCTGAGGTCATGCCCTGCTTTCCCCTTATGTCCCTGACAGTGCCGGGCTTCAGGTCACTATATGTGGCGCACCCAGACAACAAGAGCAAGGCAATTGAGATGATAATGAGACCCGTGCATTTCTTTGACATTATCCTAACACCCTCTTCATGTCGTCACATATACCAACAGCCCCGCCCCCTGCGCCAACTCCCTTATCAGCTGAGGCAGGTTACCGATGACCTCGGCCACCGGCAACGGAAGCTCCAACAGGCCCCCCCCCTTTTTACGGTACTTTTCCCCATAGAAACGGCCTCCTTTTGATTTGTGGCAATTAATTCTAATCGGGGGTCGCTTCCTACTTCAACAACTCAAGGGGACATGCTCAAACCCGCTTCCACAAGAGTGAGCAAGACCCACTTTCCTTTTCTAAAAAATCACGATATTTTACCACAAAAAAACTTTAATGCGACCCTTTGTTTTTGATTTTTTTGATTATTGTCCCCCTCGCCTTCTCCAAGCACATGACTACGGATTCAGAAGTATTGGGTGAATAAGAAAGCTGGATTTAAAAATCAAGAATTGTTATATTAGCCTGAAAATCAAAGCACTTGGGAGGGTATTTAAGAACATGCACAAATGCATGTTTTTATTTAGGATTTTTTAAATGGTATTGGCTCGAAGATTTCGATTAATTATCGTAATTATTTGCCTTATTTACGTTGTCCCTTCCGAAGTTGTCGCTTCAACTTATGTGCCTGTAGGCGATGATGCTTACAACCTGCTTTTTCGCCTCGAAGCTGAGGGACTTATCAAGAGTGGTCTGCTTGACACCCTCCCCATCAGTCGTGAAGAGATGAGGAGACTGATCCGGGAAGCTGAATGGAATGCCAAAAGAGAGAGTCATTTAAGTAAGGAGGACGAACAGGACATTCAATTGCTGAAAGAACGCTTTAAAGAAGAACGCTTTGAAGATCAACAGGGGAAAGTGAAATATATAAGACCGCTGGATGAGGTATATACGCGTTTTGTTTACGCTACGGCCAACCCGAGTGAAAATGGGTTAAATTACAGCAGAGCGGCCAATCCAAATGGATTCGTGTACAACAATAACGGTGACATTTACAAGAAGAACTCTAATTTTCGCCTTGGGTCAGTTTCCTTAGCCGATCTGGGATGGTTTTCCTTCTATATTAATCCCGAATACAGATACTCCGGCAGTTCCCGGCTAACTTTGAAAAGAATATACGGGGTACTCAGCGCCCTAGGGCTTGACCTCCAGATTGGCAAGGACTCGCAATGGTGGGGGCCGGGTTACAATGGGGCAATTCTTCTTTCAAATAATGCCGAACCATTCACGATGATAAAGCTCACAAACGACCATCCCGCTATCCTCCCTTGGATATTTAAATATCTGGGGCTTTCCAAGTTCACTTTTTTTGTCACCCGGCTCGGGAGTGACAGCGTCCCGCCGAACCCTTACTTATGGGGGCTGCGCTTCGATTTGAAACCGGTCTCGTATTTGGAAATCGGGCTTGAGCGAACCGCCATTTTGGGGGGCCAAGGCCGCTCGGAAAGCCTCGGGACATGGTGGAACAGTTTCACCGGACAGGGAGAAAACGTAGCCGGAGAAGAGGCCGGAGACCAAAGGGCTGGTGGGGATATTAAAGTGACCTTGCCTTTCAGCTTTCAGCCTGTACAAATGTATCTTGAGGCGGATGGCGAAGATCAGTGCGGCATATACCCGTGCAAATGGGCCGGGTTAACAGGTGTTTACCTGCCAAGAATTTTAAATTTTAATAGGATTGATTTCAGGGCCGAATATGCAAACGATCACGTTACCGGATATCCGAATGCCTGGTACACGCATCATATTTTTTTAACCGGTTATACATATCCTGCTGATAAGGGATTAATAATAGGCCATCATATGGGTACGGATTCAAACGACCTTTTCCTGAAAGCCGACTACATGGTCCCTGAGATTCAAGGCAGAATTTATCTCTCATACGACAGGGAGAAACATAATCTATCCGGCAGTCCGCAACCCATTCAAAACGCAGCCACATTGGGCATTTATCTATATACCAAAAAGAATATCAGCTTGAACGGGGAATACACTTTTGGAAAAATAAGCGATACCCCGCGGGGAGATCTGGATATAAACCTTTTTACCCTGGGTATTTCCCGATATTTTTAATTTGGAACTCATATTGAAAGGATTGCAGGACAAAGAAAAAATTCAGAGTAATAGTTCGGCGCTTTATCTGGTTAAAGCCAAAGACGAGATTTATTTGTAAGTAAGGAGGGGAAACTAAAATCCCACATTCATGACGCAGGCCCGTCTTCAGAGGCCAAATTGAAAAAAACAAAGAAGAGGGTCTATAATTGGGTAATTACCCGATATGAAAAAGGTTTTCATTATATTGCTTGTTCTTTCTTGCTTCGTTGCCGGCGCGTCCGCGGCGGAGAAAAAAAAGGCCGAGGATTTTACTCTCCAGGATACCAGGGGGAAGGCGCACCATTTCTCAGATTACAGGGGCAAGGTTGTGCTCCTTAATTTCTGGGCCACCTGGTGCAGGGAATGCACCGGGGAGATCCCCTCGCTGAACAGGCTGCAGGACAGGCTTGGGCCCAAGGGCTTTACGGTGCTTTCCATATCGGAGGACGATTCGGAGAAGGCCCTCACCCGCTTCCTGAGGAAAAACCCCGTGTATTTCCCCGTCCTTAAGGACCCCGAAAAGAAGGTGGGATTCGACCTGTACGCCGTGGTGGGGCTTCCCGCGAATTTTCTTATAGACAAGGATGGCTATATAGTCGGCACGTTCTTCGGCCCCAGGGACTGGTCTTCGGATGAAAACACGAAAATGATAGAAAGGCTGTTCAAACAGAATGATTAAAAAAATCCTTCCAATCTTTCTGCTGTTGCTCCTTGCCGCCTGCAACAGGTTCATGGTCTACAAGGACGGCAAGGCCTATTACTTCGCCTCAAAGCGGGAGGGGCTGTACAAGATGCTCTGCGCCAGCGGGGACTTCAAGCGCGTGCTGGCGAACGCGAAGGGCATACCTCAGGACAAAAAGGACGACCTTTACAAGTACAACTGCGTGGAGCCCTCGGCGGAGAAGGTCCAGCAGCTGTATGTGTCGCTGACCGTGGACCAGAGGAAGAGCCTCCGCAAGGGCTTCCAGAGCCAGGGATACGCGATCAATTATTTCCCCTGTGCTTGAGGAGGCGAGTAAGCCCCCGTGGGGGGCCGCCTTACTCCCGGTTGATATCTTTCTTCCTGCAGGGCTCTGAACCGGCGCGGGTTACTGGGTTATTTCCGTCCCGACGCCTTCTTTGGTGAATATCTCCAGCAAAAGGCAATGGGACAGCCGGCCGTCAAGGATATGGGTCTTCCCAACCCCGGCTTTGAGGGCCTGAAGACACGCCTGCACCTTGGGTATCATCCCGCCCGAAACGCTCCCGTCCTCTATCATGCCCCCGGCCTTCCTGCCCCTCAATGTGGAGAGCACTTTTCCGTCCTTTTTCAGTATGCCCGGGACGTCCGTAAGCAGGATGAGCTTTTCGGCCTTCAGGGCCCCGGCGAGCGCGGCGGCCACGTAATCGGCGTTTATGTTCAGCGTCTCTCCGTGCAAGCCTATGCCGATGGGCGAGACAACGGTGATGAAATTTTTCTCCTGCAAATTATTGAGGATGGTGGTGTCCACCTCTTTCACCCTGCCCACCAGGCCCAGGTCTATTATCTCGTCCTCGCCCGTCTCCGGGGAGCGCCGTTTTACAACCTTCTTCTCCGCCCGGATAAGGGAGCCGTCCTTTCCGCTAAGTCCCACGGCCATCCCGCCATGAGAGTTTATGAGCGCCACTATCTCTTTGTTTATAAGCCCGCCAAGCACCATCTCCACGATGTCCATCGTCTCCGCGTCGGTCACCCGCTGGCCGTGCACAAAGGATGGCTCTTTGCCAAGCTTCTTCATCATCTCGGATATCCTGGGTCCTCCGCCGTGCACTACAACCGGGTGGATGCCTATGAAATTCAGGAGAACGATATCCTGGGCGAAGGCGTCCTTCAGGGCGGCGTCCACCTGCGCGGCCCCGCCGTACTTTATGACAAAAATTTTCCCGAAGAAGTTCTTTATATAAGGGAGCGCCTCTATCAGGGTATTTGCCTTCTCTATCAGCGCCTGCATCCGGTCTCCTTCCCGAAGCACGGCCTGCAAAGCAGCCTGCCCCGCAGCATGGTTGTCCGAGTCTCCATCGTCTTCTCTCCGCAGCGCGCGCAGATAACGCTCTGGTATATCCGCGCCTCACACGGGGGCCTCATCCTGAATTTTTTCACCTTGAAAAGTTCGTCCTCCGGGGCATTCATAATCAGTTTTACCTTCTTCGATTTCCTCTGGTGGACGGCGCGCAAGACCTCGCCGGAGCGGTCCCCTTCCATGTACCTCTTCCAAAGGGTTTTTTCCTTTTCGGTCTCTTCGGGTGCCACCCAATTTACAGATACGCGCAGGGCATCGCCGGACGGCCTTTTAACGAAGGTGTAAACCTGCTTTCCGTAATCGTGGAATATGAGATTGCCTTTCCCGAATGTGCAGGCGGTGAGGGCCTGCACGGCGTCCACCGCGCAGGAATCGTTCTCCACGATGGCTAAAAGCTCTTCGTCCTCCGCGCGCCCGGCGAACTCCCGAAGGGCAAGCCCCGCCACGCGCACGCCCAAAGCCAGGCCGGGGCATACGTGGCCGTGGAAACCGGCCGCTTTCTTTAATAAATTTTCAACCATATAGCATTTTATAACAGATGAGGGGATTTTTTTCAGGGATTATCTAAACCCCCCGCCGCCCCGCTAATTACCCCAGGTACTTTTTCAGATATTTGGCCGTGTAGGAACGCTTTGATTTCAGAAGCTCTTCGGGCGTGCCCTCGAATATCAACTTTCCACCGCCCTTGCCGCCCTCCGGCCCCAGGTCTATCACCCTGTCCGCCGCGGCCACCACGTCCAGGTTATGCTCTATGACCAGCACGGTGTTGCCCATCTGAACGAGCTTGCGGAGCATTTTCAAGAGCGCGGCCACGTCCACGTGGTGCAGCCCAACAGTGGGCTCGTCCATTATGTACAGGAACCCGGCCTTATTGGCAATCCCCAGCTCAGAACATATCTTCAGCCTCTGGGCCTCCCCTCCGGAGAGCGTCGTTGCGGGCTGGCCCAGCCGCAGGTAGCCAAGCCCTATCTCTTCCATCTGGGAGAGCTTCGCCCTTATCTGCGTCTCGCCCCTGAAGAAGTCCTTCGCCTCCTCCACGGTCATCTCCAGCACGTCGTAGACGCTCTTTTCCCTGTAAAGCACGTTCAGGGCCTCGGGGGCGTACCGTTTTCCGCCGCACTGCTCGCATTTCACGTAGAGGTCCTCGAAGAAGTACATCTCAAGCTTCTGATAGCCCTCTCCATCGCAGGCGGGGCACCTGCCGCCGGGGACATTGAACGAGAAGAACCCCGGCCCGTAGCCGTGCGCCTTCGCCTCCGCCTGGGCGGCGTAGAGTTTTCTTATCTGGTCGAATATTTTCAGATATGTGACAGGATTGGAGCGCGGGGTGCGCCCTATCGGGCTCTGGTCTATGAGCTTCACGCCCCGGATATTCTCTACTCCTTCCAGAGCGGCATAAGGGAGCGGGGTTTCGGGCTCCACGCGCAGATTGCGGGCCAGGGCGCGATAGAGGGTCTCCACGACCAGGCTGCTCTTTCCGGAGCCGGATACCCCGGTCACCACGCTGAAGGCGCCCAGGGGGACTTTTAAATCCACCTTTTTCAGGTTGTTCCCCTTCGCCCCATAAAGGATGAGCCAGCCGGTTGGGCCCTTCCGCCCATCAAACCTTTGAAATGCGGCCTTGCTCTTTATAAAATTGGAGGTGGCGGTATCCATTTTAAGGAATTCGTCCATCGTGCCGGAGAAGACCAAGCCTCCGCCCAGATGGCCGCCGCCGGGGCCAAGCTCCACTATCCAGTCCGCGGCACTTATTATGTTCTTTTCGTGCTCCACTACCAGAAGGGTATTGCCCAGGGCCGAAAGCTCGCTCATAATGGCCGCAATCCTGTCCGTGTCCCTTGGATGGAGGCCCACAGTGGGCTCATCCAAGACGTAAAGCGTGCCTGTGAGCCTGGAGGCGAGCTGGTTTGACAGGTTCACCCTCTGGTACTCGCCGCCAGAGAGCGTGCGGGCCTCGCGGTTCAGCGTGAGGTAATCCAGCCCCACGCGGTCAAGGAACTTGAGTTTCAGCTTTATCTGCCTTAGCGGCTCTTTTACAATTTGTGCCTTTTCCGGCGAAAGGTGAAGCCCTTCGAAGAACGCGGTCAGCTCCGATACGGGTATCTCTCCCAGTTCGGCTATGTCCTTTTTCTCTATCTTGTAGGCCAGGGCTTCGGGCTTGAGGCGTTTCCCATTGCAGGAGGGGCATATCTCGCCCTTCCTGTATCGGGACAGGAATACGCGCACGTGCAGCTTGTACCTCTTAGTCTCAAGCTCCTCGAAGAAGTCGTCAATCCCGTAAAAGCCCTTGCCGCCCTTGTAAATGGCCTTCCGGTGGTCTGCGGAAAGCTCGTTCCAGGGCTTGTTCAGCGGGATTCCCGCCTCTTTCGCCCCCTTCAGCATCTGTTTCATCCACCACTTATATGCGGGTTTTTGCCATGGTTCGACAGCACCCTCGGCGAGGGAGAGATACGGGTCCGGCACTATGAACTCTTCGGCATAGCGCAGAACGTTGCCGAACCCTTTGCAGACGGGGCAGGCCCCCACGGGATGGTTGAAGGAGAAGAGTATCGGGCTTGCCTCGGGTATCTGCTTCCCGCAGTTGTCACAGGCGTTGCCGGAGCTGAACGAAAGCGCCTCAAGCGCCTCGAGCGCCTCGCCCTTTGGGAAGACCACCCGCATCCTGCCGCCCCCGTTGGAGAAGGCCATCTCCACGGAGTCCGAAAGCCGGGGCTCGTCCCTTATCTGAAGCCTGTCCAGCACGACCTGACAGGGCGGCCCGCCCGCGGCCTCATCCATGTCCACGGCCTGCCCGCCTTCCAGAAGTCTCTGGAAGCCCTGCCTTTTAAGCTCCTCTTTGGGCAGGGGGCTTTCAAAAACCATATAGGCGCGCCGGTCCGGATATTTAGCCAATAGTTCGGCCACAATCTGAGCTGGCGACCACTTCCTCACCTCCGCCCCGCACTCGGGGCAGAAGGGGGTTGCGGCCTTCGCGTAAAGGAGCCTGAAATAGTCGTATATCTCCGTTGTGGTGCCCACGGTGGAGCGGGAGCCGCGCACCGGGTTCCGCTGTTCCAGGGCTATGGCCGGACGGATGTTTCTTATCGCGTCCACGGAGGGGCGGTCCATCTTTTCCAGGAAGAGCCGCGCATAGGTGGAGAGCGATTCTATGAACCTCCACTGCCCCTCGGCAAATACCGTGTCGAAGGCCAGAGAGGATTTACCGGAGCCGGAAACACCTGTTATCACAATCACCTTGTCATGCGGCAGAGTGAGGGAGATATTCTTCAGGTTGTTCTGCTTGGCGCCTTCAATGATCAGCTCGTCATAAGACATCTGAATATTTTAACAAGTTTCAGGTGGAAAAATTAAATGGGCATATGGGAATAAGTCCTACCCCCCGAATGCCTAAACATTTACAATCTCATACTCCCTTGTGCCCAGGCCGAGTTCCACGGCGGCCTGCACCTGGATCTCGTAATCCCGCTTGTGGAGTTCCTTTAAAATATCATCTCCCTTTTTCATCCCCTTATCGCTTGCGGCGGAGCCGGGCAGCGGCCCGGCGGCTTTTATCATGTCCATGCTGGCCTGCTCTATTGCGGCAAGGTCATCTGCGATGAGGATGCCCTG
Organism: Nitrospirota bacterium; assembly: GCA_014874185.1. GTDB lineage: Bacteria > Nitrospirota > Thermodesulfovibrionia > Thermodesulfovibrionales > JdFR-88 > JACWAF01. The sequence goes on along the minus strand of JACWAF010000035.1, from coordinate 166,170 downwards.
GTCCTGCACCATGGGCACATCCGCGCCGGGCATGCAGTCGCACTCGGGCTGGATCTCCGTGAGAAAGTTTATGTAGAGGACTTTGCCGGGCTTGAATGTCGAGAGCACGGCGGCCGCGGCCTCAGTCAAAGAGCGCAGGAACTCTTCCGGGTCGGCCTGCTCGTGCATGATGGCCTCGCCCGGGCAGACGCGGGTGCACCTGCCGCATCTCCAGCAGCGCTCGTCGGCGTAGACGAATTTTTTCCCCTCCTCGAAGCTTATGCACTCCAGCGGGCAGACCTCCTCGCACTGATAGCAAAGCTGGCACTTCTCCTCGTCCCAGAAGAGCTTGCCTTCGCCAATCGAGTGCATCGCGCCCCTGCCGCACTTCCAGCCGCAGGTGCGGTGCTGGGCGCTCACCCCGCCCATCGCCAGGTTCTTTATCGCCCCGGCATAGCCCGCGTTTATATGGCCCTTTATATGGCTGCAGACCACCATCGCGGGCACATCATGGATAAAGGAGGCCACGGCCACCTCGCCCAGTATCCTGCCGGCCTTCACCAGGATATTGTCCCTGCCGAAAAGGCCGTCCGCCAGGATGACGGGCGCACCCACAGAGAGCGGGTTTATGCCGTTCTGGTTTGCCACTTCAAGATAGTCATAGCCGTTAAGCCGCACGGTGTCCACTACGATGGGTTTGGCCCCTGCCGATTTAAGCGCGTTGGTCACTTTTCTCAAAAACACGGGCCGCACTATCCTGTGCGCCCCGTGCGAACCGTAATGGGTCTTCACCGCCACCCACTCGTCCTTTTCGAACCTCTTGTCCAGTTCGGCTATCGAGAGCAGCCTCTCCAGCTTGCCTGGAAGGCTGTCCTCTTGTTTCCATTTGTGCACCCTGGCGCTCGCGTAAAAGACCTTGGCCTTATTCATCAACTTCTCCAGATAAAGAAATTATCTTCTTTCTCTTGTAAGAGAAAGAAGCAAAGAGAACTTTTAGATTTTTTCCCGCTCATCTGAGCGGGAAAAAATATTAAGAGTTTTTTCTTTTGCTACTTTTCTTTTTTGCAAAAAGGAAAAGTAGAATAGTCTTATCGCCATTTTCTCTTCATCCCAATGAAGAGACCCGCCGCTGCGGCACCGGCGGCATTTGCAAGGGCGTCCGCAAACGAGGGGGTCCGTCCCGTATACCTCTGGGCCACCTCTATGATCACACCATAGGCCACCGGCAGGATTATCGAGAGCGCAAGCGCATTCTTGAAACTGGTCTTTTTTATCAAGTAAGTGAAAAAGAGAAGCCCCGTGATCGCGTACAGGATAAAGTGCACAAGCTTATCGGCATGGGGGACCCGCGTCTTAAAGGGGATAAAGGAAAAAGCGGCCACGAAGAAGAGCCAGACGATAACAATCATTCAAGGCTCCTCGCGTAGAGTTCTTTTTTCCCTATCCCGTATGCCTCCGATACCGTCTTCACGGCCTCTTTCCTTCCCATTCCCCTTTTCATAAGGGCCTGCACCTCGCGAAGGGCCTCCTCGATGCCGGCCTGCGCCCCTTTGGGTCTGCCTTCAAGGATTATAACGTATTCGCCCGCGATGGTCTTTTCTTCCAGCGTTTGCAAGATTTCCCCGATATTCCCTCTTATCGCCTCCTCGTGCATTTTTGTTATCTCTTTTACAACGGCGGCCTTCCTTTCCGCCCCGAAGACCTCTTTTATATCCAGAAGGGCTTCAAGTATCCGGTGCGGGGCCTCATAAAGGACCACCGTGCGAGGCTGGAAAGAAAGCTCTTTCAAGGCGCGAAGCCTCTCGCCTTTTTTGGGGGACAGGAAGCCAGTGAAGATAAACTCGTCCGTGGGCAGGCCGGAGATGGAAAGGGCGGCTATCAACGCGCTTGGCCCCGGAATGGAGACCACGTCCATGTTCTCCTCGATGGCCCTTTTTACAAGCTGATAGCCGGGGTCCGAGATGCCGGGCGTGCCCGCGTCCGATATGAGGGCGACGGAGAGGCCGTCTTTCAGCTTGCTGACAAGCTCCTCTGCCCGGAGCTTCTCACGCTCCGACCAATAGCTGATAAGCGGCTTTTTTATGCCGTAATGGTTCAGGAGCTTAAGGGAGTGCCTTGTGTCCTCGGCGGCTATCACGTCCGCCTCTTTAAGTATGCGGAGCGCCCGGAGGGTGATGTCCTCCAGGTTCCCTATCGGGGTGGAGACCACGTAGAGCGTGCCGCTCATTTGCCCTCTTTTTTATGCCCGGCGTTCACATAGGCCTTCAATCTCTTGTCCAGCCTGATTATCTCGCGCAGACCGTCGCCCGAAAGCTCCCATGAGTACTCGCCCTTGCCGTCCCGCTTCAGTTTGATTTTCACCGGCTTCGGGGGCAAGGCCTTCGCTATTTTAGCGTCCTTCTTGAAATCCATCGCGTATGCGGGAAAAGAGAGAGAGGCAATTAAGATGAAAGGCAAAATGATTTTAAGCGGGCTATAGCTCATTCTTTATCCTTCTTTCGATCCCCCTTTCCTAAAGGGGGACGGAGGGGGATTACAGAATCATAAATTTTTCCTATTATACCGTCAATATTTTCAAAAATTTGTCTGTCTGAAAATCTTAGGATTTTATAACCCTGTTTGGTTAATTCTTTATCTCTGAGTTTATCCTTTTCAATTCCTTTTGGAGAGAAATGTTGACCGCCATCCAGTTCGATTATCAGGTTTGCCTTCGGGCAGCAAAAATCAACTATATAGTCCAGGAGCATTTATCCGGCAATCCCCCCTCACCCCCCTTTAGAAAAGGGGGGAATATATCAAATCTCTTAATATTCTTATGCTGGTTCAGGTTACAAACCTGAACCAGCAAAAGAGCACTAATAAAGTCGCTGGATACCGGCTTTCGCCGGTATGACAGGTTTTTAAAAAGTTCTCTTAAATGGGTTTTAATAGCTCCTGTACCTGTTCGTAATCGGGAACCGTCTGTCCCGGCCGAAGGCGCGGGGGGTGATCTTTATCCCCGGCGGGGCCTGCCTGCGCTTGTACTCGCTGAGGTCTATCATCCTGATTACCCGCTTAACGTTCTCGGGATTGCTGTCCAGGTTCAATATCTCATCGAAGCTCATATCATTTTCCACATAGGCCTCAAGTATCGGATCAAGGATGGGATAGGGCGGAAGCGAGTCCGTGTCCTTCTGGTTCGGCCGAAGCTCCGCCGTGGGCTCCTTGGTGAGTATCCTCTCCGGTATCAGGGCGCAGCCCGCCTTTTCGTTCCGCCACCTGGCGATAGCGTAGACAAGCGTCTTTGACACGTCCTTTATCACGGCGAAGCCGCCAGCCATGTCGCCGTAAAGAGTGGCGTATCCCACGCTCATCTCGGACTTGTTGCCGGTGGTAAGCACCAGCCGGCGGAGCTTGTTGGAAAAAGCCATCAGTATATTGCCCCTTATCCGGGCCTGGATGTTCTCTTCCGTTATATCGGGGGCAAGCCCTTCGAAATGGGGTCCCAGCATTTTCAGATATGCCTCGAATACCGGCTCAATCGATATCTCAGTGCATTCGATCCCAAGATTTTCACTTAGCTGGAACGAATCCTCCCTGCTCTCATTGGATGAGAACCTTGAGGGCATGAAGAGGACCCGCACGTTCTCACTGCCCAGGGCGTCCACGGCTATGGCGGCCACAAGCGCCGAGTCCACGCCGCCCGAAAGCCCTATTATCACCTTCCCGAAGAGGTTCTTCCCTGCATAGTCCTTTACGCCCAGTGTGAGCGCCTTGTAGACCTCCTCTTCCAGAGAAAGGCATTCCGCAACCGGCCTTTTCCGTGATACCTTGTGCGGCACCAGCTTCGGCGGGGGCAGTATGACAGATTCCACGCTCTCGCCGGGCGCCAGTTTTTCCTGTCTCGCCCTGGGGTCGTGCAGCCTGCGCATAAAGACGGCCTCAAGGTCCAGGTCTATATAGACCATCTCTTCCTCAAAAAAGCGTGCCCTCGCGATAAGCTCGCCACGCTCGTTCACGGCGAAACTGCCGCCGTCGAATACCAGTTCGTCCTGCCCGCCCACGGCGTTCACGTAAATGATGGAGGCGGCATAATCCGTCGCCCTGGTGGCCAGCATCCGCTCCCTGAATTCGCTCTTGCCCATCGTGTAGGGCGAGGCGTTTATGTTCACGATGAACTCCGCGCCGCTTATCGTCTGCGCCCTTATTGGCCCGCCCGGGTACCAGATGTCCTCACAGACCGAGATGCCGAATCTCGCGTCGCCAAGCTGGTAGACCGGGCAGCGCTCGCCCGCCTTGAAATAGCGGAACTCGTCGAATACACCGTAATTGGGGAGATACATCTTGTGATAGGCATCCAGCAGACGCCCGTCCCCAAGCACCGCGGCGGCATTGTAGATGTCCTTGCGCTTGTCCACGAAGCCCACCACGGCGATAATGTCCCGCGCCTCGCGGCTTATCGCCTCCAGGGCCTTCATGTTGTCATCTATGAACTGCGGCTTCAGGAGCAGGTCTTCAGGCGGGTATCCGGTGACCGAAAGCTCGGGGAAGGCGATTATCGCCGCCCCTTCCTTTTTCGCCTCTTCGATACAGGCTATTATTTTTTCACTGTTGCCCTTCAGGTCCCCTACCGTGGGATTTGTCTGCGCAAGGGCAACCCGCAGGGTTTTCATAAGCTTAATAATATCCCGAAACCCTTGTCAGTGTAAAGTTTTTCACGTCCGGCCGCATCCGGAACAACACCGCTCCGTGCGGGTATTTATGCTCTTAGGGGTTGCAAAAAATTCGGCCGCTCTTTACATTTTTTTTTGCCTCGGTATATACTTTTTGCATATGAAAAAATTGCTCCTGATTATTGTGATCATTGCCTTGTCAGGTGTTCAGGCTTTTGCGGGACCAGTCCTCAAGCTGGGCTCCACCACAAGCACGGAAAACTCCGGCCTCTTCGATTACCTCCTGCCCATATTCAAACAGCAGACGGGGATCACCGTGCATGTAATAGCCGTGGGCACCGGGGCCGCAATAGAGCTTGGCAAGAGGGGCGACGTTGACGCCGTCCTCTGCCACGCGAAAAGCCTTGAGCTTCAGGCCGTGAAGGAAGGCTACTTCGTAGACCGGCACGACGTGATGTACAACGACTTCATCGTGGTAGGCCCGCCCAATGACCCGGCCCGTATAGCACAGGCGTCCTCCGCATTGGAAGCCATGAAGCGGATAGCGCAATCCGGCCAGCTATTCGTAAGCAGGGGCGACCACTCCGGCACCGATATAAAAGAAAAGAGCCTGTGGAAACAGCTGGGCCTTATGCCCAAAGGGGCGGCTTACATGGAGGCGAGCCAGGGCATGGGCGGCACCCTCCGCATAGCCAGCGAAAAACGCGCCTACACGCTTACGGACAGGGGCACATTTCTCTCCATGCAGGACAAGCTGGACCTCAAGATCCTGTACCAGGGAGACCCGGCCCTCTTCAACCAGTACGGCGTGATGGCCGTGAACCCTCAAAAACATAATTTCGTGCGGTTCAAAGCGGCCGAGACCTTTGTAAAGTGGATGATCTCGCTGGATGGACAGGCCACAATCGCCAAATATAAGGACCGCCACGGCAACGTGCTTTTCTTCCCCAACGCGAAGTAAGAAGCTACTTTCAAGAAGGTTTTCCATTTGTCATTCCCGCTTGTCGGGAATCTTTTTTAAGGAAGCGAACTGATAGGAAGGATTCCGGACGAGCCGGAATGACAGAGCGTCCGGGGCTCTTCAGTAAAAAATGCTGCGGTTCAAGTTTGCAACCACTGCTGTCCAAAACAGATGAGGTCTCGTCATTCCCGCTTACCACCTGCGGGAATGACAAACTATTTTCGCTTTTTCTCTTAATTGAAACGCTATCCAAAAAATTTATCTTGGACAAGTGTGGTTATAAACCTGAACCAGCGATTGAATTGAGTATCTATTTTCTCCCGGCCAGCCTTTTCTTCGTCCACTCTATAAGCCCGCCAGCGGCCACAAGCTCGTTCATAAATGGCGGTATCGGCTTCACCTGGAACTCCTTTCCGCCTGCATGGATAACCCCCCTGTCCCCGTCCACTTCTATAACATCACCTTCTTTTACGTTCTCCGCCAGGTCCGGGCACTCGAATATCGGAAGCCCTATGTTGAAGGCATTCCTGTAAAAAATCCGCGCGAAGCTCTTCGCGATTACCGTCTGGATCCCCGCCGCCTTTATCGCAATAGGCGCATGCTCCCTCGAAGACCCGCAGCCGAAATTCTTCCCGGCCACTATCATGTCCCCGGCCTTTACCTTCTTCGGGAACTCGCTGTCCGCATCCTCCATAACATGCCTCGCCAGCTCCGCCGGATCCGATGTGTTCAAATACCTCGCCGGTATTATCGCGTCCGTGTCCACATCATCCCCAAACTTCCAAACCCGTCCTTTAAAAACCATAAAATGCCTCCTGAAAATCTAAATTCCTTCTTTTTCTTGTAAGAAAAAGAAGCAAAAAGAACTTTTAGTTTTTTCCCGCTCGTCTGAGCGGGGAAAAATATTAAGAGTTTTTTCTTTTGCTACTTTTCTTTTTTGCAAAAAAGAAAAGTAGTCCTTGTCTTTAAGGCTCGAACAGTGCTTCTATAAACTCCGAGGGGTTGAAGTCCCGGAGGTCGTCCACGCCCTCGCCGATCCCGATAAGTTTAATCGGGATATCAAGCTCTCGTTTTACCGTGAAGACTATGCCGCCCTTGGAGGTGCCGTCCAGCTTGGTGAGGGCTATGCCGGTGACGCCTACGGCCTCATTGAAGAGCTTCGCCTGGTTCAGGGCGTTCTGGCCGGTAGTGGCGTCCACCACCAGGAGGGTCTCCTGTGGTGCGTCAGGCATGGCGCGACCCACCACGCGCTTTATCTTTTTAAGCTCTTCCATCAGGGGGCTTTTGGTATGCAGCCTGCCCGCGGTATCGATTATGACCACGTCGGTGCCCCTGGATTTGGCGGCCTCCACCGCGTCGAATGCGACCGCGGCCGGGTCTCCGCCAGCCTTCTGTTTTACTATCTGCGCGCCGGAGCGCCCGGCCCATATCTCAAGCTGCTCTATGGCCGCCGCCCTGAAGGTGTCGCCTGCGGCAATGATCACCGAATGCCCCTCGGATACGAACCTGGATGCCAGCTTCCCGATGGTGGTCGTCTTGCCTGTGCCGTTCACGCCCAGGGTGAGGATGACAAAAGGCTTCTCGCCGAAGATGACCAGCGGCTGCGGCCGGCCAAGAAGGTCCTTCATGTGCGCCTTCAGAAACTCCCGCGGGGAGCCCGCCTTCCTTATCTCGCCCTCTTTGCTCTTCAAGTACTCCACTATCTCCACGGCCGTGCTCACGCCGATGTCCGAGGAGATGAGTATCTCTTCAAGCTCTTCAAGGGTCTCTTCATTTAAAGGCTTCTGCCCGGAGAAGACCGCGTCTATGCGCCCCACGAAAGCCTTCCGCGTCTTCTCCAAACCGCCTTTTAATCTGTCTAAAAATCCCATTAAACGACCTCGAAAGATAATCTACTTCTCTTTTTTGCAAAAAAGAGAAGTAGCAAGAGAAAAAATCCTTGGATTTTCTCCCCTCGCGAGCGGGAGAAAATATAAAAATTCTCTTTGCTGCCCCAAGGTCCGTGGGCTTTCTCTTACAAGAGAAAGAAGTCCGTTGCCTATGAAGTAAAGTATATAATACCTTATGAACCCATACGAATTCATGATGCCGAGGCTTGAGGGGAGGGACCTCGAAAATAACCCCGCCCCGTACGTGGAGCTTGTAAAAAAGGGAGTTGCCGGATTTATCCTGTTTGGGGGAAGGCTGGAGGCCGTAAAGGAGGGCATAGCCGAGCTTCAAAGGCATGCGGTGATGCCGCTTGTAATCGCCTCCGACCTGGAGCGCGGGCTGGGGCAGCAGGTGGAGGGCGGGACTGTTTTCCCATCCGCCATGGCATTTGGGAAGGCGCTTCTGAACGGGATGAGCCAGAAGGTTTTAAAACGGGCGTTTTCGGCCATTGCCACGGAGGCCAGGCATGCGGGCATTAACATGATCTTCGCGCCGGTCCTGGACGTGAATTCCAATCCGGATAACCCCATCATTGCGACCAGGGCATTTGGGGAAGGGCCGGGGATTGTGGCGAAACTGGGGGCGGCCATGATTGAGGAGTTCCAGAGGAAAGGGGTCTCAGCCTGCGGGAAGCACTTTCCGGGCCATGGGGACACGGCGGTTGATTCTCATCTGGCGATGCCGGAGATAAACAAGGGGATTAAAGAGCTTGAGGACTGCGAGCTTGTACCATTCCGTGCGGCGGCGCAGGCGGGCGCACGGGCGATGATGCTTGGACATCTGAAGGTGCCCGCGATAGAGCCTTCCGGCCTGCCCATGACGGTATCGGCCAGGGCGGTGGAGTTTCTTAGAAACGGAATTGGGTTCAAGGGGCTGATCATCACGGACGCAATGAACATGGCCGGGCTCTCCATGCCCGAGGAGCGCGCGTCGGAGCTTGCCCTCCGGGCCGGTGTGAACATCATCCTGCACCCCTCGGAGCCGGACGGGATTGCCCGCCACCTGGCAAAAAGCGGAGTGAAATCGGATTCCGAGCGGCTGTTTGCGGTGAGGAACAGGATGAAGATGCTTCCCGAAAGGGGAACGCCTTACTTTGAGGGGCACAGGAAGCTTGCTGATGAAATAGCCCTGAAGGCGATAAGCATAGAAGGCGATCTGAAGAAAATTGAAAACCCTGCTTTAATAATATTGTCGGATGAGCCGGATGCGCTCGCACCGCTTCTGGAAGAGATCAAAGAAAAAAGAATCCCTTATAAGATAAATCCCGAAGGCGACCTTCCGCCGGGAGATATTCTCGCGGTCACATACTCCACTCCGCGCGCATGGCGCCCGCCTTCGGAGCAATTAAAAGAGAATATCCGCCGCGTGGCGGAGAGAGACCCGCAGTGGATCTCGTTTGGAAATCCTTATCTAATTTATAAGGAGAAGAATAAAATCCTGGCGTATTCGGATTCGGAGCTGGTACAGAGAGAGGTGGCAAGGAGATTTTTATAGGCATTTGGTTTTTATGGGGCTCCGCCCATACCCCGGCTCTGGAACCAAAAGAAAAACTTATTTAATCTTAAAAAAGAAAGCCCCGGTTCCGTTTTTCAGCCTATTCCTCTCCGGGCCTGACCGCCTCGCGCATTTTTTTCTTCTCCCCGACCGCCTTCTTTTCGGCCAGCATCTTCTCCTTGGCGCGTTTGGAGCGCTTCCTCTTCTGCCTGCGGATCTTCTCTATGCGCTTCCGCTCCTCGCTTTCCTCCCCTTTCATAAGCGCCTCTATCTTCGCGGCGAGTATCTTCCGGGCGAAGTAGCGGTTAAGGGCCTGAGTGCGCTCCCTCTGGCACTTCACCTCCAGGCCGGTGGGCAGATGCCTCAATTGCACGCAGGTTGCCACCTTGTTCACGTTCTGGCCCCCATGGCCCCCGGAGCGGATGAAGGACTCCTCCAGGTCCTCCTCCCTGATTCCAAGGGCGGCCATCTTCTCCCTCAGTTCCCTTTCTTTTTCGGCACTTACGCCAAAGATTCCCATACGTTTAATATACATCAGAACCTGCTATAATCTCAGATGCGCGGCTTTTTCCCTTAATTACCCGCGCTTTACTTGAAGCCGCCCAACTTGTTATCATGATATGTTTGGAGAGGTGGCCGAGTCGGTCGAAGGCAGCCGCCTGCTAAGCGGTTGTGGGGGTAACACCTCACCCAGGGTTCGAATCCCTGCCTCTCCGTATTAATGCGGGAAACTATTTTTCCAAGGAGGATATTAATGTTAAAGAGGTCGGTAATCGTAATCTTTGCCCTGGCGCTCCTCGTGCCCTTTGCGGCCTGCAAGAAGAAGGAGACTACGCCGCCTGCTCCGCAGACGATGCCCCAGCAGGAGATGCCGCCCGGGCACCCCGGCGTGGGCCCTGGGCAGGCAATTGTGCCCCCTACCGAGACCAATGTAACAGTGCCCGACATAGTAAAGGGCTGGAAGAGCGTTGTCCTTGACGTCCAGGACAAAACCACCGGCAAGAGCCAGGACGTGAACGTAAAGCTTGGCGGAAGTTATAAGATACCTGGCTCCGATATCACGGTTGAACCAAGCCAGTTCCTTCCCGACTTCAAGATGGAAGGAAGCAACATTACCTCCGTTTCCAACGAGCCCAACAACCCCGCCGTGAAGGTGAAGGTGACCGAGGGCGGCAAAGAGATATTCAACAGCTGGCTTTATGCCAAGTTCCCTCAGATACACCCCTTCCAGCACGAGAAATACGCCATAACTCTCAAGGAAGGCAAAAAGAGCTAGAAGGCGCCCGCGTCGATCAGCAGTTTCGAAAGGCCCCGCGCCGCGCGGGGCCTTTCTTTTCAGACCTTCTAAAAATCATCTCCCGGAGCCGTGCCTCTTTCAACTTGACTTTACTTGTACCGGTAATTTATAACAAGCTTGAAAAAGAGTTGTTTTTTTAGACCGGTTTTGGGGCTGGGTGGGCTTGGAAAAAACTGGCATTGGCTGCTGGATCCATGTATTTGGCTTTTTCATCTTTCCGGATAGCTTCCCGTGCCGCCGAAAAATGGTGAATAATGCGTTCTGAAGAGACTGCCCGCAGGGGGACTGGGCTGTTCAGGTTGAAGGTGGGGGTCCTTATGGCAATGGTAATTGCGGCCGCCCTCGTTCATCAGCCGGCTTACGCCCTTAACGAAGCCGAAGGGTACAAGGTTAAGGCGGCGTTCATTTATAATTTCATCAATTTCGTAGAGTGGCCTGCAGAGCCTAATGCCGGGCCCAACCTCCTTTTTTACATAATCGGATCGGACCCCTTCGGGGAAAGCCTGGCCATGATTAAAGACAGGGCGGTTGGCGGCAGGAAAATAATTGTAAAAAATGTGAACTGCGTTAAGCACCTGAAAAACTGCGATGTGCTTTTCATCCCCGGTTCCCAGAAGGGCCGGCTTGAGCAGATATTGGATGCGCTGAAGGGGGCCCATGTGCTCACCATTGGCGATACCGATGGGTTTGCGGCCCGCGGGGTGATCATAAACATGTTCCTTTATGAGGGAAAGATCAGGTTCGAGGTAAACCTGGAGGCCGCCAGGCGGGCGGGATTGAGGATAGATTCCCGGCTTTTGAAACTGGCCAGGATCGTCAGCTCAAAGTGAGAATTCCCGGTAGACAGAGCATAAAGAAGAGGCTGGTGAGGATGAACCTCCTGTCTATCGGGGCCGCCTTCGCCCTGATAGCCGCCGTGCTCGTAGTCAGCGAAGTATATGAGTACAAAAAACACATAGTAGACAGCCTGGCCACCGAGGCCAAGATCCTTGGCACCAACAATACGGCGTCTATCGTATTTTCGGACCAGAGGACGGCCGAGGAGATACTCTCCTCCCTGGAGGACGTGCCCACCGTGGTGCAGGCGGACATCTACACGAAGGACGGCGAGCTGTTCGCCAGGTACTCCCGCAAGGGCCATGCCGTAGTGAACCCCCAAATGCCCTTTGTATACGGGAACCATTTCGAGGGGATGTACATGTCCTTCTCGGAACCCATACTCATGTCAGGGGAGACGATAGGGACAATCTATCTCCGCTCGGATATAAAAGAGCTTTATCTCAGGATACTCGCCTTTTTAACCCTGCTCCTGTTCATGGGCGTCGTCTCGATAGCAATAGCCTCTTATCTCTTCTCGCGTCTTCAGAAGTCGATAACCGGCCCGGTATTCGATCTTGCCGAGGCGATGCAGCGGGTCTCGGACCACAAGGATTATTCCATAAAGATCCCCGCCGGCAATATCGAAGAGATAGCCACGCTGGCCGAGGGCTTCAACCAGATGCTCGAACAGATAAAAAAATGGGACCATGAACTCACCCTGCACAGGCGCGGGCTGGAGGAGCTTATAGCCATGCGCACATCGCAGTGGGAGGAGGCCAACCGCAAGCTGGAGGCCGAGCTCTCGGAGCGCAAAAAGGCCGAGGAGCAGCTTCAGCGCTATCGGGAGGACCTTGAGAAACTGGTCGAGGAGCGCACTGCCCAGCTGAAAAACACCAATGACGAGCTTCAGCACCAGATCATAGAGCGCGAGCGGATGGAAGACGAACTCCTGCGCGCCAGGAAACTGGAATCCCTTGGGATCCTGGCGGGCGGGATCGCGCATGACTTCAACAACCTGCTTACGGCCATCCTGGGCAACATCTCCCTGGCAAAGGTATATTCGAAGCCGGAAGACAAGCTGACTCCGAGGCTGGAAACAGCCGAAAGGGCCTCCCTGCGCGCCAGGGACCTCACGCAGCAGCTTTTAACATTCTCCAAGGGCGGCATGCCGGTTAAAAAGGTGCTCCCGATTGGCGGCCTGATACGGGAGTCTACCGGTTTCGCCCTGCGGGGCTCAAACGTGAGGTGCGAATTCCGGATACCCGAGGACCTCTGGCCCGTGGAGGCCGATGAGGGGCAGATAAGCCAGGTGGTCCACAACCTGATCCTGAACGCGCAGCAGGCCATGCCGAAAGGCGGCATTGTCCGGGTAAGCTGCGAAAACTGCACGGTGGTTTCAAAGGAGGACCCGGGCGCCGGGACCATGTTCATCCGCATCACCATCGAGGACCACGGGATAGGCATCCCGAAGGAACATCTGCACAACATCTTCGACCCTTACTTCACAACCAAGCAGAAGGGCAGCGGGCTGGGGCTTGCGACCTGCTACTCCATCGTGAAAAAGCACGGGGGCAATATAACCGTGGAATCGGAATCCGGCAAGGGGACCAGGTTCCACGTCTACCTGCCAGCCTCCGGCGGCCAGATAGCGGGACGGAACCATGACGACGAGCTTCCGTTCATGGGATCGGGAAGGATACTGGTCATGGACGACGAGGAGCTTGTGCGCGAAGTGGCCGGGGAGATGCTGAACAGGTCCGGCTACGAGGTGGTCGGCGTCCCGGACGGAAAGGACGCGATAACCCTTTTCAAGGAGGCGAAGGAGACCGGCAAGGCTTTCGACGCCATAATCATGGACCTGACAGTCCCAGGGGGGATGGGCGGCAAAGAGGCGATACAGAAGCTGCTTGAGGTAGACCCCGCAGTGAAGGTCATCGTTTCAAGCGGGTACTCGAATGACCCTATAATGGCCAACTACATGGAATACGGCTTTGCGGGAGTGGTGGCGAAGCCTTACATGATAAGGACACTGAGCCGCGAGGTGCACCGGGTAATCCGAAACGGCAGCATCTCTAATTCCTGACCGCCCCCGTCCGATTGACAGGGTCATGGAACCTTTTACCCTGGAAGGTGTCCATTTCGGCCAGCTTCAGCTCTATGTCCCTGTGAATCCGGTGCCTGTCCGCCCCCCATTGCGGGGCTACAAGGATGTCATCCGGGGCGGTGGCGAACAGGCGCTGGAGGACTATGCCGGGGTTTAGCCGTTCGAGAAAGCCGGCCAGGAACTCGAGGTATTCATCATAGCCGAATACGTGAAAGGGCTCCCTCCGGTAATCCGCCTCAAGCCTGGTGCCCTTCACTACCTGCAGCTGATGTATCTTGAGAAACCCTATGTCCAGACCGGAGACCACGTCCGCCATGTGCAGGGTCTCTTCACGGCTTTCCGTCGGCAAACCCGCGATCAGGTGCGCGCCTGTATGTATGCCCCTGCCGGAGGTGAGCCGGAGCGCTTGCAGGAACTTGTTATAATCGTGTCCGCGGTTTATATACCGGAGGCTTTTATCGTAAATGGATTGCAGCCCGTACTCTATCAGCACGAAACGGGTCTTGGCGATGCCGGCCAGGAGGGACATTTTCTCCTCGTCCACGCAGTCGGGCCTCGTGCCTATGGCAAGCCCCGCGACCAAAGGGTTTTCCAGCGCTTCGAGGTAAAGGCGCCGGAGTTCCTCAACGGGTGCATAGGTATTTGTATAGGGCTGAAAATAGGCGATGAAGCGTTCCGCCCGGTAGCGTTTCCGGAGGTAAGCGATGCCGTTTTCAACCTGCTCCTTCACGGACAGCGAGGGCTTGCACGAAGATGGCCTGAAACTTGAGTTGTTGCAGTAGATGCAGCCGCCCACGCCCACGGTGCCGTCGCGGTTGGGACAGGTAAAACCCGCGTCTATGTTTACCTTATGGATCTTTTCCCCGCCGAAATAGCTTCTTGCAAAAGATGAAAAGGAATTATAGCGCCTCATGTCCATTGGAAAATCCTTCAGTTAATTATCGGCCCCATGGGCCGGGGATGTCAACTTGAAGCTGCAGTTCCATTGGAATAAAGCGGTTTTTGCGGTTTTGCAAACCGGTTTGCCGAACTGCAAAAATCTTCTTAGCGGGTTTCTTTTAAAATCGAATGCTTCCGGCTGGCATATCCGATGCATATCTTTATGCGGAGTCGGTAGAAAGGAGGCTTAAGATGAACAAGAGGTTCTCAACCAGGATGACCCTGATAGGCGCGGGGGCTGGGCTTGTCCTCTTTGCCGTGTTCGGGCTTCTGCCCGGTTCCTTTCTTGGCGGGGTCATGGGCCTGAACCTGGCTGGCACGCTCTTTGGCTATCCGGTAGGGCCTGGGATCCTGCCCAGGATGATAGTGGCCGCCTCGATGCTCATCGGGGTAATGGTATCCGGGCTGGTCTTTGTATTGGGCGCCAGTTTTGCAGGCTGGCTTCTGGGTATTTTGGTGGACGCCCTCCGCGCTCCGAAGAAAGCCGAAGAAAAAGAAAGGGCTTAAATCCAGTAAAAGGAGGAATAAAGATGGACACTGGGCCAAGGATAGGAAGGAAGATAGGGGCGGTCATGGGTGGGATCTTTTTCCTGATATTCGGAATCGTCCCCGGATTTTATTTTGGCAGCTTCGGCACACTGGTGGTAATACAGCACCTGGTAGGCCACGCGGTAGAGTCCACCATCCTGGTGCGGATGATGGTGGTGGTGGGCACCCTGCTGGGGCTCTTCTGCACGGCATCGGTCAGCATAGTGCTGGGCGCGGTCACGGGCACCCTGCTTGGGTTCGTTGTGGATGCCTTGACGCCCAAGCCGAAAGAGGCCGCGGAGGAGATTGAGACCAAATAGGAGGACAAGAACTGAGGAAAAGGGGGCGCGGAAGGCGCCCTTTTTTATTTCAAAGCCCGCAAAGGACGGTTTTTACGCATCAGAAATACCTTACTCCATTCAATAGAGCGCCCTCCTCTATCACGTACTTTCGCCCGGCCATTTCCCCCTTCAGAGGCAGCGGATAGCACCCGCCGATGCCGTTGTTCAGTTCATGCACGTCGTACCTGACCGAGCAGGCCCTGCAGACGAGCGAACCATTTTCGAAGCGGTAGCCGAGCTTCCTGGGATAGCATTTCGCGCAGGCATTGAAATAGGACGAGACCTTCCCATCTACCTTTATGATAAAAAAGCCGATCCTCTTGCCTTCGATTTCCACCCAGTAGAATCCGGGAGTGCCCTCTTTGAGAGCGGCAACATCCACTATGGCGCGACTGCCGTCCAGGGGCACCTCCAGGCCCTGCGGCCTCGAATTGCAGGCCGCTATCCCTAATAGAAGGATAAGGAGCAGGACGAACTTCATCATTGAGTTTATCATAAGCGCTTGCCTAAATATAAATTCCATGAAGTGAGAGTTGTTTATAATTATAATTTGATATTGACAGCCCATGGTGTGCGCCCTTAGAATCAGCCTGAATTGAGAGCGACAGGGCTCACCGTCATTTTTCTCTTGACCCTTTCTTTTGCCGCCCCTCTTCAGATGGGCCCTGCGCCCGGCGGCGCTAAGGAGAGGACTTCCATATTTACTCTTGACGTATGCAGCAGCTCCGCCAATTTCGTCCACTCAGGCCCGCTTATGCCGGCGCTTGCCGAAGGGGCCGCGGTTAACCACATTCCGGGGTTTTCAACGACGTTCCCGGTGGAGCCTCTTCCAGCCTCTTTTATTATGGCCTTCGAAAAGGAACTCCCTCCCGAACCGGTCTGAAGGGACCGGAAATATTATTTTCCAAAAATAAGAGAGGGGAGATTCAAAATGAAGAGGTGTTTTTTCCTTATTGGATTGCTTTTTGTCATTGGCGTCTCAAGCACCGCCTCAAGGGCCTACGCCACGGGTTTTTGCTGTCAGCTTTCAAGCGGCGCACAGGAGAGCCTGCTTGGGACCCAGGCCCCCGGGGGCGGCAGGGTTTCGCTTCAGCTCAGCTACAGCTACACTTTAATGGACAAGTTTAAAGAGGGTGAGGCCAGCCGCTCTTTAGCCGGGATAGAGAGCCAGGGCAAGTACACGATCATCCCAACCCGCATGGGGATGACAAGATATACGCTGACCGCCGGATACGGCGTAACCCCGAGGCTGAAGCTCTTCGTCTCGATTCCTTATGTGAGAAACACCATGGACATGCAGATGTTCATGGACATGGGGATGGGCCCGCAGTGGATGGAGCACCATATGGACCCCCTGGACGGGCTTGGAGACATAACCGTCCTTGCCCTCTACCGCGTATATCAGGACAGCGATATTAGACCCACGGGCATACTGGCCGCGGGAGCGGGCCTCAAGACCACAACCGGGGAATACAGGCAGCGGGGTTCAAACGGGCGGTTCATACATGCCCATATGCAGCCGGGCACGGGCTCGTGGGACCCGATACTGGCCCTGTCCTATACGAAATTATCAAGAAAGTTCCTGCTCCAGGGAGACGCAAGCTACGAGATAGCAACCAGGAACTCTGAAGGCTATGCCTTCGGAAGCTCCATCACGGCGGACCTCACCGGCAAGTACTCGGCGGGCGAGCTTTTAAACCTTGTGGGCGGGGTGGTTTTCCTGCATCAGAGCAGATCGAGCGACAGCAAGGGCAGGTATACCAATCCTGCAAGCCTGATAGACGACCCGGCCAATACGGGCGGCGACAGTCTCTGGCTATCGCCCGGTCTGGAGATTCTCCCGCTTAAAAACACCGTCCTCGGGGCGAAGGTGCAGGTGCCAGTCTGGGAGCGGGTGAACGGCGTGCAGCTTGTGGCAAGCTACAGGCTTCTCTTTTCAGCCACTTACGGTTTTTGAAGGCAGGGGGCGCAAGCCCCCTGCCTTGCGTTTGTAATAAAAAGCTCCCGCCTTTTAAAATAGGTGGATGCATCAAAACCTGGTCCTGTTTCTCCTCTCGGCCATGCTTATATCGCTTTCGGGGGTGCTTTCGCCGGGGCCGATGACCGCGGCCGCCATAGAGCAGGGCGCAAGCTCTCGCAGGGCCGGGATATACATCGCCCTGGGGCATGGGGCCATAGAGTTCCCATTAATATTCCTCCTGGCCCTGGGTGCGGGCAGGTTCCTCCAGATAAGCTGGGTGCGGATAGCCACCGGGCTCCTGGGCGGCACATACCTGCTCTTTGTGGCCAAAGGGCTCCTCTTCCCGGCCAGAGAGGCTAAAAGTGAAAAAGACCGGAAATCCTCTTTTTCGTCCGGGATGTTTATAAGCCTCACAAACCCTTACTTCCCCCTCTGGTGGGCCACGATCGGGCTCGGGCTCGTTATAAGCGCCTTAAGGTTCGGCATATTCGGCGTCCTGGCGCTAGCCACGACCCATTGGCTTTGCGACCTCACGTGGTACGGATTTCTTTCGGCGGTGTCCGCGAGAGGAAGGGAGGTTTTGGGGGCCGGCTTCTTCCGAAAAGTGAGCTTCCTCTGCGGAGCAGCAATGGTGCTTTATAGCGGCATATTCATAATGGGCGCGCTCAGATTGCTTTTATAAAGGAGGCAGCAATGGAATCGAAAGAGAAAGAAAAAGGGATGGACGTGCAGGTAAGCTTCCCGGAGCACCTGAAAGGCGGCGTGTACTCGAACAACATGGTGGTAACCCACACGAAAGAGGAGTTCGTCATGGACTTCCTCATGGTCTCCCCCCCGGCGGGCACCGTCACCGCACGCGTCATCCTCAGCCCCGGCCACATGAAGAGGGTGCTTGCCGCCCTGGAAGACAATATCAGGAAATACGAACAGGCCTTCGGCATGATAGAAAAATCCGAGCCCCCAAAAGGGAGGATCGGGTTTTAAAAGTGGGGCCGCTGGAACCAGCGGCCCCCTGCCGTTCAGCTCAAATGCTGATTTATTAGTTTGGTCATCTCGAACATCGAGACCTGTTTCCTGCCGCCGAATACAGCCAGCAGGTTGGCGTCCGCGTTGATGTTCCTCTTGTTCTTTTCATCCTGAAGCTTGTTCTTCTTGATGTACTCCCACAGCTTCTTGGTTACCTCTGTCCTGGGGAGGGGCTTGTCCCCCACTATCTTTGCCAATTCCGGACTGGGCTTCATCTCTTTCATGAAGGCCTTGCCGGCCGCCACTTTCCCCTTCTCCCCTTTTTTTTCAGTTGCCATTTTTCCCTCCTGTATTCAGGCGTATTCCTCTATTAATTCTAAACGAGTTAAGGAATATTATCTAATAAATAAAATGAAATCAATACCATAAAAGGGCCGTCCTTCCGGACGGCCCTTAATGGGAGAGGAAAGGTATTCGCGTTTATGGTGGACGGGTCCATCGGCTGTGAGAAGACCGCGCTTATCATTGCGGCCAGCGGCACTCCCGTGGCGTTCGCAAATGGTATGGCGGAGACCACGGCGGACGCTGGCCCGGGGACGGACTCCGTTGTGAGATTAGATGAATTGCGCCGCCTCCACCTCCACCGCATGCGGTAAGTATCGAAATAGCAAACAGAATAACCAGGACTCTTATGGCAATCCGGTCTTTCATTTCCCCCGCCTTTTTTGTTTCATTCCCGCAGTCCTTAAGCGGGAATCCAGATCCGATAAATTTCTTTTAAATCCGAACTGTCCAAGTGCCAGTTGCAACCTGAACCCGATAGGTAAATACGATTTCCAAGTACCCATTAAAGGCTATCAAAATAGGTACGTTCAGTTAACCGAAATGGGAGAGAGAACCTTCTGTCAAGACGGTACTGCCGGGAGCAAGATTCAGTTAATCCCCCCTTTTAAAGGGGGGCGCGGGGGGATTAATGGATGAACTCATTCCGATTAAAAAAGATTGTCATTCCCGCGAAAGCGGGAATGCGGGATTGGTTCCGAATGGCCTCGCCATAAATGAGCAAATCACTCGCGGAATAGAGCAACTCGCTTAACCGCTCTTAATCGGAACTCCTTCCTCTCCCAACCCCCCTCCCCGCCTTCAATATCCCCTCCACCCACTCGGGCGTGCCGAGCGCGTGGGTATGGGTGTAAGTGGCGAAGACATTTTTATAGACAAGCCCATCCATCCCGTCCTCCACGCCGGTGCCGCGCTCCATTTTAAGGGCGAATTGCGCCGGGCGGGAGGCATCCCTTACAGGCCTTGAATAATGGAACTCGTGCCCGTGAAGAACGGTCCCCCTCTTGTAAAAGGCGTTCTTGCCGGTAATCTTCGCGATCGAATACCCGTGCGCGACCGGCCTCTCCTCAAGCTGGAAATCGTAGGGGAAGATGCCCGCCATCTTGTACTTTTTCCCCTTTAAGAGGAGATTTTCGCCCAGATACATGAGGCCGCCGCACTCGGCATAGACGGGAAGCCCGGCCTCGATCCGCGCCTTCAGGTCTTTAAGGAACTTTTTGTTCTTCGTGAGCGCGATGGCATGGGTTTCGGGGAAGCCGCCGCCTATATAAAGGGCGTCCACATCGGGCAATAGGCCGGGAAGAAGCGAGCTTAGCTCGATCACATCCGCCCCGCGCTCTTTCAGGGCCTCTATGTTCTCCGGGTAATAGAACTGGAAGGCCTGGTCCCTGATCACCCCTATCCGCACCCTTTCGTAGTCCCTGAGCGGGATGGCTTTTTTACCTTTAAGTTTCAGGGCCGGTGCGGAGCGGGCTATCTGAATTACTTTTTCAACGTCCACATGGCCTGCAACCAGCTCTTTCGCCGCAAGGAGGGCCTCATCGATCTCCGGGTGCTCCTGGTACGGCACCAGGCCCATATGCCGCTCGGAGAGTTTTTGCTTCCGCATTCGCGGTATTGCCCCAATAACAGGAACGCCCGCGAACCGCTCTATCGAGCCCCTTAGCATGGCCTCGTGCCTCCTGCCCGCCACCTGGTTCAAGACCACCCCGGCAAGCCGCATCGAGGGGTCGAATTTCTTTACTCCCAGTACCAGGGCCGCCGCCGTGCGCGTCATCTTAGTGCAGTCCATTATGAGGATTACAGGGGCTTTGAGGAGCTTTGCCAGCCGGGCGGTGGACTGTGAGCCCTCCAGGTCCATGCCGTCGAAGATGCCGCGGTTGCCTTCGATGACTGATATTTGGGACGCGCCCTGGCGGCAGATGAAGGAGGGCAGGATGTTCTCCTCGCCGATTAAAAAAGGGTCAAGGTTGTAGCAGGGGCCGCCGGCCGCGCGGGAGAGCCAGCCCGCGTCTATATAGTCCGGTCCTTTCTTGAAGGCCAGCGGGGCGAGGCCCATCTCCCTGAAAGAGGCCAGAAGGCCTAAAGAAAGGGTAGTCTTGCCGGAGCCCCCACGGAGCCCCGCCACGACTACCCTTGCGATTGTATTCAATGCTTTTTAAGAGGCCTTTGCTACTTGATGAGGCCTTTTTCCCTCAGGTACTCTTCAGAGGGTATCTCGACTGAACTGGAACCGCCGCCGTAAGAGTACATGAGCCTGCCTATGTCGATCATCTCGCGCATGGCCTTTTTGACATTGTCCGGGGTCTCGCCGGTCTTCTCGGCCATGCCCTTTATTATGTCTTTCTCCTTGAGTTTCTTCTTGCCCTTGGCGGCCTGCACGAACTCGAATATCTTGTCTTTAAGCTCGTCCTTTTCCATTTAAGCCCTCCTTGCGGCTTCGGAGAATTTTTAATAAAAAAGGCAGGCCCGAGGGCCTGCCTTTCATTTATATTACCATTTGAACGCGGCCGATGTCCTGAACGTGTCCCTTGCGAACGTGAAGTCGTCGATGTGCTGATATGTGAACTCGATGCCGGTCTTCTTGAAGAAGGACTCCCAGCCGATCCTGTCTATCCACTCGCCTATTCTCTCGTGCTTCCTGGCGTCATTGGCATAGGTTTCGAGGATGTTCTTCACCGCGCTGACAACCTCGGGCCACCTGGGCGGGTTGTTCTTTATGTACGGTATCGCCAGCTTGGAGAACATCGGGCCCTTCCTGAGCGAGCCGACTTTGCCGCCCACCACTATGGCCACGCCGTCCTCTTCCGGCCTGTGGATGTCTATCGGCGGGCATACTGTGAAGCAGTTGCCGCAGTACATGCACTTGTCCGGGTTGATCTTGACGGACTTCTTGGCCGGATCGGGGCTGATGGCCCTTGTGGGGCAGGCGCCGATCGTGGTCGGGATCTCGCACATGTTCTTTACGAGGTCGTGGTTTATCTCGGGGACCTTCCTGTGGATGGCCACGACGGCCAGGTCGGAGCAATGCACCGCGCCGCACATGTTGACGCAGCAGGCGAGTGCCAGCCTGGTCTTTGCCGGAAGCTTCTTCTCGGTAAAATAGGGATAGACCTCGTCCATGATGGCCTTGACAAGGCCGGAGGCGTCGGCTGCCGCGCTATGGCAGTGCACCCAGCCCTGCGTGTGCACCATATTGGAAAGCCCTGACCCGATGCCGCCCGCCGGATAGCCGGCGTCCTCGGCGGCCTTCTTTATCAGAGGGACATTCTCTTCCCTGGTGGTCATGAACTCGACGTTATTGCGTGTGGTCCAGCGGATATAGCCATCGCAGTACTTATCCGCGATGTCGAGCATGGCGCGAATGGATTCCGTGGCAAGGATTCTCGGCGAGGCCACCCTGACGGTATAAACCTTGTCGCCGGATTCGGCCACATGGACCATGGTGCCGGGGGTAAAGACCTCATGGTATTTCCATTTCCCGTAATTTTTCGAGATAACGGGCGGGAGCATCTTCGAATAATGAGGCGGGCCTATATCGGTCTTCCTCTTTGCTTTTGCCTCTTGCTCGGTTAGCCAAGCCATTGTTCGATTCCTCCTTTACGGTTTATCTTAAAATTTATTTCTTGCCGTTCAGGTCCTCGTCCTTCCAGAAGAAGAACGGGTCTTTCCTGGGCGCCAGCACCTGCTGCGGCTGAGGCGGGACGCCGATGGCCTCAAGGAAGCTCCTCATGCCCTTCAACTCGATGACCTCGCCTATGCGCTCCCTGGGCTTGGCGTTGTCATCCCACCACTCCCATATCTTCTCCGCCAGCTCCTTGAGCTCGGTGTAGGGGGGCTCCATCTTCATGAACGGCACGATGACCCAGGAAAGGAGCGAGCCCACAACGATCGGGGCCTTGGAGCCGATGAGAATGCTTGCTCCCCGCTCACCGGTGGGCCTGAGGGCCTTGGTCATCTTCGAGATGCAGTGCATGCAGCGGCTGCAGTTCTCGTCATCTATGGTCAGGGTCTTGCCGTCATAGCTCATGCAGCCGGTGGGGCACATACCGACTATTTCGGCGTTGATGTTCATGCCGGCCTTCGCATAGTCTTTCACGACATCCTGATCGACGGCGATGTTGCCCTTCCATGTGCCGATTATCGAGCAGTCGGCCCTGGCAATCGAGGCCACGCAGTCCACGGCGCAACCGGCAATCTTGAATTTGAATTTATAGGGCCAGGCCGGCCTGTGGACGTAGTCCTGGTAGGTCTGGGTGAGGTCGTTGCAGATGTCCATGGCGTCTATATTGGCCCATTCGCATCTGGCCTTGCCCACGCAGCAGGCGGGCGTCCTGAGAGCTGAACCGGAACCGCCCAGGTCCCAGCCCCTGGATGTGACCTCGGCGAACAAGGGCTCGAGGGCTTCAGTCCTGCAGCCCAGCAGGACCATATCGCCGGTGGACCCGTGCATGTTGGTGAGCCCGCTGCCGTATTCGTCCCAGAGGTCCAGGATCGTCCTCAGGCTGTCGGTCTTGTAAAACATGCCGCTCGGCTGGTTTATACGGACGGTATGGAAATGAGCGACGCCGGGAAACTCGTTGGGAAGAGAGGAGTACCTTCCGATAACGCCGCCGCCATAACCCAGAACGCCCACGATGCCGCCGTGCTTCCAGTACCCGCGCTTGTCTCTGAAAGACTTCTCGAGCTGGCCGACTTCATCATTGGCCATCTCACTGGTCTTTGCCGCCTTTTTTAGCTCTTTAACGAAACTCGGCCATGGGCCTTTCTCAAGCTCGTTAAGAAGCGGCGTTTCGTACTTCTTCATGTGTATCCTCCTTCTTGCGATGGTTTCGAGCGAAAAGTATATAAGCCTAATATATGCCTAAGTTTTGAATCAAATTAAAAAAACTTATCAAAAAATCATCAATACTTATCTTTTAAAGTTCTGATTATAAAAAGATTTGCTTATTTCTTCAACATAAATCCTATAAACCGGAGATTATTATAAATCAAATTGCCTTTTTCCAGTCCGCTAATCCTGCTCCTCATCCTCGACTTCGTCCCCTTCGACCGGGTCCTCCTCTTCCATAAGGATGGAAATAAGAGTTGATGAGAGCTTGAAATGGCTGTCCTCCTGTCCCTTGACGTATTGATAGAAGTCGCACAGCTCACAGCTTGGCACCTGTTTGGCCCTGGTCCCCTGCGCACAACCAACACGGAGGGTGCCGGAGACCACCCAGCAGGCCCTGCCAGCCTTAAGCCCGTCGTGAATCCCATCCAGCTTCTCCTCCACGGAGGCGGGGCAAACCCCGCACTCACGCTCCCTGCCGCCCCCCGGCTCCCGCCCGCACTTGATGAATTCCCAGCAATTGAGCTTCAGGCTGTAAGGCATAAGTCCTCTCCCGCGATAAGAATAGGTTTTATCACTGTAGAGGATGGAAACAACCCTGTCCAATTTGGAAGATTTATATATCTATAAGATTAGCTGTAAAATATATGACTTATGGCTCAGCCCATCTCCCGATCCGGCATTTTTTGACCGGGAAATCTCCCCCATCCCCTCTTTTCCAAAGAGGGGCAAATCCCTCCCTTTGGAAAAGGGAGGTTAGGAGTGCATCCTTATGCAGAGCAGTCGGAGTTTTAAAAAGGGGCAAATCCCTCCCTTTGGAAAAGGGAGGTTAGGAGGGATTTTAATGAGCAGTTATTTCATTTTAAATGGAGTTCCCCTCCGTTTGACCCCCCTCCGGCTTGGTGCTATCTTTTATTTATGAGGGCCATCTGGAAGGGGAGCATCAGCTTTGCCCTGATAAGCATTCAGGTAAAGGTATACACGGCCACAAAGAAAAAAGCGCTCCCTTTCCATCTACTGCATAAATCTGACTACACCCCGCTGGAATACCTCCGCTGGTGCCCGAACGACAAGGTTGAGGTCCCCTGGACGGACATTGTAAGGGGTTACGAGTACCAGAAAAAGAAATATGTGACCCTGACCGACGAGGAACTGGAAAAACTGCCCCAGAAGGCATCGAAGAGCATAAACATACAGGGCTTTATAGATGCCGGCGAGATAGAGCCCATCTACATGCAAAAACCCTATTACCTGGAGCCCGAAGAGGCAAGCGCCCGGCCATACGCCCTTTTAAGGGAGGCGATGCGCGAGACCGGCAAGGTGGCGCTGGCCAAATTTACACTGAAGGACAGGGAGCACCTTGCGATAATCAGGCTATACGGGGACGTGCTCCTCCTTGATACCCTGCACTATGCGGACGAGATCGCCTCTCCGGAGACCCTTGATATCCCCAGGCAGGTGGAGCTGAGCAAGACCGAGTTGTCCCTTGCCACGGAGCTTATAAGCAAGTTCACGGAGGAATTCAAGCCGGAGGACTTTCAGGACACCTATACCAAGTCGCTTCTGGAGCTTATAGACGCGAAGGTGCAGGGCAGGGAGGTCACGATCCCTCCGCCCCCGCAGCCCGCCAAAGTTGTGAACCTGATGGACGCCCTCAGGAAGAGCCTGGAGCGGGCCCCCAAAGCAGGGGTCCCTGCCGGAGAGAAGATAAAAAAGGCCGAGCGTGCGGAGAGGAAGCGAAGCCCCGCCAAAGGCGGGGTGAAAGTCCACTAGGGCAAGCGCAAAACCTGAAAGGGAGGAGCCATGGCGAGAGTGTATCTTCTGGCGAATGTGATTCCGGGGAAAGAGAGGTCCATCCGGGACAGCCTGCGCGGGATAACCGGCGTGGAGCAGGCCGATGTGATAACCGGGCAGTTCGACCTGGTGGTCACCCTTGAGGCCAAGGACACCAATGAGATATTCAATAAGATATTAAAGAGGGTGCGAAAGCTGCGCGGGCTCACAAGGACCGAGACCTTTGTTGCACTGGAATAAATACGGGCAGCTGCCGGAAATTCGAGGGGGGGGAAAATCCAAAAATTCTCTTTGCCCAAGGCGGATGAAATCCGCCGTATTTAGTGCTTTCTCTTACAAGAGAAAGAACAAGAATGGTCTTGTTTTTATCCCCCCAATTGGCAATAGCCCTGGTCGTAGTCCTGGAGGGCGGTTATAGTCGGGTGGGCGCCGCAGATGGGGCAATCGGGGTTGCGGGGGACCTTGACCTTTCGGAAGCTGACCGAAAGCGCGTTGTAAATTAAAAGCGAATTCTTAAGCGGCTGGCCTTTCCCGAGGAGGATTTTCAGCACCTCTGTGGCCTGCAGCGCCCCAATAACGCCGGGCAGCACGCCAAGGACGCCCGCCTCCTGGCATGAGGGCACAAGGCCGGGCGGGGGCGGGGCTTCGAAGAGGCAGCGGTAACAATGCCCCTCGCCGGGCAGGACGGTTGTGACCTGGCCCTCGAAACGGAGTATCGCGCCGCTTACCAGGGGTTTTTTCAGCATGACGCAGGCGTCGTTTACCAGGTAGCGGGTGGGGAAGTTGTCGCTTCCGTCCACCACCACGTCGTAGTCGTTTATGATGTCAAGGATATTGTCCTTTGTGAGCCTTCCGCGCAGGGCGATTATGTTCACGTCGGGGTTCAGGTTCTGGAATGTCTTTTTTGCGCTCTCCACCTTGGGCATGCCAAGGCGGTCGGTGCCGTGGGCTATCTGCCTCTGGAGGTTTGAGAGTTCCACCTCATCGTTGTCCACGATGCCTATGGTGCCCACTCCCGCGGCGGTGAGGTAATAGCCTACAGGGCAGCCAAGCCCGCCCGCGCCAACCAGGAAGACCTTCGAGGCGAGGAGCTTCTTCTGGCCCTTTCCGCCCACCTCCGGGAGGATTATGTGCCGTGAGTATCTCTGTACCTGCTCGTCCGTGAATTCCATTATTCCTTTTCCTTGCGGACCAGGATGACCCAGTTCCGGTCATCCTTTTTTGAGATCTCCAGGACGGTCTGGCCGTGGTCCTGCATGGATTTGGGGATATTCTTGATGGCCTCCGGGTAATCGACCAGGATCTCCAGCACCTGCCCGATTTCCATGTCCTCGATGGCGAGTTTGGCCTTGACGAAGGTATACGGGCAGACCAGGCCCCGTATGTCTATCTTCTTGTCGGGCTTTATCTCTTCTTCCCGCACCGATTTGCCTCCCCTGAAAGAAAATTATCCTAATATCTTAAGACAAGGCATGGGAATTAATCAATGAAGCAAACTGTTTTGTCCACCTTCTGTACATACCCGTGAAAAAAATATAAAATTAAAGCTGTCAAAATGAAATTCCTTTTCTCATCCATGGTCATAGCAATGCTGTTTGCGGGATTGGCGAAGGCGGAAGCCGGGCAGAAAAGCGCGTTGCCTGACTACAGCCTCTCCGTCACCTGCGATACGGGGAAGGGCCTCCTGAACGGCTCGGCAGTTATCTCTTTTCCGGATGGTGCGGAAAGGGCCGTCTCGGTTGGGGGCCTCAGGATCCTTTCCGCCTCTTTTAACGGGAACCCCCTTCCGCCTCCTGCGGTCACGAAAAAAGACAACGAGCGCGTCGTCCTTCTTAAGGGCAAGGGGACGCTCCGGATCGCATACCAGGCGCTCTTTCCCACCCGGCCTGAAGCGGCGCAGAACCTTGAAAACGCCGGGGTGGTCTCTCAAAACCTGCTCGGCAAACAGGGGATATCTCTTACCTCGGCCTGGTATCCCCGCATGGAGGAGCTTGCCTATTATCATTTGAAGGCCGTTGTCCCCGCTGGCTTCAAGGCCGTATCGGAGGCCGATGAGATAACGGAGCAAAAAACGCCCGAAGGGGACGCGTTCTCGTTCAGTTTTCCCCATCCGCTGGAAGGCCTGGACCTGGTGGCCGCCCCTTACGACGTGAGCGTGGAAAAATACGGAGACATGGATATATACGCATACTTCCTGCCCGCGGACAAGGACCTGGCTGAAGACTATCTCGCCCATGCCAGGCAATATTTCGCCCTTTACGACGGGCTTCTGGTCCCGTACCCGTACAAGCGCTTCTCGATAGTGGAGAACATCCTGCCCACCGGGTACTCGATGCCCACGTTCACGCTGCTGGGGCAGGTGGTCGTGCGGCTGCCGTTCATAACAAAGACCTCGCTGGGGCACGAGATACTCCACCAGTGGTTCGGCAATTACGTCTATGGCGATCCCGCATCGGGCAACTGGCTTGAGGCGATCACCACATACATGGCGGACCAGTTCTATCAGGCCGAAACAGGCAAGGGATGGGAGTACAGGAAAAACGTGCTCACGGACTACCGCGCTTACGTCACCCCGTCAAAAGAGTTCCCCTTGAAGGATTTCAGGGGGCGGGTGGACCTGGCATCGATGTCTATCGGCTACGGAAAAGGCTCGATGGTCTTTCACATGCTGAAGAAGATGCTGGGTGAGAAGACCTATTACAAGGCGCTGAGGAATTTCATAGAGGAAAAGAAGTTCAAGGAGGCGTCGTGGGCGGACCTCGAAAAGTCGTTTGAAAACGCGAAGGGCGAGGGCCTGAACTGGTTCTTCGACCAGTGGCTTGACCGCAAGGACGTGCCCTCACTGGTCATCAACAGCCCCGATGCCGGTTTTGTGAACGGCACCCCGACTGTAACCTTTGAGGTCGTCCAGAAGACCCCTCCTTACCGCCTTTATCTGCCCGTTACGGTGGCCACCGATAAGGGCAGGATTAACAAGACAATCGAGATAACCGCCGCCAAGCAGGACATAAAGATCACATTGCCGGAAAACGACAAGCCTTTGGGCCTGGTTGTGGACGGAAATTACGACATCATGCGGGAGATCTCTGATAAGGAGTTCCCCCCGGTTATAGCCCGCCTGATCGGGGCCGAAAAGAAGCTCATCGTCTACCCGGAGGCCGGAAAAGAGAAATACCGCGGCCTCATCAAGACGTTCGAGTCCGCCGGGTTCACCCCGAGGGAAGAAAAGACGATAAAAGACGCGGATATTGAAAGCTCCTCGCTGCTGGTTCTGGGCTTCGACAGCCCGGTATTGAAGCGGCTGTTCGGCAGGGTAAACCCGGCGGGGCCCGGTTTCACGCTGGTTGTGAGGCGGAACCCCCTGTCTCCGGATAAGGTTGTGGCCTTTGCCAACGCAGGCTCGGCCCAGGAGGCCGCCCTTGTGGCCCCCAAGCTCTTTCATTACGGCAATTACTCGCTCCTTCGGTTCGAGGACGGGCGAAACGTTCGGAAGGAGACCGAAAAAACGGACCGGGGCATGGTAGAGACCCTGTCGCGTCCCGTCTTCGGGGTGGAGCCCGGGGACTCGCTCACCCTGGACCGGATCGTGGCAAAAAACATTGCAGAGCCTATCATCTACGTCGGCGAACAGCATGACAGCTATGCGGACCACATGGTTGAGCTTGAGGTAATAGCCGACCTCGCTCGGGCGGGCAGAAAATTCGCCATCGGGATGGAGATGTTCCAGAGGCCGTCACAGCCCGCGCTGGACAAGTACATAAACGGCCAGATAGGCGAGCGGGAATTCCTGAAAGAATCCGAATACTTCAAGCGATGGGGGATGGATTACCTCCTCTACCGGGACATAATAAACTTCGCCAGGGCCCGGAAGATCCCGGTAATCGCCTTGAATATCCGGCAGGGGATCGTGCGGAAGGTGGTGAAGGGCGGGCTTGACTCTCTGACCCCGCAGGAAAGAAAAGAGGTCCCCGCCGGCATGGACATGTCCGATTACAAGTACCGGGAAAAGATCAAGGAGGTCTTCGAGCAGCATAAAGGGCACAAACATATCAATTTCGAGAACTTCTACCAAAGCCAGATACTCTGGGACGAGACCATGGCCCACTCGATTGCGGATTACCTGAAGGCGCACCCCGCCCGCCAGATGGTCGCCCTCGCGGGGGCCCAGCATGTAATGTTCAACGAAGGCATCCCCAACAGGGCATACCGCCTTACCGGAAAAAAATTCGTGACAATAATAAACAAACTGGGTGCGGAGTACTTTGAGCCCGACACCGGCAGTTACGTGGTCTTCGCGCCCTATGAAAAGGCCCCTGCCGCCCCGATGCTGGGCGTTGTCCTGACGAAGAAGGAAGGCAGGGTGGAAATAGAGGACGTACAGCCCGGCAGCAACGCGGCCAGGGCGGGGCTGAAGAAAGGCGACGTCATCCTGGATGTGGACAACTGGCCGGTAAACTCCATCTTCGATGCCAAAATAGCCCTTGTGGACAAGAAGACGGGAGATACTTTCAACGTGAAGGTCATGAGAGAACGGTTCTTATTTGGCGAGACCACCCTTCAGCTGCCCGTCACCATCCAGTAGCATGATCAGGGATAGTATCTGCCTTTGGGATACAATTTTTCCATCGCTTCTGGAAGCTTGAAGGCCACGCTGTCCTTTACCCCTTTTTTATCAACGGTAATTTTCAGCTCCCAGCGGCCCACCATGAAAAGTTTGAGGCCGGATACGATATAAAGCCCGTTATGCTTGTCTTCTATGCCTGTGGGTTTCGCGATCTCGCCCGTTTCAAGGTTTTTATCTTCTATAGTCAGCTGTGCGCCTTTCACGTCCTGGTCTTTATCGTTATGCACCACGATGCCGATGACGCCTTTCCCGATTTCATACTCCCTGTTGTTAAGGATGACCTCCACGCTGTATAAGGCGTGCCTGGTTATGTCGAACAGCGTTTCGTTGAAGTGCTTTGTGAATAATTTCTTTTCGCCCGCGGCCGGGTTTTCATCCGCCATTGATGGAAGCGCGGCCATGCCAAACATCAATATCGCGCTGATCAGTCCGACGATGGTTTTCATAGTCCCCCTTCTTTTGCCCGTTTTTTATAGTGTACCCCACAGCTGTCCAAAATAATCTGAAAAGGACCTTTCTGTTCCAAAGCGGATCGGGTCACCCGTGGGCGGGTGACTCCCACGAAAAACCACTGCTGTCCAAGATATTCTAAAAAGCCTCATTGAAGAGAAATAACCTTCTGAAATTTCAGGCTTTTGGACAGGTTTTGCTCTCGCTCTGAAATCAGGCCCCAGATGCTGTCCAAAAGACGCCGGGCCTCGTCATTCCCGCCCCGTATCAGGTACGGGGTAGACTCCAGCGGGAATCCAGGTCCAAAAATGCTTTTTAAAGGCCAACAGACTGGATTCCCGCTTAAGACCTGCGGGAATGACGAACCATTTTCGCTTTTTTCTCTTATTTGAAATGCTGTCCAAGAAATTTTTTTTGGACAGGTGTGGTTGCAAACCTGAACCCGCAAAAAAAAACAACAGCGGCAAATACGGTTCCGGGGGAAAGGGCCTTCTTCGGGGGGCATCCCCGCTCGCCGGGCGCACAAAAAAAAGGGGCGGGCCGTTTAAATCTGCCCGCCCCCCCCTTTACGGCCGTGCGGCTATTGCTTTAAAAGAACGGTAATCGCGCTGTCTCCATTTGTGGGACCGCCCGCGGTGCATACCATGACGGTCTTGTCCGCGTCAACGGAGCACTGCTGGTTTTCATCCCATGCCGTTGGCGCCGTTATTACATCGACACTTGTATTGTTTATCGTGGCGTTTCCGGTTGGCGGCGTTGTGTAGGTACTGCCGTCTGAGGCTTTAAGCGACATGGAGCTAATTCCGCCAGTGGAACCAAACGTCATCGTGCCCCTGTTCCATATAGGCCCCATGGTCCTTATCTGGTTCATCTGCCAGGTGCCGGCCATGTCAGCCAATAACAGGCTTGAAGGCGCCTTTACAAGCACAATAATGTCCACGTTGTCGGCAGGGGTGCCAGGGGTGCCAGCGGTGCACACGGCAACTGTCTTTCCGGAGTCCATGGCGCACTGGATGGACAGATCGGGCCCCTTCCCCGATGAAGTGGTCATATTCATGATCCCGGTGGCGGCAATGGAGATAGTTCCGTTCGTCGCTGAGAATGTACTGCCGTCCCATGTGTTGGTGCTGCTGGGGAGGCCCCATGAGCCGTTTGTAATTGTCATTGTGTTTCTGAACCAGTAGGCGCCGGGCGACTCAAAGTCATAAAGCTGCCACGTGCCGTCCATGTCGCTGGTGGAATAGCTTGCGCCCTGTTTTACCAGCATACCCATCTTCACGTCCACGTTATTGCTCTTTGTGCTGGTGGCCGCTACGACAGTACCGCCGGAATCCACTGCGCCCTGGAAGGTCGGGTCAGTGCTGCTGTTTATAATGCCGCCACTCACGGTCAGTGTGCCGCTTGCCGCCTTGGTAACGCCCGTCCAGTCAACTGATGTGCCGCTCAGAGTTCCGCTTGAATCTATAGTGAGCGGGCCCGTGGACACATTGGTCCTTTCCCAGGAGGGGGTGTTGGCCACCAACCGGTTAAGATTCCAGCTTCCGGCCAGGGACGAAGTACCGCCGCTGCCGCCAGCCTGCATCGTGA
This sequence comes from Nitrospirota bacterium, assembly GCA_014874185.1. Taxonomy (GTDB): domain Bacteria; phylum Nitrospirota; class Thermodesulfovibrionia; order Thermodesulfovibrionales; family JdFR-88; genus JACWAF01. Next base: position 134,573 of record JACWAF010000035.1, on the reverse strand, counting down.
ACTGTACCTGGGCCGAAATCCCGCCAATCCACAAGCCGGAGCCGCTTGCGGTATTGGGTATGCTGATGCCCCCGGTCTGCCCCACTATGCCCTTGGTCGCTATCCCGACAAACACCGTATAAACCCCGTTTATAGTGGTGCTGTTTGCGGGCAGCGTATACTGCGTGGAAGAGGTCGGAAGCTCCAGAGGATTGTTGTTGGAATTTGTCGGATAGAATGTCGGGCCGTTCATGATCCCGACAACATAATCCGCGCCTGATGTCGGTGCGCCCGCGTTCCATTTGAAAGTCTCATTCTTGGTGGGGTCCATTGTTTCACCCGAAACGGGAACAGTTACGGTCGGGAAGGTTGCAAACTGGGTACCGGACGCGGTGTAAGTGCCGGTAGCCACGCCGTCACCGGTGTTTGTAATGCCCACGCTGAGGCTGACCGTGCCGTTAGCGACAGGCGCTCCGGTCAATGCCTCATAATCGGAATTGGCCCCGTTATATACCAGCGTTGTCCCGCCTACCATTACCTGCGCGTCCGTTATTGGGGTGCTGCAAGTGCTGTTGGTGCATACCGCCACTTGCAAGGCCGGCGCCCCGGGAACAGGAGTTCCTGTCCAGGTAAGGACCGTGGCCGCGATATAGGGCTTGGTCGAAGACGCGCCCGCTGCGGGCGTTGCGTTCACCACGGCTGATGGGCCCGATTCGCCCAGTGAGTTTAGCGCTGTAACAACGTAGTAATAGGTTGTATCGTTGGTTACGGTGTTATCAATATAAGGACTGCCGGCCACACCATTTCCTATCAGTTCGCCGGGGGTATTGGTCACTCCCGAAGTGGTATCCCGGTAGACATTGTAGGCAGTTGCGCCTGATACCGTATTCCAGGCAATAGTCACCTGGCCATCCCCCGCCACGGCGCTCACGCCCTGCGGCGCGGAGGGCGCCGTAGTAGGAGCGGGGCTGTTGTGGCTGCCGCCGCAGGCAGCAAGCAGCGCGACAGAGAAAATGATGCATAGTACGACCTTCAAGCTCTTCATAAGATTTTGCCTCCCTCGATTGGAAATTTAAAGGTTCCACGACCCAAACCCCTAACAATTAGGGGGTTCACCCGCTGATAAGGCCATTCCCCTTGTGCGCCCCGCGACATGCGCACGAGCCAGTTTATAGGGGAAGCCGCCATATTGTCAATAGCTTTTTATTAAAGAGGGCTTCCTGAAACAGCTCCCTCGGAATCAAATTTTGCTTCATTTTCCCTTTCTCCGTTTTTTAAAGCTGATGTTTTATAAAATCATTTTTGCCTTCATATATACAGCCCTACGAAAGTAGGATTTTTCAGTTGACACGCGGCTTTTTGATTTGTGACTATATATGGGCAAGCAGTTGGCGGGCGATGGCATCTTGATCAAGGATTAGGGGTTTCTTATGGCCGTCCTTTCCACAAGAGACTACAAAAACGTGTTTAAAATCCTTGATATCGTCTATTCCGTCCCGGACAAAAACGCGATGTTCAGGGCGGTCTGCGAAGAACTGCGGAAATCCATCGGCATCTACAGCGCAATCTTCGCCCCTACCGACCCCAATACCGGAGAGTACTACTTCAACGGCTATGAGGTCTTCAACAATAGCGAAGGGGCGATGGTTCTGTACCTTGACTATTACTACGCACAGGACCCGTTCATCACCTGCAAGTGGTATGAAAATGTAAACACCGTTGCGCAGAATACGGAGCTTGTGCCGGAGCGGACACTGATAAAAAGCGAGTTTGCCTGCGATTTCCTCCTGCCGAAGGCCTCCGTATTCTACGTGCTGGCGGCCTCGCTGGTCGCCCAGGGAGACATGGTGGGCACTTGCGGCTTCCACCGCCAGAAACACGAGGGTGATTTTAGCGCCCGGGACAAGAAGATATTGAATGTCATTCTCCCCCACGTGGCCAAGGCCATCCGTAACCTCGATCTAATGCCCGGACTGGAACTGAGCAAAGAGCGGAGGGGGGTAATAGCCGTAGGAAGGGACGGAAGGCCTTTTTACATGAATGACCCGGCGAAGCAGGCGCTAAAGAGAATTCCACCAGGGCAGGTCCCGGACCCCGGCCTCGGCCCGGAACCGGCCTTTTTTAAAAATGGGCCGCGCACTTACCGCATTCGCACCGTGCCGCTGGACCGCTCCGGGGAAGACAGGCTCATCCTTCTGGAGCCATACCCGGCCGAGCACAGGCTCAACCCGAAATTTGCCGGTTTCAAACTGAGCAGGCGGGAGACAGAGGTCGCGGTGCTTGCCATCCAGGGCCATTCCAACCGGGAGATCGCGGACCTGCTTTTCGTCTGCGAGCAGACCGTCAAGGACCATCTCCATAATATATTCGAGAAGCTTGATATAAGGCGCAGAAGCGAGCTGGCGGCCAAAGTGCTGGGCCTGCGCACGGGCATCAAGCCCAATCAGGCCCTGTGATGCCGCCCCGCGGGCCGCGGACGTAAATCAGCCCTCTACCCTTCTTTCCCCTCCACCCTTATCAGATGGCTTTTTTCAGAGACTATCGGCAGGCGGTCTATCTCCGCAAGAGACTTGCGCACGTCCTTCTCCCTGGCCTTGTGGGTGAGGATAATCAATGGCACCGCGCCGCCAAGCATCCGCCCCTTCTGGATAACCGAGGCGATGCTGATCCTGTTCTTCCCCAGGATCCCCGATATCTTCGATAATACGCCCGGCTTGTCCATGGCCGTGAACCGGAAGTAGTACATGCTCTCTATATCTTCGATGGGCTTTATCTTCATTGGTTTCGCGGAAAGGCGCATCGGCACCTTCGCCGGCCCGCCGCTCATCACGATCCGCGCGATGTCCGCTATGTCGCTCACCACGGCGGAGCCCGTGGGCAGGTCGCCCGCGCCCCGGCCGTAATAGAGCGTGTCGCCCGTCATATCGCCGTTCACGTAAACCGCGTTCAACACGCCGTCCACCTTCGATATCAGGGTGTCCGCCGGGAGCATCGTGGGATGAACCCTCAACTCAACCTTCCCGTCCGAAGCCTTCGCTATCGCCAGCAGCTTTATCTTGAACCCAAGCTCCGAGGCAAAGCTGATGTCCAGCGGCGTTATCTTCGTTATCCCCTCCACATAGACCTTCCTGAACGAAAGCGGAATGCCATAGCAAAGCGAGGCCAGAAGCGTGAGCTTGTGCGCGCTGTCTATCCCCTCGATGTCCAGCGTGGGGTCCGCCTCGGCATACCCCAGGGCCTGCGCCTCCTTCAAAACCGTGGCGAAGTCCGCCCCCTCGTTGGTCATCTTTGTGAGTATGAAATTGGACGTGCCGTTCACAATCCCGTATGCCGCGTTGATGCGGTTTGCGATAAGGCTCTCGCTCACCACCTTTATTATCGGGATCGCCCCCGCCACCGAGGCCTCAAACCCAAGCGTCACCCCCTGCCGCTCGGCCTCCTTGAATATCTCCGCGCCTTCTTCGGCAAGCAGGGCCTTGTTGGCCGTGACCACATTCTTTTTGTTCTTAATCGCCTTAAGTATCAGTTCCTTGGCCTTCCTGATGCCGCCAATAAGCTCCACTACAATATCTATCTCCGGGTCGTTCAATATGTCATCGGCATTCGTGGTGAGCGTGCCCTTTGGGAGCTTTATCCCCCTGTCTCTCTTGATATCCAGATCGGCAATGCGCCTGAGGGTTACCGGGAACCCAAGCCTGTCCCTCAGAAGGCCGGCATTCTCCACCAGCACCCGCGCCGTGCCGCTCCCCACCGTCCCGAAACCTATAATGCCGACATTAACTGATTTTTTCATAAAAACTCCTTTATTCTTCTTTCTCTTATAAGAGAAAGAAGCAAAGAGAATTTTTGCATTTTTTTGCCCCGAATGGGGCAAAAAAATCTAAAAATTCTTTCTTTTGCTACTTTTCTTTTTTATAAAAAAGAAAAGTAGAGCAGTTGCCTTTTCTTTCTTGTAAGCGGGATTCATATTATCATAAAAATAAAGGCCGGGTAAAATGGCGATTTGAAAAAACAGCCCCCAATCCGATAAAATCTGGATTGATATGATTCAAAAATTTCCGATAACGCCTGACGGCTACAGGAAGATGCAGGAAGAGCTGGAGCACCTCCTGAAGGTAGAGCGGCCAAAGAACATCAGGGACATCGAAGAGGCGAGGGCCCATGGCGACCTGTCCGAGAATGCCGAGTACACGGCGGCCAAGGAGAAGCAGTCCTTTCTGGAGGGCCGGATAATAGATCTGAAGCAGAAGCTGGCCGTGGCCGAGGTGATAGACACGTCGAAGATAAACCAGTCCAGGGCGGCGTTCGGCGCCAGGGTGAAGGTGCTGGACATCGGCGCGGACGAGGAGTATATCTTTTATCTGGTAAGCACCGAGGAAGCAGACGTGAAGGCCGGAAAGATATCGATCAACTCCCCGGTGGGCAGGGCCCTTCTTGGCAAGGAGCCCGGCGACACCGTGACGGTAAAGGCCCCCGCGAGGACACTGGAGTACGAGGTCCTCGACATCTCCTTTGAGTAGCCCCTCACTCTTCAAAGCGAAAGTCATAAAAAACGCCAGGTTGAACGTGGAGCATTTCATCCTCTCCGTGCGCCCGGAGGGCATAATGCCCGCCGCGCAGCCCGGGCAGTTCTTCATGCTGGGGATTCCGGGCAGGCTGGACCCGCTTCTTAAAAGGCCGTTCGGATATTTCAGGGTGAAGGAAGACGCGCTGGAGTTCCTGTACCGGCTGAGGGGGAAGGCCACGGCCATCATGAGCGTCCTTGACGCCGGGGACGAGGTGGAGATAATCGGCCCCCTTGGCGAGCCGTATCCCCTGCCGAAACCCAAAAAGGTGCCTTTGCTTGTGGCGGGCGGCACCGGGATAGCCTCTCTCTATCCGCTTGCCGATGCATTTGGCGGGGAGGCACTGATACTGTACGGGGGAAGGAACTCCGATGAACTGCTGCTGACGGAAGAGCTTAGGGGCATCTGCCGGGTGCTGGGGCTTGCCACGGAGGACGGCTCCGTGGGCGTAAAAGGCACGGTCATAGACCTGCTTAAAGAATTTCTGGCCGGGAAAAATAAAAATAGACATGTCGTATATGCCTGTGGCCCCAGGGGTATGCTGAAGGCCGTCTCGGAACTGGGACTGGAGGGTTATGTATCGGTTGAAGAGCGGATGGCCTGCGGGATAGGCGTCTGCCTGGGCTGCGCGGTAAAGACCTCAACGGGGCATAAGCGCGCCTGCAAGGAGGGGCCGGTCTTCCGCATAGGTGAGGTGGTCTTTGAGTAAGCGGCTTGAGGTGAAGATCGGCAAGCTCACGCTGAAAAACCCGGTGATGACGGCATCGGGCACGGCAGGGTACGGGGCGGAGCTTTCGGAGTTCTTTGACCTCTCAAGGCTTGGCGCAATCGTCCTGAAGGGCATATCGCTTAAGCCCTGGCCGGGCAACCCGCCGCCGCGCATCATAGAGACCCCGTCCGGGATGATAAACGCCATCGGTCTTCAGAACGTGGGACTTAAGGCGTTCATAGACGAGAAGCTCCCGTTCATAAAAAAATTCGATGTGCCTGTAATAGCTAACGTGCTTGGCACCACCGTGGGAGAATACGCCAAGCTGGCCTCCAGGCTGGACGAGGCCGGTGTGGACGGCATAGAGCTTAACGTCTCCTGCCCCAACGTGAAAAAGGGCGGGATAGCCTTCGGCCTGGATTTAAAGGCCTTTTACAAGTTGATAAGAAAGGTTAGGGGTTGCGTAAAGCAGGCGATCCTCATCGTGAAGCTCTCGCCAGGCGCGCCGGACATATGCGAGTTCTCGCGGGCGGCCGAGGACGAGGGGGCGGACGCCATCTCGCTGATAAACACCATCCCCGCCATGGAAATAGATATCTCCTGCAGGAAGCCCTCCATAAAAAATGTTATAGGCGGGCTCTCAGGCCCGGCTATTATGCCTATCGCCTTGAGGATGGTCTTCCAGGCCTCGCGGGCCGTGAAGATACCGGTCATAGGCATGGGCGGGATAAGAGCTGGCGAGGACGCGGTGAAATTCCTCCTGGCCGGGGCAACGGCGGTGGCCGTTGGCACGGCCATCTTCGTGAATCCCCGGGCGCCTATTAATGTTATCGAGGGGATAGAGGATTACCTGAAAAGATTCAATGTGGAAAAGGTCTCTGACCTGATTGGCGGTTTGCAATTATAGGCATTTACATAAGCAAGAAGGCCGAAAGTCAATTCGAAAAATCCCCCTCCATCCCCCTTTTCCAAAGGGGGAGCAAATCTATCCCCCTCTTTGAAAAAGAGGGGGAAGGGGAGATTTTATGGTAATCACCCTCACTACCGACTTCGGCCATAAAGACCCCTTCGCCGGGGTGATGAAAGGGGTGGTCCTCTCCATAAACCCGCAGGTGCGGATTGTGGACCTCACGCACGAAATACCCCCGCAGGACATAAAAGAGGCCGCTTACGTCCTGTGGGATTCCTTCCCCTACTTCCCTTCCGGCTCGGTGCATGTGGTTGTCGTGGACCCCGAGGTGGGTTCCGAAAGGCGGGCGATCATAATCAACTCGCATGGTCAGTTCTTTATTGGCCCGGATAACGGCGTGTTCACGAAGATCATTCCCGAAGCGAAAGAGATAAGGAGGCTAACCCCCCTTTTGTCCCCCCTTAATTTAAGGGGGGGTAGCCAGAGGGGTGCCACATTCCACGGAAGGGATGTCTTCGCACCGGCTGCGGCGTGGCTCTCCAAGGGGAAAAAGCCCTCCGCCTTCGGCCCGGCTGTGAAAGACCCGGTCACGCTTTCGCTGCCGGAGCCCTTAATCAAAAAAGGCAGGCTCTATGGCGAGGTCGTCAGGTTCGACCGCTTCGGTAACGCGATAACAAATATCAGTGATAAAGACCTTTCTTTTCTAATGGGGAAAAGGCCGATAGTGAAGATAAAGAGGCTGGCCCTGCCCATTGCGGCCTATTACGCCCAGGCCGGGGAAATGAAGGCCGGGGCGATCATAAACTCAAACGGCTGGCTTGAGATATTCTCGTATCTGGGGAGCGCAAAGGACATCCTGCGTCTTGTGAAAGGCACGCCGGTTGAGGTCCACGCCGGGTAGTAACCCCCCTTCATCCCCCCTTAAATTAAGGGGGGATGAAGGGGGGTTGGTCGTCATTCCCGCGAAAGCGGGTTCAAGTTGCAAACCTGAACCCGCCTAAGAGAGGTCTTTTTTTGCGGGATTAAAACCCCGCAAAGCAAGAGTTTTTTCTCTTTGCTACTTTCTCTTTTTTGCAAAAAAGAGAAAGTAGGGCTTACGTAAGTTTGCTCGAAACCGAATCCATTATCCTCCGTGACAGGGTCTCGTCCCCCAATGTGCCCACCTTGATGATTACGTTTGTGGAATTCTGGCTCAACGAGCGCAGGTCTATGCTCACCGTCCTGCCATCGGCAAGCTTCCCTTCCACGGTGCCGGTCAGCTGGTCGGCCCTGCTTTGCGTGACATTTATCCCAAGGTCTTTCATGCTCTCCACCGTTGCCGCATAGACCTGCTGGATGGGCTTGTTATAGGTATTTTTCAGTTCCCCGAGGGCGTTGTACACCGGCCCGCCCGTGGTGGGCGTTTCCTTCTGGACGCTGGCACAGCCAGTAAGCACCAGGCCCGCAACGAGCAAAAGACAGGCAATCACCTTCTGCATCTTACCCTCCTTGTCAGATATCAGGATTTCACCAGGGGTGAGGCTCCGGCCGTATTTCCGTTTTTTAAGCCCTTTTTTGATGGCGTCCAGGCCCCTTTATCTGCACCTGCGTGGTCTTAACCAGAGTATAGCGTAGCGGTCAGGGCAGTCAATTAATTGGCCATTCCAATAATTGGTCATTCCAAGCCCGTTCATAAAGGTTTTCGGGTAAACTATAAATAAAAGCCTTCGCGGCAAGGTCAGCCATGACCAGGGAAGAAAAAATCCAGACAGATACAGGCGTGCACATATCGGTTTTGGTGCATGCGCTTGATAACAGGGTGGAGATCACCCTCGGCACGGACGCCGCGAAGAGGTGCGTCCTTCACTGGGGAGTTGCCAACCATCCACACGAACCATGGCGGATGCCTCCCCGGGGCTGCTGGCCAGAGGGGAGCCGGGCTTACGGTTCTTCCGCCGTGCAGACCCCCTTTGAGGAAAAAAACGGGCGAAGGATAACCATAGGGTTCGAGAAACCGGTGAGCGCCAGATGGCTGAACTTCGCGCTCTTTTTTCCGGACGAGGGGCGCTGGGACAACAACCAGGGGCGCAATTACCGCATCGAGGTCCCCGCTCCGGAAGCTGCCGCCTCTCCGCTTGCTTCAGGCGCCGGCTCGATCGCGCGCGAGATCGTAGAGAAAGAGACGGGGAGGCAGTCGTGGACCCTCATGCACCGGTTCAATCTCTGCTATCAATTGCTGGACAGGGTTGGAAGGGGCGACATCGAAGGCCTTTCGCTGATCTACGTATGGCTTCGCTTTTCCGCCCTGAGGCAGCTCGATTGGCAGAGGAACTATAACACCAAACCCCGCGAGCTGGGGCACGCCATGGACCAGCTGACACAGAAGCTTGCCGCCCGCTATGCGGAGACCGGCGCGGAGGCCGTCCCTGATGCGCGCGAGCTGATAAGGCTTATAATGACCACCCTCGGACGGGGCGGCAACGCCCAGCGCGTCCGCGACGAGGTGCTCAGTATCATGCACCGCCATCACATAAAAGAGGTGTCGGGCCATTTCATGGAAGAGTGGCACCAGAAGCTGCACAACAACACGACGCCCGACGACGTAATAATCTGCGAGGCCTACCTGGAATTTCTCCGCTCCAATGGAGACCTGGACCGCTTTTACCGGAGGCTTGAAGAGGGCGGCGTGACGAGGGAGCGCTTGAGGAGCTATGAAAGGCCGATAACGTCCGACCCTGATTTCATCCCGCAACTGAAGGACGCCCTTATCTGGGATTTCGAGCGCTTCCTGGGCATTCTGAAAGAGGTCCACGCGGGCGCTGACCTGGGAATAGCCATGCAGAACGCAAGGCACCTCCTGGGTCCAGGGATGCAGTCCCTGATGGATTCCATCTGGGCCCGCCAGAACAGCCCCGAGGCGCTCATCCTGCTTGAGAAGGCGGTGGAGGCCAGGCGCTGGCTTTTTAAAGAGCTTACGGGGCCTGCACACAGAGTCCGGGACCTTCTGTTTCTGGATATAGCCCTGGAGGATTTCGTCCGCTCAGTCATTGAGAGGGGCCTGGGGCAGCTAAACCCCGGGCAGATGGTTGATGCGATAGGATTTTCCCTTGAGAATGTCAGCCTGACACAGACTGATGAAGAGTTTTCCATTTCACTCAGGTTCTGGCGGCGGCTGCTTCAGGATGCGCCTCACGGGGGCATCGCGTATGTCGCGCGGGAGTTCGAAAGGGAGTGGTCGCTGCGGGCAGAGGCCGCAGTGGACCGCCTGCTGCGCGCCCTTGGCTCGTTCGCCCAGCATTATCAGGAGTTGCTCCAGCCCAAGGCGGCATACCTTGGCAGGGCGTTTCACGCCTCGCCGTGGACGGTTGACCTCTTCACTGAAGAGGTGCTCCGCGGGCGTCCCGCGTTTGCGCTCTCAATGCTTCTGCACGCTATAGACCCGGTGCTCAGAAAAAACGCGGAGCTTGGCGACTGGCAGATCGTAAGCAGGGGAAAGGGCGTGGGAGAGGTGATCGTTATCGACGCCCTCAGGGCGATACAGGGAAGGGACCTGCCGCGGCCGGAGGTCGTTATTGCGAACTCGGTGGCGGGCGATGAAGAGATACCGGGCGGGGTTGCGGCCATTATAACGCCCGCCATGGTGGACAGTCTTTCGCACCTGGCCATAAGGGCAAGGAACTCGGGCGTGCCCTTTGCCACCTGCTTCAACCCAGCGAAACTGGATGAGCTGAAGTCTTATAAGGGGCGGCTGCTCATGGTCGAGGCTCTCGGGACAAACAATGTCTCCTTCGGGGAAGCGGCAGAGGAAGAAACCGCCGCGCCTATGCGCGTAAAACCCGTGCGCGCCGCCCTGGCAAGGCATGGCTTTACGGTTTACGCCCTGCCGATGCAGGATTTCACCCCGCAGAACGTGGGCTACAAGTCGAATAACCTGAAACTCGTGCGCGACAAACTGCCTTCATGGATAAAGATGCCGCGCTCGGCGGCCCTTCCGTTCGGGGTCTTCGAAAAGGCGCTCTCGGGGGACGCTAACAAACAGGCCGCCTCGGGATACGAGGGGCTTCTTCAAAGGCTCGGGGCCGGGCCGTCAAAAGGCTTGGAACTGCTTCCCCGCATACGGGAAATTCTCCTTGACCTTGCGCCGCCGGACGAGCTTGTCCGCGCCCTCAAGAAAATAATGGGCGATGTCGGGCCCTCCTGGCCCCCCTCGCCCGATGATTGGGAGAAGGCCTGGCAGTGCATAAAGCGCGTCTGGGCCTCGAAGTGGAACGAAAGGGCGTATCTTAGCCGGGTTGCAAACGGCATAAGGCACGAGGACCTCATGATGTCCGTCCTGGTGCAGGAGGTGGTGCAGGCGGACTACAGCTTTGTTATCCATACGGCAAACCCCTTCTCTGGTGAGCGGGAAGAGGTCTATGCCGAGGTGGTGACGGGGCTTGGCGAGACCCTGGCCGCCAATTATCCGGGAAGGGCGCTGGGCTTCGTCTGCGGGAAGGGCGGGCGGGAGCCGAAGACGCTTTCCTTTCCCAGCAAGAGCACGGGCCTTTTCGGGGGCGGCCTCATATTCCGCTCGGACTCGAACGGCGAAGACCTCGAAGGCTATGCGGGGGCCGGGCTCTACGACAGCTTCGTGCTGCCTGCGCCGCGGAGGGCCACGCTGGATTACTCCGGGAGCCCTATCGTGTGGGACGAAGGCTTCAGGGCCGGGTTATTGACCGGGATAGCGGAGATGGGCAGGGTAGTGGAAGAGGCGATGGGCCCGCCGCAGGATATCGAAGGGGCCTTTTCGGCCGGGCAGTATTACATAGTGCAGACGCGCCCCCAAGTGGGGATTTAATGGTGCCGGGGATTTGAGCGTGCGGTTCAGGGTGGGCGAAGGGCCAGCCGCGGATAATCGAAGAATACAGGAGCATGCGCAATGAGACCTGAGAAGGTGATCATATACAATCTGTTTCCGCTCCTTGCCGGGAAGTTTGCGGAATGGAAGAAACACATGGAGCGGGCAAGGACGATGGGCTTCAACTGGATATTCGTGAACCCCGTTCAGCGCACCGGGGCTTCCGGAAGCCTTTATTCCATCGCCGACTATTTCGAATTCAATCCGCTCTTCGTGGATGAAAAGGGCAGGAAGGGGGCCGCTGACCAGTTGAGGGACGCGATACGGGCCGCCGAAAGGTTCGGCCTCAGGGTGATGACCGATCTTGTGCTGAACCACTGCGCGGTCGATTCGGAGCTTTTGAAAAGGCATCCCGCCTGGTTCGCCTGGGAGGGCAGGGGAAAGGTGGAGCACCCCTTTGCGATGCAGAACGGAAAGAAGGTGGTCTGGTACGACCTCGCGAAGTTTGACCATCGGAACTCAAGCGACAAGGAAGGGCTGTTCCGTTATTGGGTTGAAGTGGTCGAGTTCCTGGTGAAGCTGGGCTTCAAGGGGATGCGCTGCGACGCGGCCTATCAGGTGCCCAGGAGCTTCTGGGAGAGACTGATAGCCGAGACAAAACAGAGACACCCGGACGTCCTCTTCTTTGCCGAGACCCTGGGCTCGCCTCCCGACCTCACCAGAAAGACAGCGGCATCGGGTTTCGATTATATCTTCAACAGCTCGAAGTGGTGGGATTTCACCAGCCCCTGGCTTCTGGAACAATACGCCCTCACCAGGGAGATCGCCCCTTCGATAAGCTTTCCCGAAACCCATGACACCGAACGGCTGTGTGAAGAGCTGGGCGGAGACATCGACGGCATGAAGCAGCGCTATCTGTTCTCGGCCCTTTTTTCAGCCGGGGTGATGATGCCCATCGGGTTCGAATTCGGCTTCAGAAAAAGGCTCCACGTCGTCAAGACAAGGCCCGCTGACTGGGAACAGACGGAAGTCAACCTCAGCTCTTTCATAGCGAGGGTGAACGGCATAAAGACGGCAAACAGCATCTTCCAGGAGGACGCGCCAACCAGCGTGCTATCCCATGACAACCCGAACGTGCTCCTTTTGTGGAAGGCCTCGACGCGCACCGAACAGGAGTCGCTCTTCATCCTGAACAAGGACATCCGGGGGAAACAGAATTTCCGGGCAGAAAGCCTCCAGAGATTTTTACAGGCGGGCGCGCCGGCCGTGGACATATCCCCGGAGTACCCGCTGGACTACATCCCCCAGCCCTTCTCTTATGACCTGAGGCCCGGGCAGGGGATCGTGCTTGTGGCCGCGAGGGACCGCTTCCCGGAAGAATAGACGCTCAGCCGTGATAGAGCGAAAGCACCCTCTCCGAGACGGCGTCCCACGTAAAGGCGCTCTCGACCGCTGTCCTGCCGTTGCGCCCCATCCACCTTGCCCATTCGAAGTTCGTAAAGAGCGTCCCTATGCCCCAGGCTATGGACTGGGGGTTCGGGTAAATCTTAAGCCCGTTCACCTCATGCCAGACGTATTCATCGGGCCCGCCGTTTCTGGTGACCACCACCGGTTTGCCGGCGCTCCAGGCCTCGAGGACTACCAGGCCGAAGGGCTCGTTGCGGCTGGGGACGCAGACCGCGTCGCAGGCCTTGTAAAGGTCTCCTAATCCGCCGTTTGACTTGTGGCCCGGAAACCTCGTTGCATGGGCCACCCCAAGCTGGTGCGAAAGCCACTCTGCGTGCCCTCTCATCTCGCCGTCGCCCGCGAAGACGAACTTCGCGTCCGGATGATAGCGGAGGATATAGGGTATCGCCTCGACCATGAGGTCTGGGGACTTCTGATAGACCATGCGGCCGCAGAAAAGGACGGTAGGGTCCATGGCCCCTATGCCGTAGCGGCGCTTCACATCGGCCGGACTTATCCAGCCGTCGAACTGGCGCAGGTTGACCCCGTTGAAGACCACCGAGACCTTCCAGGGGGGCGTCTCGTACATCCACATTACCTCTTTTTTGAGGCCTGATGAGACGACTACCACCCTGTCCGCCCAGTAGGCACCCGCGCGCTCTATCTCCCTGATGGCCCCCGAGCGGCCGTTAAAGAAATTGTTGCCGCAGCGGCCGTACTCGGTTGAGTGCATTGTGAAAACGTATTTGCGCCGGCCGCTGTTTTTCAGCCATATCATCGCGTTTGCGGCCATCCAGTCATGGGCGTGTATCACATCAAAAGCGGCGCCCATGTAGCTTTCGGTCTGAAGGACATGGTGTACGAACGAGCGGCACATCTCGTTTGTTTCTTCAACGAAGTCCGGGTCAAGCCGAAAAGGGCACCTGTGATAATGGACCCCGTCTATCAGCTCATAGTGGGACTGGCCATGGCCCATTCTTGTGAATACGTGCACCTCGTGCCCCTTTCGTTCGAGGGCGGCGGCAAGCTCGGTCACATGGACGGCAACGCCGCCCACCGCAATGGAGTGAAGCGATTCCCAGCAGAGCAGACCTATTCTCATTTTTCCCTCGATTGCTTTTGTTTAATTGCTAATGCGGTTATCCGTTGTTTGTCCTGGATAGAAAAGCCTAAAACCAGTTTATCACCTTTTGGGCACAAGAAAAGCCCTATTCACCTATAGACAGTCAACCGAATAAACCCGGTTATGTTTTCGGCCTTCGAAAAGCTAAAAAATTGAGGAGTTCTGGCTGATATTTTTTTATGAATATGTCCCCTCCGGGGTTACAGGAACAGATTAAAAATGGGCATGGGAGAGGGGAACTGATATCAGATGCATTCGGCTGTCGACGGCGGGAAATGCGAATGAAATGCGCCCACGGGAGCTAGGCAAATAAGGTCTTCCCAGTATACATTGGCGCCTCCGGAGATTGCAGTTCCGGAAGGATTCCTGATTCTTCAATGTGCGTCCAAATTGACAGGGCCAAAAATTCAATATGCATAATAAGGCCCGGTGCCCAGGCTGGATTGCTTTCCTTCGAGCCCCACATAGACGTTCCGTCCAAAAAAGAATGGAAGCCCCCAATCGAACTCTCCACCCGGGTTAGCCCCGATTTCGGAGGACACGTTGTAAGTCGATGTGATAAAACTGTCGAAGTTGCCTATTTGAAACGATACTGCGTCGCTTGATGAACCAGTGGCTCCTGTGTTGGTGGCGGAAAAGTCCTGCGTGGACTGAGGACAGAACCATTCCTGGTTGGGAGAAGCGCAGTTTGGAAGACTGGCTGGCGATGTGAAAAAGAGGCCATTCGAACCGGTGTCAAGGAAGCTGTCATAGGTATGGCCATTGAAACTTGTGCTGATGTCCCCGTACTGCTGACTATCGGGATTATCATTGATGAGATAAGTCATCGTTCCTGTTACAGGCGAGTTGTTGGATTGAGTGCCAATCCCCAGGACGAGGTAGCCGTTTGCAGAGAGAGAGCCTTCCGCTGGAATGTTGGGAAGCTGCACTATCACACCGTTGTTATCCTGGGGGAGAAGGGCCACAGGGTTCTGAACCTGACTGGAAAGAGGAACTTCGGTTCCGCTGCAATTCGAACCGCTGCAAGCATAATATATCCCGTTGTTGCCATCGCTTGCGCACCGCGAACCGCAATCCTGCGCGAAAGAACCAATTCCCAAAATTCCGTTGAATCCAGCCTCGGCCGGGCTTGTATCCAAATGCTCGCATGAAGCTTGGGCGGCATTGCCAAACGCAGGGTCTATAACCTGAATCGGGACCTGAACGGCAGGCTCATTGCCCAGGATGACGCTGGCAGTCTGGACAGGTCCCCAATCCGAAGAACCATCGGCATACTGGACGCACTCGGCAATCGTTGCTCCGGAGTTGTTTGTCACCGGGACAAGAGAAACATTCAGGGCTGACTTGAATATCCTCAGGCCGTAGCTTCCGGTATCAAGCAATATGTCATTGATTGTTTGACAGGCTGTCGTGCCAGGGGTGCAGACCGTGAGGCTGACGCAAGGTTTATTAGGGTAGGAAGAAGAAGTTTCAGAAGAACACAAAGAGCCGTTCACCGTAATGGACAGCACGTTATTTGTGCTGGCAGGTGGAGTTCCGCCTCCCGGTGGAGCGCCGGACCCCCCGCTTGGGGGATTGCCGGATGCCGCGCCTCCCCCTGAACCTCCGCCGCAGCCGGCCATAAGCGCGAGGAGGAACAAAAGCAGTATGTTATTTGATTTCATCGACGCTCACCCCGGGAGGAATTAAAGCTGGCGCATAGGCGCGGCCCTGCAGGTTTCTCATGTGCCCCCATTGCTGGACAACGACCTTATTTGTCTTCACCTCCAAGGGCCTTTGGCCATGTTTGCGAGGCATCTGCCGCAAGGCGGCGTGATATTCCTCCGCATAGGAGCCCAGGAGCTTTGTGAGATCTGGGTGAACAAACCCATTCCAGGCGATGCCGAATACGATGCCGGATGATGAAACGTATTCGCGCACTTTGACCGAATCGTAGCTTATCTCCTGAACTGTATAACCATTGCGGGACGTTGTGGCAAACCGCCTGGCCGAGAGTGTCCTCATGTCGGACTCGACCGAACCAGCAGATTCGCCAAGCGTGGCCTGAACCCGGTTGGGAGCCGCAAAATTGAATGCCGAAAGCCCCAGGCAGAAAAGCACTGTATATAGTATTTTTTTCATGGCAGCAGAGTGTTCCTGAATTTGCGATATGGCTCAGGATGAGACAACATTCTTCCTTCAAAAGGCAATCATTAATCCAAAGTCACATTAAGATTTTCTCAAAAAATTTCTTACAATGCCAGCCTTTTCTTTATCGTACCTGCGATCTGCAGGACAAAGGATTACTCCGGCAACTGCTGGATAGAGAGCCGGGGAGGAGGGTCGAACTCCCGACCTGCTGATTACGAATTGTTTTTGAAGGGATTATGCAAGTGCTTGAAAATACCGAATTTTTTACAAATATCAGCAAGTTGCGCCAATTTTTGATTTATATCTTTTTATACGAAATTAGGCTTTTTTGGACTTGTTTTGTCACGTTTTTGTCACGGTGGCCAATAACCTAACAGGAGTTATATATGGAAAAATTATTGAATATAACGAAGTGGCGGAGATTCTTGGAGTGACTAAGGCAACGATCTATGGCTGGGCCTCGCAAAAAAAGATCCCGCATATAAAGCTCACCAAGAGGCTCCTGAAGTTTCGCGAGAAGGACATCCTGGACTGGATTTCGCAAAAATCAGTCGGTGCCAATGCGCCGGTCGCAGTAGGCAAAAAGAACGGGCGTTATGCCAAGCCGACTTCCAGCATGTCTCGCGACAGCATTGAGAGAATCATCAGGAATGCCAAAGCTGAGATGCTTAAAAATTGATATTTTTGAGAACCTTTTGATAGGATATTCGTGAGTTGCGCGCCTCCACAATCGAGATTGTCAGATTAAGTCTCGTCTATTCCATTTTATTTTGCTATATCATTCCCCTTCGTTTTGTCCGGGGCTGGTATTCTCATCTCGGCCGTATGTTCACGATGGTCGTCAAGGAGCGGGATTGCCGTGTCTGGCTGCTCTACGCCATCGACGATCACACTCGCCGCGCCGCTGTTGTTCGTTTGCAGCACGGTGATATGATAGACGGTTTCCCTATACCGGTAATGCATCTTGAATGACTCCCACTCACCGGGCAGGCACGGCGCAAAACGCAGCTTGTCCGTTTCAAGCCGCATCCCCATAAGCGATTCCGTGATAAGCCTGTACATCCAGCCGGCCGATCCCGTGTACCACGTCCATCCACCGCGTCCAATGTGCGGCGAGACGGCATATACGTCTGCCGCGACAACATACGGTTCTACCTTGTAGGTTGCAATCTTCCCTGGAGATCCCGCATGGTTTACCGGGTTGATCATCGTAAGCAGTTCCCACGCGAGACTGCTGTCGCCCAATGCGGCGAATGCCATCGCGGCCCAGATGGCCGCATGGGTGTATTGCCCTCCATTCTCCCTTACACCTGGGACGTATCCCTTGATGTAGCCGGGGTTCAGATCCGATTTATCGAACGGGGGGGCCAGGAGCTGGATCAGGCCATGGTCCCGCTGAACGAGAAGCTTATCCACCGCTTCCATTGCCATGTGTGAGCGTTCGGCATCACCGGCGCCGGAGAGAACGGACCAGCTTTGCGCGATACAATCAATCCGGCATTCGGTATTACCCGCCGAACCCAATGGTGAGCCGTCGTCAAAGAAGGCGCGCAGATACCATTCGCCATCCCAGCCGTTCTCTTCGATATTCCTGCGCAGTTGAGCAGCTTCCTCCCGGCAGCGTCCGGCAAACGGCAGATCACTTTTCAGAAGCGCAATCTGACAGAACTCTACGAGCACTTTGTAGAGGAAGAACCCCAGCCAAACGCTTTCACCCTTGCCGTCTTTGCCCACTGTGTTCATTCCGTCGTTCCAATCACCCGAGCCGATGAGCGGCAAACCGTGCCCGCCGCGGCTGAAACTCCTTAGAATGGCCCGTACGCAGTGATCGTACAAACTCGCAGCCTCTTCAGACGCGTGGGGGAGATCGTAATACGAGTCCTCGTCTTTGTTTACCGGGCGGCCATCGAGGAAGCGGACAGTTTCATCCAGCACCCCCGTATCTCCGGTAGTCAGAACGTACCGGCACACGGCCAGGGGCAGCCAGAGAAAGTCGTCCGAACAGTGTGTACGTACGCCGCGCCCGGTCGGGGGATGCCACCAATGCTGGACGTCTCCCTCCCTGAACTGATGGGCCGCGCAGAGGAGGAGGTGCTCGCGCACAAGTCGAGGCTTAGAGTGGATAAGCGCCATCGCGTCCTGCAACTGGTCACGGAAGCCGAAGGCGCCCCCGGGCTGGTAATATCCGGACCTTGCCCAGAGACGGCATGCCAGAGTTTGGTACAAGAGCCAGCCGTTGGCCAGCACATTGACGGACTGGTCCGGTGTTTCCACCTGCACTGCGCCCAGGGTGTGGTTCCAGTACTGCCAGACTTTCTCGAGCGCTCCGCGCGCCGGGGCAGATCCTCGGAAGCGGAGCACCAGTTGGCTGGCATCATATGAGTCTCGCCCGACGCCGAGCCTGAAGATAATCTCGCGCTCTTGCCCCTCAGCAAGATCGAAGGGGACCTGGATGGCGCCGCAGGGGTCCATGCCAGCCCCTACCCTGCCGGAAAGCCGCGCACGGGACATCGCCTCCGGGCGCCGGAGCGTGCCGTTACGGCCAAGGAACTCTGTTCGCTCGCCGCTTACTGTCCGGGTCGCCTCATCCACGTCGAAGAACGCCGTCCGGCCGGAGAACTCCGTGTTATATGGGTTCCGCCCAAAAAGCGCGCCGGTTTTGGGATCGATTTCGGTGATCACATGCATTGCCGTTTTCGGCCGCAGGTCCCCCAGCACCAATTCCACGTACCCGGTGGCCGAGAGCCGACGGGACCGGCCCGATTCGTTTTTCACTTTCAATACCGTCAACTTGACCGATGCATCCATTGCCACGTAAACCCACATCTCTGATCTGATGCCGTCTTCTGTGTGTTCAAAGACACTGTAACCGAATCCATGGCGGCTGACGTAATGCATCGCCCCCCGGACGGGCAACGGAGCAGGGGACCAGAAAAGGCCGCTTTCTTCATCGCGGAGGTAAAAAGCTTCTCCGCCGGGATCGCATACCGGGTCGTTGTACCAGGGGGTGAGGCGGAACTCATGGGCATTCTCGTTCCAGGTGTAAGCAGATCCGCTCTCCGAAATAACCGTCCCGAAGTGCGGGTTCGCGATCACATTCACCCATGGCGCCGGAGTCACCTGTTCGCGGGTGGTCGTGATGATATACTCGCGGCCATCGGGGGTGAACCCGCCGAGTCCGTTAAAAAACAGCAGATCGCTTCGAGTAATTGCCACGGCAGCCGGGGATTCGGCGCGATGGTTCCGGGCCGGCGCAAGGCGCGGTACTATGAGTGGCACAATACTGCGGCGGTTGATCTGGTCCGCGAGCGGGCCAAGGCTGTCGGTGATGACCGCGCGGCTTACTGTCTGGAGCAGGATGCGGTCCTCATCCGATATCTGGTCCGCAGGTCTTACGAAGATGCCGCCCGGCCGTTCTGTCACGTTCGCTTCTACGCCTGCGGCAACGAGTCCCATGATCTGTTCTTGCAGAAGCTGCCGGTAACCGGCGTGATCTTCATTCCAGATCACGAGGTCCACCGCGAGTCCCTTGAGACGCCAGTACGCGTGTGCCTGTACCAGCTGACGTACCAGGTCAATGTTGGCCGGATCTGCGATCTGCAACAAAACGATCGGGAGATCGCCGGAAATGGAGTAGCCCCACAGACCGGATTGCCCGCGGCGGTTCCGGGTGATAACGTCAGGGTCCGCGCGAAGCGTTGGATTGGCGTAGATCACGGAGCCGGCCAGGCTGGCATAGAGCTGCGCATCGGCCTCTGTGGCATTGATCTGCCGTAGGAGTACCTGGCTGTGTGTCCATGCAAGATCGAAGACGCGGTCAGCAAGATACCGGTCCTGGTATTTCTCTATGAGGCCCATACAGAGGTCCCGGGGTTCACCAATGCCGGTGACAATATTTATTGTTGCAGATCTTTCCGGATCAAGGGTCATGCGGCAACGGATAGCGGCGATCGGATCGAGCACCGGGCCCTCGCCGCCGGAGAGTGCAGCGGCGCTGCATAGGGCCTGCGGGTTGGCAAGGGTTTTTCCGCGACCGATGAACCGAAGGCGGTCGGTCTCATAGGAAACTTCGCCGGTTTCCGTCCCTTGGACGGCCATTAGATGAAACATCCAGGGCGGATGCTCGTCAAGTGAGCGGGGACGGCGGGTGCAGAGGATTGCCTGCCTGTGGCCGATGATCTCCGTCTGAACAAAAAGATTGCTTAACGCCGGATGAAGCCCGTCTGCGGCAAGCGGCGCAAGGACAACCTCCGCGTAAGTCGTGACTTCGATCTCTCTGCGTGTTCTGCCGCGGTTGGTGATCGTGACCCTGCGCAGTTCAATATCATCCTCGGGGGACACAGCGATTTCGGTATGAGTGTCAAAGTCGTGGTCCAGGCAGCGAAACTCCGCCCTGCCTTCCGAGAAAATCGCCTCATAATTCTTCGGGCGTTTGAGCGCAGGCTGATATGCGACCGACCAGAACTCCCCGCTGGCCACTTCACGGATATAACAAAAAGCGCCCCAGTTGTCACGGGTTGTATCTTCACGCCACCGCGTGACCGCGATGTCTTTCCAGCGGCTGTACCCGCCTCCGGCGTTCGTGATCATCACATGGTATCTGCCGTTGGACAGCAACTGCACCTGGGGAAACGGCGTGTCCGGGCTGCTGAAAGAGCGCACGGAGCTCTCCGCGCCGCTGGCAGCCATATGCGCTTCGGCGAGGTCGGTGGTCTGCGAATAGAATGTCGTGGCCCTTGGCACGCGCTCCTGGAGCAGAAGCGTTGTTGCCTGGAACAATGGGTCCGATTCGAATCGCTTCTGCATCGGACGGTCCAATAGCAAACAGGCAAGGGAGAGAAAGCTCATGCCCACATGATGAGCCATAAATGACCGGACCACAACGCTCGATTGTCTGCGCGGCAGACGCGATGGAGTGTAATCGACCGCTTCATAGAGGCCGAATTTGCCCTCGCATCCCTCCGCTGCGAGCCGCTGCATATTCAGGCACGCCTCTTCGGGAGCCACCATCAGCGCAAGCGCCGAGGCATAGGGCGCAATGACAAGGTCGTCGGCGAGCCCGCGCTTGAGTCCCAGGCCAGGTACGCCGAAGGCGCGGTATTGGTAATTTTGATGAGCGTCGATTGTGTTGTAGCCGGATTCCGAAATGCCCCAGGGCACCCCCTGTTTCCTTCCATACTCGATCTGCCTGGCCACTGCCGCCTTGCAGGTCTCGTCGAGCAGCGTACGCTCATACGCTGGCATCACGAGGAGCGGCATGAGGTATTCGAACATCGAACCGCTCCAGGAAACAAGTATCGGCTCTCCGCCAACATTCGTGAGCAGGCGGCCCAAGGCAAACCAGCTCTCCTGCGGTAATTGTCCCTGAGCGATCGCTACAAAACTGCAGAGTCTCGCTTCCGATGCCAGCAGGTCGTAGTAACTCGTGTCCCGCCTGCGGCTGTCGACGTTGTACCCGATGGCCAGTAAGTGACTCGCCCTGTCGAACAGGAAGTCATACTGCATGCGGCTGAGTTCGCCGGATTGCAGCACGAGCTTTTCGATAGCCGCGATCCTCTCAGAGGCGAGATCGTTTCCGGTGCCTGCCAGTTCGCGCAGCGTCGGCATCTCATCAATGCCGCGAGCCGTGGAAGGGGCCAGATGCGTGATCTCATCGAGTGCGGCCCGGCATTGCCCGGCAAAAGCGCGTGCCCACCGGATGACTTCGCCATCCGGATCCACATCGGGGGCATCGAGACTATTGAGCACTTTTGCGGCGGATGTTGCCAGCCGCTCGAGGTTGAGCCGTGCAGCGGCAAGCGCAGTTGGTCTGAAATCGCATGCGGACTCAAGCTCCTTCCGTAGTTGATCGAGCAAGACAGAGGCATCTCCGTCAGAGCCTGTTTTTGCCGCAACATCCAGCAAAATCCATAACGTGTCGCGGAGTCCGGTAAACACTTGCGGGCCAAGGACCGGCTGGTCGGCAAGAGCGAGCAGACCCTGCCTCAGCGTTAGCAGATGGGCCGCAAGGTTACCGCTGTCCACGGTCGAAACGTATTTGGGCGGCAGCGGCTTCAGAGACTGCGTGTCGTACCAGTTGTAAAAATGGCCCTGATAGCGCTCCAGTGCTTCCATTGTGGAGAGGGCATTTGCCGTTCGTTCAATGAGTTGCCGTGTGGATATGTAGCCAAAGTCGTGGGCGGATAAATTCGCCAGCAGCGCAAGTCCCATATTGGTCGGAGACGTGCGATGCGCAACGGCGGGAGCAGGGTAATCCTGATAGTTATCGGGCGGCAGCCAATGCTCTTCGGGGCCGGCTAATGTCTCGAAATAGGCCCAGGTCTTTCGGGAAAGCTTTTGGAGAAAGACGGTCTGGCCAGGCCTAAGCCTTGCTTCGTCCCGGGCAAGGGGCCGGCTGATCCACCATGCGATAACGGGTGAGGCAAACCAGAGCAGCAGTATGGGCGCAGCCATTCCCAAAACGGCGGGATTAAAAAGCGCCAGATAGATTATCGCCGCGACGGCAATAAAAGGCGCGAACCACATTGTCCGGCAGACACCGGCGAGACCGCCGATACGGGAGCCGCGTGCATTTTTATTCGGATCGCCCGAAGGACTCCATTCTAGGAGCCGCTTGTGCGTGACCAACATTCTCCAGGTCGTACGCGCAATCGCATCCAGGCTGAAAAACGCCTCGTACGGAAGACATGCAAGCATAAAGACAGCCTGAACAAGGCGCCTGGCGGTGGATTGCACCACGGCAGCGAGATGCTGCAGAAAATGCATATCGTCAGGCTGCCTAAACAAATCCAGGAGAAAGGCTATAAAAAAAGGAATAAAAATAATCCCGATCACCGACAAGCTCCAGAACCATGCTGATGACAGGACCGTCCAACCCAGCAGCACGAGAAGTGTCAAGGCCGAAGGCACGAGGCTGCGCCGAATGTTGTCGAAGAGCTTCCACCTGGACAGCAACGAGAGAGGATTCTTTTGGCGCTCCCCATCGGGGCCGGGCCCATTAACCGGCAAAAGCCAGCGCACAAGCTGCCAGTCCCCTCGAATCCAGCGGTGTCGGCGGCTCACGTCCGCGCTGTAACTGGATGGATACTCCTCGTACACCATTGCATCACTCAACAAGCCCGCGCGTGCGTAACATCCTTCGATAAGATCGTGGCTGAGAATCCGGTTTTCGGGGAAACGTCCGCCCAACGTCTGCTCGAATATGTCGACGTCATATATCCCCTTGCCGATAAAGGAGCCTTCACGGAAGATATCCTGGTAGACATCCGAAACGGCTCGCGTGTACGGATCGATGCCGGGATCGCTCCCGTACAGGCGCGCATACCGCGAGCGGTTTGTGCCGGGCAGACTCACGGCGACACGCGGCTGAAGGATGCCGTACCCGTCAACAACGCGCTGCCGGCCTTCGTCATATTGCGCACGGTTCAGCGGATGCGCCATGGCCCCCACAAACTGCCGCGCCGCATCGCGCGGCAACTGAGTATCCGTGTCAAGGGTGATCACGTATTTTATGTTAGCCAGGATTTCCGTATTGCCTACGATGAGCGAAAAGCGGTTTACCGGCAGATCATGCGCCCCTCCATTTCCCTTGGCCCGCAATAAGGCATTCAATGCCGCCAGCTTTCCCCGTTTGCGCTCATAACCCATCCAGACCCGGTCCCGGGCATTCCATCGGCGCGGGCGGTGAAAAAGGAAGAACGTATCGCCTTTTGCGTTTCGGTATTTTACATTCAGTTCTTCGATTCTCTGTTGGGCAAGCAATAGCAGCGGTTCGTCCTCCGGCAGTGTTTCCTCTGTCGCATCCTGAAAATCAGTCAGTAGGCCGAAGTGCAGGTTATTGTCGCGATTCGCGAGGAACCTGACTTCCAGCCCCTCGATCAGGTCCGCGATCCCCTGGGCGTTTGTGAGCATAGCCGGGACAACGACGAGGGTCCGCGATTCAGGCGGAATGCCTGTGGAAAAGTCCATTCGCGGCAGCTGCTGCGGAATTGCCAGCAATGTCGCAAGCCAGTTCACCATCGCAACTGCAAGATGGCTTGCACACAGCGTTGTGAGAATGCCGGCAGCCACGAGAAGCCAAAGAGGTAAACCATCAGCATGCGCCTTCGCCAGCACCCCCCCGGTGAAAATCACCGTTATAAACGTGATCGCGCCCAGATAGAGGAGCAAAGGGGACCGGAAACCCACTTTCCGAAGGGCTCCGGAGACAGAAAATCGCACACGTGCCAGCTTTTCAAGCTGCGGCAATCCCTTGTCGATCAGATAATAACCCACATGGGCTGCGGAGTCACCTCCGCCGCGGGCGGCGCCTTTATTGGCCGCACTCTCACGCGCGAGCCGTACCGCTTCGGCTGCCACCTCGCCTTCCGAAAGCCGGCCTCTCTTCGCCATTTTCTCTACCACGTGACGGTAACGGTCACGAGTAGAAAAATCCATTCTGCCGTATATACCGCCGGCATCCTCACGCAAGGTCTGTTCGACAACGCTCATCGTCTCGACGAACTCGCGCCAGTCCATCGTGCCAAGGAAACGAAGGCTGCCGATGCTGTTGCTCATCGAGACCTGATCAGCTGCTTGTTGCTGGTTCTCCGACTGTACCAAATGGTCGATTGTCAGACTGCTCTCGGAGAGTCGCTGCTCAATCCATGTGAGCGGCATTGCCAGGGCGGGCCCCTGACCCTGAAGCCGGCGGGCAAATTCCGCAACAAACGCGCTCCTCAGTGGCGGGTTTGACCGCGCCATGTCCGCGATGACCAATATCAGGCTCTTCGGGTCTTTTCCGGCGATCTCAGCAATCCGGTCCGCCCAATAATCCGCCTGGTTCCGGTAGAGTCTGTCGGCGGCAATCCGCGCCCCAACGCGCCGGAGATTTTCGATCAACGCGAGCCGCAGCATAATCGGGATTGCCCACAATTCCCCCAACTTCAGGACGGCGACCGTCTGGTAGGCTGCCATGAACCTGCTCAGATTTTGTGTATCTATCCGCCCATCGCTGTGTGAAATCGTCTCCAAGGCGATGTCATACACGCGCGGCAACCCTGCCGAAAGGCCTTCCAGCAGGCGGGGAAGCTCGCGGCTGTACCCCTTGGGCAGATGTTTCCTGGCCGTGCGTATTTGTTCTTCGATCAGATAGAAGTTGTCAAGCAGCCATTCGCCCGCCGGCGTAATCCGGCGGCCGGTCGTAATTGCCTCAATCAGCAGGCTGCGGGTCCCGGTCAGGATACTTTCATTGTCGGCCAGCCGCGCCAGGAGCTGATCCGGGGCATATTCCGGGCTTAATTTATGCAAGGCCGCGAGGGTCTTGCCGTGCTGCTCCATCTGATCGCTGCTGAACAATTCCGACCGCAATGGAGGCTCGCAGACAGCGCATTTTTTTGCCAGGTCTGTTCCGCGGAAGATCGAGCGTAATTGATGCAGATTCCCCATGACGGTCTTTTTGTTCACTTTCACGCCCGGGGCCTCCTTCTTCCTGGAGGCAAGAGGCCCCTGCAACTCAGAGACTTATCACATTGGCGGGCATTCCTATGCTCTGGCATACGCAATGCTGTCCTTTTGAAACTCCTCAATCATGCCTTCGGTTAACGACGGACGAATTGCCGCAATCATCTGTAAAAAAGTTTCTGTAGTAACAACGTAATCACGTTTGCTGGCATACTCCTTCTCGAAGGCGGATTGTGCAACCTGCTGGAACAGATATTCGATGTCGGCAGGCGTAAACCGGGAGGTCATGCTCACAATCCGATCAAGGTCGATTCCCTTTGTATTGAGCTTGGTCAAATAATATTCCAGGATGGTCTTTCTCCCGTCTTCATCCAGAACCCCGACGGGGATAATACAATCAAACCTTCCCGGGCGGAGCAGAGCGGCGTCGAGCTGTCTGATATAGTTGGTTGCGCATACGAGCAATATCTTATTGCCCTGGTTTTTGATGAGTGGGACCTGCTTGAGAAACTCGTTTGTAATAGACTTGCCTACCATGGTTGCATCGTCCCTGCTGCCGGCGATTTCATCAAATTCATCGATGAAGATCACTGCGTCTTCAAGCGTCCTTGCTTTTTCCATGATCGCGTGAAGATTTGCGCCCAGCTTCTCTATGCCGTCGGCCATAAGCATGCTGGGTAATATTTCGATATACCACCAAGAAAGCACACCAGCTATCGCCTTGACAAAATGGGTCTTTCCGGTGCCGGGAGGTCCGAAGAAAATGATCGTCTTCGGAGGAACGACGCCGTGTTTTATTGAGAGGTCACGCTCTGTCAGGGGGAGGATTATCCGCTTCTGGACCAACTGCTTCGGCGGCTGGGAATCCGAGATCGTATCCCATATTTCTCTTCCGAAGGCTTGAGCGCCCAAGTCGTTCAGTACGTCCTTTCGCTTGTAGTCAACATACTCCTGAATTGCCTGGTCCATATGTTCGACAAAATCAACGCAGGCCGCGCGCAACCCGACGTCGCGGCCATGTTTTTCGGACATGAGCCATTTGTGCCGCAGGATCTTCGGCCAAAGGGCACCGGCCACATCGGGATTAAGTTGCGTGCCGCTCATCTCAAAGATTTTAGCGGCGCAAACCTGTGGCGAAGGTGTTTCTTGTATGATTTCAATCATAATGTGTCTCCTTTTTTCATCCAGGGAGGCATTCCGCAAGCAACATTCCGGCATGCTTAAAAAACAACACTCCCCCGGCTGTTATAAATTCTTTACGTGCGCCCCCGTGCAAAGAGGGTTTTGGACTATATGATGGGAGCCCTCTGAAAGGGAGAGAGAATATCCGCTAATGGAAGAAAAATTGAACCATTAAAGAATGTAAGAGAGCCTCTCTTACCATCGTTAACTATACCACATGAATGCCCCCGCACGTTTGGAGCATGCGTCATAAATGGCGGGACTGCCGAAGATATCCCCTCATTAAACCTAGCGATTCGGCTCATACTTCTGGTAGCATTCATTTGAGGGACATCGGTTCTCGAAAGGCAAGAATATAAGTGGCGACACCAAAGGAGGCACAAAATGGGAGACAAAGGCGGCAAAAAGGACAAGGACAAAGACCGGAAACAGAAGGCGACCAAAATGGCAAAAGATCTAAAAGAGAAGAAAGACAAACAACCAAAAAGCACATCGAAATAGGGCGCGGGATTTTGCCGCTCAGGCTATTAGTGCTTCTTCCGGATGATTGATGGCCAGAGTTATCTTTCCACTTGCATGACAGTTATTTTCGGTAACCCTCACGAGTTTCAATTTTTCGAAAGTGCGACGTATCAGGTGCAGTTTTTGTAGGTGTCCTCATTAATACGGGTCGTAACGTGTATCCTTCCGGGGATTAGGCGCATGCCCAGTTATAAGACGAAACTCGAGGCCAGACAGGAAGGCCCCATTTTTAGGAATAGAAGGGGGACTTCTCACCTTGTATTAAAAGGAACCGCCGCGTTTATCCGCTCGAAATCCGCAGTCTCAGCAAAAGATTCCGTCATAATATCTTCTTTTTCACTACTTTCATATTCATATAGTGCTGTTTGTGGTGAAAAAGGACAAACCTTAATGATTTAAGGTCATGACATGAATGGGCCGCTATTCCTCTTTCCACATGCGCGGGTCGTAACAAAACTTCTCGGGGGCAGATATCTTAATCTTTTGAAAATCGGGATGGAGAGGATTCAGGATAAAATTGCATTCGGAAGATATCAGGACGGAAGGCACTTTTAGCACAGCACTCTGTCCTTGTGTTAACCATTCAAACCCGTAGGCTTTCAAACTATCCGGCGCCGGGGTATCTCTCCAATTATCCGGCAAGGAGGCAAGGTCGATTTCTTTTATTATAAGGCTGTCCGGGATTTCCACTTTGAAGCAGACAAACCGGATTTTTTGCCCTTCATCTCCGAGTTGAACAAATTGCTCAAGGGCGGACAAGGATTCGGTTTGAGCCGTATAAACGACGGGAAACCCTCTTGGCGTCCAGCGCCCGCCCTTTCTCCTTGCCCCTTCTCCGTCAAAAGCTGAATTCGCGTATTTCTTTTTGGCGATGCGCCAGCAAATCACTAAACAAGGACCCCAAATTCTATTTTTTCAAGTAGGTCTTCGACTTCCTGGGCACCTGCCTCTGTCTGTATAACCTGGATAGGCACCCTTCCTCCCAGGCCTCTCTGCGGCCTGTGCAGCCATTTCTGTGCCATCCCCTGATCCTCAAGCACTATAACGGCAAGGGCATATATCTTTACCATACGGTAAATCCGATCGCTCTCCGGAATTGAGAGTGCCTTGTGAGAATCTCGCTTTCTCTGTAATGTCCTCAGACTTATGCCTAGATAATCAGCGAACTCGTTATCAGTAAGATTTAAGGCGGCTTTTACGAGCTGGACTTTAGCATAAGGGATTCCTTTTCGAATAAGGGCATCAAAGGCCAGCATTCCCTTGTCTCTTTCCTTCGGCTTCAGTTCCGAATCTTTAAGCCCCAGTGTCGCGATGATCTTCTTTTTTATTTGATCAGTTTCGTAAACCCGAGCGGTAGTCATCTAATGAAACTCCTTTTCTATGTCTTTTGACTTTATTTTAATGACAAATGTCATTTAATGCAAGAGCATTAAAAATTCTCATTTTTTTATAATTTTCAATGACTTACATCTCTGATTGTCACGTTTTTGTCACGTTTAGTATAATCAGCAGGTCAAAATAGTGAAAAGGGGCAGGACTTAAAAACGTCTAAGTACTTATTTTCATTAATAAAGCCGGGGATGGGGGTTGAACCCACGACCTGCTGATTACGAATCAGCTGCTCTGCCACTGAGCTACCCCGGCTTGAAACGGACAGCGCTTTAATTTTACCCCAGAGGTTTGAGGGGGGTCAATCAAAAGACCGACTATCCCCTTCTTCTTATGGCAACCGAGTTCCTGTGCGCAGTGAGCCCCTCGGCCTGGGCCACCGTCTCCACCGCGCCGGCAAGCGAGTTGAAACCCTTTCTGGAGAGGTTCAGGTAGCTTGAGTATTTTATAAAGTCGTACACGCCCAGGGGCGAGGAGAACCGCGCCGTGCCCCCGGTGGGAAGCGTATGGTTTGGCCCTGCGGCGTAATCGCCCACGGGCTCCGGGCTCCAGGGGCCAACAAATATAGCCCCGGCGTTCCTGAGATTATGTACCAGTTTCTCCGGCTTCCTCACTAAAACCTCAAGGTGCTCCGGCGCTATGCGGTTTGCAAGCTCGACAGCCTGCCCCATATCGCGCGCGATGATCACCGCGCCGTAGCGGGCGAGGGATTTTTGGGCAATCGCGTTCCGTTCCAGAGATTTGAGCTGAGACTTGAGTGCGCCTATAACCTTTCGCGCCAACGGCGCGGAGTCCGTCACCAGGATGGCGCTTGCAAGCTCGTCGTGCTCGGCCTGACTGAGGAGGTCCGCCGCGATGAACTCCGGATTGGCGCTATCGTCCGCGATAATCAGGATTTCACTTGGGCCCGCGATCATGTCTATATCAACCAGGCCGAAGACCAGCCTCTTCGCGGTGGCCACGAAGATATTCCCAGGCCCGGTGATCTTGTCCACTTTCCTGATGCTGTCCGTACCGTAAGCGAATGCGGCAACCGCCTGCGCCCCGCCTATCGAGTAGACCTCCTTCACCCCCAGCATCCGGATGGCGGCCATCACGGCGGGGTTAAGCTCCTCCTTCGGCGTTGGCACGGCAAGGGCTATCTCCGGCACGCCCGCAACCTGCGCGGGGATGACGTTCATGAGCACGGTGGATGGGTACGCGGCCTTTCCTCCAGGCACGTAAACGCCCACCCTCTGGAGCGGGCGCGCGATCTGGCCCAGCGTGATCCCGCCCTCGTCGAAGCTCCAGGAGCCAAGCCGTTTCAGCTGCTTCTCATGGAAGCGGCGTATCCTCCTGGCAGCGAGTTTGAGGGCATCCAGAAGCACGGGGTCCGCCAACTGTGCCGCGCGCTCCATATCGGCCTCGTCCAGCCTTATCCGGCAATGGCCGTCGAATTTCCTGGTGAAGCGCACAAGGGCGCGGTCGCCATCTTTACTGACCCCGGAGAGGATTTTCTTTACGCTGCGTGTGGTCTGCTCGCCCTCTCCGGCTGCGCGCTGGCGCAGAAGGCCCAGGAAGGACTCTATCTCCTTATCGGTCTTCAGGATTTCCATGAGATTGATTTTAGCCTTTGCGAGGAGGGATATTCAAGAAAGGAAAGCGCGTCAGGATGTCTCCTCTATTCTCAGCCGGAGTGCCTTCAGCACCTCCACATGGGCGTCCTCCCATCTCATGAACTCGGCATACAGGGATTTAAGGCGGGGGTCGGTCTCATTATCATGGAGGTCGCGGTAATAGCCGTATTCCCCGGCCTCCGTCTCCAGGGCGGAGAGGATGGCCCCAAGCTCATCGGTAAAATTATAGTCGCTCTCCGGCTCAATCCTGGAAACCGGTATTTGCGGTTCGGGGAATTCGGGCTTCAGACGCCTGAAATCCTCAAACCCGGTTATCTCCCGGCCGTTTTTCAGTGTGCCGTATGCGTATCTTATATATTCGGCCTGCTGGTCTTCGGAGAGGGCCAACTCAAGGAAAGCGGCCCTCGCGGCCTCCTCATGGGCTGCACCGGCGGCCTTACGGTAGAATTTCCCGACGCCTTTTTCCATCTCGTATGCGCCGGCCAGGTTCTCAAGGATTCCCTTTGCGGTTTTGGCCTTCATCTTGCCCTCCTTTTTAGTAGATTATAGCAAAGCGGCAGGAAAGGGCTGATTGCCAGCGCCCTTGTCCTGTTATATACTTTTATTACTTCGGAGAGTTTTCCATTGATTTTTCCCAATCCAGTTATCGGGAGCAGCTATGCCACAGGTCTATCATGCACTCGGACTCAACATGCACCAGCCGCCTGGCAATCTTCTGGCCCTGCACAATTCCGATGAACGGTGGGAGTCCCGGCAGATACTCTGGTGTTATGACAGGCCAACGCGCATGCTTGAAGGCTACGAGGATGTGGCGCGGCTGCACATGGGCCTCTCGGGGACGCTGCTGAAGCAGTTCGAGGACCCGGCCATCCGCCAGACGTTCCGTGACGTCGTGGATATCGAAGACATCCTGGCGCGTTTCAGGAGGTCGCCCATCGAGTTTGTGGGCACGGGCCTTTATCACCCGGTCTATCCGCTGATCCCCGCAGCCGACTGGGACGCGCAGACCTCGTGGTGGATCGGCCTTGGAAGGCACCTGCTCGGCCGCGACTGGTTCCAGGGGTTCTGGCCGCCCGAGATGGGCTTCTGCATGGAGATGATACCGATGCTGAAAAGGCACGGCTACAGATACGTGGTCGTGGACTCCTGGTATATAAAGCCGCGGCGCGAGATGCGCTGGGAGGAACTCCGTTACAGGCCCTATATGGCGCGGTACGGCGGCGCGGAGATAATAGTGGTCCCGCGGGACCGCGAACTCTCGAACGCCCAGCTTTCGGGGCTGGACCCCGGCTGGTTTCAGCACGAGGTGTATCAGCGGACCAAACATTGCGATTTCCCCGCCCTGGTCACTACATGGACCGACGGAGACAACGGGGGCTGGTTCCGCACCGTTCACATAGGGAGCGGCTTCTGGGGGCACTTCTATCGCGAACTGTTAAACCGGTACAGGGCGGGCACCCTCGGGTTCCGGCCCGTGCACATCACTGAATACCTTAATATGCACCCTCCGGCTGAAGAGGTGGAAGTCCATCGCGGCGCATGGAACACGGGCCACCACTGGGGAGGCGATTTCACTCAGTGGGCGGGCTCGCTTTTGCAAAAGAAGGGCCTGGAAGAACTGCACCGCGCAAGTGATTATTATCAGAGGGTGAAGCGCGCGTTCGACGAGCGCCACCACGGCGCGGGAAACCCCGAAGAGGTCCGTCACCTGATAACAACCGCATACGACCATATACTTGTGGCCGAGACAAGCTGCAACTTTTATTGGGGGAGCCACTGGGTCCACCGCTCATTCGACGATATCGAGAAGGCGTACCGTCTTCTGGACACGGCGATCTCGCTGCTGCCGGCCTGACAAGCCCCGTCCTGCGGCCCCTTTTTTCCTGAAGAGGGCCGCTGCCGCCCATTCTGCCGCAATTTTGTTTGACCTGATCCAAAAAGAAACCTTTTGCCCTTTTCGCTCAAAATTGGCAAAATAGGCTTATCTGTTCATTGCGGGGACAGAATTTGCGGGTTATTCCAATTGGGAGAAGGGGAGTCCAATTTTCAGCCGGCCGGCGGGGGCGGGGCCTGGGCCGCGCTGCCCCTGTACTTTGGTTATGGAAACCGGTCACAACTCACTAAGGTGCTCAGGGGTCTGCATCTCCGGGCTGGGCATCAGTAAACTGGAAGGCGGCAAGGTCGTCCGCACGATCCCCCGGGAAAGAATAAAAGAGATAAAACTGTCCTTCGACTCGGATTCCAGGCATCCCTTCTGCCAGTTTTTCGGCGGTTTTACCATGGTGGCACTTGGGCTGATCATGGAAATCGCCTGCGTAATAATGGGCTCGGACAGGGCCACTTCCGTAAACCTGATCGTCATCTCCCTGGGGATCAGGTCTGCCATGGCAAGCTTCTGGGGGATTATAGGATTGGGCCTCTGGTCTTTGATCGGGGTCTTCAGGGCAAAATATCACCTGCTGATCACCACCGAAAGCGGGACCCGCAGACTCTTCTTTGAAAAGTCATCTGATAAACGGGAGATCCGGCAGTTCATAAGGAGGGCGTGCCAGGAGTTCGGGTATGAAATAGACGCATCCATACTGGAAGACAGGCCGGCTGCCGAATAGGGCGGAATTATTATTTATTCTTTAAAAAACAAGGAATTAATGCTACAATATATAAACAGTTTAGCGGGTTCTGGCGGGTAATGTCTGAGAGCAGGTTCGAGCGCCTTGTAAGGCGAAATCTGATCACCTCCGGCGAATTGGAAGAGGCGGCAAGAGCGTCCAGGGAGCGGGGGTGCTACATTGAGGACCACCTCCTTGCGTGCGGCATCCCGAAGCACGAGTTGATCTTCTGCGCCTCGGAACACTACAACTGCGCCTGCGAGGAATACGACGAGGGGCTGACCATCTCGCAGGGGCTCCTCAGAAGGCTCGATTTCGGGCAGCTGAAATCGGAGATGTGGTTTCCCGTCGCGGTCTACAAGGGAAGGGCCGAGGTCATCGCCTATGACCCGAAAGACCCCTCCCTGGCCGAAAAGATAAAAAAGGCCCTTGTCGTGAGTGAAATTGATTTCAGGGCCGCTCTTCCCGCAGACCTTATCAGGATAATAGAGAACAACTACGACCTCAACAACGGCTTCCAGCCAACCGGCGGCAGGACGCCGCTTGCCCTCTCCAGGGTGTATCTGGCCTACAGGCGGTCTACCTACGCCCATTACAGGACGCTGCTGGCCAGGGGTAGGACGGGGCTTGCCTTTATCAGGGCCGGCATCTCGGCCCTGACCATAGCGCTTCTGTTCTGGCGGATCTTCGGCACGGGCCTTTACGCCATACTGGAGGTCCCGCTCACCCTGTTCGGGATAATCGCGATATTCGACGGCCTCAAATGGTACATGCCCTCGCGCCCGGTAGGCGGGATGCCTGTCGACTGTTCCTCTACCGAGCCCGATGGCGGCAGCAGCGTGCTGGGGGTTGCGGTCGAGAACAATTCCCCGGTCTTCAGGCGGAGCGCCATCG
This sequence comes from Nitrospirota bacterium, assembly GCA_014874185.1. Classification (GTDB taxonomy): domain Bacteria; phylum Nitrospirota; class Thermodesulfovibrionia; order Thermodesulfovibrionales; family JdFR-88; genus JACWAF01. The sequence continues at coordinate 101,242 of JACWAF010000035.1, read as the reverse complement.
TGAGGGGGGCTGAAAGACTGAGGGCGGCCTGGAGCAGCCTGTCGCCGGTTATGAGGCGGCGGTTCATAGCAAGCGACCGAAGCGACATGGCGGAGGAGAGGACCGGGCTGGCGGGCCACAGGACGGAGCTTGCAAAGGCAAGGACCGGGCTGGCCTTTACGCGCACGGGCGCCACTTTCATTGGGTTGGGCATCGCCCTGATAAGGCATTTCCACTCGAGCGGCTGGACCGTCTTCGACATCACCCTTATCACATTGGGCACCCTGATGTGCGCTGAGGGGCTTTACTGGTATCTGGCGGGGCAGCGCTCGGCGATGAAGGCGTTTAAATGGGCCCAGAGCATGAATTACAAGGAGAGCATCTGGGACTTCGTACTGCCCTTCAGGAAACGTCCGCACCAGGGCACGGGCTATCCGCCTGTGGAGGCCTCGCATGAGCCCGGAATCTGGGCCACAACGGGCCTCGCATTGGAGAGGACCGTGCTGGCCGAAAGACGCTGCGTAATGGCCAGGTTCCGCACCATTATGGGGCTTGCCAGGACGGGACAGGCGATAATAAGGACCGGCATAAGCATAATAATGGTGGGGGCGGGCCTGATGATGTTCTTCGGGACGGGCTCTGCCGGCTGGACGATATTCAATATCATTCTGGTGGTCGGGGGGCTTTACCTTGTCTTCGACGGGTTCCGGTGGATGAACGAGCCCGAACAGATAAGGCGGCAGTATCCATATTGCTACGGCGATATGGAGATAGTTCTGCCCGATTACGGCAAACCCGCACGATACTGGAAGAAGGTCATATTCAACCATGAACCGGACTGACGTGACCGGAAACCGGGAATTTTCGCTGCTGGCCGATTGGGGGCTTATCAGCCCCGGAGAACTGGACAGGGCGGAGACCGCCGCCAGGGCCAGGGGGGTGGAGCTTGAGAAGGTCCTCCTCTCAGAGTACGGACTACCCCGCCATATGCTCCTCCGGGCCCTCTCGGAACACTACGGATGCGCCCCCGTTGAATATGACGAGCGCCTGCCCATCCCGCCCGAGCTTCTGGCCGGACTGGACGGCGATACGCTCTCCACAAGCCTGTGGATACCGGTCATCAAATATACCTCGGGCAAGGTGGTGATAGCGGCGCGAAACCCGCGCGACCCAGCCGTAATGCGGGAGGTAACAAAATACGTCAAGGCCGATGAGTATGAGTTCAGGGTGGCCCTGGACGACGACATACAGTGGTATATCCAGGACTTTCTGCACGCGAAGCCGGGCCTGCTGATAGGCACCGAGAGGACCGGGCTCGCGTACTGGCGCAACACCATGGCACAATGGAGGACCAGGCTTGCCTGCTACAAGACAGACCTTGGCAACGCCCGGACGGGGCTTTCATTCGTCAGGTGGGGCCTAGGCACGGTGGCCATGGCCAACACACTGCTGCAAAACAGGAGCGCAACGACCGAGCCGGGCCTCTTTGTTGGCCTTATGGTGCTGGGCCTGATCCTCACCGTTTACGGGCTTCCGGTGTATTTGAAGGTGCGCAGGTCTCGGATGAGCCCGCCCGGCCATCAGACCCTTGTGGAAGTGACCTCGGCCACCCTCAATTTCCTTGAGAACTATCATTGTCTGGACAATACGGGCGTGGAATGCAGGACTAAAGGGACGATGCTGGCCCGGATGGGTGACAACCTGTATGAATACTGCACCATACTGAACCCCTCGCCCTCAAGCAAGGTGCGCACCATGTACGCGCGCGACAGGAATGTGCTGGCCGCCCAGCGCACGATCGCGGCCTGCTACCGGGCCATATACTCGCGCGCGAGGACGGGGATAGCCTTCATCCGCACGGGCATATCCTTTCTGAGCGTGGGGGTCGGCGTGCTGGCCTATTACGGCCTGGGCCTCTTCACGTCCTTTAACCTGGTGCTAGGCCTGGCGGGGCTCCTCATGATAATTGACGGGGTTTTATGGTATATCCCGGTCAGGCGGGAGCAGGCCGAGATCCCGAGGAGCATCCACGGCCTGGAGTGCTAAACGGGGCATTTATCCTTTATAATAAATATGTTAGGTTAAAAAAGGCTGAAAAAGGGAATAATTGCATAACTCTGAAACTATTCAATTCTTTATAAGTTATTGTTATGTAAGTATAAATCAGGGTGGCCGGATAGGCTGAAAGCGGCTGATTCATAAAATCTTCACGATTTCCAAACAATTTCTTCACGATTTTGAGGGTATATTATTAGTTGAAGGAGGGAGTAATTAGCATGAAAAAGACGTTGCAGCTTCCGCACCCGTACTTTTCTACTCGTCCCAGCTGGAAGTGGTTTATCCTTACTACGGTTCTTTTAGGCGCTACCATGTCGGCCCTGGACGTAAGTATCGTGAACGTGGCAATGCCCACCCTGAAGGGCACGTTCAATGTTTCCATGGCGGTCATCGAGTGGATAGCGATGGCCTACATGATTACACTGACCATTTTCCTGCCCCTGTTCGGAAGGCTGGCGGACATGTACGGCAGGTCGAAATTATATAACGCGGGCTTCGTCGTCTTCTCGATAGGCTCGCTCCTGTGCGGCATGTCCCCGAGCGCCGCGTTCATGATCGTCTCCCGCGTAATCCAGGCGGTTGGGGCGGGGCTTCTGCAGGCCAACTCGGTTGCCATCATCACCCAGGCCTTCCCCGCCAACGAGCGCGGAAAGGCGATAGGCATCCAGGGCGCCGTCCAGGCCATTGCCATGTCGATAGGCCCCTTTGTAGGCGGTGTGCTGATAGCCTCGGTGGGCTGGCGCGCAATCTTCTACGTTAATATTCCCATAGGCATACTGGGCACCACGGCGGCCCTCTTCATCCTTCCGCCCAATCAGAAGATCGACAAGAGGGAGAAGATCGACTATCTTGGGACCACGTTCTTCGCCTCCGGCCTGGCGTTCCTCGTCCTGGCCTTTAACGAAGGCGTCAAGCTCGGATGGGGCTCGCAGACCATTGTCATGTACTTCCTGAGCGCCCTGATACTCCTTACCCTCTTCATAATCACGGAGCTGAGGGTGGAGCATCCGCTTATAGACCTCAAGCTCTTCAAGAACGCCACATTTCTGCTGGGCAATCTGACGGGCATGATGTCATACTACGTCCTGTTTGCCATCATGTTCCTTATGCCCTTTTACCTGCAGAAAGTCCTTGGTTACAGCGTTGCCCTGACAGGCACACTCCTCACCCCCATCCCTCTCGCGATGGCGGTTGTGGCGCCTTTTTCGGGCCATATCTCGGATAAATACGGCGCAAGGATAATGACCACCCTGGGGATGCTGGTTTCCGCCCTGGCCTGTTTCGCCCTCCTGTTCATGGGGGAATCCGCCCGCCTGCCTGTTCTGGTCGCAGTATTGATTGTGCTTGGGGTTGGGATGGGCCTGTTCACGCCGCCAAACAACAGCGCCATAATGGGCGCCGCCCCGAAAGAGAAGCTGGGCGTGGCCGGGGGCGTGCTGAACATGATGCGGTCGCTGGGGCTTATCTTCGGCGTGGACATCTCGGGTGTCATATTCACCACCCTGGAACATAGATACCTGGCTGAAAAAGGGTATCAGAACGTCAACCACGTCTTTGCCAACGGGTCTATTCCCCTTATTGTCAAGGACGACGCCTTCATGCACGGCTTTATCATGGTAATGGGTGTGCTGCTGCTGCTGAACATTATCGCGGCGATCTTTTCCGTGGCCAAGAAAGACGAAGGCATGCTGGATGCCGAAGCTGCCAAGGAATTTCTGGACGGAGTTTAATCCTTAGAAATTTTTCGCGGGGCTGAAACCGGCTTTCGGTTTCAGCCCTTTTTTTTATTCCCCTGAATTCAGAACTCCCTCAGTTTTCCGGCCGCCTTGAAGAACTCGAACCACAAGACGCTCACCAGGCCCGCCGCCAGGCAGATACCTATATCGGCGGGATGCGGCCTGCTCAACTTGAAGAGGTCCCTCAGTATGGGGAGATAGAGCACAAGCGCCAGGAAGAAGGCGGCCCCGCCCACCACCCACCAGAAGGCCGGGTTGGGTGAGCGGAGGGTTTTCAGCGCCGTCCCCGTCCATGAGCGGTTCGTCAGTATGAGGCCCAGGTTCGCGATTATGAGGGTGGTGAAGGCGAGGGCCCGGGACTCGGACTCGCCCTGCCCGGTATAGAGGGCCGCCAGAAAGACCGCCAGCACTATTGCCAGCACGCTTATTCCCTGAAGAAGGCTGAAGAGCACCACCCGCCTGCCAAAAAGAGGCTCGCCCATTGGCCTTGGGGGCCGGCTCATCACCCCCGTTTCCTCCGGCTCGGCCTCGAATACGACCGAGCAGGCCGGGTCGATTATAAGCTCAAGGAACACGATATGCACGGGCAGCAGGACCAGAGGCCAGTTGAAGACTACCGGCAGAAGCGACATCCCGGCAATAGGTATGTGCACGGCAAGGATATAGGACATGGCCTTTTTCAGGTTGCCGAATATCCGGCGGCCCATCTTCACGGCCTGTACTATCGAGGAGAAATCGTCGTCAAGCAGGACCAGGTCCGAGGATTCCCTGGCAACGTCCGTGCCCCTTCCGCCCATGGCTATCCCGATATGGGCGGATTTCAGCGCCGCCGCGTCGTTTACCCCGTCGCCGGTCATTGCGACCACCTCGCCGTTGGCCTTCAGGGCGTTCACAATCCGCAGCTTCTGCTCCGGCACGACCCGGGCGAATATGGTTGCCGTCCTTATCCTCTCCTGGAGCTGGAGGTCGTCCATCCTGTCCATCTCCGGCCCGGTGATGGTCTCTTCCGGGTCCCTGAGCCCAATCTGCCTGGCGATGTTCAGGGCCGTGGCGGGGTAGTCCCCGGTTATCATGATCACCCTTATCCTGGCCTTGCGGCACTCGCTTATGGCCTCTTTCACGCCGGGGCGCACCGGGTCGGCCAGCCCCACCAGGCCCAGGAACCGGAAATCGAAATCGTGCTGCCCGGGCGGCAAATCATTGCGCCTGAAGTCCGCCCTGGCAACCCCTATCACCCGCAAGCCCTCGCGCGCCATGGCGTCCACGTCCTCACCCAGTTTTTTCTTCTCCCTCCCGCTCAGATGGCAAATATCCGCTATGGATTCGGGGGCCCCCTTCGAGGCTATTACAAAGTCCCTGCTGTCCGGTGACTTCCAGACCAGCGACATGGTCAGCAGCCTCTCGGAAAGGGGATATTCCTGCACCAGCGTCCAATTGTTATGGATGTGTTCGGTGCCGGAGAGGGCATAGCCGCCAAGGGCCTTGAGGGCGCTTTCCATGGGGTCGAAGGGCTCGGCCTGGCTTGCCAGTATCCCGAACTCGACCACCTGATGGAATTCTTCCGGCAGGCCCGCGGGCCCATCCTCAACGTCAAGGAATTTTCCCCCGCTAAAGAGTTTGCGCACCGACATGCGGTTCATGGTGAGGGTGCCTGTCTTGTCCACGCAGAGGACGGTGGCCGAGCCCAGGCTCTCGATGGCTGGCACCCGCCTGGTGAGGACGCGCTGTTTTGAGATGCGCCAGGCCCCAAGCGCCAGAAAAACGGTGAGCACCACCGGAAATTCCTCGGGCAGCATGGCCATTGCCAGGGTTATGCCCGCAAGAAAGCCGTTCAGCCAGTTCCCCCTGGTGAACCCGTACAGGACCACCACTATCAGGCAGAGCAGGAGGCCGAGCATGGCGAAACTGCGCACCAGGCCGCCGGTCTCTTTCCGGAGGGGGGTCTCCTCCGGCTCTATCGTCTTCAGGGCCCTGCCTATCCTGCCTATCTCCGTCTCCATCCCGGTGGCCCTTGCTTTTGCGATGCCGAACCCGCGGACGGCAAGGGTGCCGGAATATACGAAGGGCAGGTCTTCGCCCCCCGGCCTCTCCATCTGCCTCGAATCCGCCTCCGGCCCGCAGGCCGTCTTCCGCACCGGTACGGATTCGCCCGTAAGGAGGGATTCGTCTATCGAGAGATTGGTGCAGGAAAGGAGCACGGCATCGGCCGGGACGCGGTCACCCTCGGCAAGGACGATGATATCACCGGGCACGACCTCACGCCCGGGTATCCTCTTCTGCAGGCCGTCCCTTATCACCAGGGCGCGCGGGCTGGAGAGGTCCCTCAGGGCCTCCAGGGCCCGCTCGGTCTTCCTCTCCTGGTAGAGGGTTATGCCCATCACAACGAAGACGAAGAAGAGGAGCATCCCCGCTTCCCTCACGTCACCAAGGAACAGGTAGATCACCCCGCCCACAATCAGAAAAAGGAACATGGGCTCGCGCACCACCCCGAACGCTATGGAAAAAAAGCTGCGGGGCTTTGTGGAGGGCAGCTCGTTGTAGCCCCCTTCCTGAAGCCGCCGTTTCGCTTCGGCCTCACTGAGCCCGTGAATACCCGCGGTATCAAATGCCTTTTGCATGGCTAACAAAATTTTACCACCTGGATGGGTCTCTTCGATAATTAAATAAATTACCCTGCAGCTTGCTGCAGGTAATTGCAAGTTGAATTCAGATCAAATAAAGGCCGCCGCTTCAGGGTCAGCGCCCACACCTGTCCAAAATAAATTTCTTGGACAGCATTTCGAATAAGAGAAAAAAGCGAAAATGGTTCGTCATTCCCGCAGGCCTTAAGCGGGAATGACAAGGTCTGGCGTCTTTCGGACAGCATCTGGGGCCTGATTTCAGAAGGTTATTTCTCTTAAATGAGGCTTTTTAGAATATCTTGGACAGAGTGGGTCAGCGCCCCGAAGCGGGACGGATTACAAGAAGGATTCCGGACAAGCCGGAATGGCAGGAATCTGAGTAAACCGGATAAGCATATTCAGGAATTTTCAGCAAGTATGCCGTTTGCCATACGCAGCTGGCGGCCCATCCTGGAGGCAACTTCCTTGTTGTGGGTAACTATTATGAATGTGACCCCGGTATCCTTGTTCATGTCCTTGAAGCACTGGATGACATCCTGCTCGGTCTCCTCGTCCAGGTCGCCCGTGGGCTCATCGGCCAGGATTATCCGCGGATTGTTCACAAAGGCCCTGGCTATGGCAACCCTCCTCTGCTGTCCGCCCGAAAGCTCGGAGGGATAGGAGTCCCGCTTGTCGGTCAGGCCCAGTTTCTCCAGATAGATCATCCCGAAATCGGCCGCGTCCTGCCGGACATGCCCAAAGGCGGTTGGCAGGAGGATATTCTCAAGGGCGGTCAGTGTGGGTAAAAGGCTTGAGAACTGGTATACGAAGCTGATCTTCGTATTCCTGAGCCCGGAGAGTTCCCTGTCGCCCAGCGACCAGATGTTCACGCCGTCTATTTTCACTTCCCCGGAATCGGGCCGCGTGAGCCCGCCTATGAGGCTGAGGAGGGTGGTCTTGCCGCTGCCGGAATGCCCTATTATGGAGACCATCTCGCCGTCCTGGATGGTGAATGTCGCGTCATCCACGGCCCTCATGGACTGACCTGCTATCCGGTAAGTCTTTACCAGGTTCCTGACCTCTATCATTATTTCCCGCCCGGCCCCTTTTTTATTTGATTCAAGAGGCTGTTGGCCGCCGCTTCGTCCATGCCGTTAAGGATTTTCTGCTCTTCCAGCGCTCCCTTCCTGTTGCCCTCTTTCAGATAGACGATGCCCAGGTTATAGTGCGCCGTAACGTAATCCGGGCGAAACTTGATGGCTTTTTTGAAGGCCTCTATCTGCGCCTTTCTGTTGCCCGCCTTCCCGTAGGCCACGCCCAGGTTGTTGTAGGGGACCGCATAGTGCGGCATGTATTTGATTGCATGCTTGAACGCGCCTATCGCCTCTTCGGTCCTGTTCAGCCGGTCGCAGGCGGTGCCCAGCTTTACGTAGGCGTATCCCATATCCGGTTTAAGTTTTACTACTTTCTTGTAGTACTCTATCGCCTGCGGGTACTGGCCCTGCTCGTCATAGAGGAAGGCCATGTGATAGAGGGCATCCACGTCATTGGGGTTGGCCTCTATCTTCTTTTGCACCTTCTCCATGACCGACTCGGACGCGTACTGGTTTGAGGCGGCATAAGAATCCACCTGCCGCTGCGCCTCCTTTTTTTTGCAGGAATATGCAACCAGGACGGCCGCGATAAGAAGAAGGGCCATGTATCTTTTCAGCATCTATTCTCCTTTTCTAATAGCCTCGTAGGGCTCCATCCGGCTTGCAATCAGGGCCGGCAGGACGGATGAAATAAGCCCCGTAATTATGGAGAAGGCCACGGCCGCCGCCACAAGACCGCCCAGCATGCCGGCCGGAGGCAGCAGATAGGGCAGCTTGAGGCTGTGGACTATCAGGCCCTGGAACGACAACAAAAGGGCCGAACCGGCCACAAGGCCCACTACGCCGCCCGAGAGGGAGGTTATCACGGCCTCGCCTATGATGAGCTTGAAGACGTGGCCCCTGGTGGCCCCCATGCTCCTTAAAAGCCCCAGTTCCCTCTGCCTCTCGTTCACTATCATGTAGAAGGCGAAACTCATGAGGAGGAGCGCCAGGACCCACAGCACGGAACTGATTACGAATATCCCTTTTATAAGCCCGCCCAGCTGTCTTCTTACGGCGCTTATCACCTGGTCGGAAGCTATCGCCTTGACGCCGTCTATGTCGTGTTCTATCCTGATGGCCATCCTGTCCGGTGTCATGTCCTCGGTAACCTGCACGAGAACGGCCGAAATCTTGTCCCTGGGTATGTTTATGGGCTGTACGGCCTTGGTCCTGGAGTCCGCCGCCATCCTGTATGCCGCGTCCATCGTCATGAAGACGGACTGGTCGAAGAATTTCATCCCCGTAGGCTCCAGCGTGCCCACCACGTGGAAAGGGGTGCCGTAGAAGGGCAGGGTATCACCCGTGATGACGGGCATCTCGCGCCCGGTGATTATCTCATTGCCGGTGAGGCGGCGCTTCAGATGTTTTTCAAGCCATGGGGCTATGGTGAAGTCCGTATCCGGGTCGAATGCTATAAGGAAGGTCTTCACGTTATAGCAGCAGGTGAAGGAGGTCGGCTCTATGAAGAGCTGTGGAGAGGCCCTCTTTACCCCCTCCATTTTTTTTATGCGGTCGTAAACCGAGCGGTCCATGTAGAAACTGGTGGGTTCGCCAGCCAGCAGGGCGCTCTTGGCCTGGGCCTCGTATTTCTCGGGCACTACAAGGATGTCCGCCCCAAGCCTGTAGGTGCCTATCTTCAGGGCATTCTTCATGCCCGTTATGAAGACGGTGGCCCCAAGGAGGGAGCCAGTGACCACGGCCACGCTCAGCGAAAGCACGAGCGTGCGAACGAACTTCCGCCTCAGATTCTTAAACGCAAGGTTTAAAATCCGTATCCTCATCCCTTATCCCTTACCCCGAAAAAGAGGAGGGGCTGGGAAGAACCCAACCCCTCCTCTGGTTTCCCTTGATGTCTATACTAACTATTTGCCGGGGTGCCAGTCAACTGTTATTCCGCAGAGCAGCGGAGAGCCCTTGTCGATCCTTACCTCCACGCCGTTTGGCTGGTGGCAGGAGTTGCAGACGGAGACGGTCTCCACTATGGCGTTTTTCTTGATGTTTACCACGTTCACCTCGCTGTCGTTGCCGTAGGTCCTGGAGGACAGGAGTGCGTACTTGCCGTCCGGCGTAAAGGCGAAGTCATGCGGCCTTATGTTATTGGGAAGGATCAGCCTTTCGGCGATCGCGTCCTTTTTGGTGTCGATCACTATCACCTGGCTCCTGTGCGTGCCAGGCTTCAGGCCCGGGTCGTACTCATTGGGAGCGCTCACCCAGAGATACCTGCCGTCCGGGGTCATCCTGGCCTGATGGATGAAGGTCATGTGCGGGCTGGTTATGGTTTTTATCCTCTTTTTGGTGGCCCAGTCATACACAAAGACAGAGCCGGTGGGCATGTCCGTTATGTAGGCCTTCTTGGCATTGTGGGTCCACTGGATGCCGCATACGGCCTTGCCTATCGGCATCTTGTCGACGGGTTTCAGTTTTACCGGGTCGAATATGTAGACGTCTCCATCGGCCATGTCCTCGAAATAGATGTTGCCGTCAGGGCCCAGGATCGCGCCGCAGAACTTCTCGCCAACCTTTATCGGGCCTGCCACTTTCTTGTCGGTGGCGAGGTCGACCTTGTATACATCTCCGTTCAGCGTGCCGGCTATGAGATACTTCTTGCCGTTTTCGGTGACAAGGGCCTGCCCGTGCGTGCCGCCCGCCTTCTTGACCTTCTCGAAGTCCATGCCGGCGATCACGCCTTCCATCTCGGAGCCGGCCTCGGTGAGGACTATCCTGTCCTTCTCGGGGTCAGTGGGCGATTTCATCGTGCGCAGGTCAAGTATGGCCAGATGGCCGCCATGGCCGGCTATGTAGGCAACCCCGTCGAACTTGGGTTTTTCCTTGCCATTGGTTTCCATCTTCAGCACGATTGCCTTCGAAGCCGCGGCGGCGACGCCCAAAGTGCCCGTGACCACAAAGACCACGGCCACCATCAGCGCCATCCACAACCCCCATCCTTTGCTCATCCCTTTTCTCATTGTCTCCCCTTTTCGTTACTGGGTTTCTACAGGATATATTCCCGAAAACTGAAATATATCTTCGGCCTTATCCCAAACCCCTTATTCTACTACCCCTTTTCCTGCTAGACTAGTTTATTCTTTAACTAAACATATCACTTGGCCAATTCGGGTGTCAACTTCAAGTTACAACTATAATCCGCTTTAATTTCTTGATTTTAAAACCGGTTTTAACCGGCCTTGGCTATCCTGCTAAAAATAAAAGGCAATTCAGCGGAGCATGGATTTTGCCGTGGAGTTAAAAGGACATGGGTTTGAAAAGTTATTGCTCGGGCGCTTCTGTTTTATTGCTAGAACAGTGAGGCGCCAAACTCGCGCGCGCGCCTCAGGTATTTTCCAGGTATTTCGCCCATCCCAAGGGTGCCGGGGAGGGCGAATGTGGCTATCACGTCCTGTCCGCTGGACTTGCAGACCTCCTTCATCCTGGCGAGGCAGGCCCTGGACTGGTTGAAGAGCCAGTTTATGGGAGAGGGCGTGCTGCAGGCCGTCACCAGGACGGCCTCCTTCCCCCTGGCGCTCCTCCTGAGCGGCATTCCGCTTTCCTTCACCTCTATAAGGAACCCGAAGAGCCTCTCGAATGCCCGGAGCATGATGGCGGAGACGTTCGCCCAGTGGGTGGGACTGGCCCAGATGATAAGGTCGGCCCTCTTTATGGCCTTCTCAAGGACCTGAATGTCATCCCTTTGAAAACAGGCCCCTGCCCGCTGGCATCTCATGCACCCCGTGCAGTCCTTTATGTCCAGTTCGCTAAGGTGGATAACTTCCGATTCATGGTTATTGCTCCTGGCGCCTTCGAGTATCTCCCTTACGATTGCGCTCACACGGCCATCTTTATTCGGGCTTCCGTTTACGGCAACTATCCGCATCTTCAACTCTCCTTGACAAGGGCGAAGTGCGCCATCGGCCTGTTGGAGACCGCGGCATAGCCCTCTTTTGAAATCGCCAGGGCGCCCATGGGCAGCTCCGGCGGAAAGCTTTTCACCCCTTCGGCGCAGGCCTCCTCGAGCCCCCAGCCCAGCCTGACCAGCTCGTATATATGCCTTGAGAGCATCCTCCGGATTATCTCCTCGCCGATGCCCGTGGCCGTAACGGCGCAGGCCGGGCCGGCATGGAACCCGCATCCGGGCATCGGGGTGTCTCCCACCCTGCCAAGGAGCATCGGTGAAGCTCCGCCCGTGGATGCGGCCGCGGCAAGGACACCGGCCCTATCCATAGCGACCGCCCCGACAGTGTCGCAGGAAAAGGTAAAAGGCGAATCGAAGTTCCACAGGGCCTCCACATCCGCTTCCCGCCAGCGGGGGTTCATGCCGCTGAAATTTTTTTCCTTCAGGAGTTTCAGCACCCTTGCATGTTTTTTCAGGACGGCCTCGCTCACCTCGTGCTTCTGCCAAAGGCCGCGGGTCCTTGCGAAGTTCTCCGCCCCCCTTCCGGCAAGCGCGATATGCGGGCCCTCCGATACCGCCCTGGCCAGGAGGACCGGGTTTTTTACGTCCTGCACGTTTATCACCGTTCCAAGCCGCCCCGTGGAGTCCGCCACGGCGGCGTCCATCTGGACGGTCTTCCCGTCCAGCCGGAGGACGGAGCCCCTGCCCGCGTTATACCGGCCGTCATCCTCCAGCAGCCGCACGGCCTCGCATACGGCATCAAGGGCGTTTTCACCCTTATCGAGAAGGACGAAAGCCGCCTCGCACGCGGCCTTGCATCCGTCCGCAAGCTCCGGCCCGGAGCCCGCCCCGCCATGCGCCGCAATCCCATATATGAGCATGATTAAATTCTACAGGTTTTTCCGGAATACAAAATATCCCCCGGCCCGCTGTACAGAACGAAAATTGCATAGGAAAATATCAATATAACCGCCCAAGGAGGCTTTAAAGTGGAGATTAAAATACCTCAGCCCTTGGAAGAGGAAGGGTGTACGGCAGGGCCGGCTATTTGAAATAGACCCCGAACACTATATAGTGTGAATCAATGCCGTCGTTGTACGTGAAGAGCCCCGCATCTGAAAGGTGGCGGTAGCGGTAGGATATCGAATAGCGTTTTCCCAGGTTGAAGCCGCCCCCCAGGATGAGGTCGAACAAGAAGTGATCGCCCAGCCTCCGGCCCAGGAAATTATTCCTGGTCGAGAAGTTTGCGCCCGCACCCATGTCCACAAAAGGGGTTATCCCCTTGTGCGGAGCAACGAACCGGAGCACCAGCGATGAGCCGCCTACAAACATTTGATGCCCTTCCTTTGTGAAATATTCCAGGGTGGGCTCCACTCTTAAAAAAAGGTTTGGCTTTGTCTTCACGTTCATCCCAAGGATGAGCATCACCTGCGTGGTCTTCTCGGCGTTAAGACTTGTCCCCCCGGCAACGGCCAGCTCGTATCGTTTCAGCTGATAATCGCCCCCGCCCTCCTCCGCATAGGACGGAAGATTAAAGATAAGAAGCAGCAACAATATGAAAAATATTTTCAGTTTCATTTTTATTGTAAAAGAGTTTTATAACTATAAAGGTTTTCCCGGATTAGGGCAATGGGAAATACTCAGGATTAACGAACAAAAGACATTTTTATCTAATCCCGCCCTACCCTTATTTGTATGGGGGCTCCGCCCCCATACCCCAAAAAAATATGTGATTCTTTTTCTAAATGAAGCTTAGAAGAATTACAGATAAATTGATTAATATGCTTATCCGGTTAGTTCATAAACTCCCAATTGTCATTCCCGCCTGCCCCGTATCAGGTACGGGGCAGGCTCCGCGCTCCGGGAACCCAACCCACCCCCGTCCCCTCCCAGGAGGGGATTAAGGGGTGGGTAGATTCCGGACAAGCCGGAATGACAAGAATCTGAGTAAACCGGATAAGCATGTTGGTTAAAAAATGCTACGGCAATGAGCAGAAGGACTCACCCCCGTCCAGAAGCTGCGGTTTGTCTCTTTCCGCGTCAACGATGCAAAGAAAACCGAACGGCTCGTCGAAGGGGTTCATGAACTGGTGGGGGCCCATCGGGGCAACATAGATTGAATCCAGATAATCAAGTCCACTCGTCCGCCCGCCCAGTTTTACTTTGCCCCTGCCCCGGACCACTATCACGAAATGCTCGTGCCCGTGCCGCTCGAAACTGGAGAACCCGCCAGGGGCCAGCTCGAAATACCGCACGTGGAATCTTGTGTTCTCCCCATTTTCCCCGCCGCAGAGGACTGAGCGGGCTATATCGGCCCAGTGCTCTCCCTTCCCCCGGGCCTTGTACCTCTCCCGCTTTATGCCGCGCCAGGCGAAGTCGCCTTTATGCCTGTATATTTTGCTCTTCGGCTCCATAAACTAGTTTGCCAGAAATTGGAATCTATCTCAAAATCGGAATTTTTAAATTGGCAATCCCCTTCCATCCCCCTTTAAGAAAGGGGGATTTTAAAGCATGCCCCGGCAGGTCTTAAGCCGGGGTCCCCTCCTTGGGAGGGGTGCAGGGGTGGGTTATTCCCCTCTCTCCTAAAGAGGATTAGATACCCTGGTAGTCCACGCCCTAAACGTGCAGGGGTGGGTTGTCCCCCTCTTTTCTAAAGAGGGGTGAGGGGAGATTACAGATAATATTTCTCATCCATATAAGATGTGCTAGTCTTTTATTCAAATGTGATTATCACCTTTAAAGAGTCCCCGGCCTGGGCGGCAAGCCTGTAGGCCCGTGCTGTTTCCTCAAGCGGAAACCTGTGCGTGATGAGCTTTCCCGGCCTGACTTTTCCGGTCTCTATCAGTCTCAACGCCTCCCTTGTGTCGTCCGGGCCTGTTGAATAGCTTGGGATGAGAGAGACCTCTTTGAAGTAGAGCAGGTTCGGGTCAAGGGTGAGCACCTCACCCGGTTTTGCCGGTGTGAAGAGCACCACTTTCCCACCCTCCGCCGCGCACTCAACCGAAAGGGCCATCGCCTCCGCGCTGTTGGGACCGGAGATCACGATATCCGCCATCCGCCCCTTTGTGAGCCCGCGCAGGGACTCCACCGGGTCCTCGCGCGAGACATCTATCACCGCGTCAATCCCCAGCTCTATCGCCCTCTCAAGCCGCCTTTGAACCATATCCGCGCCGACCACGTGCTTTGCACCCAGGGCCTTCAATGCCAACACATGCAGCATCCCCATCACTCCAAGCCCCACCACAAGCGCCGTCCGGCCCTCTACCGGCGCGGCCCGCCTGAGGCCCTTCAGCACGCAGCCCAGGGGCTCTATGAAGACCGCCTCCTCATAAGAGACATTCCGGGGGAGCTTCAGTGTATCGTTTTCCAGGTTCACTTCCGGTATCAATATATATTCGGCCATCCCGCCGGGGACGATGGAGGAGGTCTTCCATGTATGGCAGTGCACATAATCGGCCTTCTCGCAGTAGTGGCACTCGTGGCAGGGTGCATGATGATGAACGAATACCCCGTCACCAATCTTGATATCAGTTATTTTTTCCGCTTCCGGGCCAAGCGCCACGACCTCTCCAGCCGGCTCGTGCCCCAGCACCAGAGGGGCCTTCTTCTCTATATACCAGGGCATGAGGTCGCCGGAGCAGATGCCCGAAGCCTTGGTCTTTATCAGGGCCTCACGCAACCCCGGCACGGGCACGGGCGCCTCCTCTATGCGTATGTCCTCGAAACTGTAAAGCCTGGCAACTTTCATTTTATTTGGGGGCTCCTCCCCCAAACCCCCACCTGCTTTTTTGTAAAAAAGCAGGCCAAAAAACTCTTGGATTTTTTCGCTCCCGAACGGGAGCGAAAAAAAGTAAAAATTCTCTTTGGTTCTTTCTCTTACAAGAGAAAGAACAATCTTTAGCCTTTAATAACATATTTTATGCCTTTTCCGGCAGCGAGTTTCTGAAAAGGCTTTTCGATGTCTTTCAGCGGGAAGGAGCCTGAGATGAGGGGCCTAACGTCTATTTTCTTTTTTGCGAGCAGGCGGAAGGCCTCTCTCACGTCCTCTGGGCGGAAGTGGAACGAGCCTTTAAGGGTAAGCTGGCCGTAGTGTATTTTTTCGGATAGATACGTGACCGTGGTGCCCTTTTTGAGGCCGCCGAAGAGGACGGCGGTTCCGCCCCTGCGGAGGTAATCGACTGAGGCCTCCCAGACCTCTTTGCGGCCCGTGCATTCCATGACGTAGTCCACGCCCTTGGGGGCGAATTTTTGCAGGTTTTTAGATAGTGCTTCGGGCCTGAACGCGGCATCCGCGCCTATTTTTTTGGCAAGGGCGAGCCGCTTATTTTCAAGGGCGCAGACGGCGACCCGCGCGCCTTTTGATTTTAGGAGCAGAAGGTGAAGGAGGCCTATCGGGCCCGCGCCCATGACGAGGGCGCGTTCGCCTTTTTTCAAGGGCAGGCCGCTTACGCCGTGGACGACGCAGCTCAGGGGTTCAAGGAAGCACGCCTCCTCGTTGCTCATGTGTTTCGGTTTTTTAAAGGCGTTCTCTTTGACGATATGCTTTGGAAGCAGTATGTACTGGCCGAAGGCGCCCAAGACTTTTGTTTGCATAATGGTCTCGCACAGATTGGAAAAACCCTTCTTGCAGTAGAAGCACTGGTGGCAGGGGGCGGTGTGGACCGAGGCTATCTCGTCGCCGGGTTTGAATTTTTTTACTCCCTTTCCAACCTTTTCGACGATGCCGGAGAACTCGTGACCGAAGGGGCCGGGCATAGGGATGAGGGCGTGCCCCCTCTGATAGGCCTTCAGGTCTGTGCCGCAGGTGAGGGCGGCCTTTATTTTTAAAAGGACCTCGCCGGAAGCAGGCGAAGGGGTATTTACTTCCTTTATTACTATTTTGCCGGGTTCAGCCAGCCAGGCCTGTTTCATTCGGCCTGTTTTACCCTCAGCCTTCCGCCCCATATCTGCCCGATAACGGCACCAGTGATGAAGACGGGCACGTATATGAACTCTATGTGGGCCAGCCTGCGGCAGATGAAGACTATTGGGATTGAAAGATGAATATAGAGGAACCACTTGAAGGAGAATTTTTTCACCTTCTGCCTCAGGTAGCCAAACGGCAGGTTCAGAAGCATGGTAAAGAGAAACAGTCCGGCTATCAGCGCGGATTTGGTTGAGAGGTCCATCTATCGAAAATAACCTATAAAAACAAGGCGTGTCAAACGGCAGTACTGTTGCCCTCAGGCCCTGTCCTCTCTAGAATTCAAAAAGTTTTTTGCTGCCGCTTTCTCCCCGGTTCCGTTTCAGGGCCCGGACATTCGTCGCAGGGAAGCAGGGTCCCGCCACGGCGGGATTGCCGCGTCCCCTATTTTCCTAAATGGACTTCTTCCTTTGGGGGGTCGTGGGGGGGGCAGCCACCCATACAAGATATCCAGTAGCCAGCGGGGGGCAAATCTCATATTATTTATTCATGATAAAAATAGAGAAGCTTGCGGGCACACCCGTTTCCATGCAGGCCGTGGAGGCCGTGGAGAGGAAAGGCCTCGGCCACCCGGACACCATTATGGACCATATCGCGGAAGCCATTTCGATAGCCCTTGCCCGGGAATACAAAAAACTCTTCGGCGCCGTAATGCATTACAACATAGACAAGGGTCTGCTTGCCGCCGGGCGGGCGCGGAAGGCATTCTGGGGCGGCAAGATCCTTAAGCCCATGGTGCTCTACATAGGCGACAGGGCCACTTTCGAGGCCAAAGGGGTAAAAATACCAGTGCCCGAGATAGCGATTGAGACGGCAAAAGAGTGGGTGGAAAAGAACCTGAGGTTTGTAAGGCCCGAGAGGCACATGAGGTACAGGGTGACGCTCGCCCCCGGCTCGGCCCAGCTGGCCGAGATTTTTTCAGAAAAGGGCCTGAAAGGCGCAAACGACACCTCGGCCGCGATAGGCTACTGGCCGCTTTCGCCCCTTGAAGAAGCCGTGCTCTCTACAGAGCAGTATTTGAACGGAAAGGATTTCAAGTCACGCTTTCCGGAGACCGGCGAAGACGTGAAGGTCATGGGCGTGCGCAGGGGGAGGGACCTTGCCCTGACCATTGCCATGCCTTTTGTGGACAGGTTCATAAAGAGCGAGGCCGGGTATTTTGTCTTAAAAGAGATGGTGGAGGGGGACATAGAAAAATTTCTGCAGGGATTCGCCGGATATTTCGACTCGATGGAGCTTCATTTCAATAACCTTGACGGGCGCGGAAAGGGCGAGAGCGGGATATATCTCTCGGTGCTGGGCACATCGGCCGAGGACGCGGACAGCGGCCAGGTGGGGCGGGGAAACCGGGTGAACGGGCTTATAAGCCTCTGCCGCCCGATGACGATGGAGGCCGCGGCGGGCAAGAACCCCGTGAGCCATGTGGGGAAGATCTATAATATTCTCTCGCACAGGCTGGCCAGATTAATCTGCGAGCAGGTGGAAGAGGTCAGCGAAGCATACGTCCTCCTTGTAAGCAGGATAGGGCTTCCGGTGAACGAGCCCGCGGCCGTTTCGGTCAAGGCCAGGCTGGAAAAAGGGGCGGCGCTCAAGGACGTATCAAAAAAAATCTCCGGCCTTATTGAAGACCATCTCCGGCCAAAGGAGATGCTGGCCTTCACGGACGAGCTTTCCAGGGGCAAGTACCCGGTCTGCTGACCTCCTGCCCACGAAGTTCAAAATCAATTATTAACAGTCTCATATAGGATGCACTTAATTATTAGAAAATCCCTCCTGACCTACCCTTTGGGGAGGGATTACCCCTCTTTGGAAAAGAGGGGAGAGGGGAGATTTTCCGGCCAAAATGTCTGTTCAATTATGAGAATAAATGGAATTTTTCCGGGGGCATGGGGGCGGAGCCCCCATACAAATAGGGGTGGCGGGCGGGATTGGAAAAGAAACTCCTTCATGTAATATATACTCATGCAATTCCTGGAGAAGATGATCTCGGACTACCTTGAGGCCGGATTCCTTGAGAATATAATCGACATGCTCAAGCACGATACCAGCCTGTTCTATCTGCTTGCGCACTTCATAAAAGACGGGAGGCAGAGGGTGAGAATAGGGGCTTTGGCCATAGTGGAGTCGCTGCTGCCCTACTATAAGGATGAGATAGCCAGGCAGGTCCCGTCCATCTCGAAGACCCTTCTTGAAGACCCGGATCCGGTGAAGCGCGCCGATGCCGCCTACCTCCTGTCCATAATCGGGGACGGTTCCGCCGTGCCGTTTCTAAAGAAGGCGCTCCTGGATTCGCACCTGCAGGTGTACGAGGCGGCCAGGGAGGCCATTGAGGAGATAGGCCAGGAAGGGAAAGGAGGCGGCCAGTTTCCGCCTCTTATTTGAAGAACTCTTCGTAAAAACCGTAAGCCCGCTTAAGATAGGCCGAAAATATCTCCTTCGATTTCCTTACCATCTCATCCGTGCGCGGCCCCTGCTCTTCCTGGAACCAGCGGGCGATTATCTCCGGAGTGACCTCTATATGGAACTGAAGGCCATAGACCTTATCGCCCCACCTGAAGGCCTGATTTTCGTACACCGGAGAGGAGGCGAGCCGCACCGCGCCTTCGGGCAGCGTAAAGGTGTCCCCGTGCCACTGGAATACCTGCGCGAAATTCCTGCCGTCCACTCCAAGGGAACTGAAAACCGGATCGGCCATGCCCTCACCGGTGATGGCCACGTCATACCAGCCGATCTCCTTTTCGCCTCCGGCGTAGACCCTGGCTCCGAGCACGTGGGCCAGCATCTGCGCCCCAAGGCAGACGCCAAGGGCCGGCCTCCCGGCCCTTGTGAATCTGCTTAGCATCTCCGCCCCGGCTGACAAGAACTTATGCCGGTCCATCTCGTAGACCGCCATGGGGCCGCCCATCATGACAAGATGGGAGAAGTCTCCGGCGGGCACGCCCTGTTCAAGAGAAAGCTCCACGATGCTGTACGGGATGGCCCTCTCCTTAAGGAAGTCCTCAATCGTGCCCGGCCCCTCGATGGGGGTGTTCTTCAGTATCAGGACATTCATCTAGAGATAATAACCCGTTTCTCCGTGCTGGCTCAAATCGAGCCCGATCTCTTCGTGCTTCTCTTCCACCCTAAGTCCTATAGTCCAGTCAACTATCTTCAAGAGGACAAGTGAGACAACCATAGAATAAATCCAGGTTGCGGCCACCGCTATGATCTGGCTCATAAACTGTTTGACATTGCCCAGGAGGAGCCCGTTTGCCCCGGCCGGGTTCACGGCCAGGGTTGCGAATATCCCGGTGGCGATGGCGCCCCATGTGCCGCCTACCCCGTGGATGCCAAGCACATCCAGCGCGTCATCATAACCGAACCGGGGTTTAAGGCTCACGGCCAGATAGCAGATGCCGCCCGCGACAAGGCCGATAATTATAGATGAAAGCGGGGTGACGAAGCCCGCGGCGGGGGTTATGGCAACAAGCCCTGCAACCGCGCCGGAGACCGCGCCCAGGGCGGTTGATTTTTTTCTGTGCATGTACTCCACGCCGGCCCAGCCAAGGGCCGCCGCGGCGCTGGCCGTATTGGTCGTAACGAAGGCAAGCGAGGCCAGGCCGCCCGATGTAAGGGCGCTGCCCGCGTTGAAGCCGAACCACCCGAACCACAAAAGCGCCGCCCCCATTATGGTCAGGGGCAGGTTATGGGGCGCGATCGGCTCTTTCATGTAGCCTTTTCTTCTGCCCACCACTATCGCCGCCACTATCGCCGCCGCCGCCGAGTTTATATGCACCACCGTGCCGCCCGCGAAGTCCAGTGCGTGCAGGTGGGTTTCTATCCAGCCCCCGCCCCATACCCAGTGGCATACGGGCGAGTAGACGAAGGTGGTCCACAGGACGGTAAAGAATACGACCGCCGAGAACTTCATCCTCTCGGCGAAGGCCCCGGTAATGAGGGCCGGGGTTATCACGGCGAACATCCCCTGGAACATCATGAATACAAGGTGCGGGATTGTGGGCGCCAGCGGCGCGCCCCCCTGCCCCACCCCGTTCAGCCCCAGGTATTCCAGCCCGCCGATAAAGCCGCCCCTGTCCGGGCCGAAGGCGAGCGTATATCCCCAGAGCACCCAGACAATGCTTATGACGCAAAGGATTATGAAACTGTGCATGATGGTGCCAAGCACATTTTTGCTCCTCACCATGCCGCCGTAAAAGAACGCGAGCCCCGGGGTCATCAGCATCACAAGGGCGGTGGAGATGAGCATCCATGCCGTATCGCCGGAGTTTATAAGCTGGGTGACGGGCGCCTGCGCGAAGCACACCCCCGCCGCGCCCAGGACGCCCAGCATGGCCAGGAGCGAGGTCAAAACAAACTTTTTGCCTTTTTTCAACCTGAATTTCATCCTTCTAGAGTGCCTCCTCTCCTGTTTCTCCGGTCCTTATCCTTATAGCTTCTTCAAGGCCATGGACGAATATCTTTCCGTCCCCGATCTCGCCGGTCCTGGCGTTCTCTTCTATGGCCTTTATCACCTCGTCCACCCTGGCGGCGGGGACGGCCACTTCCAGTTTTATCTTGGGCAGAAATCTCACCTCGTATTCGACGCCCCTGTAGACCTCCGTAAAGCCTTTCTGTCTTCCAAAGCCCTTGGCTTCGGTCACGGTCATCCCCTGCACGCCGATCTCCACCAGGGCCTTCCGGACCGCATCCAGCCGGGTGTGTTTGATAAGTGCCGTAATCATCTTCATGAAAGCTCCTCCCGAGAAGGTTTTGCCCTTTTACAAGAAAAAAATGTGCCAGGACTAAATGGCTGTTAAATCAATAAGTTATAAGAGACGATACCGGGACAAAATTGTAGATGCTGGACAAATTTGTTTTACAAAAGTGTGCGGGCTGACTTCCTGGTCTGTCAAAAAAACCAAGGGCGGGTCGAAGGACCCGCCCTTGGGTAAAAGTTCTTTTTGGTTCTTTTTCTTACAAGAAAAAGAACGGTCCTGTTTTTACAGGTAGTACCCCTGTTCGCCGTGTTCGCTAAGATCCAGGCCGGAGTCCTCGTGCTTGTCTCCCACCCGGAGGCCCAGGAGCTTATCCAGGAACTTGAAAAGCACCATGCTCGCGATAAAGGAATAAGCGGCAACGAAGAGCACGGCCGCGCCCTGAAGGAGCAGCTGCCTGGGGTTGCCATTAAGAAGTCCGTTGGCCCCGGCCGAGTTCACGGCCACTGTAGCGAATATCCCGGCGCAGATGGTGCCCACGGAGCCGCCAACACCGTGGACGCCGAAGGCGTCCAGCGCGTCATCGTAACCGAATATGGCCTTCATATTAAGGGCGGTGTAGCAGGCCGCTCCCGCCAGCACGCCTATGGCCAGTGCGGAGAGCGGGGTCACATAGCCCGCCGCCGGGGTGATGGTGGCCAATCCGGCTATTGAGCCCGTGATGGCCCCGAACATGGTGGGCTTGCCCCTGTGGCGCCATTCTATAAAGACCCAGGTGAGGGTGGCGGCAACGGCCGCCGCGTGGGTGGTGACAAAGGCCTCCGTGCTCAGCCTGCCCGAGGAAAGGGCGCTTCCGGCGTTGAACCCGAACCAGCCGAACCATAAAAGCCCCGCGCCGATAACGGTCATGGGCAGGTTATGCGGGGGCATCGGCTCGTGCAGGAAACCCTTTCTCTTGCCGATATACAGGGCGGCGGCAAGCGCGGAGAAACCGCTTGTGGCATGCACGACCACGCCGCCCGCGAAGTCCAGAATCCCCATCTCCCTGAGCCACCCGCCCATTCCCCAGACCCAATGGGCGACGGGGTCATAGACCAGGGTGGACCAGAGCAGGATGAAGACGAGGTAAGTCGAGAATTTCATCCTCTCGGCAAACGCGCCGCTTATGAGGGCCGGGGTTATGACGGCGAACATCATCTGGTAGATCATAAACGCAAGGTGGTGGACTGTGGGGGCGTAATTGGGGTTGGGGGAGAGCCCCACGCCGTTCAGCCCGGCCCATTGAAGGCCGCCTATGACCCCTCTTATATCCGGCCCGAAGGAGAGCGAATACCCAAACAGTATCCACTGCACGCTTATCAGGGCTATCGCGGTGAAGCTGTGCATCAGGGTGCTAAGGACGTTCTTGCGCCTCACCATTCCCCCGTAAAAGAGTGCCAGCCCCGGGGGCATGAGCATCACGAGTGCCGTTGAGATCAGCATCCACGCCGTGTCCCCGCTGTCTATCCGCCCCGGGCCGCCCGCCGCGAGGCTGGTTTTCGCCATGGCGAAGACCGTGATTAGTACGGTTAAGAGCTTTAACTTCCGCCTGCCTGACCTCATTACCTGGAAACCCCCTTAAGTTATATTTAGCCTTATGTGCATACAATATATATGCCAAAATAAACTCCTTGTTTTTCAATGAGTTGGCCTTGAAAAAACCATACAAAAATGTCTAAGTAGTACGAAATTGTCTGACATTTTTGTTCAACATTTTTGTCGCTGGAAACATTTTTGAAAATCCCGGATGGGCGGTTAGCTCTTGAAAATCAAGCGCTTTTAGCTGGCATGGTTTTAGCATTAGCAGAAGAGATGACTCGCGATGCTTTGAAGGAAAAGATCAGGGAACTTGAAACCAGGGAAATAGTTTTGGCCTTAAGCGAGAGCGGATGGATAAAGTCCAGGGCCGCCCGCAGGCTTGGCATTACCGAAAGGATGCTCAACTACCGGATCTCCAAATACGGCATAGAGATAAAAAAGGGCGCTGTAATCCGAATCAGCAAGTAACTGGAGAGCGGCGCACGTGCCTGTCTAACCTCCTCTCTTTTCCGGAGTGCCGGGCAGGGTCTCCCCGCTCTGCCCGGCACAAAAAACAAAAAATCCCCTCTCTACATTTTTGTAAGACAGATTTGTCCGCCGCCAACAATTCTGCCCGGGGCCGATCAGGAAAAATCCTTTTATTTCAAGCCTTTTAAAGCTGGCACGCTTTTCGCATTTACTGGTGGCATGATGCGCAATCCGGAGTTGAAGGACAAGGTTGAGGAACTGGAGATAAGAGAGATCCTGAGGGCGCTCCGGGAGGCTGGCTGGGTAAAGTCCAGGGCGGCAAGGCTCCTTGGCTTGACAGAGCGGATGTTCAAATACAGGATTCAAAAATACGGGATCCTTATAACGAAGAAAGCGGTGGTGAAGAACGGGAAAAACGCAGGGCGGAATCTGAAGCGGGAAATTCTGACAAATGAATAAATCAGAAAAGGAGAGCAAAGAAATGAGGAGAGCAGTTTTGGCGGGGTCTTTGCTGGCGCTTGTATTCGTGCTGGGCCTTGCGGCGGCGGGGCGGGCGGAGGACGCAAAGTCCGCCGACGCCCAGAAGACGGCGGATACCCTTCAGTCCATTAAGGACGCATTGGGGATGAGCATCTACCTGCAGGGCGGCTATACTTACAATTTCGATAATCCATCATCGGGCGAGAACGGCCTCCGTGTCTTCGACCACAAATCGAACAGCTTTACCCTTGACCTGGCGGAGATTGTGTTCGCAAAGAGCCCGGACGCGGGCCTTGGCTACAAGCTGAAGCTCTCGGCGGGCGAGACGGCAAAGTTCATACATGCAAACGGGCTTGGCATTTCAAGCGGCGAGGACCCGGACCGGAGCGAGGCCTTCGACCTCACAGAGGCATACCTTACCTATGCGACAAAGATAGGCAACGGGCTAAAGTTCCAGTTCGGCAAGTTCGTCACGTTTACCGGGGCCGAGGTGATAGAGGCGATAGACGACCTCAACTACTCGCGGTCCTTTCTGTTCAATTACGCGATACCGTTCACTCATACCGGCCTGGCCGTCTCCTATCCGGTGAGCAAGGCGGTGGGCCTCACCGGCTATCTCCTTAACGGCTGGGACGATGCCACCGACAACAATAATGGCAAGACGGTGGGGCTTTCGGCGGCGGTGACCCCGGTTGCACCGGTCGCGCTGACCTTCAATTTCCTGTACGGCCCGGAGGAGCCGGACAATAACCACGACAACCGTTTTCTTTTCGACTGGGTGGGCACATATAATGCCACAAGCAAACTCGCCTTTACCGTGAACACCGATTACGCCGCCGAGCAGCATCAGGCCCCTGGCGGAACGGATGCGGTCTGGTATGGGGCGGCGGGTTACGTGAATTATGTTTTCACGGACAAGGTGAGCGGCGCGGTGAGGGCCGAGTGGTTCAAGGACGAGGACGGCGTGAGGACCGGAACGCCCCAGGAACTGAAGGAGATAACCATAACGCCCCAGTACAAGCTGGCCGGCATTATCATCCGCCCCGAGTACAGGCACGACTGGTCAGACAGGGCATCGTTCAACGGCAAAAAGAGCCAGGACACGCTGGCGCTTGGCTTGATGTATAGATGGTAAGGATAAACAGGAGGAACTGTCATGTCTGAAAGAACGAATGCACCCGTAATCACGCCCACGCTGGGATTGCTGGGCGCCACCATGAACGCCATGGCGCTGATTGCGCCCGGGGCGTTCCTCTGGATCACGTATCAACTGCAGGCCTCCGCCACCGCGCCGGGCGGGGCGTCCGTCGCCAGCGATATCTGGCCGGGCATCGTGGTCGCGCTGATAGTCGCTTTCCTCACAGCGCTCTCTTACGCCGAACTGGCCAAAATATATCCCCAGGCCGGGTTCGCCAGCGCGGCATACTTTGCGGAGAAGGCCTTCCTGGACAACGGCAACGGCAAGAGCAAGCCAACGGCAACCTCCATGGCCCGCGTCTCGAAGCTGGCCACTGGCTGGGCCGCGCATCTCTTCTACTGGGTCTACCCCGGCGTAATGGTGGCCATGATGGCCACCCTGATCGGCTATATCTATAACCAGTTCACCGGGCACGACCTGTCGGTCCCCGCCCTGGTGCTTATCGGTACGGCCTTTGCTTTTGCGGTCGGATACATCGCCTACAGGGGCGTGACCGGCTCCACCAAGACGGCCATCTGGATCAATGTCATTCAGCTTGTGACCCTGGTAATCTTCAGCGGCCTGGCCATCTGGTACCGCTTCAGCAATCCTCAGGGCGCGGCCGCCTGGAGCTTCAGCGGAGCCTGGGATATCGTGAAGCCGCATACCCTGAACGGGGTCCTGGTGCAGTCCACGCTGGCCATCCTGATCCTGGTGGGTTTTGAAAGCTGCACCGCCCTGGCCGCTGAGACCAGGCAGCCGGAGAAGAACATCCCGAAGGCCATCATCCTCTCTCTGGTGATCCAGGGCGTGATCGCCTACCTTCTGGAATACTTCGCCGCGGGCGCGATGGTCAGCGAAAAACTGGCCGTGGTGAGCGGGGGCAAGGTCCTCACCGGGATGGATGCCGCGGCGGCTTCGAGCGCGCCGATAGGAGACATGGCGAAACTGATCGGCAACAACCTGCTCCACGGGATCGGGTTCGGCCTGATGATCACCATGGCGGTCACCGTGGCCATCGCCATCGTCGGCACCACCCTCAGCTGCATGAACACCGCCGTGCGGATCAGTAACGGGATGGCCGAAGACCGGGAGCTGCCGGAGTTCATCGGGTTCATGAGCGGCAAGTTCAGCACGCCCCATACGGCCATATGGAGCCTGGTCATCGTCTCCAGCATCATCGCGGCGATAGGCGTGCAGTCGGTTGTGGGCCTCACCGGCATAGCGCTGGCCTCCAACTTCGGCACCTTCGTCCTCTACGGACTGATCTGCGTGTGGACGATAGTCGCCTTCAGGAAACGCAAGGAGTTCAACTTTGTTAAGCACGGGCTGATCCCCGGCCTGGGCATCGTCGCAAACGTCCTCATGCTGGGCGCGATCATATACCTGAACGCCACCGGCAGCGCCGATTCCCAGACCGAAGCGAAGATTTGCTTCTATATCGCCGGGGGCTGGGCCCTGATCAGCATCGGGTACGTTATCATGACCTCCGTGAGCAAGACATACGGAATGAAGATGATCTCGGCCATTATCCGCCCGGAAAAAGTGGACGTCCTGGTTGAAGTCCTCAAGGACGAGGACCTCGTCCTGGGAATGACGGTGACCAGGGTCCAGGGCTTCGGCAGGCAGCATGGCCAGAGCCTTGGGGCGGCGGCGGCCAGCGACAAGATCTCCTTTCTCCCAAAGGTCCGGGTTGACATCGTGGTCAACGACTGGGACCTGCCCAAGGTGATGGACATCATCAGGGAGGTCTCTAGCAGCGGTCAGATCGGCGACGGCAAGGTCTTTGTGCTGGACGCGAAAGAGGCCATGCGGATCCGCACCGGCGAGAAGGGCGTTTACGCCATATAAAGGACAACAAAAAGGAGAACCCGATGAAAAGGATAGAAGCCATTATACGCCCCGGCAAGGTGGGCGATGTGCGCGCCGCCCTGGAAAAGGTGGGCCACCCCGGCCTCATGATCTCCGGGGTCGAAGGCCATGGAAAGCAGAAGGGGGTGGAACAGCAGGTGCGCGGGAAGACTTATAAAGTGGAGTTGCTGACAAAGGCAAAGGTGGAAGTGATAGTAAACGACAAGGAGGCCGACAAGATCATCAAGGCCATCCGCGAGGCCGTGCTCACCGGCGAGATCGGTGACGGCAAGATATTCGTCTCCACCATGGACGACGCCATAAGGATAAGGACCGGCGAAAGCGGCGAGGCCGCTATATAATAATTTTGTGCCGGGGGATTCCCCCCGGCACTCTTTTAATTTTCTCTTGTAAACGGCAAAGATCCTTCTTTCTCTTGTAAGAGAAAGTAAGCAAAGAGAACTTTTAGATTTTTTTGCCCCTTCGGGCAAAAAAATACAAGAGTTTTTTCTTTTGCCCAAGGCGGATGAAATCCGCCGTATTTGATAAATTCTCTCTCTTTTGCAAAAAAGAGAAGTAGGACTTTTCCCATCACATCTCCACCCTGGTCACCACCCCGTGCAGCTTGTTCGAGGGGAGGTTATAGAAACGGACAAAGGCGGGGGTGAGCCTTTTTATGCCGGAGAAGACCTTCCAGAAGATATTGCCGGTAACGATCTCCTCCAGGCCGTAGAAGATGACCTTCTCATCGATGCCGGCTTCCTTCAGGATGTCCTCCATCGCAACCACCTCCATATAGCCCATCTGTATCTCGAAACCCCGCAGCCCCGGAGCAAGCTCGTCCACAAAGCGGCCCGCCACCCCGAACGGGTCGTCCCGTTTGATTATCGAGACTATTATGTTGTCCTCGTAGATGATCCCGTTGGTGAACATCGTATAGGCCGCATAAGGGGGGATTTCGCTTATGCTGCGGGCGAAAAAGAGCGCCGTGCCCTTTATCTTCACCGAGTCGGCATAGAAATCCCGGTATTTTCCCAGGAACCGCGGCAGGGGAATGGGCTCTATCTGACGGTAGAGTTTTTTCTGTCCCTGCCTGTAAAGCACGATCATTGCAAACGGTATGGAGGCTATGATCAGGGACCAGTACCCTCCGGTGTGCAGCTTTGTCAGATTGGAGAAGAGGAAGACCAGGTCCACCAGGGTGACCACAATGGATATGGCCGTCTGCAGGTACATCTTCCTGAAACTGTAAATCCAGGTCATCATGATCCCCGTGAGGCTCATCGTGCCGGTCACGGCAAGACCGTAGGCGGCGGCCAGCCTGCTGGACTCTCTGAACTGGAGCATTATGAAGAGCACCGAGAGGAGCAGAAACCAGTTCACAAGGCCGATATAGATCTGCGACCGCAGCTCCGCCGACGTGTACTCTATCTTGAACATGGGCATTATCCGCGTGGTTATCCCCTGGTAGACTATCGAGAACATGCCGCTTATCATAGCCTGCGAGGCTATGACCGTGGCGGCCACGCTCAGGAGGAGAAAAGGGATATACAGGTAATAGGCCTGGCTGAAGACCATCTCGAAGAGCACGTTCCTGGCCCCGGGATGCCTCAGGAGAAAAGACCCCTGGCCCAGGTAATTCAGTACCAGCGCGGCAAAGACGAAATACCACGCCCGTATGATGGGCTTGCTCCCAAGGTGGCCCATGTCGGCGTAAAGGGCCTCGCCGCCAGTGGCGCAGAGGATCACTTCAGAGAGGACCAGGAAGCCCGCCAGACCGTTTTCGGCCATGAATTTAACGGCATAATAGGGGTTGACGGCCCTTATCACCGAGGGCGCCTGGACTATGGAGGCCAGGCCTGAAACGGCTATCGCGGCAAACCATACGGCCATCATCGGGCCGAAGGCCCCGGCCACTTTTTCGGTGCCCTTCTTCTGGAAAGAAAACAGGAATATCGCGATCACGGCGGCTATCGCGATAAGAAGGTCCTGCGAGGTGTGCTCCAGGCCCGGAATGAGCAGCAGCCCTTCCACCGCGCTCAGTATGCTTATGGCGGGGGTTATCACGCCGTCCCCTATCAGGAGTGAGATGCCTGTGATCGTAAGCAGCGTGACAAAGGCGGCCTGCTTTGCGGATTTCAGATAGCCTATCAACAGTTCGCGGAGCACTATCGTGCCGCCTTCGCCCTTCTTCCCAAGGCTCATGGCAAGCCAGGCGTACTCCACGGTGACAAGTATCACGAGGGTCCAGAAGATAAGCGAGAGCACGCCGTAGATGTGCGCCTGGGTGGGCCTGGTGATAAGAAAAATAACGGTAACCGTATAAATGGGGCTCGTCCCGATGTCACCGAAGACGATCCCCAGGGATTTGACCACTCCTTTCATGGGCGACTTTTTATCAGGCATTATTATTTTGTTTTTACAATGCCAGCCAGGCCGATCTGGAATGAGACGGCGAAATCGTTGGGGCGTTTGGCGACAGTGAGCACCACGTTCCAGCACTTGCTTATGTAGTTGAAGGTAGTGCGCAGTTCCCTTAGCCCCCCGCCTTTGGAGTCCAGCCAGACGTTAGAGTCGAATAAAAGGTTGCTCATGATCTTGAAAGAGGCCCCGAAGATATGTGTCCAGGTGGCCTCGTCTTTGGAATACCTCTCCCGGAAATGAATGAGGGTGTCTTTCATGACTTCCAGGCCGCCCTCCACGTCGGCGGTAGTTATCCGTGTGCTGTAGGGGTCTACGGCAAGCTGGGCCCGCAGGGCGAAGGGTTTTGCGGAGGACACATTGAGGGTAACCGGCTGAAGTCTCCGGGGGGCATCGAAGTCGTATTGCTCGTCGACATTGAAGAGCAGGAATTCCCCTCCGGTATTGAAGAACCTGTTCATGACAGAGAGTTCCACGGTGTTCGTGTTCTGTTCCAGCTCGGTGGAATCCATTATCAGGGCAGGCTGGTTCCCGCTTAAATTTTCGTGATAGAAGGAGAGGGAGGGCTCCAGGTAATGAGTGAAACTCCCGTAATTTTTATCAAGCCGTGCCGTAAGCGAATTCTGATATAAGAAGGCCATCCTCTCCATATTTTCCGAGGGGTCCTGAAGGCTGTACGTCCTTGACCCTGCCCCAAAGGACTGAAAGAAGCTGAGCCCGTCCCCGAAGGAATGGGCCAGCGTGGGCTCCAGGCGGAAGCGCTCTCCCGTCTGGCCCTCCTCGCGCCAGAAATTGGCCGCGTCCGACTGCAGGGTGAAGGTCATGGGGCCAAGCTCCCGCGGCTCCACAAAGACGCCGGCTTCGGGCAGCTTCTGAAGTATGGTCTTCTGGTCCACTCCGGGCTCAAGGTCCTGGAAGAGCCGGGTTAGAAGATATGTCTTTACCCCGGCAAAGGGCTCGATCCATGCCTCGCCCCTGGTCTCCAGATACCGGCTCTCGCTATCCTGCAGATTCAGATTATACAGCTGATAAAAATCCCTGTGGTTCAGCATATCCACGGCAAGGAAGGCGTCTCCCGCGTCCCCGTAATAAAAATGCGCGCCCCTTGCGGCCAGGTAATCCCTGTCCGCCTTCCAGTCCCTGAGAACGGTGATTCTCTGGTCTCCGGACATGCCGTTAGTCTCCATGTACCTATATTCAGTTTCACCCCCGAGGCCCCTGTTCATATAAACGTCCAGCCCGGCGGTAAGGTCCCTGTTGCTGGAGATCGCCCAGTAATAGGGGAGCTTCAAATAGAAGCCGGTGAATTGCCGGTAACCGTACTCGGGCAGGAGGAGGCCGGATTTCCTCGCCACCTGTACCGGGGCGGTGAAATACGGGGTGTAGAATACCGGGAGGTCCTTCACACGGAAGGTCATGCCAAACGCGCTGAGCCCTGTGCGGGCGTTCGTTTTCATGACACGGCTGTTGAAACTCCAGTCCGGGCAATCGCCCTGACAGGTAGTCAGGGTGGAGTGCCAGACCTGGTAATCCGTCTCTCCCAGTTTCTCTATGGTCTGTCCTTTTATATGGTAATTTTCCTTTTTGAAAAATACGCTTCCGTTATAAAGAAAGCCCGTCTCGTTCTCCAGATTGAAAAGGCCCTCGTCGCCCTGCATTATCACATCGCCGCTCTCGTAATGGATGTTGCCTTCGATGTAGAGTTCGGAGGTTTTTTCGTAATAGGTGGCGCGGTCGGCCTTCAATGTCGTGCCGTCCCGTTGTATTTGCGCGTGCCCCTTGAAGGTAAAGGCCCCCTCCTGATAGATAAGCTCGTCTGCCTGGGCCTTTTCTTCGAATGCCCGCGCCCGCACCGCATGGAAAAGAGGAACAATAAATACAAGAAAAATAAATGTCGGGCCAATCATGGATTTGGCCGCGCCGCCCCCGATCCCCCGCGCCCTCCCCCTCATTCTCATTATTCCCTGAGCCCTGTCAGCGTGCCCTTCCCGGAGAGGGCCTCCTTGGCCTCTCCAGCGGTGTAGAATGAACCGGCAACAAGTATCAGGTCATCGGGTGAGGCCAGTGACCTGGCCAGGGCGAGGGCATCAGGAATTGCGGATGAAACCCTTCCCGTCTTGAAGCCAAGCCGCCCTGCCCGGGCCATCAGCTCTTCTGGTCTTGCCGCCCTGCCGTATGACGGGGCGGTGAAGACCGCCTCGGAGGCAAGGGGCAGAAGCTCCTTTAAAATCCCGTCAATGTCCTTGTCCGCCATAATGCCGGTTACCAGAATAAGCCTTCTGTTTTCTTTCAGGAAAATTCCCTTCAGCGCGCGGGCCAGCGCCGCCGCGGCCTCAGGGTTGTGCCCGCCGTCAAGCCTTATCTCAGGATTTTTGGAGACCAGCTCAAGCCTGCCCGGAAGCCGCACGGCTGCCAACCCGGCGCGTATCTTTTCTTCGTCCCTGAACCCCAGGAGCAAGGCCGCCCTCACGGCCAGGGCCGCGTTTACGGCCTGATACGGGCCTGTAAGCGGAAAGCGGATATTTCTTATCTCCATCTCCGGGCTCTCGTAGTCGAAGATTATACCGTTTTCATCTTCCTCTATTAAATGGGAGAAGAAGTCTTTCCCGTACAGGTGGACGGGCGCGGATTTCTCCCGCGCCATATCAAGAAGCACCTTCCGGGCTTCATCTTTCTGCGGCCCTATTATAACGGGCACGCCCGGTTTTATTATCCCGGCCTTCTCGCCCGTTATTTCCCGAAGCGTGTTCCCAAGGAACTGCTTGTGGTCCAGCCCTACCGGGGTGATTATTACCGCTTCGGGCTGAAGGATGTTTGTGGAATCCAGCCTTCCGCCCATTCCGGTCTCGACGGCGGCCCAGCTTACGCCCTGCCCACTGAAATACACGAATGCCATCGCGGTCACAAGCTCGAAGAATGTTGGCGGCGAACCGGGCGGGAATATCTTCCCGGCCATCTCCTTTATCCGCAGAGTAAGCCCTATCACTTCCTCCTCAGGGATCTCCGCGCCGTCAACCCTTATGCGCTCGGTGAAGTTCAGGAGGTGGGGCGAGGTGAAAAGCCCCGTCCGGGTGCCGTGCGCGGTCATTATATAGGCCAGGGCCGTGGTGGTGGAGCCTTTCCCGTTGGTGCCCGCCGTGTGAGCGCTTTTGAACGAGCGCTCGGGGCTGCCCAAAGCAGCCATGATCTGTCTGGAGTTGTCCAGGCCAAGTTTTATGCCGAACTGCTGAAGACTGTAGAGGTAATCCAGCGCCTCTTTAAGCGCCTCTTTATATCTCATTCGGAACGATGAGGTGGCCCAGAAGTCTGGTGAGGACGGTCTTCATCTCCTTCCTGTGCACCACCATATCGATAAGGCCGTGCTCAAGAAGGAATTCAGCCCGCTGGAAATTGTCCGGAAGCTGCTGCTTTATCGTCTGCTCTATAACGCGCGGCCCGGCAAAGCCTATAAGGCTTCGGGGCTCCGCTATAATCACGTCCCCAAGCATCGCAAAGCTTGCCGTGACCCCGCCGAATGTGGGGTCAGCCAGAATGGATATGTAAGGGATGGCATGGTTGTTCTTCAGCCTGCCTATCGCGGCCGACACGCGCGCCATCTGCATGAGCGAGAATATCCCCTCCTGCATCCTGGCCCCCCCCGAAGACGAGACCGTTATGAACGGTATCTTCTGCTCCATCGCGCGCTCCGCGGCCCGGAATATCTTCTCCCCAACCGCCGAACCCATGCTGCCGCCCATAAAAGAGAAATCCATTATCAAAAGCGACGCCCTGTACCCCCCGATGGAGGCCGTCCCGGCTATCGCCGCTTCCTTCAACCCGCACTTTTCCTCGTTAGAGCGCAGGCGGTCTTTATAAGGGACCGAGTCCTTGAACCGCAGCGGATCGGCAGAGGTTATGTCCGCGTCCGCCTCCTCGAAGCTCCCCTCATCAGCCAGAAGACTTATCCGCTCCCACGCGTTTATCCGGAAATGATAGTTGCACTTGGGACAGACCCTGAGGTTGCGCTCTATCTCCTTGCGATAGACTATCTCCTTGCAGCCCTCGCACTTTACCCAGAGCCCCTCGGGTATCTTGACCTTCTTCGACGAACGCTTATCTTTTTTGAACCACGCCATTTTTTAAAAAAGGGGCTCCGCGCCCCTTACCCCCCATTCTTCTTTCTCTTGTAAGAGAAAGAAGCAAAGAGAACTTTTGTATTTTTTTGCCCTGAATGGGGCAAAAAAATCAAAGAGTTCTTTCTTTTGCTACTTTTCTTTCTTGCAAGAAAGAAAAGTAGTTTTGCCTTTACTTTATCGCCTCTCTCAGGGCCTTTATATATTCTCTAAAGTCCTGCATATTGCCCTGGGTGTATTGTTTCACGATAGCGCTGCCCACGATGACCCCGTCCGCGAGGGCCGCGGCCTGTGCGGCCTCTTCCGGGGTGGAGACCCCGAAGCCCAGGGCCACGGGTTTGCCCCCGGAAGACTTTTTCAGGGTATCAATCGAGTTCTTCGTTGTCTCGGTCAAAACCAGTTGCGCCCCGGTTATCCCCGTAATGGAGACATAGTATATAAAACCGGTAGAGACCTTAGCTACTTTTTTAAGCCGCCCGGTGCCGGAGGTAGGCGCGGCGAGGAAGATGGTATCTATGCCGTGCTTTCTGGCAAACGGGAGGAACTCGCCGGACTCCTCGACGGTCATATCGGGGATTATCACGCCGTCCACGCCGGCCTCTTTGGCCTCGCGGAAGAACGCCTCGTCCCCGTGTTTGAATATCGGGTTGTAATAGGTCATGAGAATTATGGGGATGTGAATCTCACTTCGGATCTCTTTTACGAACGCGAGGACTGAAGGCAGGTTTACGCCTGCTTTGATGGCCCTGTCCGCCGCCGCCTGGATGGTGGGGCCGTCCGCAAGGGGGTCCGAGAAGGGAACGCCAAGCTCAACGATGTCCGCCCCGCATTCCTCAAGGATTTGGAGGTGTTCGCGGGTCTTTTCAAGGCTCGGGTCCCCGGCCATTATATACGGGATGAACGCCTTGCCGCCCCTCTTTTGCAATTCCTTGAAACGCGCGGCTATCCTGCTCAAAGCTCTATCCCTTTTATCCGGGCCACTTCCTGCACGTCCTTGTCGCCCCGGCCGGAGAGGTTCACTACTATTATGGAATCCTTGGGCAGTGTGGGGGCCAGCTTTATGCAGTGGGCCACCGCGTGCGAGGACTCCAGCGCGGGGATTATCCCCTCCAGCCTGGAGAGCGTCTCAAATGCGGCAAGGGCCTCGTCATCTATTGCGTAGGTATATTCTATTCGTCCAAGATCGCGCATAAAAGCGTGCTCGGGGCCAACGGAGGCATAGTCCAGCCCGGCACTTACCGAGTAGGTCTCAAGGACGTTGCCAACATCGCTTTGCAGGAGATAACTCTTCGTGCCCTGAAAGACCCCTATCGAGCCCCCGGCAAAGCGTGATGCATGGCGGCCGGACTCGATGCCCTTCCCCCCCGCCTCCACGCCGGTCATCTTTATGTTTTCCTCTTTAAGAAAATCATGGAAGAGCCCCATCGAGTTAGACCCGCCGCCCACGCAGGCGATGAGGTAATCCGGCAGCCGTCCCTCGGCCTTCATTATCTGCTTGCGGGCTTCCCTGCCTATTATTGACTGGAAGTCCCTGACTATCTCAGGGAATGGATGCGGGCCGAATACCGTGCCCAGAACGTAATGGGTATTCCCGACGTTGGTTGTCCAGTCGCGGAGGGCCTCGTTTATGGCGTCTTTCAGCGTGCGTGAGCCGATCTTCACCTCGCGCACCTCCGCGCCCAGAAGGCGCATCCTGAAGACGTTCAGGGCCTGGCGCTTCATGTCCACGGAGCCCATGTATATGACGCACGAGAGCCCCAGGAGGGCGGCCCCGGTGGCCGTGGCCACGCCGTGCTGGCCCGCGCCGGTCTCGGCTATCAGGCGGGTCTTGCCCATCTGCTTTGCGAGCAAGGCCTGGCCAAGAGAGTTGTTTATCTTGTGCGAGCCCGTGTGGGCCAGGTCTTCGCGTTTAAGGTATATCTTCGCGCCTCCCAGGTGCTCTGTGAGGCGCTTTGCGAAGTAGAGCGGCGTGGGCCTTCCTATATAGTGTTCGCACAGCGAGCGGAACCCGGCCTGGAAATTTTTGTCCCGTTTTGCGGTGTTATATGCCTTTTCCAGTTCGATTAGGGCGGGCATGAGCGTCTCCGGGACGTATTGCCCGCCGTATTCTCCGAAATGGCCTTTTTTCATCTTCCGCGTTCCCTGCCGCAGTTGCAATTCCTGCCGTGGGTTCAACCCTCGAAGGGCTCAAGGGCAAGCCGCCGGGGGATGATCTCCCCGCACTTGCAGTGCCAGCCGTCGTCCTGCAGTTTGTCCGGGGTGAGTTCCCGCCCGCAAACGGGGCAGAGGGGCAGCACCCCCTCCGGCCTCCAGGTGTTGTCTTGGTTAGCCATGATAACGAATATTATAGCATTTCGGCCCTCACCCCAGCCCTCTCCTGGTGGGAGAGGGAGGAGCGAAGCGGAGGGTGAGGGAATTGTTCTAAAATAAAGCAGGATGTCCAAATCTCATAGAAAGCCGAAATCGGCACAGTATAAAGGGCTTTCTCCTCAGAAGCAGAGCGCCAACAAGATAAGCGCCCTTCCTGCCGATGCCGACCGGGCCGAGAGGCTTCGGGAGGTGCTAGAGGCCCTCATCGAGACAAACAGCAGGGTCCCCGTGATTGTGGAGGGCAAGCGGGACGCCAGCGCCCTCCGGGAACTGGGGCTCCAGGGCGAGATAATCACTCTTCACAACGGGAAGGGCCTTTATGAATTCTCGGAAGAGATCATGGAAAATTATTCAAAAATAGTACTGCTCCTGGACTGGGACGAGAAGGGCGATCAGCTGATGAGGCAATTGGAAGAGAACCTTAAAGGCCAGTTTGAAGAATTTTCTCCTTTTCGGGAGCTGTTGAAGATCCTCTGCCAGAAGGACATCAAAGACATAGAGGGCATCCCTTCCCTGTTAAAGAGGCTTGAGGGGATCGCCGGGATAACCGGTATCCTGGGCGCGGAGAGGCCGGGGCAGAGGGAATGAGAAGCGAAGGGGCAAGGGCCGAAGACCTCGCGGCTCGGTATCTGAAAAAGAAGGGTTATAAAATACTGCAAAGAAATTTCCGCACCAGATACGCGGAGATAGACATAATAGCCGAGGACGGCCCGGTGGTGGTCTTTGTGGAGGTGAAATCAAAGAGTTCGGCCGATTTCGGCCTCCCCTCGCAGGCCGTGGACCTTAAAAAGCAGGCCAAGATAAAACAGGCTGCCCTTGCCTTTCTGGCCAGGGAAAATGGGGAGAGGCCAGCCCGCTTCGACGTGATAAGCATT
The DNA here is from genome assembly GCA_014874185.1 of Nitrospirota bacterium. Taxonomy (GTDB): domain Bacteria; phylum Nitrospirota; class Thermodesulfovibrionia; order Thermodesulfovibrionales; family JdFR-88; genus JACWAF01. The sequence continues at coordinate 64,855 of JACWAF010000035.1, read as the reverse complement.
CTGCCCACTGGGCTGGAGCACATCCCGGATGCATTTGAAATTACTTGATTTATTAAGTTTATTTATTTAGAATCAATGAATATGGCAAAGGATAAAACTCTCTTTGAATTACAGGCCGAGGTTTGCAAGACGATAGCAAGCCCCAAGAGGCTTGAGATCATAAGCGCCCTGAAAGAGGGCGAAAAAAGCGTCACCGAGCTTGTGGAAATCCTCGGCGTACCGAAGGCAAACGTCTCGCAGCACCTGGCGATGATGCGCCATAAGGGGATTCTGAAGGCCCGCCGCGAGGGCGTGAACATCTACTATTCAATTTCCAACCAGAAGGTCATAGACGCCTGCAACCTGATGAGGGAAGTGCTCACCGAGATGATGCGCGAGCGCAGGAAACTGGCCAAACTGGTGGAGATGTAAGGTAGCAGCTTTTTTCTCTCTCCTCTTGCCCTTCTTTTCTAAAACCCGGCAGGTTTAAAAATATCGATTGATTCCTGAAACACGCGCATTTGGATTTGTTATAATTTTGCAGATTTCGACAGAAACGGAAAAATTTTCCACTTAAAAGGATTCTTTTTTTAGGGGTGGGAATTATCTCTTTAAAATCCTTCCCCCCTTCCTTCAAATTCCTTTAAAATAATCCATGCTCTTCATTCCGGAAGATGTCTACAGGCAGATGCTCCGGCACGCGCAGGAGGGCGCGCCGGTAGAGGTATGCGGCATTCTGGCCGGAAAAGAAAACCGGATAGAACTGATCTACAGGGGCACAAATTCAGACCCTTCCGCTGTCAGTTACCAGCTTGACCCCAAAGAGCAGTTTTTCATCCAGAAAGACATCAGGCGGCGCGGCCTGGGGATGCTCGCCATCTATCACAGCCATCCCGCCGGGCGGGCCTGGCCCTCTCCAAAAGACATCTCCCTCGCCCTCTGGGACGCGGTCTACATCATAATCGGCCTTCTTGGCGAAGGGCCCGAAGTGAAGGGTTTCATAATCAGGGACGGCCGTGTTGAAGAGGAAGAACTGACGGTTACAGGCAATTAAAGCCGCTGGCGGGAGCGGTCAGTCCTTGTCATCCGATTCCTTGCCGTTCGAATCGGATATGAGCCTTTTGGCGGCTATGAAGTGCTTCATGAAAAAGGGCGTGTCCAGACTGTCTATGGTTACCTTGTGCTCCTTTGAGGAGGCATGGATGAACAGGTTCTGGCCCAGGTAGATGCCCACGTGCGAGGGGAAGGACGCATAGGTGTGGAAGAAGATAAGGTCGCCTATGGCCAGCTTGTCCAGGCTCACGGTCTCGCCCTCTTCAAACTGCTCTCGCGCGGTCCTCGGGAGGTTTATGCCCAGAAAGCTGAAGACTTTTTGCACGTAGGCGGAGCAGTCTATCCCATAAAAAGTGCTCCCCCCAAACCGGTACGGTATATTCAGCATGCTCTTGGCAAGCTTTACAAGTTTTTCCCTGGTGCTAAGCTCTTTCACTTGCGGGGACTCGGTCAGGGCGCGCAGTTCAGTTGCTATCCGGGCCTGGGCCCGCGCGCGGGTGAGCCCCCTGTCATCGGACATGCCGGGTGCCGGCTCTTTCCGGACCTCTACTATCAAGTGCCTGCCGGGCTTCAATCTGGCCGACTTGAGACCGTTCAGCCTTTCAAGCGCCCGCGTGGTCTTTCCGAACCTCCTTGCAATCCCGTAAAGGGTATCGCCCCTTTTGACCTTGTAAGTCCTCTCTATCCGCGCGAAGCCCTTATGGCTGGCCGAGCCCTTTCTCACGATTATGGACTCCCCGGGTATCAGGCGCACTCTTTTAGCCCTGAAATCATTCAGCCTGCGGATCTGCCTTATGGAGACATGATACTTCCTTGCAACCGAGGCCAGGGTGTCCCCTCTCCTTACAAGATGATAAGTGTCCTGAACGGGATTTAAAGACCTCTTGATGATCCTTTCTATTGCCGCCTGACCCAGTAAGGCCGCCGTGGGCAGCCCCTCGCCAGCCGGGGTGTTTGAAAGGGCCGCCTGCCCGCCGGCCGGCTCCGCGTTTTGGATGCTTATATCCGGTTCCTCTTCCGTTTCCCGGTCTTCCACCGGGGTGTTATCAAGGGCGGAGCTTTTCGCCAAAACCGTCTGCCTGACTTTTTCCCCAGCCGTCTGCGAATTGGAGACGGCTTCCGCCGATGCGGCATTTTCCAGGGGCGGCATATTTAACCGCACCTCGGGTTGTGGTTCTTTCCGGGCAGCCGGGATGGCGGATTTGGCCTCCGCGGCAATAACGGACTTCACGTCCTGGTCTTTTACAGCCGCCCTCCGGTTCTCCTTTTTATCGGCTTGGGCGCTTAAGGCGCTTGAGGCGCTTGCCGCCCGGGAAGCCCTTTCCGTTTTCCGCATTTCAAATCCGGTTATTGCAAGCTTCCGGCCCGGCCTCAGCCTGACGCGCCCGGAGTGGATCCCGTTCATTGCCATCAGCTCTTTTACCGGAATGGAATATTTTCTGGAGAGCGCGTAAAGGGTGTCTCCCTTCCGGATGGTATGGTAAATCGTGCGGCCCGCGGCGGATTTTTTTGCGGCGGTTACAGGCCCGGCCTCTTTGCCGGCCTTTTTCCGGCTGACACCGGAGGTCTTCCTCTTTGCCTTATGCCGGGATTGGCCCTGCTTCGCTATGATGAGCCGTTTGCCGGGTTTCAGCCTGTCCGAGGAGAGGTGGTTGGCCTTCTTAAGGGCCCTGACATTCACCCTGAACCTTTTTGCGATCCTGGCCAGGCTGTCGCCGCGCCTGACCCTGTAGCTTACGGCCGCATGGGATTTTACAGGCAGCAAAAGGCACAGGAATATGACAAGAAGCGCCGCTAAACTGATAAAGGTCCTCTTTTTCCTTGTAGTCATAAGACCTTTAACCCTCCATGAAGCCGCTCTTTTATACCAGAAAACCCCTTAAATAATCAAGGTTTTTTTACAAAGAACCATCTTTTTTGCGCATATCCCTTCCGCAAACAAACAGCATGCCAAGGGAAAGTTCCTGAATTTTAAGGAAAGTAGGATTTCAGGTGCGGCGGATTGACATTATCCGTCAATAAGCCGGCAAAATCAGGTCAGTGCGCTTTGAGATGGGATCTGGCAGCAGAGGGCAAGTCTGAATTTGGCCCCGAATGGCTTTTGGGCTGGCTTGAGGCTTTCATTATCCCGCAACTTCCACGCGGTTGCGCCCGCCGTTTTTGGCCCGGTATAGGGCGGTGTCGGCCAATTTGACAAGTTCTTCCCTGGTTTGGGCATGGACAGGGCAGGAAGCGACTCCGATGCTGACCGTAACCCGCATATTTTTCCCGTCCGCCTGGAAGGCACACCCGGATATGGTATTCCTCAGCCTCTCGGCGAGGTTCACGGCCCCGCCGGTATCGGTATTTACAAGCACCGCGGCGAACTCCTCGCCCCCGTAACGGGCGGGGATGTCCGTCTCCCTCAGGGCCTTCCTTATCGCATCGGCAACTCCCTTAAGCACGGCGTCCCCCGCCGGATGGCCGTAATTATCGTTTACCTTTTTGAAAAAATCTATGTCGATAATCAAAAGGGAAAGGGGTCTCGGATAACGGGCTATACGCCTGAACTCGCCGGACAGCCTCTCCTGGAAATGCCTGTGGTTGAAAAGCCCTGTAAGGCCGTCCGTTGTGGCAAGGAGTTTTACGCGCTCGTGCAGGAGCGCCCGGGAGAGGGCCAGCGAAAGCTGGTCCGAGAGGAGCTTGACCAGTTCCACCTGATAGGCGGTGAGCGGGTCTTTCTCCTCCGAGAGGAGGGCCAGGGCGCCAAGCGTCTCGTCCTCATAGATAAGGGGGGCCATAAGGGCGGCCCGCGGGCGGCCCGCCGCAAATGGAAGGGGCGGTATCCTGTATGAAGACAGGTCCGAAAGATAGAGATGCTCCCTGTTGCGGATGGCGTTTTCCAGGAGCGTGCCCTTCAGGGTCGGGAAGAATTTTTCTTCCGGCTTCTGAAGCCCGTAAAGGCCTGAGGGCCTGTATCCATCCCTCCCTTTTATGAAAAAGGCCGCCTTCACCGGGGCTATCTTCAATATCCCGTTTATGGCCTCTTTCGCCACCATGTCGGGATCAAGCAGGTTCAGAAGGCGCGAGCTTTCCTCTTTAAGGGACTCAAAGCCCGAAAGCCTGCGGTTTTTTTCCGTCTGAATGCGCTCTGCTTTCAGCATTGCCGATAGAAAGCCGGATGCCTCCTCAAGGGTTTCAAGCTCCCCGTCTCCGAAAGCGCCGGGCCGTGCGGAATTCGCCGCAAGCGCCCCAAGCACGACCCTGTCTTCCATAACCGGTACGGCGATCAGGGAGACCTGGCCGGGCCCCAAATCATATCCGGCCTCCTGCCCTTTCAACTCGCCTATTATGGATTGGCCTTTTTGATAACAGAGCCATATCAGGCCCCCCGGCCTGAGGCCCGTCCCGCTTGCGGTTGACCCTCTTACCGCAAGCCCGTCCCCTTTAGCCAGAAACAAGGTAAGGGCATCGGCCCCGAGCGCGGCTTTAATAAACCGCAAGGCCCCGGCCAGCTCGCCGGCAGAGGCGTCCGGCAACCCGGAAGCCGGGGATTGCGGGCTGTCCCTGAATTCGTGCAGTTCCTGCCTGAGTTCAAGAGTTTTGGCCCTGAGTCCTCTTACCGCAAGCCAGGCCGATCCGCCGCAGACCAAGGCCGCTCCGGCGGAAAAGACGGATTCCGGCTTCAGGCGGCAGATCCCCCTTGATTCCGCTAAAAGAAGGCTGGCCCAGGCGGGAAGGAAAACGGGGGGCCCGAAGAACGCGGATATGCCCGTAAAAAAAGGCATATACAGAAACCTCAGGAAGGGGTGTGATATGGCGGCCCCGGAAATCCAGACAACAGCTGCTGAAAAGAAAAGGCCCGCCTTGAAGCCCCCTCTGCTTCTAATCGAATCCAGGAACAAACAGATGACGGCGGCTGAGGCGGAAATGAAAAACCACCTGGGATGGGCACTCGGAAATTTCAGGGAAACGCCCGCAGCCAGAGCGGCGATCACGAGGACGGCCCCCGCCCTTCCGGCCACCGCGCGGCGGGTCTTCAGACGCCCTCCGGGGTCTATCCTTCGGACCTTCCCCTTTTCAGCTCTTCCTCCTGGTAGAACTTCCTGTACAGGACTTCCCACTCGGGGCTCCCTTCGATGATCTTCCTGGAGTATGATTCGAGCTTCTTGCGCACTGCCGCATCTATGGCCTCCCCGGCCTTGAGCTCGCCGGCGATGACGCGCTTTATCGTCTTCCTCGCCGCAGCGGGATCCGCGGGCTTCTTTATGAGCCCCCGGTCCTCCAGCCCCCTGAGGAGCACGTGGCTCAGGTGGGTTATCTTTTCATCAGAGAGCATCAAAGGACTATGTTCCTTTCCTGCACGAGCTTCTGCTTCACCCTGTCGAAGAGCGACTTGTAGTCAACCCGGCCCTTTTCGATCTCCGAGTCGTACCTCTTTAAAATCTCGCGCACCTCTTCGTTCAGCCGGTCCTCCACGGAAAGCTCCCCGAATATTATGGCCTCGGCCTCGTCAAGGAGCTTCTCCGGGGCAACGAGCGGCTCTATCTGGCGGTTTTCAAGAAGGTCATGGATGATCCGCCCGGTCAGGGGCCGCACCCATGTCTTGGGGATGCGCATTTATTTTTCTATGAAGGCCAGAAGCGCTATAGTCCTTGCCCTCTGCACGGACGCGGTAAGCTCCCTCTGATGAAGGGCGCAGGCCCCGGTCATCCTGCGTGGCAGAATCTTCCCCCTCTCGGTCAGATAGCCGCGAAGGGTCTTCAGGTCCTTGTAATCTATAAACGGCACCTTGTCGGCGCAAAACCGGCAAAATTTTCTCCTGTGAGTGAACTTCTTGTGCACTTTGCTTCCTCCTCTATTGTTCGAGCTTTTTATCATCTAGAATGGCTCCACATCCCCCGCCTCGTCTGGAGGCGGGCCGAATTCGTCCGCAGGGGCGTGAGCGGCCCCTTCTTCCTGTTTACTTCCTCCGCCGCCAAGGAACCGCACGGACTGGGCCAGGACTTCCATCTTGGAGCGCTTCTGACCATCGGTCTCCCAGCTGCGCTCCCTGAGCCTGCCCTCCACCAGGACGGGCCTGCCCTTCGACAGGTACTGGCCCGCAAGCTCGGCCTGCTTGCCGAATACCACCACGTCTATGAAGAGCGTCTCGTCCTTGTACTCTCCACCCTGCTTCACGCGCGAGTTCACGGCCAGCCTGAATGTGCCTATCGGCGTGCCCTGGGCACTGTAGCGGAGTTCGGGGTCCTTGGTCAGGTTGCCCATGAGGATTACCTTGTTAAACACCTGGCTTGGCCTCTCCCTGCTCCTGCGAAGTTTGGGCCTGCTGGGCTTGCGCCTGCTGGAGCTGCGCCTCAAGCGCCTTCACTTCCTTGGGCCCAAGCTTTATAACCATGAACTTCATCACATTGTCCGTGACCTTGTAAAGCTCTTCCAGCCTCTTCACAAGAGTGGCCGGCCCCTTCAGCAGGAAGAAGACGTAAAAGCCCCTTTTCTGCTTGTTGATCTCGTAGGCCAGCTTGCGCGAGCCCCACTCATCGGCCTTGATGACCTGCCCTCCGGCCTCCTGCATGACGGACTTTATCTTCTCGATGGTGCCCTTGACAGCGTCCTCGGAGAGGGTGGGGGTGAGAATAACGGAGTTTTCGTAATAATTCACCTTCTGTGCGCCTCCTTGTGGTCATTGGGCCGCCAAAGGCGGCCAGCAGCCCCTTCCCCATAAGAAAGGAGCAAGGATTATAAGTTATAGCATAAGAAAGGATTTTAAAGCAAATAAAGGCAAAGACCGTTCTTTTCTTGTAAGAAAAGAACCAAAAGAACTTTTACTTTTTTGCGGGGCTTCGTCCCCATTGCTTTACAGGTACGCGCGGGCGGCTTCCAGGATCCTTTCGGCGTATTCCTTGTTGCCGAAAAGGCCCACCCTGATAGTGACCTGCGTGGTATTGCTGCTAATGGACTTGAAATCTATGTTCACAGGGTCGCCGCTTGCCAGCCTGCCCACTATATGGCCCACCAGGTTATCGGCCTTGTCTTCATCGACCTGTATCTTCAGGTCTTTAAGGCCCGCCATGAAGGCCGCATGGGCCTTCTGTATGGGGACCGCCAGATTGTCTTCCAGTTTTCCCCTGTACCAGGTCATTCCAGCCGCCCCGGCCCCTGCTCCGATAACGAGCGGCACACATCCGGAGGCCAGGAGGGAAGCGATCAGGACCACGGCTGCAAAGCTCTTGCGCATAAAGGCTCCTTTAAAAAAAACTTTAAAAGAAATATAAAAGACCCCTTCGACAAAAGTCAATGAAGACGGGGCCCGCCGGGCACAAAAAAGGGGGATTCAGGATTCACAATCCCCCTTTCTCACGAATCGATTCCGGCAGCTATGAGGTGAGTTTTTCGTTCACGGTTATCGTGATATTCTTTTCGATGCCGGCCAGATAGGAGTTGAGCACGCGCTCCTTTTTCATGCCGAGGACTGTGCTTTCCACCATCTGGGCGGTCTTCGGGTCCTTCGGAAGCGAGGCGATCTCCGCCGGGCTCAGCTCTACCGGGTCTTCGACCAGCCTTCTCATCTTGTTGGCCAGGAGTTCCTGCCTTTTAGCCGCTTCATACGTGCCGGGGTCCAGATGGTTAAGCTCAAGTGTGCGCAGGTATATCTCCTTCACGAACATGCCGTTGCGGGAGAAATTCGGGTCGCTGGTTATCGCGTCCTGCAGTTCCCGGTCGCTCACTTGCAAGCCGGCCTTATGCGCCGCTATGAGGAGCACTTTCTGGATTATCAGCTCATTGAGCATCCGTTTTTTCAGTTCCGCCCGCATCTTGTCGTCGAACTGGTCCGGGTGAAGGGCCCTGAAGGACTGCTCCACGTTATCGTAAGCCGTCCAGTAGTCCTGAATACTGATCTTCTGACCGCCTACATCGGCCACTACCTCGTCCTTGTTCCCCTTTTCCAGCCTGCTGCTCCCAATGCCCCAAAAGATGAACGAGAGTATGATTATAATGAAAAGGACATAGAAGTACTTGGCGTGCCTCCTCATTTCCTTCAGCATCTAACTCTAATACCTCCTGTTGAAATAATCATCCAGTATCTGTTCGTGGTCGAAAGCGAGCGGGGCCGGGAGATTGCCGCGGGTGAAGACGCCTGCCGCTTTCGCGTCATCGGCCGCCTGAAGATCGCCTCCGCCTTCAGCGATGAACACGGTCGTTATGGTGTGGTGCCGGGGGTCCCTCTTCGGATCGGAATAGGTATGGAACTGCCTTATAAGCCGCACGTCCAGACCGGTCTCTTCCCTGGCCTCCCTAACCGCGGTTTCTTCTATCGTTTCACCCCAGTCCACAAATCCGCCGGGGATGGCCCATCCAAAAGGCGGATTCTTTCTCTCTATCAGCACTACCCCGCCCCCACACTCTATGATTATGTCCACTGTGGGGACCGGGTTTTTATACCCCGTCATTAGTGTCCGTCTCTATTTCCTTTTCGGGGAGGATGGTGGATATGGCGTGCTTGTAGATGAGCTGCGGGCTGGCACCTTTCAGCAGAACGACGAAGCTGTCAAAGCCCTTGATCGTACCCCGCAGCCGTATGCCGTTTGTCAGATAGATTACAACCGGGACTTTGTCTTTTCTGAGCCTGTTAAGATAGGCGTCCTGCAAGGATTGGGTCTTATTGGCGATCATCTGTCCTCCCCCTAAAATAAATAGCTGCGGCATTCATTTTACCATAATGCATTCCGCTGGGAAATTCAACCGTCATGAGATTTCAGGACGGCCCCGCAACCCTCCTTCAGTTTGCGGTAAATACCCCCGGGGTAGTATATCCCGGTCACGTCCACCCAGGTTACGCCCTCTTCCTTTTTAAACCAGGTGAACTGTCTTTTCGCATAGCGTCTGGTGTTCCTTTTTACAAGCCTGATTGCCTCCTCCAGGTTGCATTCGCCTCTCAGACAGCCGGAAAGCTCCTTGTAGCCGATTGCCTGCATCGCGGTCTGCGAGGGGCCCATGGAAAGCACCCTTTGCACCTCCTGCAAAAACCCATCCGCGAGCATTTCGTCCACCCGTTTTTCGATAAGGGAATAAAGCTCTTTCCGGTCCCGCGTGATGCCTATTTTTATGAACTCGTAGGGGAGCGGGGCGGTAAGGGCCTTTTTAAGCCCGCTTGCCGCCTTTCCATCCGATTTATAAGAAACCTCCAATGCGCGCACTATCCGTCTGGCATCGCCTTCTGAAAGCCCTGCCGCGCTCTCCGGGTCAATCTCCTTTAACAGGGAATGCAGACAGCCGGGCGAGGCGGCCTCCTGTTCGAGGAGTTCGCCCCGGAGTTCCCTGTCTGCGGAGGGCCCCGGAAAGAGCCCCCTGGTCATGGCCCTTATGTAAAGGCCGGTGCCGCCCGCGATTACAGGTATTTTCCCTTCCGAATGCAGCCTTTCGATTATGGGGACGGCGAGCTCCAGAAATCTTCCGGCGCTGAACTCTTCCCGGGGCTCTACTATGTTTATAAGGTGGTGGGGGACCTGGGCGAGTTCGGCGGGCGGGGGCTTTGCCGTGCCGATATCCATATGTCTGTAGACCTGCATCGAATCGGCACTGATTATCCCTGTGTGAAGCTCTTTTGCCAGGAGGACCGCGGCACCCGATTTGCCCACTGCGGTGGGGCCCAGCAGGATGATTACCTTGTTCATATTTTTAGGATAACATTTGGGCGCGGGGGGTTAAAAATGTCTTTTCCCCCGATTAGTTTTCCTTATCCACCTATCCCGGCCGGGAATGAAGAATATTTTTGTGCTATCATTTACACATGGCGGAAGGCCCATGGTATAAAGACGTGCCGGAGTCCGAAGAGGACAAGCTCTACGAGGAATCCATGAAGAAGGTGAAGAGCGCCGTCCAGCAGGGGCTCTCATTCGAACAGGCCGCGGGGCTTGTGGAGGTCAAGGACGAGGCCCTCAAGACGGCCATCCTGGACGATTCCCTCAAGGTGCTGATAGCGGAGCTGCATTTCATGGCGGGGCAGAGCTTGAATGACCTGGCCAAAAAACTTAAGCTCCCCCTTGAGAGACTGGAGAGGGCCAAGAAAGAGATGCTCCAGGACGTGGAAGGGGCCGCCATAGAGAAATGGAAGGAAGAGTCCGGGGGCGGCATAGGTCATGCCTGACCGGCCTTTTTTAAAGGCTTTTTAGCAAAGCGGCATGGGCCGCTTTTCTTTTTGATCGCATGATTTATTAACATCTCATGATAGGATGCGCTTATTTATTGGAAAATCCCTCCTGACCTCCCTTTGCCAAAGGGAGGAATTACCCCTCTTTGGAAAAGAGGGGTGAGGGGAGATTTTCCAGTCAAAATGTCTGTTCAATTATGAGACTGTTAATAATTAGAAGGAGACCATGGAAGTAAAAATCTCACGCCTCGTAAAAAACAAGACTTTCGTACAGAACCTGCGCTTCGACCTCACGCCGGAGCTTTTGTTCAGGCCGCGTTTCCCGCAGGGGAAAAGCCCCGAAGACCTTTGTAATGAAACACAGGGGTTTTTCCTCTATGTCGATTTCATGGAAGGCATGCCGAAACCCATCCTCATGCTCATGAAAAACTACCAGCTCCGGTCTAAAACCGTCGGAGAGGTCACAGACGCTCCCGAGGAATTCCTCTGGGACGCCGTAAAGGGAGTAAAAGACATTCAGGGCATGTACCCCCTCAGCCCCGCCTTGGAGACCTGGATCAAACAGGAACTGGAAAAAGCAGAGTAAGTCAACGGATTCTTCTTTCTCTTATAAGAGAAAGCCCACGGACCGTGGGACAGCAAAGAGACCCAAGGGGCTTCAGCCCCGTATTTAATGTTTCTCTTCTTTTGCTACTTTGCTTTTTACAAAAAAGAAAAGTGGTCCTTTACTCTTTCTTCTTTTCTTTCAAAGCGCTGTCGCGCACCTGGAGGGTCTTTTCCAGGCCGAGGATGAACTTGAGGTATTTGAAACCCAGTTTCATGAGCGCCTCTTCGGAGTTCTTCAGCTCTTCCAATTCGGCATCGGGGACATCGAAGACCTGCAGGAACTTGCTCTCGAAGACGTATTTTTTAAATGTGTCCAGGTCGTAGCTTGCCATCAGGAACTGGGCCTTCTTTTTAGGGTTCAGGGCGGGTGTGTTGGGGAGGTTGCGCCTCATCAAAAGCTGTTTCCACTCGCGGTTCATGCCGTCGTAGAGGGTGATCTCCTGGTCGTCTTTCCAGCTGGCTATTGTCCAGAGGTCCGGTTCCAGGAACCCCTTGCAATGGGGTTCTTTTACGAAAAAGTAAAACTCCTCGTGGACGATGTTGTCCTGGTCGTCTTTTTTCTTCAGGGTGCCCTGGCCCACGGGATAATACCGGCAGCTTACGGGGCGGTCGGGATAAAGGGTGCAGCCGTCCGGCACCACAACAAAAGGACATCTGCGTTCGGGGGTGCTGTCCATCTTGAGATAGGCGTAGGGGTGGGAGGACTTTTCGTCCTCTTTTATGACTGCGTATTTATCCAGGAATTCGTAGCTCGTCATGCCAAGCCGTTTTTTAAGGCGCAGGATGTCATAGGGGGTGAGCATGATATCTATGTTGGAGCAGCACTGCGTGAAGCAGGATATTCCCTTATGGCATTTGAATTTGAACCTGTAGTCCAGGCCAAGATGGCGGTTTTCGACGGCTTTCAAATTGAACATCGGGCCAAACCTCGCTTCTGACGGAATTCACCTATTCTAACATAAGAACCTGTCTCAAAAATCGGTTCTGAAGCGAGTTTGAGACAGGTTCAAGATTAAAGCTTGTATCGGGAGGGGGTTTCCCCTAAAATTTAATTCTATGGAGCCCTCTCGAATCCTGGCCGAGTTCCTCCGGGAGCCAAAAATAGCCTATCTCTCCATGGAGATAGGCATTCAGAACGATATACACACCTACAGCGGCGGCCTTGGGGTGCTGGCGGGCGACACCATCCGTTCGGCGGCGGACCTGAAGGTGCCCATGGTGGCCGTAACCCTTATCAGCAGGAAGGGCTATTTCAGGCAGGTGCTGGATGCCGAAGGCAACCAGACGGAAAGGCCCGCGCTCTGGCAGCCCGAAAAATTCATGGACGCGCTCCCGGAGAAGGTCTATCTGGAACTGAGCGGAAGACCGGTGGCGATACGCGCGTGGATATTCGTACAGCGGAGCGTGACCGGCGGGAAGGTGCCGATATTCTTCCTGGATACCGACCTGCCTGAGAACACTCCTGAAGACCGGGAGCTTACCTCTTACCTGTACGGCGGGGATGACCGCTACAGGCTGAAGCAGGAGGCCATCCTGGGCATAGGCGGCGTGCGGATACTGAGGAAACTGGGGCTGGACATTAAAAAATACCATATGAACGAGGGGCACGCTAGCCTCCTGACCCTGGAATTGCTTCTGGAGTACCGGAAGGACATCGAATCCGTATGGGAGGAAGACCTGATCTGGGACGTGGACCGCGTGAAAGAGCTTTGCGTCTTCACAAGCCATACGCCAGTGGAGGCGGGCCATGACAGGTTCTCCTACGAACTCTTCAGGGAGATAGTAGGTGAGGTAATCCCTCTAAGGGTCCTTAAAAAACTTGCCGGGCCGGACAGGCTGAACATGACGCATCTCGCCCTGAACCTCAGCGAGTATGTGAACGGGGTGGCCAAGAAGCACCGCGAGGTCTCGATGCGGATGTTCCCCGGGTACGAGTTCTCCTCCATTACAAACGGCGTGCATTCCTTCACCTGGACGTGCGACAGCATGCGCAGGGTTTACGACAAGTACCTGCAGGGCTGGGCCAACGAGCCGGAGCTTTTTGTGCGCGTGGGCCGCATTCCCGAAGAGGAGCTGTGGGGCGCCCACATGGAGACGAAGAAAAACCTCATAGATTACGTGAATGCCAAAACCGGCGCGGGCATGAACTGCGATGCGCTTACCATCGGCTACGCCCGGAGGGCGACGGCCTATAAGAGGGCGGACCTCCTCTTCCGCGACCTGGAACGGCTTGCCCGCATCGGCAACGGCAAGATACAGCTGGTCTTCGCCGGCAAGGCCCACCCGAAGGACAACCCCGGCAAGATGATGATCAAGCACGTATTCGAATGCATAAAGAAACTCCGGGGGAGCGTCAAAGCCGCCTATTTAGAGAATTACGACATGGAGATGGCCCTGAAGTTGATCTCCGGGGTCGATGTCTGGCTGAATACGCCCCAGAGGCCGCGCGAGGCGTCCGGCACATCGGGGATGAAGGCCGCGCACAACGGCGTGCCTAATTTCAGCGTCCTTGACGGCTGGTGGATAGAAGGCCACATCGAGGGATATACCGGATGGTCCATCGGCCCGCCCCCCTCGGAGGAGATGGACTATATCGGGGGACGCGACCAGCAGGACGCGGAGGATTTATACGCGAAACTTGAGAATATAGTGATCCCAATGTTTTACGAGAACCGGCGCACGTGGATAAAGATGATGCAGAACGCCATCGGGAAGAACGCCTATTATTTCAATACCCACCGGATGATGCTCCGCTATGTCACCGAAGCTTACATAAGATAGTCCGCTATTCATGTCAGAGCAGAGCTGCCGGGAATTTCCGGACGGCATGGAATAAAAGCTCCTCCCTCCGGTCCGGGCCATTTTTGCCGGCACTTATGAGATAATCATTTTAGAGGAGGACAATGGCCCACGAGCACAGCACAGAGGCACGGCTCTCGTTCAGTCTCTTAATAACGTTCGCCATCATGCTGGCGGAGCTGGTGGCCGGTTTCCTGAGCAACAGCCTTGCCCTCCTTAGTGATGCCGGGCACATGTTTACGGACTCGTTCGCCCTGGGCCTGAGCCTTATTGCGGCCCGGATAAGCCGTTGGAGCCCGGACCGCAGGGCCACTTACGGCTATCAGCGCGTGGGTCTGCTGGCTGCCCTGATAAACGGCCTCAGCCTGATCATCATCTCCGTGATCATCTTCCGTGAGGCTTATGAAAGGCTTCGCGTGCCCCCCCACATAAACACATCGCTGATGCTGGGCGTTGCCACCGTGGGGCTCGCATCCAATATCTTCATGGCTTTTATCCTGCGCCGCGGGCACGAGGACATGAACATCAAAAGCGCCTGGCTCCACGTGCTTGGGGATACGCTCTCCTCGGCCGGCGTTATCGCCTCGGGCGTGATAATCGTCTTTACCGGATGGCATTATGCCGACCCCGTGGCCAGCATCTTCATCGGAATTATCATCATAGTGGGGGGCCTCAGAGTGGTGAAAGAGGCCATGGGCGTGTTCCTGGAGCTTGTGCCCAAAGGGCACAACGTGGAGGAGATCGCAAAAGAGATTTGCGGGATGCCGGGCATTCTGGGCGTGCACGACGTGCACCTGTGGTCGCTCACGCACGGGCAGGCCGCGTTCACGGCGCACGTCTGGGTACACGACCAGTCCGTGAGCAGATGCCAGGCCGTAAGCGATGAGATCAAGAAAAGACTCGCGGCCATGGACATCAACCATGTGACCCTGGAGTTCCAGTGCGCCGAGTGCGAGGAGAAGGGCATCTTCTGCGAGCTGCACGAGGAGTAAAGGTTCTTTTAAATCTTAATCTCCCTGTTTTTCGGGCCTGGGGAGGGTTATTTTCAGGCGCTTGTCCTCTTTAGCCGTGGCATTCTGGACGTGCGCCCTCGCGGGAAGGGGCCTTAGATTCCTGACCGGTCCCCTTTGCCTCAGAGGGGCCTGGTACTGTCCGGGGCGAAGGATGTTTCCCCTCAGATCGAAGCCCCGCGGTTCCGGCCTGGACTGCACGCGTCCCGGCCCCTTCTCCTGAGCAGACCCATGCCTGTTGATAATGACCGGCCTGTTCTCGATTGGCGGGGCCGGTTTCCCGGAGTTGAAGATTGCCGAGGGCCTTTCAGGGCGCCTCTGGCCGGAATTGGCAAAAGGCGAAGGCCGCCCTTTTTGCGCGTCCGGCAGTGCATGCCCGCTTTCATGGTTTTGCGGCAGGGGCCTCTCGAAGGGTTTTGGCCTGTTGAAATTCCCGCCCTTCTGAAAATTGCCGGGCTGTCCCGGCCTGCCCGGCACAGCCAGTTTAAACGGGTGCCTTTCCCTGATCTGCTGGATCGACGCGTCTCTTATCGCTCTGGGCGGAAGCTTTGCCGCGGGGATAGGCCTTATAACCGGCATGGTGAGGGCCCTTACCGGCTTGATATCCGGGCTGGGCATCGGTCTTCTTACCCGGAAGAAGGGGTTTTCCCCTCGCGGCACTTTGACTATTGTGGGCCTGCCCCGCATAAAGCTGCCGCGGTTTACCACGGTGGCGGCGTTGCCAACGCGCACGTTTCTGTAGACGTTCACGTTGTTGATGACCGTAGTCTGGTTAATGACCGTTTTATTTATATTCACGCTGTAGGGGCCGTAATAGCCGCGGCCGTAATAGACCTCGCGGGGGGCAAGCGGAACCCAGCCAACGTAGCTTGGCGTATATACCCAGCCAACGTAGCCGGGACCCCAATAGACCGCGCCCCGGGCCGGGGGCACCCAGAACCATGAACTGCCGTAGAACATCCATCTGCCGTAATGGCTTGGCGCCCAGCCCCAGCTCTCGTAGGGCACCCAAACGTAATCGCCGCCCATCCAGACCCATCGCCCGTCCCTGTAAGGGGCCCAGCCGATCGAGACCGCCAGCGGGGTCCAGCAGTAGCCGTAACCGGAAATGTACTCCCACCTGCCGTTTGCGTCCAGATTGGGCTCGTAAGAGGCCAGGCCGTCAGGCAGATAGCTGGAAGAATAATACCCGCGCCCGTAAAGCGTCCTGTCACGGCGGCGGTTCCATCTCTGCCAGTCGTCGGACGGCCCCACCGGATCCACGGAGGCATAAGAGCCGCCCCGAAGGGTCAGCATATCGCCCTCGTTGACGGGGGTGCGCCCGCGATTATTTTCCACCTGGACCTCGCCCGCGAAGACCGAGACCTGTGTTTCATCCGTATACGGCAGGTCCACACGGAATCTGGCCCTGCCGTATACCAGTATGGAGCCAGTAAGGGTGTCCATCTGCAGGCTGCTGTCCCGCCCTCCGTTAAAATGCACATAGGCGCGCCCGTTATCCAGGGAGGCCTGGACCGAGCGGTCGTCCACCCGGAGGACGCTCAGCGTGGAGTCCTGGTCCAGTCTCAAGGTAGAGCCGTCCATGAGTTCCAGTTCCAGCCTGCCCCCGGATGGCACCCATATCCTGTCCCCCTCGCTGACGGGCATATTGGCGGAGGCCGGGACCCAGTCGCCCGTGTCCCTGGTTATTATCTGCACGTCGCCTTCCAGGAGGCTTATGTGCGCGTCGCCCAGGCTGTCCGCGTGCGCGCGAAGCGGGAGGAGCAGAAAAAGGAAAAGCAGGAATCCGAGCGCAGGAAAGCCCTTCGAACTCTCTTTTGTTTTGCCGGTTTGCCTTTTCATGGCCTATTCCTTTCAATTGGGGAAGGGCCGGAGCCCGTTCCCGGTTCAAAATACATGAGGAACTTACCTTATAGCATAAAATAAATCTTTGTTTTGAAGAACTGATGAAACCTTTTGGAAGAATTATGAAGACCTGACGGGGTTTTGTGACTTCTGACACAAAAAGAAGAAAGGGGGCCCGAAGGCCCCCCCGGGGAGACCGCTCCTATCGCTAGAAGCGGTACTGCAACATCGCGGTCAGCGTATTGAAGCTTCTGGAATCGGGGTTCAGTTCCTTCTGGAAATCGGTCCTCGAATACTGGAGCGTAACCCTCAGGCTCTCCCCGTGAATGAGATAATTCACGCCCGCGCCCGTCCATTTTATCTTCTGCGCATAGACGCCGTTTATCTCGGCGAAGTTCCAGTCCTCGTATCTGACGAACGGCTGCACCAGGCCGGGGCCCACCTTGCCCGGCAGCAGATACGCGGCCTTCGCGTACCAGCCGTGCTTCTCCCCGTCTATCCCGACGGCAACGGGGTCCGGGTTAGCGCCCTTGTACGCCCCTCCGAATTCCTCCTGCAAATATGCGGTTGAGAGCGTAACGGCGCCCGCCTTTGGAAACGGGTATTCGAAGAAGATATCGGCCGTCCAGGCCTTGTAGTTCTTCGCGCCGGTCTTGGCCGTTATGTCGCTGAAGACGGCGTCCGGCTGATACTGCGCGCCCGCCCCGATGGTGAGCACTTTTTCCTTGCCCAGATATGTGCCCTTGTAGCCATAGGCGTACTCCGGGGTCAGGAGGGATACAGCGGCCCTGCCGGTGAACATGAACGTGCTCTTGGGGGTATTGGCGCCGCCGTCGTTGCCCTTGGATATCTCGAAGCGGTACTGGCCCTTCACGTCGGGGACGTTGCCCCAGAAGACCACGCCCGTGTCGCGGCTGTGGTCCAGGGTGTAGATGAAGAGCGAGCGGTCCAGTGTCAGGGGTACGAAACAGTCCTCCAGGTTCTCCCTGGTAAACTGTATCTTCTGCTTGCCGGCATATATGCGGAACTCGTTTGCCGGCTCGTACATGAAGTAGGCGTCCAGCACGCTGAAGCTGGTCTCGGGCTGGTCGCTCACGGTGAGGTCGTCTATGTTCCTGGCCCCAACGTACTCAAGCTGCACTATGCCGCCGTAATTGCCCGGCCCATGGGCCCAGAAGGTGAGCCTGTTGCGGCGGAAGTATATGTCCGAAGTGTCCTTTGTCCCGTC
Source organism: Nitrospirota bacterium (assembly GCA_014874185.1). Taxonomy (GTDB): domain Bacteria; phylum Nitrospirota; class Thermodesulfovibrionia; order Thermodesulfovibrionales; family JdFR-88; genus JACWAF01. The sequence continues at coordinate 47,205 of JACWAF010000035.1, read as the reverse complement.
CGGACCGGAGCCCGTGTCCCTCCATTGCAGATAGAGCTGTCCCTGGTAGTCGAACTTCAGGAACGCGCCCTCCTGCCCGAAGGTGATAGGCTCGAACGCATGGGCGTTCACGGCGAACAGGGCCGCGGCAAATGCCAGGCATATGAAAACCAGGCGTCTCATTGAAAAAACCTCCTTATTCGTTTTCATCGTTGGCCTTAGCATCCTACCCTGCCTCCTCCGCCGCCTCCGCCGGAGCTGCCACCGCCGGAGCCGGAACCCATATAGGTCGAGTCCTGCTCCTCTATGCGGTTAAGGTCTGTGTCAAAAGGAACCACGGGGCCTCCCAAGGCGGGGTTCTCGATTACCGTCCCTACCCCGTTCACGAAGCCCGCGTTGAATTTCAGGTCCTGCGTGCGGGAGGGTGTGTCCGTCCTCCAGGGCGAACTGTCGTTCAGGAATCCGCCATTCGAGGTGCCCGCCAGCTGTCCCCACTGGCTCCAGGAGCCGTCATAAAGGGCAACATCCCAGTTCAGTTCAGCATCAAGCGCCGCATACAGCGACGAGGCGATAACGCCGGTTCGTCAATACACTCGCGCTTGTTTGGTGCTGTCCATCCCCAGGGCCGTGAACTTGGCCGCCATCTCGTCGGGTGGAAGGAACTGCTGGTAATCGATTTTCCCATCGCCGTTGGCGTCCACCCCGTTGAAGAGGGACGTCCAGACGACCGCCTTCGCCCCACTGATATGCCCCTCGAAGGCGACATAGGATTTGGGGGTTGGGGTTGTGATAAAAACCCCCGGGGTCTGAAGCGGGTCGCCGGAATAGGAAGAGTTCACGACGCCAGGGTCGCCGTCTTTGCCACGCCCGTCTATGGGGACCGTATTAGGCTCCTTGCCGTCGGCAACGTTGATCATCTCCATCAGGGACGCCCTCACCTGGGGGGCGAATGTGTTGCTCCGCACGCTGAAAGCGGATGGCACCGGCGGCGGGGTGGACGCGTTCGTAAGCCCGTATTTGAAGCCGTATGCCGCATCAAGCCCATTCAGGATCTTGAGCCTTTCCTTGGGGAACCCCCAGTACCGGAAGGTGAAATAAAGCCTGCATACGGAAAGGTAAATGCCAGGGCTCGGGTACGAACCGGTTGAGCTGGTGAAGACGATGGTGGTGTTCTGGTCGATTCCGTACCTGTCAACCAAAGAGTCCATCGTGGGCCCGTCGGGCACCATGTTGACGCCGTTTATCACGCCCTCGAACCGGGTCTCGTACATGTCGTTTGCGTTGAAGTAATAAGAGCCCGGTATATGGCCGGTCGTGTTGTACATGCCGGGCGAAGGATTCACGTCCAGAATGACTACCTTCCCGTTATATCCCGAAGTCCCGTTAGTGAAACCCTGGTCCACCCAGCTCTTTAACGTGTCCGCCGTTATTATCGTCCCGGAACTGGTGGTGGACGGGGCCTGGAAACTCCCTCCTCCGCCGCAGCCCTGGAATGCCACCAGGGCCAGGGCGCATAGGAGCAGAGTTAATATGAGTAGCGCCTTGCTGCCTCCCTTTTTAAACATGCCTGCCTCCCCTTTTGCTATTTCCTTATCAGGAAAATGAAACTGCCTTCGCGCTCGCCCTGCTCAATGAGCTGATACCCCGCCCGCTGACAGAGGGAGGGAATCGAGTGCTTGACGCTCGAGTCGTTCGCGACCACTTCCAGGACCTGCCCCTTGTCCATGATCTTCAGGGTGTTCATGGTCATTACCACCGGACGCGGACAGACCAGGCCCTTCACGTCCAGGACCTTGTCGGCTTTGACTGTAGACATTTGCTCCTCCTTTCTAGCCTTCCATGTATTTTTTAAATGTCCGTCCGCTGAACCATGTCATCATCAGGGCCCAGATGAGTATCACGCCTATCGTGAACGCCACGGCCAGCGGATAGCTGTGGAATATCTGCGGCAGGTACACGTCTCTTATATTCTTGGCGCCGTAGGGGGCGAAGTAGTTCTTGAACCACGCCTCATCCCTCATCGGGAAGAGCCAGGAGGAAACACATATCAGCGTGATGAGCCCCACCCATATCTTTACCTGCCCCTCGGCGGTCCTCCAGAGGCTGTCGCTCACGCACGCGCCGTTAAGGGCCATCCCTATGCCAAAAAGCGCGGCCCCCAAAAGCACGCCCACCCCGGCCGGGCTTATGGCGAATATCTCCGCGTAGGCCAGGTCCGGGTTGGTCGCCCCCAGGAGCTTCATCGGCAAAAAGCCAATGACCAGCAGGATATAAAGGAGCGCCATCGAACGGCTCATGTCCGCAAACCCGGAGAGGAATGGCTCCCTGTAGGCGTGGGCGAAGCAGATGCCGCCCCTCTGCATGGCAAAGCCGGTGAGCGAGGCCACCAGGAAAGAGAGCGAGAGGGCCGGAAAGCCTATGGAGGCGAACCTCGAAACCGCCAGGAGCACGCCGATTATGAGCAGCACCGCAACCTGCGGCTGGTAGCGTATGGCGGCCAGCTCGGCCCCGTCCGCGTACTCGGGCACCCTGGGCCAGATGGTCTTTGTTTTTTCAAAAAGCATGAGCGGTTTGTAATGTATGCCGTCGGCATAGGCCATGCTTGCCGCGACCCGTCGCTTTTCAAGCCAGACGATTACCTTCGCCCCGAAGTATGAGCCAATAGTCATGCCGATCACCATCAGGATGGCCTGCACGCCCATGGCGCCAATATTGGTGGTGCTCACCAGCGGGCAGCCGAACATGAAGACCGCGCCGACGCCCATCATTACGCCGCCGGAGCCGGCAAGGGCGTACTCCGTCTTGTCCAGCGGCACCTTCAGGGAGAACTCCCTGGCCAGGAGGGCCGCTATCAGCCCGCCGAAGAGTATCCCCAGCATCGTGCCCGCCGTGGGCTCCAGAAGCGGGTTCGGGTACTGCCTGAAGAAACTCACCGTCACCCCGTCGGGCCATATATATCCGGAGAACGGATAATGGGGCAGCCCGATCCTGCCAAGAAGGCTGTTTATCATCCCCCCCAGCTCCTTCAGCCCCAGAAACGTGCCCAGGGGCTTGGCCTGGTCATAGGGGTTATGGCCGGAGACGGTCCTCGAAAGGCTCCAGACCGCCACGCCGTATGCCATTATCCCGGAGAGGGCCATCACCACGGCCGAAAGCCACAGGGGCCATTTCTCCCTGAAGAATTTCTGGTTCCATTCCTTCCACCAGCCCTTCAATCCGAATTCGTCGTCCATTGTTCCTCCTTCCTTACCATGAGATGACCTTGTCCGCGGAGAAGATCTCTTTCACGATCTCGTCATACGTGAGACCGGTGTTTTTCAGGTCTATCAGCTTTACATCCCTCATCCCGGCGTGCGCCTCCAAAATTTGAAAGGCAACCTCTTCCGGCCGGGAGCCCATTATGTGCAGCACCTTCATTTGCAACCCTCCCTAATAGGGCAGTATGTGGTCGTATTCGAGGATTTTTTCAGCCATCTCCCTGACCCCGATGGGCTCGAACCCCTGCTCCGCCATATTGGAATAGAGCCCTACGGCAAGCTCGCGCGCCCCCTCGAGCTGGGCGGCCACTTCATCCCCGGCCTGAAGCGGGGCCGTCAGGAAGACGTCCACCGTGTCGTCAAGCAGGGTAAGGCCTATGGCCATCCTCAGGGCCTCGGCCTGTCTACCCCCCGCAAGCACCGCTATCTTCCCAGCCATTGCAGTCTCTCCTTCAAAGGACTATCACCCTGTCCGAGTCCTGGCACATCACGGCGTTGTTGTACTGGCTTCCGCAGATTATTTTTTCAGGGAGCCCTTCCTTGTTCACACCCAGGAGGCAGGCGCCGTGGTCGCAGAAAGAGACCTCGACTCCGTCCAACCCGGAGAGCTTGCGGAAGTCCTCCTGCTCCAGGAGTTTTGTCCCCTCGTCCATTGCGAATATGAAGACCCCGTGCCCTTGGCGCACTGCGGCATTCGCAAGCCCCACTACGTGGGCCAGGTGACTGTCCGTGTTTACGAGTATTCCAAGTTTCATTGCACAGTCCTTTATTGGGCCTCTTTGGCCTTTTTAAGCTCTTCGACCTCTTTCTTCAGCTTTTCGATCTCCTTCTCCATCTTCGGCATATCTTTCTGCATCGGCTCCAGGTTCATCCATTGCTCGTTGGCAATGGGATAGGGCGGGTTGAAGTGGTCGCCGTATACGACCCAGGAGTCGTCGTAGTTGGCCACGTCCTTGAACCCGAGGAGCTTCAGCTCTATGTAGAGGAGTGTGGAGCGGGAACCGGTCTGGCAGTAGGTGACCGTCCTTTTGTTCCTGTCAAGCTGGCCGAAAAACCTTTGAGAGCCAAGCACCGAAAGGGGCAGCAGCTTGCCGGTTGCCTTGTCGAAGGTAAGCTCGTGCGAGATGTTCACTGTGGTATGGGGTATATAGCCGCCCCTAAGGGCGCGGACATCATAGCCGTCGTGCTCCTTGGCCGTGCGGCTGTCCACGACCTGCTCATGCAGCCGCCCCCTTGCGATCTTCAGCACCTCGGGGGTTGTCGCGATGAGCCGCTTCTGCACATGGGCGGTGAACCTTGCGGGCGCAAGCTTCGTCTGCTGAGAACTGACCGGCCTGCCTTCGGCCTTCCACTGGATTATCCCGCCGTCCAGGAAATGCACGTGTTTGTCTCCCATGTACTCCATCACCCAATAACCAACAGAGGCATGGACCAGGTCGCCGTCCGAATAGACAACCACGTGTTTGTCATTGTTTATGCCCGCCGCGCCCAGTATCTTCTCGATCTTCGGCGCGGGCAGGGCCCTCTGCGTGCCGTCCCTGAGCACCGTCCTGCAAGAGTCTCCAAGCGTAATGGCCCCCTGGATGTGCTCCTTGTCGTACTTCTTCTTCGGCCTGCAATCCAGGACCACCCAGTCCGGGCTGGCTGCGATCTGCGCCACGTCCGATGGGGACATCAGTATGCCTGTCTCGCCCGCATACGCCGCCACGCATAACGAAAACACCAGTCCCATTGCCGCCAAAGCCAGAATCAAGAAACCCTTTCTCCTCATGTTTTTCCCCCCTGCTCCTGATTTGTTTTTTCAGCACCCGCCCACGCCGGCCGGAAGCAGCATGAAAGGTATCGCCCCCCTGCCAAGCTCCTTGTTGGTATTCGCGTTCACGGCCACTACGGGCATATCGAACCTGCCAAGCGGCATGCCCGGCGGAACGGCGAAGATCGCCATCGAACGGGCCACGCCCTGTTTGACAACTACTTCCTTCGGGTCTACCACTACGCCGATCTCCACGTACTTCTTCGGGATGCCGAATTTAACCGGCGTCCCGTCCGGAAGCCCCCTTACGGTGAATTCGAATTTCAGTGTGGCGGCCCTCCCCAGTGCTATCTGCGCCCTGGTCACTCCCGGCCTGTTGGGATGCCACGCAAACTGCGCGCCCGCCTCATCGGCCAGGGCCGGGACGCTGACCCCGCTCTTTGCGCCCGGAAGGGTGAAGTCGATCAGCCCAGCGGCCAGAAAACCAGCAACCAGCGCGATTAACAAAAAACTTTTCCGCATCATTCCTCCTTTATGCTTTTTTGTGCTCAGCACAGGCATTCACTGCCGGAAGGCAGAAGTATGAACGGCATCGTGCCCGTCCCTATCGGGCATCCGTCCTGGTCGAAGGCCTCTATCGTGAGTTCGTGTCTGCCAAGCGGCATCCCCCTGGGCACCAGGAAGAGGACCTTTCCGCTCACCCTGCCATTTGAAACGGCGGCCTTCACGGGAACAAGTCTTATCCCCATCCGCTCCGCGCCCGCGGAAATGCGGAAAGACGCCTCGCGCACTTCCCCCGGTGCCTGGAACTCGAAGCCGATTTCGGTTTTACGTCCGGTTACCACTTTGGCGGGCGCACCGGATGAAGACCATTCGAACCGGCCGCTTGCGGGCGGACAGGCCGCCCCCGCGGCAAACGGGACGGATAAAAACGCCGCCAGCAAAAGAACTGTTTTAGAAGACGATGTCATTGTTGCCCTTGCTGTTGTCCTGCTCCTGCATCTGGACCTTGGTCTTGCCAAGCTGCTTTAACGGTTTATCAAAGGGGGGCAGCATGAACCCCACCGACAAGTAGGCTATTATGAAAGCCACCCATATCCACGGGAGCGTCAGTCCCGCTTTTACCTCTCCAGCCATGTCATATGCCTCCTTTCCAGGTTTATTGAGAGCTTTTCTTCGCATCCGGGACAAAACCGGGCAAGTTTCCGGTCGGTATCGGAAAGCCCGTAGGAGAAGAACATCGCGCAAAAGGGGTCCGTACAGTGCGCCAGGCCGTAGAGATGGCCCAGTTCATGTGTGGCCGTCTTTACCGCCCGCTCGCAGAGGTCCCCTTCACGCGAGCCGAAGAATGCCACCGAGACCACCGAGACCCCGTATGAGGGCTGTGAAAGGCCGAATACGCGGCTGAATCCCGGATAATATAGGGGCGCATCCGTGAGGGCCAGCATTACCCCGTCCTGCCGCACCCCCCGCATATGTTCCAGAAATGAGACTGCCGAATACCTTACGGGATCAGAAGTTTTTTTGGATTCCACCCCGGAGGGCATCTCCGCCGTGAATGTCTCAATGCGGGCGGAGAAGTTCTGGCCGAGGATGGGCGCTATTCCGGAGGCGACCAGGGCCGTCCTCGATGAAAACACCAGTAGATTTATAGCCGGGCCTTCAATCCGCTCTTCCGCCCGGCCCTGCCCGCCGGCACACAATAAAGACATCCACATGAACTTGCCGCCTCCCCAAAACGAGATTTGCTTGCTCAGGTAATGGCAATAACAATGCCAGGCGGGCGTAATAGGTTTAAAAGAGGAAAATTGGTTTTAAATCAAATAGTTCTTGTTTAAGCGGTCCTGTTGGAGCGGTTTGCGGGGCAATTCAAAATGAAAAGCCGTTTCATTTTGAACGGAATCAGGGTAGCGTATGAGCATGAGAAGGTTTACCCGCTTAACAAATGCCTTTTCTAAGAAAGTGGAAAACCTGGCCCATTCAGTAGCCTTACACTTCATGTATTACAATTTCTGCCGGATACATCAAAGCCTGAGAGTTACTCCGGCTATGGAAACCTTGACCATAGATACTTTTCGGCATCCGCCATGTTTTTTCTAAGCCCCCGCAAGAATGCCAATCTTTTTAGTGGAGCATTTATTTTTAAAATCCCCCCTCTCCCCCCTTTTCCAAAGGGGGGGGGACTACCCACACGATTCCCGGAAGAGCCTAATTTTCAAACTGTACCATTACCGGAATCAGGCGAGACTGTATTTCTTCAGCTTTCTCCAGAGGGTGGAGACGCTTATGCCCAGGGCCTGGGCGGTCCGCGCCTTCTGGCCGCCGTTGCCCTTCAGGGTCATCTCGATAAGGGTCTTTTCCATCTCTTCGATGCTTACGGAGGAGGAGCCTTCAACCTCCAGGCCCTTTCTGCCCTTCATCTCCGCGGGAAGGGACTTGAGGGCTATCTCCTCGCCGGGCTCCACTATCAGGGCGCGGGCGATATTGTTCTCCAGCTCGCGCACGTTGCCCGGCCACTGATAGGAGACGAGCGCCTCCAGGGCCTCCGGCCTGAAGTTTTTGACCTCCTTTGAAAATTTCCGGTTATATTTCCTGAGGAAATAATGGGCGAGGAGCGGGATGTCGTCCCTGCGCTCCCTGAGGGGCGGGATCGTAAGAGAGATGACGTTCAGCCTGTAGAAGAGGTCCTTCCTGAACCTGCCCTCGGCGGCCTCGCGGACCAGGTCCGCATTGGATGCGGCTATGACGCGCACGTCCACGCTGATTGGCTCCAGCCCGCCGACTCTTGTAAAAATGCCTTCCTGCAATACCCTCAAGAGCTTTATCTGGAAGCCCTGGCTCGAGTTATTGATCTCGTCCAGGAAAATTGCGCCCTTGTGGGCGGCCTCGAAGAGGCCCTTCTTCATGCCCGCGGCCCCGGTGAAAGAGCCCTTTTCGTGGCCGAAGAACTCGCTCTCTATCAGGGGTTCCGCAAAGGCCCCGCAGTTTACGGGCAGGAACTTTTCGGCATTTCTGGAGCTGAGCTTATGGATTAATTTTGCCACAAGCTCCTTTCCCGTCCCCGTCTCGCCCTGTACAAGCACGGTTGCGTCCAGAGGGGCGATTATCTCTATCATCTTTTTCAATTCCACTATGGATTTATTAGTGCCCACGAAATCCGCCTGCATGGATTCCTCGAACCGTGGCGAGAGCATAAGGCCGGGGCTGAAGAGGCGGTTGAACTCCAGCGCCCTTTTCACGAGCATCAAAAGCTCGTCGGGGTCGAAGGGCTTCTGCATATAATCAAAGGCCCCCAGTTTCATGGCCCGCACGGCGGTCTCTATCGTGCCATAGCCGGTTATGACGACGACGGGCCTGGTGGGGCTTGTCTCCTTGGAAAAGGCAAGCACGTCTATGCCGTCCAGGTCGGGCATCTTGAGATCGGTCACGACCAGGTCAAAGTCCTCCTCTTTAAGCGAGATGAGCGCCCTCTTGCCCTCGGCGCAGGCCTTCACCGAATAACCCTGCTTCTGCAAAAGCCCGGTTACAAGCTCCCTCATCCGAAGGTCGTCCTCGACTACCAGTATCCGTTCCATGCTGTTTCCTTAGTTTTTCCTTTCAAGGGGAATGGCGAAGGCGAAGACAGCCCCTTCGGCGCTCCCGGCGCTTATGGAGCCGTTATGCTTTTTGATAATGCCGGAGCAGATGGAAAGCCCAAGCCCCACCCCCTGCCCCACCGGCTTCGTGGTGCAGAAGGGATCGAAGATGTCCGGCAGAAGCTCCTTCGGGATCCCCGGGCCGTTGTCCTTTATGCTCACCTCAAGAAAGCCGTCCTTTTTCCCCGCCGCTATTTTTATCAGCCCGTCCGGCCTGCCCTCCAGGGCCTGCATGGAATTTATAAGGAGGTTCATCAGGACTATCTCCATCTGCTTGGGGTCCGCCATTACTCTGGGCATATCTCCGATATCAAGGGTCACCTCAACCGACTGGGCCAAGAGGCGGCTGGAGAGGTTCTTAAGCGCCTTTCTTATCACGTCCTCAATCGATATCTCCTCGAAGAGCGGCTGGGACTGGCGCGAAAAGTTCAGGAGGCCTTTCACTATCTCGCTGCCTTTCTTCGCCTGCTCCACTATTATCTCCAGCTTTTCCCGCTGGTCCGCCTGGAGCGCCGGGTCCTTCAGGGCCAGAAGGGCATAGCCAAGGATGTTCCCAAGCGGGTTGTTAAGCTCGTGGGCCACCCCGGCGGCCAGGAGGCCGATTGCGGAGAGCTTTTCGGCCTGCCTCATCGCCTCCTCGGCCTTCTTCTTCTCGGTCACGTCCATCGAGACCTCTATGACCCCTGTAATATTGCCCGCCTTGTCTTTGAGGGCGGAGGTCACTATCTGGAAATGCCTGGATTTCTTCTTGACCTCCCTTACCAGGACGGGCCGTCCCGTGGCAAGGGTCTCTATTGCGGGGCAGTCCAGGCTGGGGGATTCCTTGCCGCAGTAGACCTCATAGCAGTGGTGGCCTATTATCTCATCGCGGTCTGAGACAAGAAGCTCCTTCTGCTTCTCGTTGCAGTTCACTATGCGCATGTCGCTGTCCACTATCGAGATGCATACCCCTGCCGTGTCGAAGACTGCCTGCAGCTGGTTTTTTGCCACGCCCAGGCTCTTGTTGGTCTCCTTCAGGTGCTCCAGCACCTGCTCGAAGGAGAGCGCGATTATGCCGATGGGGTCAAGCTGCAGGAAATCGCTCTCGTCCAGTTCGTGCTCATCGAGGGCCTTGGTGCCCATGACCGTAAGGAGCTGGTTTACCTTGTCCCTGATGTATTCGTTTAATTTCTTCTTTTCTTTTTCGAGTCCGGCCAGGGACTTCCCGGCCCGGGGCTTCTTCGTCCGGGTGGCGGCTGGGGATTTCATTTCCTGTACTCTATGGTTATCTCGTAATAGCCGTCCGTCTTCTCGGTCCTGGTCTCATAACCCATCGAAACGGCCGCGCCGGGGATGGTCCGGGTGGCGTCGCGGTGGTCCGTCTTCACGACAAGCCTGGACTGCCCCCTCTTCAGAGAGAATTTATTGTTTGCAATCTCCCTGAGAGTAATCAGCAGGCAGGCCGGGCATATCTGCCCCCTGATGTCCAGCATTATGTCTTTTGTCATCTGCAGACCGCCTTTTTTATTATGAGGCTTCCGGCATAGCTGCCGGGTATTATCCCGAAAAGAAAAAGAATGCTCTGGAGCGCGAAGACGGGAAGCCCGCCAAAGAAGTGCCACAGGTTGCAGCCCGAGGCCATGAGGGCCCCCACGGACATGAGAGCCCCGCCCGATATGGAAGAGATTATCTGTCCGAAGGGCGGAACCCCCAGCGGCTTGAACTCCCGCAACTGGAGGGCCGAGAGGAACGAGCCGCCCACTATCCCCGCTATCAGCGGGAACTGGGTGATCCCCACGGCGTCAAAGGCGTTCATGAGTCTCTCCGGCATTATGCGCCCATAGACAAGCCTGACGGAGTTGCCGGTAAAAGGCTGCACCGAGGCGAATGCCGCGGGCGTTGCCGCGTGAGCCATCAGGGCGCTCATCTTGAAGATGCCGCTTGTCACCGACAGGGGCCGGCCTGAAAAGACGTACTGGGCCGAGACGACCAGCACGATTGCCAGCGCCGCCTTCCAGAGCTGCAGGTATCCTTCGGCGTATCCCTTCTGGGAGAGGAGGCCTTTCCCGGCCCATCTTGCAATGAACAGGGCTGATATTAACAGGAACCCGGCGGCCGTTGCGTGCATGCCCGCAATCTGCTCCAGGGCCGTCCATCGCGGGAAAAACCCGGTGGCCGAGACCAGTTTCAGCTTGAGCGGCAGGAACACCGGATAGAAAATCCCGCCGGCGATCATCCCCGCGAAAGTAAAAAGGTTCAGCACCTTGCCGGAGCCCATCTTGTACAATGTGCCCAGCATGCACCCGCCGCCAAGCACCATCCCCATGCCAAAGAGCGCTCCCCCAAGGAGGTCTGCCCCGGAAGGCGATGCGAAGAAAGAGGGCGGATATGACCCGATAAGGCCGCCCACCCTCTCCAGGTAAACGATCAGCACAAGCAGGGAAACAGCCAGGAAGATGGCCCGCGCCTTCAGGTAATCCCCGAACAGGAAGATGTCCCGAAAAGCGCCCGCCATGCAGAAATCCGACCTCTGGAGTATCGCCCCAAGAGCAAGGCCAGCCAAGAGCTGGCTCGAAACTATGAAAAAAATAGAGCACAACTCCCTTCCCCTCCCGGAATAAACCTTCTTTGCTCTACTATAATCATCGCCTTGATAACCTGTCAATTTATAAAGAGAATTCTATATTTAACTAAACTTGTAAATTGATGTACAATGTGAGGGCCTGACTCCAAAGACCGGAATTTGTGGGATACTGAAACCAGGGGGGGTTCATGAGCATTCTGCCTGAAGGCGAACAACTGAGAAGGGCCATGAAATGGATATCGGACAAACGCGTCGATAATCCGGGGGCCAGCCTGTTCAAGCTGATCGAAGAGGCCTCCCTGAAGTTCGACCTGCCCCCGAAGGACGCCGAATTCCTGGTCCGTTTCTTTACTGAAAAGGGCCCGGAAAAATAAGGACGGGTCTGCCGCAAGCCCTTTTCAATCCGTCTTTTTTCTCCCAGCCATTTTCGCTCAACCGCAATCATTCCGCCCCGCTCCGAATCTGTTATCCTAAATGTCGCCCTTGAAAGGCCCTTTTAGAATGAGTAAAGAGAATCCGGAGAAGTGGCTTATAGCGCTCACGGTCATTATGGGCACCATCATGAGCGCCCTGGATACAAGCATAGTAAACGTGGCCCTGCCGTACATGCGCGGCTACCTGGGGGCCTCCATCGAGGAGATAGCCTGGGTGGCCACGGGCTATATCCTGTCGAGCGTCATAGTAATGCCCATCGTGGCAATGCTGAGCGCCCGTTTCGGCAGAAAAAGGGTCTACGGGGCAAGCATCCTCCTGTTTACCGTAAGCTCGATGCTCTGCGGCATGAGCTGGAGCCTTTCCTCGCTTGTGGTCTTCAGGATCATCCAGGGCATAGGGGGCGGGGCCCTCATACCCGTCTCTCAGGCCATACTGAGAGAATCCTTCCCGCCCGAGGAGCAGGGGCTTGCCATGGGGGTTTACGGCTTCGGGGTGGTGCTTGGCCCGGCAATAGGGCCCACCCTGGGGGGCTGGCTCACGGACAATTACTCCTGGCCGTGGATCTTCTACATAAATGTCCCGATCGGCATAATAAACATCGTCCTTGTGCAGCGGTATCTGTACGACCCGCCCTATCTGAAACGCGAGAAGGGCAAGATAGACTTCTCGGGGCTTTTCTTCCTGATAGCGGGGCTTGGCGCATTGCAGTTGATGCTGGAAAAAGGCGAGCAGAAGGACTGGTTCGCCTCCGACTATATCGTTTATCTGCTTGTCATCGCCGCAGCCGGGATTTTCCTGTTTGTGATACGGGAGCTGACGGCGAAAAAGCCCGCCGTGGACCTCCGCGTGCTGAAGGACCTGAACTTCACCTCGGGCACGGTGCTTGGCGGTCTTTTGGGAATAGGGCTTTATGGAAGCCTCTTTCTTCTGCCCCTCTTCCTGCAGCAGCTTTTGGGCTACCCGGCATTCGATTCCGGCCTGATACTGATGCCCCGAAGCCTGGCCATGGCGCTTGCCATGCCCCTGGGTGGCCGGTTCTATAACAGGCTTGGCCCCAGGGTGCTCATCGGGTTTGGCCTGGTGCTTACGGCCTTTTCCTTCCAGCAGCTTGCCAGGATGTCGCTGGACGTGGGGTTCTGGGACATCTTCATCCCGCAATTCCTGCAGGGGATAGGGTTCGGGTTCATATTCGTGGCCTTGAGCACCGCCGCCCTATCCACCATCAAAAAAGAGGAGATGACGGCCGCTACCGGGCTATATAACGTCATAAGGCAGGTCTTCGGCAGCATAGGGATAGCAATAACCGCCACCGAACTCACCCGGAACGAGACCGTCTATCGCAAACTCTTCCTGCATGACCTCAGTTTCCTGAACCCGGTCATGGACCACAGGGTGAGCGCCCTTGCCAGCGCCTTCATACAGAAAGGGGCCGACCCGGTAACGGCGCATGAGGAGGCCCTCCGGTTCCTGGACGGCCAGTTGGCAAGGCAGACGGGGATGCTGGCTTATGACCACGTATTCGCCCTGGTCTCATATATCTTCATCATCTCCCTGCCGCTTATCTTCTTCCTGAGGGAAAAAGGCCGCTCACACGCGGGGGAGATTCTGGTAGAGTAAAAATATGGCAGGCGGCCAGAAGATACTTATCACCATATCCAGGCAGCTTGGAAGCGGCGGGGCCTATCTGGCCCAGCAGGCGGCAAGAAGGCTTGGCTATAAATACGTGGACAGGGAGATACTGAGCCGGGCCACCGAATACCTGAAGGAATCCGAGGAAAACATCTCCTCGCGGGAGGAGCGCACTTCCGGTTTCCTTGAAAACCTTATCAGGGTCTTCATATACGGCACGCCCGAGACGGCCTATGTGCCGCCCCCGCTGCGGCTTATCTACGATACCGACCTCTTCGAGACGGAAGCCCGCATTATCAGAGAAATAGCCGATAAGGACGATGCCGTCATAGTGGGCAGGGCGGGTTTTCACGTCCTGAAAGACCGGCCGGGGCTTGTAAGCATTTTCGCCCACGCCCCCCTGGAGTTCCGCCTGAAGCGGGTCATGGAATTTTACAAGGTACCAAACAGGGACGAGGCCGCCTCAATAATAAAGGAGTCGGACGCCAATAGAAGAAAATTCGTGGAAACCGTTTCGGGACATGACTGGACGGACGCCCGCTGCTATCACCTCTCCATAAACACGGCCGCGACCGGCTTTGAACTTGCCGGGCGGATGATAACAGACCTGGCCGGAGAAGTGAAAAAAAGAATAGAAAAGTAATTGGTTCTTTCTCTTCTTAAATCCAAAGCCTCTTCCAGAACCCTCGACCCCTGTTTGAATATGGCCCCGGACGGGACTATAATAAGCCCATAGCTCTTTGAAAACGCCGGGGCCGGTCCGCGGAACCGAAAGGAGGTGCCGTGAACGGCTTTTACAGCGAGAACCTGATCATAGCGAAACTCGAGCAGAAGTGCGACCTCAAGCGCGATGCCGTGTACGACCATCAGTACAAGCTCGATTTCATAGTGGACAGGTTCAAAAACATTGACAAGCTCATCCATATCGGCGTGCAGGTTACAACCAACCCGAATGATCCGGCAAAACAGAGAGAGTTTGTCCGCGAACGAAAGAAAAAGACCCTCGTGGACAGGAGTCTTTACGTGAAGGTGGCACCCGGAGTGGACATAGACCACTGGGGCGCCGAACTTATTTACAACGCCATCGTATCGTTCTCCTTCCAGGAGGACCTGAAGCAAAAGTACGTCCTGGGGGTGATGATAAACCCCGACGTGACCTACGAGTTCTTCGAACTGGAAGATGCCGACGACCCGGTGGCGAAGGAGAAAAACGGTTTCCTGCACGGAACGATAGCCAAGTATGTGAAGGAAAAAGGATTCGGTTTTATAGAGGCCGAGGGAGGCAGATGGTTCTTCCATATAAATGACGTGGAAGACGAAAACCTGAAGGACAATTTCCTGCCCAATGCCGAGGTGGAGCCCGAGACCAAGAAAGTAATCAGGCCGATTTATGTGGACTTCCAGGATGGAGGCAGGACCAGGCCTGAGGCGGTAGCCAATTCAGCGCACAACGTGAGGCTTTCAAGAAAGAATTAGTGAACAGGACCGCGCCCCGGCGGAATTTTATTTCATCTGCCATCATCCATGGGGAAATAGAGGCTGAAGGTTGAGCCCTCACCCGGCTTGCTTTCGACGCGGATAAAACCCTTGTGGTCCTCCATTATTTTCTTTGTAATCGAAAGACCCAGCCCGGTCCTCCGCAGACCCGATTTCGTGGTGTAAAATGGTTCAAAGATCCTGGCCATATCTTCAGGCCTTACGCCTGTGCCCGTGTCTTTTACCCTGACAGCCGCATAGGGTCTTCCATCAACTGTTCCCTTTTCGGTTATAACGGTAAGGGTGCCGCCGGACGGCATCACGTCCGTGGCATTGGAGACGAGGTTTTCTATTGCCTCCAAAACCAGTTCCCTGTCGGCCGATATCAGGGGAATGTCTCCAAATGACCTCCGCAGGGTTATGGATTTTTCAGCACAGACCTCCCCGAAGATCCTCAGCGCCTGCTCGGTTATCTCGCGGATGTCGCAATCCTCCTTGAGAGGGCCGGCGCGGCGCGTAAAAGAAAGGACGTTGCGGAGAATATTTTCCAGCCTGACCACTTCGGAGATGATCAGTCCGGTATATTCCTTTTCCCTCGTCCCCTCAGCCAATTTTTGGCCGAGCCTCCTTGTGAAGCCGCCGATTATGGTGAGGGGGTTCCTGATCTCGTGCGCAACGCTGGCTGTGACCCTGCCCAGGACAGCCAATTTCTCGGATTCTATGAGCTGCCTGTTAAGCTCTTCACTCTCGATTTCAGACCGGTGCCGCTCGATAACGCCCGCAAGGGTGTTTGCGACCGTCGAAAAGAATTCCTCTTCCTCCCGTGTCCGCCGGTGGCCTTCAGCTGTGAAAACATTTATTAACCCATTCACCTTTTCTCCAGCCATGACAGGTACGCAATAATGGCCATGGGGGGGTTCCTTCTCATGCAGGATTTCATGCCGCTCGTCCACGCACCCCGCAAATATAATTTTGCGGGCGGACACGGCCTGGCCGCAAAGGCATCTGCCCGGAAGTATCTCATGGCAGCAAGCCATCCCGGCATCAGGCACCCCGCGCGAGGTCTTCAATACAAGCGCGCCAGGCTCTTTCCCCGCCAGGTAAATGCAGCACTTTGGCTTGAGGGAGAGCCCCGGGACCGTCAGGACCAGATCGGCTATCCGGTCCAGCTTCTCATCCAGGGAGACCGGCTTCAGCGAGACCTCCAGGACCGAACTGATGGCCCTCTGAATGAAAAAATTCTGCTCTATCTTCTCTTCCGCGCGCTTGCGCTCCGTGATGTCACGGATGGAGGCCGTGGCAAGCAGTTCCCCGTCCATTTCTACCGGGCTCAGGCTGATGTCGGCCGGGAATTCCGAGCCGTCCTTTTTCAGGCAATTGGTTTTAAGCCCCGTCCCCATCGGGCGGATGCGGGGATTGGAAAAATAGCCGGCGAGATATTCACGGTGCGCGGTGCGGGACTGTTCCGGCATCAAAATCCCCAGGTCTTTTCCGACCAGCTCTTCTTCCTCATATCCGAACAGCCTTTCCATCTGGGTATTCATGAACGTTATCCTGCCTTCCCTGTTGACGAATACCCAGGCGTCCGGGGTAGACTCCAGGAGCATCGCATACCTGTTCTGCAATTCCTTGAGTTCTACGCGGATCTCTTCCAGTGTTTTCAGCAGTTCTTCATTTGACTTGTAAACCTTCATCTGCTTTGACTCTTTCTTTTTACCAGCAATAAATCCATCGTCTAATAAAAATGCTATCACAAATATCCGGTTTTTATTCCCTTTGACAATGCCGGGGGGCGTTGATCGAACGGGGGCCTGCGGCAAAAATTCCCCTATTTTTCATAGATGAAACCAAGTCCGGCCCGGCTTGAGAAATGACGGCCCCTTGAGCCCGCCTTTAATTAGATAAGCCCCGCCGGGAGTCCCTGGCGGGGCTTTTTGTAAGAGTCCTTGAATAGAATTTATCTGAAAAGGCTTATCAGGCCTTCTTCCCGGATTCTCCCTCTCCCTCTTTCACCTTTTCGGCTTCAATATACTTGTCCTGGGACAGCGCCTTCTTGAATTCCTTGATCCCCTTTCCAAGTCCCGCCCCAAGCTCCGGAAGCTTTCCGGGGCCGAACAGCAGAAGCACTATGAAAAGGATGATCAGCAGGTGCATCGGCTGAAATATGCCATCGAACATTTTGAGTATCCTCCTTGGCAAAGCTCTATATATAAAAATAACATATTTCTTCAAAAAGGGTAAGTAGGGGGCATCAATAAAAAAAAGGCCGTCCGTGGGACCGGACGGCCTTTGTCCTGCTTATGATTATTTAGCTAAAAGCGGCACTATGAGGAGCGCCACGATGTTTATGACCTTGATCATCGGGTTGATGGCCGGGCCTGCGGTGTCCTTGTAAGGGTCGCCGACCGTGTCGCCGGTGACGGAGGCCTTGTGCCCCTCGCTTCCCTTCTTATGCACAACACCTTTGTCGTCGGTAACTCCATCTTCGAAAGATTTCTTGGCGTTGTCCCAGGCGCCGCCGCCGGAAGTCATGGCGATGGCCTGGAAGAGACCCGTAAGAATGGTTCCGATGAGGAGGCCGCCCAGGGCCTTGGGCCCGAGTATGAAACCCACGAGCACGGGGGCCACAACCGGGATAAGGGCTGGCAGCATCATCTCCCTTATCGCCGATTTTGTAACTATGTCAACGCACTTCCCGTATTCGGGTTTGCCCGTGCCTTCCATGATCCCCTTGATCTCGCGGAACTGTCTGCGCACTTCAATAACAACGCCGCCCGCCGCCCTGCCGACCGCAAGCATAAGCCTGCCGCCATAATAGTACGGGATGAGGCCGCCGATGAAGAGGCCCGCTATAACCAAGGGATCCGAGAGCCGGAAATTCACATCTGTCATCTTCGTTGCGAGCTCTCTGGAGTACTCCGCGAAGAGAACCAGGGCCGCAAGCGCGGCGGAGCCGATGGCATAACCCTTTGTAACAGCCTTTGTGGTGTTGCCAACCGCATCCAGCGGGTCCGTGATGTCCCTGACCGAGGAGGGAAGTTCCGCCATCTCGGCGATACCGCCCGCGTTGTCCGTGATCGGGCCGTAAGAGTCGATGGCTACAACTATGCCGGTCATTGAAAGCATCGCAACCGCGGCAAGGGCTATGGCGAAGAGACCGTTGCCGGTGTTACCAGCGAAGCCGCCGCCCAAGCCGTACGCGCTAAGGATTGCGCCGACTATGACCAGCGCGGGAAGGGCAGTAGACTCCATGCTCATGGCAAGGCCCGCGATCACGTTTGTGCCATGGCCGGTAAGGCTGGCCTGGGCAATCGCTTTCACCGGCCTGTATTCCTTGGCGGTATAGTACTCAGTGATCCAGACGATAAGCCCGGTCAGTATAAGGCCGACAAGGGCGATGCCGAAGACACCCGCCTGGGAGAAAATCTGCTGGTCAGCGGGAACCTGGTTCAGGAACCAGCCGGACACGAAGTAGAAGGCTATTGCGGCCAGTATGCCCGAGACAGCCAGACCTTTGTAAAGAGCACCCATTATATACTGCTTCGCGCCGAGGCGGACGAAGAACGTGCCGATGACGGAGGCGATAATCGAAACACCGCCCAGAAGGAGCGGGAACTCCACCCAGGGGCTGTCCGCGCCGAAGACGGACTTGGCCAGAAGCATCGCCGCAACCAGGGTGACCGTGTAGGTCTCGTACAGGTCCGCGGCCATTCCGGCGCAGTCGCCAACGTTGTCGCCAACGTTGTCCGCGATAACGGCGGGGTTCCTCGGGTCGTCCTCGGGTATGCCCGCCTCAACCTTGCCCACGAGGTCCGCGCCTACGTCGGCGGCCTTCGTGTAGATGCCGCCCGCGATACGGGCGAAGACGCTCATCAGGGAGCAGCCGAAGCCAAGGCCAATGAGCGCATGGAGGGCGCTGCTCTCGCCCACTATGCCCCTGACAATTGTGAAATAGCCCGTGAGGGCTATGATGGCAAGACCCACGACCATGAGGCCGGTAACGGAACCGCCCTTAAATGAAAGAGTGAGCGCCTTCTGCAGGCCTTTCGATGCGGCCTGCGCCGTGCGCACATTGGCGCGCACCGAGACCATCATGCCGATATAGCCGGCCAGGGCCGAGCCTATCGCGCCGATGGCAAATCCGATTGCCGTCCACATACCAAGATTCGGTACCGCAAAAAGGATAACGAATAATACGACTGCGACCATTGCGACTGTCTTGTACTCGCGGGTAAGAAATGCTATTGCGCCTTCCTTGACAGCGCCGGAAATGGCCTGCATGCGCTCGGTTCCGGCATCCTGTTTGCTGACCCACGCCGCCGTTATAAGGGCGTAGGCAACCCCCGCGGCACCGCACAACAATGCGAACACGATGATACCGCTCATCAAAAAACCTCCTCCGTATAAGTTTTAACAGCCTTTAAAAACCGTTTCGCCCCGCGCCCGCCAGGGCGCGGAAGTTCCATATTATATATAAGCAAGGATTTTTTGCGGCTATTTTTATTTTCCTTTCCAGGCCGCAGCATCCCGTTTTTTTATCCCTATGCCCTGCCCGTAATCTTCCCAAACACCATGGCCGTCCCCCTGTATACCATGTGCGCCATCTTGGAAAACGGCGCGTAAGCGAACAGGAAAAATATAAGCACGAGGTGCGTGAAATAAGTGGGATAGGCAACCCCGGCCATATTGCCAAGCCTGAACAACTCCGAAAGGAGCCCGGTAAGGGCTATACCGGCTATTACCAGTATCAAAAGCCAGTCGTAATAAGAGCCCCCGCCCAGCTTCTCCTTGTTCTTTATCCGGTTGGATATAACCATCAGTATGCCCACGATAAGGGCAATGGCGCTTATGTTGGCAAGCCATTTCATGGGGTCTGAAAGCGGATAGGGCGATTCGCCGAAGTTGAAGATGGCGAATTTCTGGATGCCCAGGAACTCGTGCCCATACAGGTAGAAGATGGCCCAGGTGGTCGTAATGGCAAGCCCTATGAAGGCGTAGAACACGAACATGTGGCTTGTGCCGCGGGCCTTTGTCTCATTGCAGTTCTGGAATTTCCTGTGCGCGAAAATGTCCTTTATGGCGGCTCCAAGGCCCAATCCGATCTCATTGGAGGGGTTTATCCTCCGGGTGTCCACGTTCCTGACCAGGTCCTTCCAGTAGCTCACTATCCCAAAGACGAAGACCAGCACGGCAAATGCCGCCGCGGCCCCGAACGTCATATCTATGAACGGCACCGGCATCCAGCGCGCGTAGACGATCTCTCCGTTTTCTCCCCTGGGGATGTTGGAGAGATGACCCAGCGAACCCAGGATGGCCAGCAGTATCACTATCGGCACCGCCAGCAGGAATATCAGGAACCTGGGGTCGCCCGCCATGGCCGCCAGGAATCCTGGCTTGGAGTACTTCCTTATCGAGAGCTTCCGTATGGCGTTCAGCACCTCGCCCGGTTTGGCCCCCCTGGGACAATAGGCCGTGCAATCGCTGCACTGGTGGCAGAGCCATATGTCGGGGTTCCCGAAGAGCTGGTCCTTCAGCCCCCACTGCGCCTGTATCATCTCCTTCCTCGGGAAGGGGTTGTCCTCCGGCGTCACGTTGCAGACCACCGAGCAGGTGGCGCACTGGTAGCATTTCTTCAGCGACTCGCCGCCCGACTTCATAACGTCTTTTACAAACCCAAGGTCAGGACTTAAAACCTTCTCGCTCATTTATCTTCCTCCTCCTTAGAAGCCCTTGAACGGGTTCGGGCCCAAATCGTCCTCTATCTTCTTGACGAAGGCCTCGATTATGTCGGGCAGCTTAGAGTAATCATCTATCCCCACCTGCATCATCTGGCAGCGCTCGGCCTCGAGTTGCAGCCTGTCCAGGGTCTCCTGAACCTTGCTGAAACGGTAGCTGGCAAGCTCGCTGCCCTTTATGAAGTGGCACTGGTAGTCCTCGCCGAATTTGCAGCCCAGCAGCAGC
This sequence comes from Nitrospirota bacterium, assembly GCA_014874185.1. Classification (GTDB taxonomy): domain Bacteria; phylum Nitrospirota; class Thermodesulfovibrionia; order Thermodesulfovibrionales; family JdFR-88; genus JACWAF01. The sequence goes on along the minus strand of JACWAF010000035.1, from coordinate 26,517 downwards.
AGGCCGTCCACACCACGGGAGAACGCGTCGGCCACCCACACCAGGTTCGTGGAGCCCAGGCACCTCACCGGGATGAACCTCACCGCCGGGTTCAGCTTAAGCTTCTTCCGCACCCCCACGGTGTCCAGCGCCGGGTAGGCGTCGTTCTCGCAGGCCAGGCAGATTACCCTCAGGCCCTCTTCGGGCACTTCCATCGACTTTATCATGGAGCCTATCATGTCCACGTTGTAGTCCTTGAAGCTGACTATCCTCTCGGGGCAGGCCCCCATGCACGTGCCGCAGCGGCGGCAGCGGTTTATCTTGTAGAACGGTGTGCCCTTCGCGTCCTCGTCTATGGCGCCAAACGGGCATTCCTCCGTGCAGCGCTTGCAGGATGTGCAGCGGGTCATCATGGGGTCTGGATATGTGAGGTCCCACGCCCTTGGGTGAACGGCCTGGCCCTTGGCGATATGGTCCAGCACCTGGATGGCCTTCATGGCCGCGCCGGTCGCGTCTTCGGCGGCCTCGTTGATAGTCATCGGCTGACGCACGCAGCCCGCGGCGTAGATGCCAGTCCTCCTGGTCTCGTACTGGAAACAGAGGAAGTTCGAGTCCACAAACCCGAAGCCGCCCTCCAGCGAGGGCACCTCCGGCCCCTGCTTGTAGCCCAGGTTCAGGATGCCGTCGGGCCTGGGGTTTTCCTCGGTGAATTTGTTCCGCTCGGCGTCGCCCTTCTTTCCGGCCTCTGTCATACCGTCCCACCAGGTCTGGAACGGGGCGGTGGCCGGGACGATTCCGGTGGCGAGGACCACCATATCGGCCTCCACCTTTATGGCGCTCCCAAGCAGGGTGTCCGTTGCGTGCACGAAGAGCTTTCCGCCCTCTTCGGCAACTCCCTTCACCTCGGCCTTGGTGAGCATTACGCCGGGGTCGTTCTGCATGTTCTTGTAGAAAAGCTCCGTCTGGCCGGGCGTGCGGATGTCCTTGTAGAAGATCATGGCCATGGCATCGCCGTTGGCCTCGCGCACATACCTGGCCTGCTTCAGGCTTGTGGAGCAGCAGAAATGCGAGCAGTAGGGCAGGTGCTCCGCGTCCCTGGAGCCCGCGCACTGTATGAAGGCCACCTTCCTGGCGGGCTTCCCGTCAGCCCTGGTTATCTTGCCCTTTTTGGCTATCTCCTCGAACTCAACATTAGTGACCACGTTCGCCAGCCCGTAACCCAGATGGGAGAGCTTCGTCGCGTCATAAGGCTTCCAGCCCGCGGCAAGCACTATCGAGCCGGCCTTTATCTGCTCGGTATTGCCGTTTGAGGCAAGGGTCACATCGTAAAGGCCCGGCTGGCCGTCAGTCTTTTCCACGCTGGTGGATTTAAATATCTTTATCTTCGGGTTCGCCTCGGCCTCTTTTATCTTGGCGAAGACGGTGGGCTCGTTCAGCTTTTCATAAGGGTACTGGCCGGGGGCCTCCTTGTATAGCTTCGCGGCCCAGCCGCCAAGCTCGGCCTCTTTCTCAACCAGGGCAACATCGTAGCCCGCCTTCGCGGCCTCAAGCGCGGCCGTGAGCCCGGTCACCCCGCCGCCTATTACCATTATGGTGTCGTTCAGGTCCGGAAGGATTCCCGGCTCGGGCAGCTCGGCCTTCTGCGTGCGCACTATGCCCATTATCAAATAGTCCGCCGCAAGGGCCTGGGTCTCTTCCGTCTGCGGGGGCTGGCTCCAGGCCACAAGCTCCCTGATGTTGGCCCTGCTCACCACGCATCCCGGGAAATTGAATTCGTCGCTCTTGGTCCTCCAGGAGCAGGCGGCGATAGTTATGGCGTTCACGCCCTCGCCCGCCATATCGGCCTTTATCATAGCCACGCCCTCGGGGCCGCAGAGGATGTCGTGGCTCTTGAACTTGTCTTTAGGGACTTTCGTATGGCTGGAAGCGGCCGCTATGACCTTGTCGGCATCGACTGATTCCGCGATCCCGCAGCCCTTGCACACGTATACCGCGTATTTCTTTTCCATTATCTCCTACCTCCTGCCGCGAGGCTGTATATCGCCTTCAAGGCGGCCCCCGTCGCCTCCTGCACGCTCTTCGTGACATCGACGGGGCTCTTCGCGGAGCCTACGGCATATATGCCCGGCACAAGGGAGCCTGGTATTATAAGCCCCTCGCCCGTGTACTTTATTCCAAGCTGCAGGGGTTTCTCCCGGAGTGCGCTCTCCATCCCGCTGGCCAGCACTACCATGTCGAAGGTCTCCTGCACCTTCTTGCCGCTGAGCACGTCTTCCAGTGTGACCGTAACGTCGTCGCCCGCGGCCTGCTCCACCTTCGCCACCTTGCCCTTGGTGAGCGTCACGCCTTCCATGTCGCGCACCTTCCAGTAGAACTTCTCATATCTGCCCGGGGTGCGGATATCTATATAGAAAACAGTGGCAGTCGAGTCCGGATACTGCTCTTTCAAGTAAGTGACCTGCTTCAGGCTGGCCATGCAGCATATGTACGAGCAGTAGGGGAGATGGTTCTCGTCCCTGGAGCCCGCGCACTGCACGAAGGCCACCTTCCTGGCCTCCTTGCCGTCCGAGGGGCGGAGTATCCTGCCCTCCGTGGGGCCGTTCGGGGCAGCAATCCTCTCCATCATCACGTTGTTTATAACGTTCTTTACCTTGCCGAACCCCAGGTTGTCCGCTTTGGCTATCTCATAAGGGTTCCAGCCGGTGGCAACCACTATCGCCGCGGCCTTCACGTTCACCGTCTCCGGCTTCATCGCCAAATCCACCGCGCCGTACTTGCAGGCCGCCTCGCAGGCCTTGCCGCAGTCGCCCTTGCAGGCCTTCCCGTCTATCACATACCTCTGCGGGAATGCCTGCTCAAACGGCAGATAGGCCGCCTTCGTCTTCGACATCCCGAAGTTGAAGTCGTCTGACCTCTCGGCGGGACATGCCTGCGCGCAGGCGTCGCAGGCAACGCACTTGTCATTTATATACCGGGGGTTCACCTTTATGCCCACGTCGAAGCCGCCGTCCTTCGCGGACACCTTCTCGACCTCGCTCATGGTGTAGAACTTCGCCCGGCCGTTCTCCTTCACCCTGCGGTAGTTTATCTCCAGTCCGCAGAGAGGAGGACAGAGCTTGGGGAAATACTTGTTCAACTGGGCCACCCGCCCGCCCAGGTATGGGTTTCGCTCCACAATGGTAACATCGTGCCCGGCCTCGGCCGCTTCCAGGGCCACGGTCAGGCCGCTGATGCCGCCGCCTATTACCAAGATGCTTTCCTCAGCCATTTAAATGCCTCCTTTAAAAGGCTTGAAATCAGGATTTCCCAATCTATTTAAACCCCCCTCTTCAAAAGGGGCGGCGCGAAATCAATGAGAATAATAACCCAAATCAGTGTCCGAAAGGAAATTTCTTTCTCTTATAACCTTATAAAGTTTATAACTAGAGCTAATAAGCAATTTTATAAGGGGCTCCGCCCTTTAAACTGCAAAAAATGCGCTGCTTTTTCTTGTAAGAAAAAAGAGCCAAAAAGAACTTTTGTATTTTTCCGCTCCAAACGGAGCGGAAAAATCTAAGAGTTTTTTCTTTGGCTACCTTTCTTTTTTGCAAAAAAGAAAGGTAGTTCTTTATTTTTTATACTAACCCCACTCGCTCAAAAAAAGGGGGGCGTTCAGCACGCCCCCCGCATGTCTACAGCTTGTACAGTCCGTCTCGAAGGCTAATTAGTCAACGAGCTGGACGTAATCCTTCTTGAAGCACTTCCAGTCGCCGGTCTTCGGGTCGAACCTGGAATTCACGAAACACTTCCAGTTCTTGTCGTCTATCGGCAGGAAGTCGCCCCTGTAGTAGTAGCCGGGATACCTGGACTCCTCGCGGAACTGGATATGCCTGGCGTGGGCCTCCAAGGCCCAGATCCTGTGATAATTCTCCCATGCCCTGAGAAGCTCGTGGAGGTCCTTGGCGGCAGTCTTCGCGGCGTCCTCTTTCAGCATGGCAAGCTGCTTCAGACCTTCGGCCAGCAGGGTGGCGGAGGTCATGTACCAGGTGGACACGCCGCCGAAGTACTCGTCGGCGATCTTCTGGAGCCTGGCCTGCAGCATTCTGGGTTTTATGTAATTGGGGTTCACTTCCGGCGCGGTCGAGTGGTTCTTGTATTTCTCGTACAGCTCGAACGGCAGGTAGATCTCCGCGGTTATCTCGTCGGCCGGCTTGGAGATAGTCGGCTTGAAGTCCTTGTTGTCCAGGACGAAAGCCAGCGCGCCCTTGGCCGCTATCCTGCCCTCGGCGTGGGAGCCGGAGGAGAACTTGTGGCCGGAGGCGCCGCAGATGTCGCCCATCATAAAGAGGCCTTTCACGGTGCTCATCCTGTTGTAACCCCAGCTCCAGTCGGCCGGAGCGCCCAGGTCGTCAGGGCCGCTTACCCAGAAGCCCGCGCAGCCGGCGTGGGAGCCCAGGAGGTAGGGCTCTGTGGGCATGATCTCGGACGGGGCCTTGTCGGGCTCGATGTCCATACCGGCCCAGACGCCCGCCTGGCCGATGCACATGTCAAGGAAGTCTTCCCATGCCTCGGCCTCGAGGTGCTTTATCTGCTTGGCGTCCATGGTCTTGGCAAGCTCTGCCATGGCCTTGTCGGTGTTCATGAGGATGGGGCCTTTGCCCTTCTTCATGTCCATCATCATCATGTGGTTGCGGATGCAGGTGCCAAGCTTCTCGGCATAGGGGCTGTAGAGCTTCTTGGTCTCCTCGAAGTTCTCGCCCGCGCAGTAGTCTTCGCCCATGGCGTTGGTGGCCTTGGCCTTGAAGAAGAGGAACCATGCGCCGACCGGGCCGTAGCCGTCCTTGAACCTGGCCGGGACGAACCTGTTCTCCATCATGGTCATCTCTGCGCCGACCATCGCGCCTGTGGCGTAGCCGCTGCCGGAGTTCCATACCGGATACCACGCGCGGCCCTGGCCCTCGGCGGTGGAACGCGGCCTGAAGACGTTGACCGCTCCGCCGCAGCCGGAGAGGATGGCGTTGGCCTTGAAGAGGTAGACCTTGTTCTCGCGGACGCTGAAACCGATGGCGCCTGCGATCCTGTTGTCTTCCTTCTCGTCGAGGAGGAACTTGGTTATGAACACCCTTTCATAGATGTTCTCGAGCCCGAGGGCCTTCTTCGCGGCCTCGGCCACGATGACCTTGTAGGACTCGCCGTTTATCATTATCTGCCATTTGCCGGAGCGCACGGGCTTGCCGCCGTCCTTAAGCTTCGCGCCGCCAGCCGCGCCGTCCAGGGTATGGCCGGCCTCGTCTTTCTTCCAGACCGGCAGGCCCCACTCCTCGAAGAGCTGGACGGAGTCGTCCACGTGCCTTCCGAGGTCATATACGATGTCTTCCCTGATGATGCCCATCAGGTCGCCGCGGACGTAGCGGACGTAGTCGGCCGGGTCGTTCTCGCCCATGTAGGTGTTGATGGCCGAAAGGCCCATCGCGACGGCGCCGGAGCGGTCCATTGCCGCCTTGTCAACGAGGGTTATCTTTATCTTCTTGCCGGCCTTCTCGGTGGCCTGTGCCCATCTGACGGCCTCGAAAGCCGCGCCGCAGGCGCTCATGCCGCCGCCCACGATCAGGATGTCGCTCTCGATCGTTACGACCTCGGGCCTCTTGCAATATGAAAACGTGCAGGTTTCTTTTTCCATTGTTATTAGGCCTCCTTTCCTACTTCTTTATAGAGGGCAGAGCCTTGCCCGCGCCCTGGTGGGTAAAGTAACCGGGCTTCTTCAGGTTATCGAGATTTGCCTCGGGCAGGCCCTTGTACGGGTCAACCGAGCCCTCCGCGGTCGTCCTGATGGGGAACTTGAACCTCTTCAGTTTCCCGTTGCGGAACTTCACGGTCCACATTATGGAATCGGAACCCCTCATCGGGATAACGCTTCCGCCAAGCGGCACGAAATCCGCATAACCCCTGACTTCGATGGCCTGCTGGGGGCAAATCTTCACGCAGTTGTAGCACTCCCAGCACTGGTCGGGTTCCTGATTGTAAGCCTTCATCAGGTCCCTGTTAAGGGTCATGAGGTCGTTGGGGCAGATGTACTGGCAGGCCGTCTTGTCCTGGGCCTTGCAGCCATCGCACTTTTCAGTTATCACAAAACTCGGCATCTTGCTGTGACCTCCTTTTCAATTTTGCCCGCCCACGGCAGGCGCTTTAATCAAAAATCTTTTACAGCCGGAAAAGCTGCGGGTCACCCCCTTTCCTTTTACCCCGAATACTTATGAGTCTTTATCTCAACCTTTTCAGTAAGACCGGCATAGTAAGCGCGGAGTATCTCAAGCACCTCGGGCCTGGAGAAATGGTCCGGCACTTCCGAGCCCTCGGAGAGCATCTTCCGGAGCTTGGTGCCCGAGAGGATCAGCCTGTCTTCCTTGCCGTGCGGGCAGGTCCTCATGCTGGCCATGCCGTCGCACTTCGTGCAGTAGAACGTCCAGTCTATCTTCAGGGGCTTCGTCTCCAGGGCGCCGGCCGGTATCTGGTCGAATATCTTCTGGGCGTCGAACGGCCCGTAGTAATCGCCCACGCCCGCGTGGTCGCGGCCCACGATCAGGTGGCTGCAGCCGTAGTTCTGCCTGAAGAGGGCGTGCAGAAGCGCCTCCCTCGGCCCGGCATATCTCATGTCCAGCGGATAGCCGCCCACCATGACGGTGTCCTTCACGAAGTATTTTTCCATCAGCACGTCGATGGCCCTCTGTCTGGTGTCCGAGGGTATGTCGCCGGGCTTCAGCTTGCCAAGGAGCATGTGTATGAACACGCCGTCGCAGGTCTCGATGGCTATCTTGGCCAGGTACTCGTGCGAGCGGTGCATGGGGTTTCTGGTCTGGAATGCCGCCACGGTGGACCAGCCCTTCTCGTCGAAGAGCCTGCGGGTCTCGGACGGGCGGAGATAGATGCCGGGATACTCGGACGGGAATGCGCCCTCTGAGAGCACCTTCACCGGGCCGGCCAGGTTCACGTCGGCCTGCTTCATCACCATCGCCACGCCGGGGTGCTCGGTGTCGGTGGTTCCGAATACGCACTTGCACTCGAATTCCTTGTCTATCGTGTACTTTTCGGTTATCTTCATGGTGGCCATGATGTCGCCCGATTCCTCGGAGATGAGGGCCACTTCCTCACCTATCTTGAGGCCGTCCGCCTGCCCCTTGGTGGTGGAGACGGTTATCGGGATCGGCCAGAACGTGCCGTCGGCCATCGTGAAGTTCTTGCAGATGCCCTCCCAGTCGGCCTTGGTTTGAAAGCCGGTGAGGGGTGTGAAGCCGCCGATGCCCATCATTATAAGGTCGCCCGCCTCGCGGGAGCTGATCCTCACCTGGTTCAGGCTTTTGGCGCGCTTCTTCTCTTCTTCGAGGGCCGCGCCCTGCAGGAGAAGGGGCTTCAGCTTTTTTTCTTTTCCATGCGGATTGACAAGAGCCATTTATTCCTCCTTTAATGAATTTTCTCTTATGCCACCTTGCCCAGCGCGGCGGTCACCTTGCCGAAGATGTCGTCGATGCTCCCCGTGCCGGGAACCCTCACAAGTATGCCCTTTTTGCCGTAATAGTCAATAAGCGGGGCCGTCTGGGACTCGTAAACCTTCAGCCGCTTCTCTATCGTGGCTTCCTTGTCGTCGTCGCGCTGATAGAGTTCTCCGCTGCATTTGTCGCAGGCGCCCTCCTTCCCGGAGGGGGAAAAGTATATGTTGTACATCTGCCCGCAGGACTTGCAGGTGCGCCTTCCGGTGAGCCTCTTCATGAGGTCCCCGAAGGGCACGTCTATGCTTAGCGCAAGCTCCAGGGGCATGTTGATGGAAACAAGCATCTTGTCCAGGGCATCGGCCTGGGCGGTGTTGCGGGGGAACCCGTCCAGTATGAAGCCCTTCTGGCAATCCGGCTGTTTCAGGCGCTCTTCAACCATCCCGAGGACCACTTTGTCCGGGACCAGCTCGCCTTTATCCATGTAGCTCTTGGCCTCTTTCCCGAGAGGCGTGCCCTGGGCTACCGCGGCCCTCAGCAGATCACCAGTCGAGATCTGAGGAATTTTATATTTTTCAATAAGTTTCTTTGCCTGAGTGCCTTTTCCGGCCCCCGGCGCCCCTAACAGAACAATTCTCATGTACAACCCCCTTATATTGCCCGTTTATACCCCGCGGCAGGTTGAAATAGCTCTCTCTAATGAGAAAACAGCTTTAATCTTAGATAGGAAATACATACATTTTCAAATAGTTTTATAAAATCCAAGGATAAAATTTTTTTATATTTCTTATAATTGCAAGTTTAATTTAGCTATGGTCCTTGAAAAATGAAATAAATAGAAGCCCTTAGGCGGCACTTGAAAAAAACCGCGCACCCCTGCCGGACGGTCCTGACAGCAAGAAGTTTGGTGAAAAAAGGCCATTTTCAGGCCAGAATTCGTCTCAGATGGGCTTTGAGCCGGCCCAGGGCCTCCGCCCTGTGGCTAATTTTGTCCTTTTCGGCGGGGGGCATCTGGGCAAAAGTGAGGTCGAAGCCCCGGGGATAGAAGACCGGGTCGTAACCAAAACCGCTCCCGCCTTCCGCCTTATGCCCGATTGAACCCTCCACCTTGCCCTCGAACAGGTGAGTTTCGTCTTCGGGCGAGATAAGTGTTACCACCACCCTGAACCGGGCCGTCCTTCTTTCAGGGGGCACCCCTTCCAGGGCGGAGAGGAGCTTCTGCACGTTCTTTTTGTCATCAGCATCCGGCCCGGCATATCTTGACGAAAAAATCCCGGGGGCGCCGCCCAAAGCGTCCACCTCCAGCCCGGAATCATCGGCTAGGGCCCATAATCCCGTACACTTCGCGGCGGACCGGGCCTTCAGGAGCGAGTTCTCCTCGAAAGTGCCGCCGGTCTCTTCCACCTCCGGGCAATCAGGAAATGAATCCAGGCCCAACAGCTCCAGACCCTTTATATCCCCAAGGAGCCGGGCAAGCTCGGAGAGCTTCTTTTTATTGCGGGTTGCGGCCACTATTCTCATATGGGCCATTTAGGATAACCAAAAAAGAAATTTTTTTCTTTGCTTTCCCCAATGAAGGGCTTCCATTTTTTTTGGGAGTGGGTCCGTTTTGGGAAAATCCATTAAGAATCAATTACTTGGCCCGTTTCCCCCGAAATCATTTATTGCTTTCCGGATTGACATGGATGCTCTTTGATGTTAGATTGAATCGACATGTTCATAACCATTTGCGCAGGGAACACGTCCACCTACCTGGGCTTCTTCGAAGATGGGGAACCTATAATAAAAAGGCTGCCCACAAGGCCCTTCAAGACGGTCGAGGAATACCGGAAGGCCATTGACGGGGCCATTGAGGAATTCGGCCTCCCCTCCCCTGAGGCGGGCGTGCTCACCTCGGTCGTCCCGGCAATCACCAATCCTTTAAAGGACGCGCTCGCAAGGGCAAGCGGCGGCGGGCCGGTGCTGGTGGTAAGCCACCGCACGGTGCCGGAGATGAAATTCGCCGTAAAGAGCCCGGAGCTGGTCGGGGCGGACAGGATATCGGCCTCATACGGGGCATGGAAGCTCTATGGCGGGCCCGTGGCCGTGGTGGACATGGGTACCGCAACCACCATAAATTTCGTCACGGCGGACGGCACGTTCCTGGGCGGGGCGATATTGCCCGGCCTCATACTGATGCGGGATTCCCTGAAGGAGCGCACGGCGAAACTGCCCCGCGTTGAGCTTTCGAAACCGGGCAAGCCGCTTGGAAAGGACACGGAAGAGAGCATCCTGGCGGGCCTCGTCTACGGCACCTCGGGGGCCATCGGAAGGATCGTGGAGGAAGCCGAACTGGAACGGCTCGAGAGTTTCAAGATAGCCCTCACCGGCGGATACGGAGACGTCATAGCGCCCTACCTGAAAAGGCTTGACTACAGGGAGCCCGCGCTTGTCCTCAAGGGAATGGCAATGATCTACAAGGACAGCCCGAAAGATGCACAAACTTAGAAAAGACCCCCTCCTGAAGAGACGGGGCGCCCGTGCCTGGGGAATCGCAGGCCCCTTCCGCCTTGCCAAATCCCGAAGGATGCGGCCAAATACATAAAGGAGGCTTGAACAATGGAAATAAGGAACATACTCTACCCGGTGGACTTTACCGATGGGTCCGAAGCGGCGGCTTCATTTGCGGCCGATATGACCCGCAAATACGGCGCGAAGCTTTATATAATCCATGTGCTTCATGACATAGCCCGGATCACCGGCTGGTATGTGCCCCATATCTCCACGGACGAGTTTTACAGCGAGCTTGAGAAGGGGGCAAAGCAGAAGCTGGACGGAATCCTTCTGGAAGAACTGAGAGGCTATCCGAATATAGAACGGGACGTGCTGATAGGGATTCCCGAAGAGGAGATCATCCGGTTCGCCGAAGCAAACAATGTGGACCTTATAATAATGGGGACCCACGGCAGGACGGGAATGGACAGGGTATTCTACGGCAGCACGGCGGACAAGGTTGTAAAGGGCGCGCATTGCGCCGTGCTTACGGTAAGGCCGAAAGGCTCTTCCGCATAAAAGGGCGGGGCCCCTTATGAGGGTTTATCTCTCCGAGACCGCTTTCATGGATCTCCTCCTGAGTTCGGCCGAGGTATACAAGAAAGAGTGCCTTGGCTACCTGCTTGGCTACGGCCTGGAGGACAGGTTCATAGTGGAGCACGCCTTCTGCCTGCAGAGCGCCTCGCGCCACCACCGGGGGGTTGCCCTGAATGAGGTAGGCCAGCGCAAGATAGAACCCATACTGGACAAATTCCACCGCGTGCAGATAATAGGGGACTTCCACTCGCATACCCAGTACGGGGACTTGAAGGGGCTGCCGATCCCCAGCAAGGAGGACGTGATGGGGATGGAGCGCAATCATATTTATTTCATAATCGCCATTAATAATAACTCCAAGAATATCGGATGGAAGGAGAACAGGGACGGGACGGTTTCGGGCAGCGCCGGGAAGTACTTTTTCAAGATATCCGCCTATTACCTGAACGGGGGCGGAGGACCCAGGAAATCAAAGATACACTGCCCCTTTCCCCCGGGTTTTGAAAGGTAATGAGAGAGTATTCAGCGAGTGTGCTCGTCGTGGGCGGCGGGCCCGCCGGGGCCAGGGCGGCCCGGGCGCTTGCCGCCTCGGGTGTTGACGCCCTCATATTGGAGAGGAACCCCCAGCCGGCCCCGGGCCTGGCAAAGCCCTGCGGCGGCGGCATCCCATCGGGCGCGTTTTCCGAACTTGGCCTCCCCGAAGAGGAGATAGTCCTCAGGTCACGCGGACTGAGGGTGTTCCCGCCAAAGAGCGGCCCATTCGAAGTCCCCTTCAAAGAAGGCTGCATAGCCATGGTGGACCGCACGAACTTCGACAGGAGGCTGAGGGAAGAAGCCGTGAGGGAGGGGGCCTGCATGGTTGCCGGCGCCTTCATTTCCTTCAGGGAGGGCGCAAAGGGGCTGGTCTCGGAGGCCGAGGTGGACGGCAGACGCGTGATAATCCGCTCGGGGTACATCATAGCGGCCGACGGGGTGAACTCCAGGGTGAGGGCCGCGGCCGGCATGAAGCCGGTTGAATCCCTGTTCACCTTATCGGGCAGATTGCCCCGTGATGAGATACCCGGCGCGAGCGACCTTTGCGAGTTCCACTTCAGCGCCCATTCACAATGGGGCTACTCCTGGGTGTTCCCCAAGAAAGACCACGTCTCGGTGGGCACGGGCAGCTGGCAGGCCCGGGAATTGAAAGAGAAGGCATTCCGCTTTCTTTCAAAGAGGGGGTTGAGCGGGGAGAAGGGGATCAGCCTGAGGGGATACAGGGTGCCTCTCTGGAAGGCGGACGCCAGCCGTCTGGCCCTGGGAAAGGTGCTGTTCGCCGGGGACGCCGGGGGGCTTGTGATGCCCTTTACCTTCGAGGGGATATATTACGCCATCCGTTCCGGCGAACTCGCGGCGGATGCTATAATCAAAGACAGGCCCCAGAGCTATCCAAAAGACTGGGAAAAGGCCTTCAGCGTGAGGTTCAGGCTTATGAAAGAGATCTGGAGCCGCTATCTTAAGGACGACGCGGCCACGGAGCGGCTTCTGAAGGCGCTCAGGTTCCGCCCCGTTCAGGAGAGGGGCATCCAGCTCTTTCTGGACAAATCGAATTCAAAGGGCAGCCTCATTGCATTCGCGAATGTGCTGGGCAGACATCTTCTGTTTTGAGCTTTAAGAATTTCATCATAGTCTCCATACTGTTCCACCTTGTGTTGTTTGCGGGCCTCCTGATCAGCCTGAAGCGTGCAAAAACGCCCCTGGAGCAGCAGCCCCTGATAGCAAGGCTGATCACCCCGCGCGAACTCCTTTCCCTGCCAAGGCCAAAGCCGATGCCCGTTCCCCCGGCTGCAAAAAAGTTTCCGGCCCCGCCGAGGCCTCATGTCATTCAAAAACAGCTCCCACCCCCGCCGCCGCCCGTGCGGGCCCCCAAAATAAGGCCCAATGAGCCGCCCCCGAAGGTGAAAAGCGCCGTGCCTTCCTCGCCGCACCCCAAGACCCTGCCCAGGCCCCAGCTGGAGCCGCAGACCAGGGCGCATGAAGGGGTATTGAATCCAAAAGCACCGGGGAGCAGTGCGGGCGCAGCCCCCAACCAAGAGGCCGCAAAGGCCGAAAATAAATACGGTCTGGAGGCGGCCGGAAAGGGCCGGAATAAGATTGTCCCGAAATTCGGCCTGGGGGCCATGCGCAAAGAGCTGGAGCAGGTGGAAAAGCAGGAGATAGCCAGGGCGGACATAAAAAAGCCCGGAGAGTCCGCCATCACTTTCAGCACCAAAGAATTCAAATACTACGGCTATATGCAGAGGCTGAAAGAAAAGATCGAGAGCATCTGGATGTATCCCAGCTATGCGGCCCAGAAGGGGCTTTACGGGGAGCTGGTAATCGACTTCACCATAAGGCCGGACGGCTCGCTGGGCGCGGTGGAGCTTAAGCGCACATCGGGCTACCAGATACTCGATGATGCGGCCATGAAGGCGCTCAAGGACGCCCAGCCCTTCTGGCCCCTCCCGAAGAAATGGGGCAAGGACGGCTTCACCGTGGAGGGGCATTTCGTCTATACCCTGGGCGGGTCATATCTGAGATAGCCAGCTGATTTTCAGTTGTGCGATAATAGCCGGGTGAACGGACAGAAAAAAACAAAGGCGGCCATCCCCAAGGTCTCTTTTATCATCGTAAGCTACAACACCAAGCGGCTTTTAACAGACCTGCTGGATTTTTTCGCCCGTGCGCCTTTGCCTTTCGGCCATACGGTGATAGTGGTGGACAACGCCTCCCATGACGGTTCGGCGGAATGCACAGCCGGGCGCAAGAACGTAACCATCATAAAAAACCCGGAGAACCTGGGCTATGCGAAAGCCGTTAACCAGGGCATCAAGTTAGCAAAGAGCAAGTACATATGCGTGATGAATACGGATTTGATACTGAATGAGGCTGCTCTCCAGGAGTGCTTTGATTTCATGGAAGCCGATGCCGATGCGGGCGTATGCTCGCCCGTGGTCCGCTGGCCTAATGGCGGCATGCAGGGGTTCTTCTTCAAGTTCGGCCTGCCCTTCTTCTATTCGGACATACTGAACAGATATTATTCCTCTTACATGAAGAAGAAGATAAAACATTCCAGCAAGCCGCTTGAGGTGGACGGCCTCATGGGCGGGTTTCTCTTCCTGCGCTCCTCGCTCTGCCCCGATGGAAAGCTCTTCGATGAGGATTTCTTTTTTTATTTTGAAGACACAGACCTCGCCTACAGGCTGAGTAAATCCGGCGTGAGGTCTTTTATTCTGCCAGGCCAAAGCATCATCCATCTTGGGGGCCAGTCCAGCCCCAAAAACAAAGGCATACTCTTTTACAGGCACAAATACCTCTTCTATGAGAAGGACTTGGGCCCCGCCCACCGCAGGCTTATCTACCTGGCCGATTCTATTAAGGTGCGGCAGAAAATGTTAAAATATCTCCTGCTCAGGTTTCTATTTCCTTCTGAAAGAGTCTCGAGGAAATACAAGTTTTACAGGGAGATGGCCCGGACGGTATTTGGCTCGGCTTCTTCATAATGAAAGACGAAATGAAAGACGAAGATAAAGCTTTTTCCCCGCCCCCCCTTGACTCGATAATCCGCAAGAAGATAGTCTTTGAAAATAGGGCCCCCTGCGCGCTGGATAAAACTCTTCATATAGGCTACGGGATTGACGCCCTCTTCGCCCGCCCGGCGGGGGTGAGCATCACCTCCGTGGCCGCCAACAACCCCGATATCAAATTGATATTCCATGTCCTGGCAAGCTCGATTAAGCAGGGCGACCTGGATCGCTTCCGCCGCCTTGCCGAGATGTACCCCAATATAACCGTCAACGTTTATTTAATTGATAATGGTTTTTTTGCTGATTATCCCATAGTGCTGAATCTTACTTCCGCCATGTATTATCGATTAATGCTCCCTTTGCTTCTGGAAGGAGATGCGGAACGTTTACTTTACATTGATGCAGATATCGTATGCCTTGGCGCAATTGATGAGCTTATCGCAGCCGACCTGAGCCAATTTGTGGCTTTGACAGTTGATGATACGCGAGCCGCCGAAGCTGTTCATATTCCCGGATTTAAATTAAATTACGGCCGTTATTTCAATTCTGGGGTGCTGCTAATAAATGTAAATGAATGGCAATTGCAAAATGTATTGCTGGACACATTGAATCTCCTGTCCTCTCCTGATGCTAGGGCCCTTGATTTCCCCGACCAGGACGCATTGAATATAGTGCTGGATGGAAAGACAGGTGTTCTGGATCGCAAATGGAATGCAATGCCGGACATAATTCAACCAGCACCGTCGGATGTAGTTTTCCTTCATTTCTGCCGCCGGCCAAAACCCTGGAGCATAAGCTATTTCGGCCCCAATCAGCACCTTTATTTCCGTTATATGAACGTCTCCCCCTGGGCTGGCACCCCTTTACAGATGCCCAGGAACCACCGGGAGATGAAGCTCTATGCTCTAAAATTATTGAAAAAGGGATTGATTGGGAGCAGTCTTTACTGGTTCATGAGGTCATTAGTCAAAAAGCTTACGTTCAAATTAAAACTGGCTCCGTACAATTCCGTAATTGCGGAGTAAGGCAATGAGTGTTAAAGTCGATTCATTTACTCTGCCGTCACCGGGGTCATTGATCAAAAGAAAGCTGGTATTCGAAGCGGATACGCCCTGTGCGCTGACAAAAACGCTTCATATCGGCTATGGCATTGATGCCCTGTTTGCCCGCCCGGCGGGGGTCAGCATTACCTCTGTGGCCGCCAACAATCCCAATATCAAATTGATATTTCATGTCCTTACCGACTCTATAAAAGAACCAGATTTAAAGCGCTTTTCCCGCCTTGCCGCGATGTACCCCAATATAGCCATTCACGTTTACTTCATCGACAACACCTTCTTTGCGGCATTTCCCACAGTGCCGAATATTTCCTCTGCTACGTATTATCGATTAATGCTTCCGTTATTCCTTGAAGGAAAGGCTGAGCGCCTGCTTTATCTGGATGCGGATATCATATGTCAGAACGCGATCGATGAACTGACCGGAATGGATATAAGCCGATATACTGTTTTAGCTTTCGATGAAGATGCGGAATTAGCGCAAATCCCGGGATTTCACCTGCAAAACAAACACTATTTTAATGCCGGGGTACTTTTAATAGATGTCGAGAAATGGAACAGTCAAGATGTTTCATCTGACACTAGAAAGATATTGTCCTCAACAGAGGCCAGGGCCTTTAAGTATCTGGATCAAGATGCTTTAAATGTAGTTCTCAACAATGGAAGGGTAGGGTTTCTGAATAGTAAATGGAATAAGATGATCCATTATCAGGACAAACCGGCGCCAGCCGATACAATCTTTCTTCATTTTTACTTACAGCCAAAACCATGGAGCATAAGCTATGAAAGCCCCAACCAGCATCTTTATTCCCGTTATATGGGCATGTCACCCTGGGCCGATACTCCTTTGCAGATGCCGAGAAACTACAAAGAGATGAGATTGTACGGTAAAAAATTATGGAGAAAAAGACTAATTGGAAGCAGCCTGCATTGGTACATGAAGTACCTTATTAAAAAATTCATGTACAAATTAAAATTGAGCCCATTTAATGCCGTAAACGTGGAGTGAGTTTTAAAAGAACCTGGTCTCCCTCCCATTTAGGCTCATATTAAGGGTCTCATAATTGAACAGACATTTTGACCGGAAAATCTCCCCTCACCCCTCAACCCGCACCCCAAAAAGTCTGCGACTTTTAGGGGACCCCGTTCCAAAGAGGGGTAATTCCTCCCTTTGGTAAATGCCCTTTGACAAAGGGTAGGTTAGGAGGGATTTTCTAATAATTAAGTGCATCCTATTCCGAGACTGTTAATAACCATACCTTGCCGATTAATTAAGGCGCGCCTAAAGATGTTAAAATATCTACTGCTTAAATTTTTAATCCCTTCAAAAAAGATTTCGAAGAAGTATTATTTCTATAAGGAGATGGCACGGACGGTTTTTGACTCCGGGCCAGTGGGCAAATGAACAAGGCAAAGATAATCTGCACGATAGGGCCGGCCACCATGAGGCCGGATATGATACGCGGCCTGGTGCGCGAGGGGATGAACGCGGCGAGGCTGAACTTCTCCTACAGCTCGCACGCCGACCACGAGAAGGCCATAAAAAGGATACGCAAAGAGGCCGCGCGGCTTGGCAGGACAGTGGCGATCATCCAGGACCTGCAAGGCATCAAGATCCGCGTCGGCGATTTCAAAGAGGGCCCTATTACCCTTGAAGAGGGCCGGGCCGTAACCATCCATGCGGGCGAAGGCCCCGGTGACGAAAACAACATCTACATAAAATACGCCCCCATCATAAAAGCCACCGAGCCCGGCCACAGGATGTTGATGAACGACGGCCTCCTGGAGCTGAAAGTGCTGGAGAAGGGCAGGGGCTTTCTGAGGGCGCAGGTCATAACCGGGGGCGAGCTGAAGGCCGGAAAGGGCGTGAACCTCCCGGGACTGAAGCCCGTGGACATCTCCTTCACCGAAAAGGACAAGGAAGACGTCCTCTTCGGCCTACGGCACGGGGTGGATTACGTGGCCCTCTCCTTCGTCCGCAGAAAAGAGGACGTGCTCGCCCTCAGGGAATTTCTTTCCGGGCAAAAAAAAGATCACATCCCCATCATCGCGAAGATAGAGACCCGCCAGGGGCTCAAAAATATTGATGAAATATTGGAGGCCGCAGACGGCATCATGGTGGCCCGCGGGGACCTGGGCGTGGAGATACCCCCCGAGGACGTCCCCATAGAACAGAAGAAGCTCATCGCGAAGGCCAACCGCGCCGGAAAGCTGGTCATCGTGGCAACCGAGATGCTTGAGAGCATGACCGAGCGGCCCCGCCCCACAAGGGCCGAGACCACAGACGTCTCCAACGCCGTCCTGGACGGCGCGGACGCCGTGATGCTATCACAGGAGACATCGGTCGGCAAATACCCCCTCCAGGCCCTGGACATGATGAAAAAGATAATCGAGACCACCGGGCGCGCCAGGCAGGAAAAGAGCCGCTACGAACCCAAAGGCACCTTCAGCGAGGCCGTGGCCAAGGCCGCCACGGGCGCCGCCCAGGAGGTGGGCGCCAAATTCATCGTGGCCCTCACCCAATCGGGATACACGGCAAGGCTGGTCTCCATGCTGCGGCCCAATGTGGAGGTGCTTGCCTTCAGCTCCTCCGAAAAGGTCAGAAGGCAGATGGCCCTCTTCTGGGGCGTGCTGCCCAGGAAAATACGCCACCTTAAAACCCCGCGCGGCATCTTCCAGGAAGTGGAACGGGAACTCCTCTCCGCAAAGCTGGTAAAAAAGGGCGACCTCATAGTCATCACCGCGGGCACCCCCAACAAGACCGGCACTACAAGCCTGATGAGACTCTATGTCATAGGGGAAAAGGCAAAAGAGTAAGGATAAGAAATAAAAGATTGTTCTTTCTCTTGTAAGAGAACATCAGATACGGCGGATTTTATCCGCCTTGGGCAAGAGAACTTTTACCTCCCTCACCCCGGCCCTCTCCATCGGGAGAGGGAGGAGCAAAGCGGAGGGTGAGGGTCGACGAATCCCCCTTCAGCCCCCAACCTTTAATATTTATAAATATTTTTAATAATTACCCTTCTTGCTTTTTATTTTTGAAAAAGGTTTAAATAGTAAATAACTTAAATTTATGATTAACAATACCGGGTTTAGGGGAGAATGAGGAAAGAAGTTTTAACCGGAAAGCAGAAAGAGGACATGCCGCTTTACCCCATCGGGGTGGTTGCGGAGCTGGTGGGCACCACCGACCAGACCCTCAGGCTTTACGAGAAGCACGGCCTCCTGAAACCCTCCAGAAGGAACAAGAACCGCTTCTACTCCGAAAACGATATCAAATGGCTCATGTGCATCCGGGAACTCATACACACCAAGAAGATAAGCATAGAGGGCATAAAAAGGCTGCTCCAGTACGCCCCCTGCTGGGAGATAACCGGCTGCTCCGAAGAGCGCAAATCCAACTGCTCCGCTTACATCGACAAGACGAAGCCCTGCTGGGAGCTTAACCGGATGATCTGCAACAAGGCAACCGGCAAGATCTGCGAAGACTGCGTGGTCTACATAGCGGCCAAGCTGAAAGAGAAAAAGCAACTAAAACAGCTTCCTTAAAAAACAATACCTTTGGGGGCGCTGCCCCCAATCCCCCGGCAGGGACTCGTCCCTGCACCCATCATACTAAAGCAGCTTCCTTAACTCGCCTTCCACCTTCCGGCGGATGGCGTCCATTTCGGCCTCGTCCTCAGCCTCAAACCTCATAACCAGCGCGGGCTGCGTATTGGATGCCCTGATAAGCCCCCATCCGCCCGCCATCTGCACGCGGACACCGTCTATGTCAATGGTGGGATAACCGGCGAGGGCCTTCTTCATCTCTTCCACCACCTTGAACTTCTTGTCGTCCGGGCAGTCCACTCGAATCTCCGGCGTGGCCACCATTTTGGGCACGCCCTCCAGCAGTTTCCTTACCGAATATGGGGGGCCGTTCTTTTTCAGTATCTCCAGCAGGCGCAGGCTGGCGTAGATGGCGTCGTCATATCCAAAGTACCGGTCCGCAAAGAATATGTGCCCGCTCATCTCACCGGCCAGCACCGCGCCGGACTCTTTCATCTTGTGCTTGATAAGCGAGTGGCCCGTCTTCCACATCACCGCGTTTCCGCCGTGCGCCTTTATGTCGTCGTACATCGTCTGCGAGCACTTCACCTCGCCTATTACCGTTGCCCCCGGATGGGCCTTCAGTATATCGCGGGAAAAAATTATCATCAGCTTGTCGCCCCAGATCATGTCCCCTTCGCCGTCCACAATGCCCAGGCGGTCGGCGTCGCCGTCCCAGCCGATGCCCACGTCGGCCCCGTCCCGCTTCACGCGCTCTATCATGTCCTTTATGTTGGCGGGCACAACGGGGTCCGGGTGATGGTTGGGGAACCTGCCGTCTGGCTCGCAGTAGAGCCTTGTAACTCTGCCTCCCCTGCTTTCGATTATCTCCGGCCCGGCAAGCCCGGCCACGCCGTTTCCGCAGTCCGCCACGGCATGTATGCCGCTAAAGGAACTGAACTGCTTCTCCATGTAGCTTATGTATTCCGGGATTATGTTATAAGCCTCCATGGAGCCCTTGCCGTCCGTATGCCTGCCGGCCTCCACGTAGCGCCTTATCTCCTGTATCTGGTCGCCGAAGAGCGTCTCCGTGCGCACAGAGAGCTTCAGGCCATTGAACTCGGCCGGGTTATGGCTGGCCGTTACCATGATGCCGCCGTCAATCTTCAGGTTGAAGAGCGAATAATACTGCACGGGGGTGGGGCACATGCCCAGCTCCACCACGTCCAGGCCGCTTTTAAGCGAGGCCTCCGAGAGGACCTCGAAGATGCGCGGGGAGCTTAGCCTCGCGTCCCAGCCTATCGAGATCTTCGGGCGCCCGAGCCCGGTCTTTTCCTTCAGGTAGACCGCGAATGCCCGGCCTATCTGGTAGACAGCCTCCTCCGTGAGGTCCTTCCCCCAGACCCCGCGTATATCGTATTCCCTGAAGATTTGAGATTGGATCATTTGGATTGTTGTCCTCCGGACGGTATTATCTTCTCCGGCGCGAGGTCGGGGTTTATAAGGTATGCCTCATCGAAGTACTTGTCCGCCTCTATCAGGTTCCCGAGTTTATAGTTTGCATAGCCCAGCAGATAATAGGCCTCCGCCGAGGGGGTCTTCTGCACATAGTCCTGAAGCACCTCTACCGTCTTTCTGTAGTTGCCTTTCTGGTAGGCGGAGAGGGCCTCCTGATAGGGGTCCGCGGCAAAAGCCAGGGTAAAAAAGGAAAGCCCCGCCAGACATAACACCGCCCCGATGAACCTTTTAAGCATGATGAATTCCTCCTTGTCACCCCGAGGGGATCAAACATATTAAATAATACCCAAACCGGGCAGATTTTCAACAGTGCAAATGTTGTTTGCCTGGAAGCAATGAAGCGCTCGCATTTGGATTTGTTATAATTGTGCAGATTTCGACTAGCAATTTTTTCGTGTAGGTCGGGTTAGCGGAGCGTAACCCGACAAATTCCGATTAATGAATTATAGACGCTCACAGGGGGTATTATCAAAAAGTGTGTAAATAGTTAAAGGCGGTGTATCCTTTCAAGTTGGGATCAATCAACTAAGAGTTTATCGATGGGGTCGCAAAGGATGCTTCAAAGGCGCTTGTAAGGATGGCCGCCTGATGGCTTTTTACACACCTATTGACAAGAGCCCGCATATGGCTTCTTTAATATCTTTATTATTAAATCGAGCTCGGAGCAGGCACCTTCTTTTTCAAATTTACTTTCTTATCAATTCCTAAGAAACGCATTAAGCCGTTGAGCAATAAGATCTCGGCGACGCGCAAGAAACGCTTTGTAATTATCAACTCCAAGCAGGGCTTCGTCAATGGGTATCTGCTGATACTGAAAAGCTGACACTCCAATTTTCTCTACAAGTTGAGGAAAGTACTCCACGGGGGCCTTATCACTAATATTTCGATTGGTTTTACCAGCAATAAAGCATAGATTTGCAATATCATCAGCCTCGCGAGCAGTGTAACTGTTTTTAAGAACCGCTTTTGGGAAAATATGATGGAACTGCAATTGATGATGAGCTCCAGAATGATCTAAAGCAATAGCTATATTCGAACGCCAGTCCCTGGCTCCATCTGAGCGAAATGCAAGAAACATTGTTTTAAAAAGCGCGCTGCGCTGATTTCGGCCTTCTAGTTCCTGTGGAGAGATATCCAATCGGCCGACTTGGAGCCGAAGCCGTTCAATTAATTCCTGAGCGCCTCTGCCTTGTTTCAATGTTGCCAAATCCTGATCGAGTATTGACTCACTGGACCCACGTGAATAGCGACCTTTAGCATTAGCAACCAATATCCAATAGCATAAGCGTTCAGATTCAGCAAGAGATAATTGATAATCCAGTTTATTCGCATAGTATCCAAGGGTAATAAGTATGTATGGAGAGGACAAAAGAGCAACGCTATCAATCTTTGCATTATTCTTTAAAAAATTGAGCGCAAATTCCATCCCTTCACGACTCTCGTTCCATGCCGATTGCAATGTATCTATTGATAAGCTGCCAACTGTGAGAAAACGTGATTGCCCAGTTGCAAACACAATCATATTTTTAAGAAATACACTAAGATCAAGATCAAATCCTGTCCTAGCGCACTGCTGTTGAAATGTTTGGAATATTTTAAGAGAATTGCGCCATTTAGCCGTAATCTGTGCCAATGCCAAATCTGAACTCCTAAGCTTGGCACCCAAAGAATTTACTCTGACGAAAATCTCTGTTACCTCGTTATACGAAAGTCCGCGTTCTAATACATCCATGCGATAAATATATCTGCGGATGGCCCTTAGTCGAGCAAGACGTTGGCTGTATTTTTTATATCTTGGATCGCTGACCTTTTCCACTCCTGCTCTTTCAAGAAATGGCGCATCCTCATCTGTTTTAAAGACATCTGTTACTTTAACCCAGTGGGGATGTTGTATGAGCTTTTTGGTGGAAACGACAAAAGTCATTTTATCAAAACGTTTTTGAATGTCGTCTTCTGTGGAATCCGCCTCATCTTCAACTAAATCTTCATCTCCATTATCTTCATCGACTTCAGTGACAACCACTAATTCATCTGTGTGTTCCAAATTAAAAAGTAATTCGATTGGGCGTTGACGTCCTCTTACTGTGACCAGTTCACCACGGATAATGGCCGATAATGAAGTTAGGCGCTGCTGACCATCAAGCAAAAGACGCGTGCTTCGGTATGGATTTGATTGCTGATTAATAGCAAATTCTTGCAACGGAACTGTTTCATCAGTTTCCCAGAGCAAAATAGCTCCAGAAGGATATCCACGGTAGAGAGAGTCCATAAGATCTCGAACTCGTGTCGAACGCCAAACATATCGGCGCTGCATCTCGGGTAGTCTGAGTTCTCCACGTTCAATCATCCCAACTAATTCTTCTACAGTAGCTTCAGCCTTAGCCATTATCGATCCTCATAAGTATTTCTAGTTTCATTATTTAATATTAATACTTTTGTAGGTTTACCAAAACCCACGGGCACGAATCCTTCTTTGCGCATCCAGGCAAGGAGAGGTGGTCCCCATTGTTTGTACAGTTTAGCGGCCAATTTAAGGTGGAAAACCCTGTTCATCAAGCCGCCTGCAATGCCGGGTATCCGGCCCTGGGTAGATTCCAGTATGCCTCATAAGGGGTTCGGTCGTCTAGGCTTGAATGTGGTCGTTGCCTGTTATAGAACTCGAACCTACTGAATTCCGGAATTCCGAATTCCGGGTAGAGTAGGAAACTGAGTCCCTGAGCCAGCCAGGACTTTGGGAACGCCTCGCCGCACGCGGCTATTACGTGTCAGCAGACTGGGTTCGATCATCAGTCTCCCCTCATCAAACCGTGCGTGCGATTTTCCCGCACACGGCTTTCCGATGTTCTTCACCATTAGGCATGCGCCTTCTTCCAGGCCGCTGATTTTGGCACTTTGTAAAGCCCGTACCGTTCATATAACGCCCGTTGTGGAAACCGGACGTATCCCGTCTTCCTGTTTCTGACCTTATGCCGCTTGCGCAGGTGCGTTATCAAACGCTGCTCCAGATGGTATCTCACAAGGGCCAGCATTTGGCTGCACTTTTGGGCTTTTTCCAAGGAGGGGAGAATCCAAAACCTAGTCTATGTTCGCGTTTTCCTTGTTCTCTTGCTGCATCGGGGGCAGGGGCTGTCCCGGCTGCGGCTCGCTGCCTTTCTTGAAGTACTCCTGATATGTGCCGGGGGCGTTCACGACCGGCACCTGGATGATCTGCCCGGTCTTGGCGTCCACCGTATAGCTTACGATGTCTTCGGGCGGGGCCCCGAACCCTCCTGAGGGATATTTTGAAAGGGCGTATCTCATGAACCTGGTCCACACCGGGGTTGCCGCAACGCCGCCGACCTCGCCGTGCCCAAGCGGCTTCATATCGTCAAAACCCACCCAGACCCCCGCAACCAGCGAGGGGCTGTATCCCACGAACCAGGCGTCCTTGTAGTCGTTGGTGGTGCCGGTCTTGCCCGCCACAAGGCCGCCTAGGGATTTCGCCTCATGGCCCGTGCCATAGTTTATTACGTCCTCCAGCATCGATGTGATGAGGAAGGCCGTATCAGGCGAGATCACGGGCACGCCCGGGGGCTCGTTGGACTCCAGTATCCTCCCCCTGCTGTCCGTAATGTACTTGATGGCGGAGGGGGTCACTTTTATGCCGCCGTTTGCAAACGGGGCGTAGGCGGTCACAAGCTCCAGCGGGGTGATGCTCAGCGACCCCAGGGCCAGCGTGAGGTTCCGGGGCATGGGCTCCGTTATGCCCATATTCTGCGCGAAGCTTATCACCCGGTCTATGCCAAGCTGGTCCAGGAGCTTCACGGTCACCACGTTCCTTGAATAGGCCAGGGCCTTCCTCAGGGTAGTGGGCCCCCAGAACTCGTCATCGTAGTTCTGCGGCGACCACTTCCCCTCCGGCCCCCACTCGAAGGTTATCGGCTCGTCATCTATAACGGTTGTGGGGCTCATGCCGGATTCCATGGCGTCCGCGTAGATTATGGGCTTGAAGGCGCTTCCGCACTGCCTCCTGGCGGAGACGGCTCGGTTGAACTCGCTCTGGCGGTAATCATACCCGCCCACCATCGCGCGGATGAACCCGGTCTTGGGGTCTATCGAAACCAGGGCCCCTTCGCTCGTGGGCTCCTGCTCCAGGGAAAGGGCGAACCCCTTGGGGCCGGTGGATTTTATGCGCACTTCCACCACGTCGCCGCGCCGCAGGATCTTCTGCAGGTTGAATTTCTTGATGAACTGTACCTTGCCGTTGGCGCCGATGACCTTCTGGGCCCAGAGTGCGTCCTGTTTCAGAAGCGTCCCGGTCCTCCCGCCCACGTCCAGTGTGGCCTTGGAAGGGGCCACGTTCAGCACTACCGCCTGGGTCACGTCATGGGGGGCGGGCTGCACGGTAAGGGCCACCCCCGCGGTTTTTACGTCTTTCAGGTCCGTCAGGTGTCTCAGCGGGCCGCGCCAGCCCCGCCTTTTGTCCAGATCCCTGAGCCCCTGCCGCAGGTCCTTCTGCCCCTCAACCTGCAGGTCCTTCACCAGCGTGGTATAGACCCTGAGGTCTCCCTTGTAAACCCTTTCCTCTCCGTAGCGCTTCTCCAGGTAGCGCTTTACATAATCCAGGAAATACTGGTAGGCCTCGGATGGGGACCTCCTGGAGGAGAGCTTAAGAGGCGCATTGCCGGCCTTTTCCATCTGCTCTCTGTTTATATACCCCCCCACCCTCATGCGGTCAAGGACTACCAGCTGGCGCTCTTTGCATTTTCTGGCGTGATAGAATGGCGAATAACCCTCCGGGGACTGGATAAGGCCCGCGATGAGGGCGGCCTCCGGAAGGGTGAGATCGCTCACAGGCTTGCCAAAATACGTCTTGGCCGCCATCTCCACCCCATAAGCCCCGTGGCCGAAATAGACCCGGTTCAGATAAAGCTCCAGTATCTGGTCCTTGGTGAGGTTCTTTTCTATCTTGTAGGCCAGGGCCAT
Source organism: Nitrospirota bacterium (assembly GCA_014874185.1). Lineage (GTDB taxonomy): Bacteria > Nitrospirota > Thermodesulfovibrionia > Thermodesulfovibrionales > JdFR-88 > JACWAF01. Next base: position 1,395 of record JACWAF010000035.1, on the reverse strand, counting down.
CTCGCGGATCTTGCGCTTGAAGGTCTTCTCGGGCGAGAGAAAGGTTATCTTTGCAAGCTGCTGGGTGATTGTGCTCGCGCCTTCCTTCAGTTCGCGGTGATAGAGGTCCGTCAGCAGCGCGCGCCCGATGGCGAAATAGTCAACCCCGCCGTGCTTGTAGAAGCGCGTGTCCTCCACGGCCACCACCGCGTCCCTTAAATTCTGCGGTATCTGGCCAAGGGGCACATAGACCCCCTTCTGGGGCGAGATCTCCGCTATAAGCGAATTATCATCGGCATATATCCTGGTGCCGGTTATGTTCTGCCTTTTCAGATCGGTCAGGGAGGGCGTGCCCTTTACTATTCCAAGATACCCTCCGACCGCCGTCCCTGCTATAAGGGGGATGAAGAGCAGAAGCAGGATGAACCTGAGTTTCATTCAAAAATTATATAACTTACCCCTTTCTATTTGCAAAAGGGCGGGCCGGAGCGGACTTGACAAATTCAGCGAAAACCGGCGGTCAAGGGGCCCCGGTTTTTACTGGCAGACGCAGTACCAGTTGCCTGCCTTCGGGGTGAAGCCCCCCGCTTCCCGCGCGCTGCACAGGTTTTTATTGTTCTTCGCGGCAACCCGCGCGCAAATGACCTCTGCCTCCTCCCTGGAGGCGGCCGTGAAAGGCCCGCTTTTATGGTCTTTCAGCATGGGGACCCTGGCCCCGGCCGCGTTGGTCATCCCCCGGACGCCTTCCATGTTCATGCCGCCGCCGGGCGCGCGTTCCCCCCAGCTTCCTCCCGGACCGGCCCAGGCGGAGCCCAATCCCGCCGCCCCTCCAACGAAAAGAAAAACGGAAATGGCCGCAGCTGTCAGGGTATTCATCTTCTTCCTCCGGAAGGACTCCCCTGAACGGGTGAGCCCGCGCCATGTGGTGCTCTTAAGGCAAGATTGCCAGAAGGGCGCCTTGATGTCAACTGCCCTCTTGAAAACCGTCTAAAAGAATGGGAAACTGTAATGAGAGGTTTCCCCATGTGCGGCATTCCAGGCATCCGGCGGTAAATAAGGAGAGGTCTACAGTGCTTAGATGGGCGTTTATTTTTCTCGTTATCGCGATCATCGCGGCCCTCCTGGGGTTTACCGGCATAGCGGGAGTGGCGGCAACAATAGCGAAGATACTGGTCATCATCTTCGTAATTCTCTTTCTCATATTCCTCATCATCGGGTATGGGATAGCAAGGAGGATTTCAGGCAGATGAAAACGAGCGATTACCTTCAGAACATCGGGGAAGCCCTGAAGGAAGGGGCGAGCACGAAGACCATCTACGGCGAGCCCGTTTCAGCCGGGGGCAGGACGGTGATCCCGGTAGCCAAGGTCTCATACGGGTTCGGCGGCGGGGGCGGCCAGAAAGAAGGAGAAGAAGG
>JACWAF010000034.1 GCA_014874185.1 Nitrospirota bacterium | reverse complement strand
GTTTCGGCGGGGGCGGCGCAAGCGGCGGCTGGTAGGGGCTCCCTTTTAATTCAGTCAGACGGAGGCGAATCAGATGTCAAAGACCTTGAAGATATTTCTTGTTATAGCAGGCGTTTTCCTCGTCCTCGGTCTTATTATTGCCGGCAGCGTTTTCTCGGGCTATAACAGGGCGGTCTCAATGGACGAGAACGTGAAGGCCAGCTGGGCGCAGGTGGACAACCAGCTTAAAAGGAGAAACGACCTGATCCCTAACCTGGTGGAGACCGTGAAGGGCTATGCCGCGCACGAGCGCGGGCTCTTCGAGGACATAGCCCAGGCGAGGACAAAGTACTTCCAGGCGGGCAGCCCAAAAGAGAAGATGGGCGCGGCCAACCAGATGGAGCCCCTTATCTCAAGACTGCTCCTTTTAAGAGAGCAGTACCCGCAATTGAAGGCGAACGAGTCTTTCCTTAAATTGCAGGACAGCCTTGAGGGCACCGAGAACCGCATCGCCGTCGAACGGATGCGCTATAACGAATCCGTCCAGCGGCTGAACACATTCAGGCGCACTATAATGGGCAGGCTATACGCAGGCCTTGCCGGAGTAGGCCCGGCCGAGTACTACCAGGTGCCAGAGGCCGAAAAGGAAGTGCCAAAGGTCAAGTTTTAAGGTCACAGCCTTCCGGAGCGCAGGATTGAAATAAGAAGCCATATCCCCATGAACCCGGCGAAGGCGAACCCCAGGAACCCGAAGACCGAAACCCCGAATATTCGCGGGGCCGCCCCTGAGGAGTGCAGTATGGCCGAGCCCACTATCAGGGCGCTTATCACCATTGAGAAAGCGAGCCGGTTGCCGGTCTTGTCGATGTCCTTTATCAGGGGCTCAAGCTCCTTGTGGTGCAGTTTCAGGTGTAAATCGTTCTTTTCGATCTTCCTCAGTATTTTTCTTACCTGCCGGGGAAAGCCGAAGGAAAAATCCGCAAAATCCCTTGCCTCCCTCGAGATGCGCGCGGCCATGTTCAGGGGGCTGTATCTCTCCCTCAGGAGCTTTGAGGCATAGGGCTCGCTGGCCGCGATGAAGTCGAAGTCCGGATCCAGTTGGAGCCCGATATTCTGCAATATCAGCATTGCCTTGTCTATCAGCAGGAGCGGCGCGGGTATCCTCATGCTGTGTTTTATGGCCAGGTTCATGAAGGTGTTCAGGAATTCGGGAAAGTTTATCTGGCTTATGGTGAGGCCGTAAAGCGGGTCCAGTATCTCCATCAGGTCCATCTTGAAATTGCGTTTGAAGGTATCGAGGTCGGTCTCGTCGGGGACAAGGCCAAGCTCTATATAACCGTCTATAAGCCTGTCGAAGTCCTTGTTTATAAGGGCCAGGAAGGTATTGGCCATGGTCTGCTTCAGCTCGTCCGAGACCCGTCCCACGATGCCGAAGTCCACGAACGCAATCTCTCCGGAAACGGTCACGAACAGGTTTCCGGGGTGCGGGTCGGCATGGAAAAAGCCGTCCTCGAAGACCATCTTGAAATAGGCCTCCACCCCTATCTGGGCGATCCTCTTCCTGTCGTACCCTTCCCTTTGCAGTTCCTCAACGCGGTCTATCCTTATCCCGTGTATGTGCTCCATTACGAACACCTTTTCGGTAAGCAGATGGGGATAGATACGGGGGAAATAGACGTCGGGATTGGCGGCGAAATTCTGCGTGAACCGGAGGCAGTTCTTTGCCTCCTGCACGAAATCCAGCTCTTTCCTTATCGTTTTTGCGAATTCATCTATTATGCCTATGGGGTTGAAGAACCTTGCCTCCGGCATGTTCCTCTCCATGAGGCGGGCAAACATGCCCAGGATGCTGATGTCCAGCTCTATCAATTCCTTGATGTCCGGCCTCTGGACCTTGACGACCACGTCCGAGCCGTCCATGAGCACGGCCTTGTGCACCTGGGCTATGGAAGCCGCCGCTATGGGCACGCCGTCGAAACCGCGGAATATCTCGTTCATGGGGCGCTTCAGTTCGTCTTCTATTATCGCCTGGGCCTGGGCGGAAGGGAACGGCGGGACCTCGTCCTGCAGCTTCTTGAACTCGTCGGAGAATTCCGTGCCGATGAGGTCGGGCCTGGCGGAGAGTATCTGGCCCAGCTTTATGAAACTGGGGCCAAGCTCCTCGAAAGAAAGCCTCAACTGCCTGGCCATGTCCGCACCCTTGTAGGAGGGAAGCTGGCCGAAACTCTTCAAGCGCATCGAAAGGGGGATATAGCGGTTGAGGCGTATCTGGTCGATCACGCGGCCGAAGCCGTGCCGCAGGAAGACGTTTATGATCTGCTGGACCCGGCGGGCCGCCCTGAAGGTCCTGCTTACCTTATCTATGTCCAAGTGCGCCTATGCTTCTTCTTCCTCTTCGGCCCCTGTCTTCTCTTCCATCTCCTCGGTCCTGCCCTCAAGGCGGCGCACCCGAAGCGAAAGCGATTGGACTTTCCTGTTCAGCCTGTCGAAGTCCTGCCTTGTGGGCAGGTTCATTTTTTCGAGGGCCCTGTTGAGCATGTCGCTGATGGTCTTGTTCACCTCCGAGCTGCCCTTCTCGGCCGTCTCGGTCCATTCCTTTACGAGCTTTGCGGCCTGCGACTGGCTGAGTTCGCCCTTCTTGACAAGCTCGTCCAGCGTCTCCTTGAACCGTTCCTGAACGCCAAGCCCCGCCAGAAGCGCCTTCCTGATGGTCTCCGTGATCATATGACAAGGCCCCCTTTTTTGCTTATTTTTTAAGCCTGTCCCTCACAATATCGTATACCTTTTGCAGTGCGCTGTCCAGCTTCTGGACCTCTTTCGTGCCGCCTTGGGCAAGCTCCGGCCTGCCGCCTCCGCGGCCCCCGGTAAGGGCGGCCACATCGCCCAGGATATCGCCCGCTTTCACTTTGTTTGCAAGGTCTTTTGTAACCATCGCAAGGAGCGCCCCCTCGTCGGAGGCAAGCATTATGACCGCGGAACCAAGCTTGTCCCGGATATTGTCGGCCAGTTCCCTGAGCTCTTTCTGTCCGAAGCCGCTCACCTTCTCGGAGAGCACTTTCACCCCGTCAACGTCCCTTGCCCTGCCCATTATTTCTTTGGCGATATCCTGCGCCGATGAGGCCCGGTATTTCTCTATTTCCTTCTCAAGCGCTTTCATCCTCTCCATGACTTCCGCGGCCTTTTCAACGGGTTTGTCCGTCCTGAGTATCTGGGCAGTCTCCTTAAGCTCCGTCTTCCTGGCGCGCAGGTACCCGAGCGCGCCCATGCCGGTCAGGGCCTCTATCCTCCTGATGCCGGAGGCCACGCTGCCTTCCGAGACGATGATGAAAGTGCCTATCTCGCCGGTGGCGCTCACGTGGGTGCCTCCGCAAAGCTCAAGGCTCACGGGCTCCGCCCTCACCACCCTTACGGTCTCGCCGTACTTCTCGCCGAAGAGCGCGGTCGCCCCGGTTGAAAGCGCCTCGTCTATATGCATCGTCTTTGTGACAACCGGGACATTGTCGAGTATCTTTGAATTCACGAAATCCTCTATCTCGTCCGCCTCCGCCTGGGCAAGGCCGGAGAAATGGGTGAAATCGAAGCGCAGCCTCTCGGGCTCCACCAGGGAGCCGGCCTGCTTCACATGGTCTCCGAGCACGGCCTTTAAAGCCGCGTGCAGGAGGTGGGTGGCCGTATGGTTTCTCATTATGGCGCGCCTCCTTGCCTCGTCCACCTGGCAGGAGACGTTCGCCCAGACCCTCAGGGAGCCTTGCCTGACTTTAACGTGATGGGAGATAAGCCCGCCAAAGGGCTTTTCGGTATTTATGACTTCAAGCATGATGCCGTTGTTGTAAATAGTCCCGGTGTCGCCCACCTGGCCGCCCGACTCGCCATAAAACGGCGTCTTGTCCAGGATAAGCTCGGCCTCGTCGCCCCCTTTTATCTCGTTTACGACATGACCTTTTCTTATGATGGCTTTAACCACGGATTCCGACTGGAGAGTGTCATAACCCAAAAATCCGGTCTGGCCCACTTCGGGGGCAAGCTCCCTGTAAATGGCATCCGCCGCGCCTTCCTCCTGCGCCCAGGAGGCCCGGGCCTTCTCGCGCTGGGACTGCATCTCGCGCTCGAAACCAGCCTCATCCAGCAAGAACCCTTCCTCGCCCGCCACGTCGCGCACCAGGTCAAGCGGAAATCCATATGTATCATAAAGCTTGAATATCTCCCCGCCCGGGATGGTGTCCTTACCCTCTTTTTTCAGGACGGAGAGCAGGTCATCCAAAAGCCTCATCCCCTGCTCCAGCGTGTGGGAGAACCTCTCCTCCTCGAAGAGGAGCAGCTTTTTAACCCTCTCCTCTTCGCGCGCAAGCTCCGGGTAAACGGGGGACATTTTTTCCACCACCGAACCGGTCATCTTATAGAGGACAGCCCCTTCCATTCCAAGCTTTTTGGCATAGCGGGAGGCCCGGCGGATGATCCTCCGGAGGACATACCCCCTGCCGTCGTTAGAGGGCACCAGCCCCTCCGACAAGAGAAAGGTAATGGCCCGCAGGTGGTCCGCGATGACCCTCGTGGCGATGGTCTCTTTCCGGTCTTTCCCGTAGACCGCGCCGGAGTGCCTCTCTATTTCGGAGATGATGGGCGCGAAGAGGTCGGTATCGAAGTTGTTCTCTTTTCCCTGCAGGACGGCCGCGATGCGCTCAAGTCCCATGCCGGTGTCTATGCTGGGTCTGGGGAGGGGATTGAGGTCCCCGCGCTCGTCCCGGTTATACTGCATGAAGACCAGGTTCCAGAGTTCGAGGAAGCGGTCGCAGTCGCAGCCCACGGCGCACTCCGGCCTCCCGCAGCCAAGCTCCGCGCCCTGGTCTATGATTATCTCGGAGCAGGGGCCGCATGGGCCGGTGTCGGCCATCTGCCAGAAATTGTCCCTGGCCCCAAGCCGCACGATCCTGCTCTCCGGGATGCCCGCCACCTCCTGCCAGAGCCTGCCCGCCTCGTCGTCGTCCTCGTAGATGGAAACCCAAAGCTTGTCCGCCGGCAGCTTGAAGACCTTGGTCAGGAGGTCCCAGGCGAAGCCTATCGCCTCGCGCTTGAAATAATCCCCGAAGGAGAAATTCCCAAGCATCTCGAAGAAGGTGTGATGCCTTCTGGTATAGCCGACGTTCTCTATGTCGCTGTGCTTTCCGCCCGCGCGCATGCACTTCTGGCACGATGTGGCCCGCTTGTACGGGCGGGTCTCCTCGCCCTGGAACACGCGCTTGAACTGCACCATCCCCGCATTGGTGAAGAGCAGGGTCGGGTCCTCCGCCGGTATCAGGGACGAGCTTTTTACGGCTTCGTGGCCGCGCTCCCTGAAGAACTCAAGAAAGGCCTTCCGTATCTCCGCGCTATTCATTGCCCTTTTTCCACGCTGCCGCCTATGAACTCGGTAAGCTTTTTATCAGTGAAGACCAGGGCCTTTTTGGAGAGGAAGTCCTTGTAAACCCACTCCTCACGCATCTTGCCGTCGGGGGTGGGCATGAGGACATCTACCTCGCTGGGGGCCCCCCAGGCGTATCTTACCTCTTCCTGGGTCATTCCCATTACTACTTCGCCCTGTTTGATGTGCCCCTGGATATCCGGAGGGAACTGCTCCATTTCCGCGGGGGAATACCGCACCTGCTGGGTACACGAAACAGTCGTCATCGCAAGGAGCGCAAGAACCCAAAAAGCAGACCTTCTCATCACTGTTCCTCCTCTATACGCAACATTTCATAAATTGTGCCGGACGAAAAGCCCCTTCTTTGAAGGGCCGAAAAAATCCTGCGTCTCCGCACCTCGGGCGGAAGCCCCTTCAGCCCCCTCATCCTTTTTTCAACAAGCCGCCGGGCGGCCTCGCGTTCCTCATATGAAGCAAGGGCCTCACCGGCATAATCCCCCGGCACGCCCCTTTTCGCAAGATACAGGGCCGCGCCCCTTTTGCCAAGGTTCTTCAGCTCCCGGGCCTGCCTCGCAAGCGAAGAGGCAACCGCCCTGTCGTCCATATAGCCAAGGGCCTCCAGTTTTTGAAGGGCTTCCAGAATCTCGACCTCGCCATACCCGTTCTTCAAGAGTCTGCCGGAAAGCTCTTTCCTTGTCCTTGCCCTGTAGGAAAGGAGCTTTATCGAATACGCAAAGGCGCCCTGGGGATTTTTTTTCCTGGTTACCTGGAGAACCTCTCTATTCCAAAATCAGGGCCCCGTTCCTTCCTTTCCGCCGCGCTCTCCGCGGTGCTGTGGATGCCTCTCACCTTCAGGGTGAAGTCGTCAGGGTTGGAGGCGTATTTCATGGCCTCTTCATAGGTCACCAGCCCTTTCTGGAAAAGGTCGAAAAGGGACTGGTCAAAGGTCTGCATGCCGTAATGCACCTTTCCCTGGCCTATAACGTCCTGCAGGAGCTGCGTCTTTGCCGGGTCTGTTATGCAGTCCCTCACCATCCCGGTGGACACCATGATCTCCACGGCGGGCACCCTGCCCTGCCCGTCGGACCTTGGCAGCAGGCGAAGGGAAACTATGCCCTTCAGGACCGAGGCCAGCTGCAGCCTGACCTGCTGCTGGTGATAGGGCGGGAAGAACGAAATAACCCGGTTCACGGTCTCCGGCGCGTCCATGGTATGCAGGGTGGAGAGCACCAGGTGGCCGGTCTCGGCCGCCATCAGGGCGGTCTGTATCGTCTCGAAGTCCCTCATCTCTCCAATCAGGACAACGTCCGGGTCCTGCCTCATGGCGGCCCTTATCGCCTTGGCGAAGCTCCGGGTGTCCGCCCCCACCTCGCGCTGGTTCACAATGCTTTTCTTGTCCCTGTAGAGGTACTCTATCGGGTCCTCTATGCAAACGATATTTGCCGTGCGCATCTGGTTCACGCGGTCTATGATGGCCGCGAGGGTTGTCGATTTTCCGCACCCGGTTGTTCCGGTCACCAGTATGAGGCCCCTTTCCTCAAGGGCAAGCTCCTTCAGAATGGGGGGCAGGTTAAGGCCGTCCAGGTTCGGGACCGTGAACGGGATCACCCTGAAGACCGCCCCCATCGTGCCCCTCTGCAGAAAGGCGTTGCAGCGGAACCTGCCAAGCCCCGGCACGCTGTAGGCGAAATCGACGTCCGCCTCTTTCTTGAACGCCTCTTTCTGGGGCTGGCTCATCGTGGAGAGTACAAGCCGGACGGCCTCCTCCTTCGTAAGCGCCGGCTCGGAGTCTATCATCCTGAGCCTGCCGTCAACCCTTATTACGGGCGAATTGCCCACCTTCAGATGGAGGTCCGAGGCCCCCTCGGCCACGGCCTTCTTCAAAAGGTCATTTATCTCCATTGGTTTTTACCTTGAGGGTCTCCGTCAGCTTAGCTTCTATCTCAGCGGCGGCCTCCGGGTGGGCCTTCAGGAACTCCTTAGCGTTCTCCCGTCCCTGCCCTATCCTCTGTCCGCCGTAGCTGTACCATGCGCCGGACTTTTCTATGAGGCCCTTCTCGACCCCGAGGTCCACAAGTTCGCCGCTTTTTGAGATCCCCTCGTTGAAGTAGATGTCGAACTCGGCCTGCCTGAAGGGGGGCGCCACCTTGTTCTTTACGACCTTCACCCGCACCCTTCCGCCGATCATCTCGTTGTTCTCCTTGAGGCTGTCTATCCTCCTTATGTCAAGCCGCATGGAGGAGTAGAACTTCAGGGCGTTTCCTCCGGTTGTGGTCTCCGGGTTTCCGAACATGACCCCTATCTTCATCCTTATCTGGTTTATGAAGATGATCATCGAGTTGGACTTGGATATGGCCGCGGTGAGCTTTCTCATGGCCTGGCTCATGAGCCTCGCCTGAAGCCCCGGGAGGGCATCGCCCATCTCGCCTTCTATCTCGGCCTTGGGGACGAGGGCCGCAACCGAGTCCAGCACAATGACGTCCACCGCGCCGCTTCTTACCAGGGTCTCGGCCACTTCAAGGGCCTGCTCGCCGGTGTCGGGTTGGGATATGAGGAGTTCTTCTATGTTCACGCCCAGTTTGGAGGCATAGTTCACGTCAAGGGCGTGCTCGGCGTCTATGAATGCGGCCACCCCGCCCGCTTTCTGTGCCTGCGCGATTGCGGAAAGGGCAAGGGTGGTCTTGCCGGAGGACTCGGGGCCGTATATCTCTATCACCCTGCCCCTGGGGAACCCGCCGATTCCCGTGGCGAGGTCCAGGGTGATGGAGCCCGTGGGTATGACCTGCACGCCTTCGGCCACCCCGCCCGCGCCAAGCTTCATGATGGCACCTTTCCCGAAACTGCGCTCTATCTGGGCGATTGCCGCCTCGAGCGCCTTCGCCTTGTCTTTGTTCATCTCTTTATCCCCCCTCATTTTTATTCTCCTCCGGGCCGAGCTTTATTTGGCTGAGGGCGCTGTAGAGCGATCCCCCGGGCCTCAATTCGCTTTTCATAAGATGGATATTTTCGACCTTTATCTTACCAAATAAGCTCCCACGAAGGGTAGCCAGCCGCCCCGCCAGGGCCTGCCTGTTTTTTGGGGATTTCACCCGGCCAAGCGTGATATGCGCGTTGAAACCGCCTTCCTTTTCAAACCCCAGGCCGGAGAGGGCCTCTTCAAGCCTTTTTTGCAGTTCCATAAGCATGCCGGAAGGGTCTTCAACGCCCACCCAGACCACCCGCGGGGCCGTTTCAGCAGGGAACGCACCCGTGCCCCTGAATATAAGCTCGAAAGGCCTTATCTCCCGCGCCACCCCGGCGGCAACAAACGCAACCTGGTCTATCTTCTCCTCCGGCACGTAGCCAAGGAATTTCAATGTGATATGCATGCTCTCCGGGTCCACCCATTTCACGTCCGCCCCGGAGTCCTTTAAATAAGGTATCTCCGCCCCGATCTTCTCCTTCAGCTCTTCGGGCAGGTTCACGGCGATAAAAGACCTTATCACGCCCATATAAGCCTCCATGCCTGAAGGATGAGATTGGAGATTATTCCCGCGGCGATATCGTCCATCATCACGCCAAGTCCTCCTTTAAGCCGCTCGAAGCTGGAGACGGGCGGGGGCTTAAGGATATCGAACAGGCGGAAGAGGACGAACCCCGCAATCAGCCAGCCGATGTGAAGCGGCAGAAACAGCACGCTTATCAGATAGCCCGCGAACTCGTCTATTACGATGGGCTTTGCGTCCCTGCCAAGCACATCTTCCGCCTTTCCCGCGGCGTACACGCCCCAGAGGGAGATGGCCGCCGCGATGGCGAGGAGCAAAAATCCCCGCGGCCTCAAAAGGAGGACAAATAAAAATCCGGCCGCCGAACCGAATGTCCCCGGCGCAAAGGGCATTCTCCCTATCGAAATCACCGTGGCGGACTGCATGATTAAAAAATTCCAGGGCCGGTTGGAAGAAGCGCGTTCCCTTCGGGGCACGCTCACTCGTTTTCGACCCTGAACCCGAATTTCACCTTCGCGCCCTCTTCCAGGGTGGCCTTAACGGAGCAGTATTTATTCATGGACAGCTCCACGGCCTTCCTTACCGCCTCTTCCGGGATATTTTTACCTTTCACAACATATTCCAGTTCGATCTCGGTGAAGCGCTTCGGGTGCTCTTCCGCCCTCAGCCCCTTCACGTTTATCTCGAACCCGGTCACGTCCAGCTTCTTCTTTTTCAGTATCGATATTACGTCCATCGCGGAGCACCCGCCAAGCCCCACCAGCAAAAGCTCCGAAGGCCTCGGCCCCTTGTCCCGGCCGCCGTATTTTGGTGCGGCGTCCAGCGTCAGTTGGTGTCCCGAAGGGGTCCTGGCCAGAAACTCCATCCCGTCCACATAATTCAATTTTACATCCATGGCATCGCCCATTTTTGCTCTCCTTTCGGAATAGATGCTGATTGAAAAATAACCGCCCCGGAAGGACAATGTCAATGAGGAGAATGGCAGGTGTTTTGACACACCGTATTTTTGATGCCAGGCGCCGCCTGTCAGCAGTCCCCAATTTTTGATAAACTCTCTTTTTATATGTTAAGATTCAAGCAACTTTTAAAATGGAAATCGTAAGAAAAACAAATAGTTGCGTAAAGGCAGTGTCCAGGCCTGATGGCAGGAAAGTCCTCCTGAGGGGAAACGAGGCCCTGGCCGAGGCCGCGGTGCAGGCAGGCTGCCGTTTTTACGCGGGCTATCCTGTAACCCCGCAGAACGAAATACCGGAGTACCTGGCGAAGCGGATGCCCCAGTCGGGCGGGGTGTTCATACAGGCCGAGAGCGAGCTTGCCGCCATAAACATGGTTTACGGCGCGGCGGCCACCGGGGCGCGCGCGATGACGTCCTCTTCAAGCCTGGGGATAAGCCTTATGCAGGAGGCCATCTCCTATATGGCGGGGGCCGAGCTTCCGGCCGTAATAGCGAACGTGCAGAGGGGCGGCCCGGGGCTTGGCAATATATCCGGGAGCCAGGCCGACTACTTCCAGGCCGTAAAGGGCGGCGGGCACGGAGACTACAAGCTCCTTGTCTATGCCCCGTTCAGCCTGCAGGAGATCTGGGAACTCGCCATGCTCTCTTTCGACAAGGCCGACGAATACAGAAACCCGGTAATGGTCCTCATGGACGGCATATTGGGACAGATGATGGAACCCATCGTGAAGACACCGTATCAAAAACCGAAGCTTCCGGCAAAAGATTGGGCGCTGACCGGCTGCAAGGGCAGGAAGCCCAATGTCTTGAAATCCCTTTATCTTGGCGAGGGGGAGCTTGAACAGAGGAACTGGCTCCTGCAGGAAAAATACAATCGCATGAAGGAAAAAGAAGTGCTCTGCCAGACCTGTTACGCCGAGGACGCGGAGGTCATGGTCGTGGCCTTCGGGATAGCCGCGAGGATTGCGCTCTCGGCCATAGAGGTCCTTCGCGCGGAGGGCAGAAAGGTGGGCCTCTTCAGGCCGGTTACCCTCTTCCCGTTCCCCGAAAAGGAACTCCATTCCATGGCAAAAGGGGTGAAGAAATTCCTCACCTTCGAGCTTAACGCCGGACAGATGGTGGAGGACGTAAGGCTGGCCGTCTGCGGCCTTGAGGACGTGCTCTTTTACGGCCGCCCCGGCGGCTCGATAGTGAGCCCGGAAGAGTTCACCGAAAAACTGAGAGGGCTTTTCTAGCTGGATTATCCAGCACTGTCTGGCCCTGACGGCTTCGGCTTCAGGTTGGCCTTGACCCGCTCGGAAAGCTTTGCAGGCGTGGTGACCGCTTTACTGAGAAATTCGGCAGCACCAGCGGCCCTCGCCCTTTCCACTTCAGCGGATAATGTTCGGGAGGAACAGACCAGAATGGGGATATTATTCCATTCGGGGTTGTCCTTTGCCATAGCCAGGACCTTATAGCCATCCAGCCTGGGCAGCTGGAGATCAAGTATTACAAGATTTATTTTCTCCTTGATCAGAAGCTTTAGGGCTTCAACGCCGTCACCCGCTTCATAAACTGCAAAACCGTCCAGCACAAGCCTGCTTTTTTGCATTGTACGGGTCAGTACGTTGTCTTCGACCAGCAGCACCTTCCCCTTGTTAATCCCTTTCCCTTTGTCTTGCTGGCTGTGATTTTCTATGTAGCTTTTGATTGAGATCATCTGGTCTCGGTCAAGGCCCATAAAACGGACCCCGATGCCGATGCCTGAATAGCTGTGCACCACAACAGCCTTGACCGTGATTTTGGCGTCATCCAGGAAAAAGCTGATTGTGGTCTGATGGCCGGATGGAAACGGGTGGTCTGTGTGAATGTACATTCCGCTTTCGCTTAGATCAAGAGATTGCGTCTTAATGGCGCTGCCTATGATGACCGTTTTCCTAACAGGAATTCTCTTGTATTTTCTCCTATCCACTCTATTGATATTACCCGACCCCGATCCTTTTTTGCAGATGCAGGCCCTCATCAACGACGCGGCTTCGTATTTTTCGAGGAATTCTTTTGATTAAGCGGGTAAAATTTCACCCTCCGCCCTCCGAAAAAGCTAAAATAGTCCTGAAAACAGTTGTAGAGGAGGGCTTCTCCCGGATGGTCCTTTCAGATGCGGGGCTTCCTTTTCTGTCCGCCCTTTTAAGCGTCATACTCATAGACCTGGTCCTGGCGGGCGACAACGCGATTGTGATCGCCATGGCCGTAAGGAGCCTGCCAGCAAGCCGGAGGAAGGCGGGGATACTTGCCGGTTCGGGTGCGGCGGTCATATTGAGGATAGCGCTGACTTTCTTCGTGGCCCGGCTGCTGGAACTCCATTACCTGAAGCTGGCCGGGGGGCTTTTGATACTGTGGATCGCCGTAAAGCTGTTTTCTCAGAGCCCGTCCGGCGAGAGGGCGGAAGCCGGCTCCGCAGGCATCTGGCAAAGCGTGAAGATTATAATCATCGCGGACATCACCATGGCCACGGACAACATGCTTGCCGTGGGCGGGGCCTCGCACGGGAACCTGCTGCTCCTTATATTGGGCCTTGGTTTCAGCATCCCTTTCGTCATATTCACCAGCAACCTCCTCTCCTCCCTCATGGACAGGTATCCCGTTATCCTGTATATTGGGGCGGCGGTTTTGGGAAAGACCGGAGGGGAGATGATAATGACGGACCCGTTTACAACAATGGCATTTAGTCCCGGCCGGCTTGGGGTCTATCTTGTGGAAGCCGTCTGCGCGGCGGGAGTTGTGTTTATTGGAAGGTTCCGGGCCAGGATGAAAGAGAAGCGGGCCGAAAGGGCCGTGGATAGATAAATGGCCGTCCTGACCATTTCCAGGGAGATGGGAAGCGGGGGGAGGGAGATCGGGCAGTCCGTTGCCGCGAGGCTCGGCTATTTTATGCTGGACAAGGAAGCCATCCATGTCGAACTCTGCAAGGCGGGGCGAAGGTGGGGTGACTGGGGGAAGGATTTCGATGAGCACTGCCCCACTGTCTGGGAGAAGAACGACTGGTCATTCCTGGGCTATCGCGCCCTGCTGGAGAGGATAATCCTGGACAAGGCCGTGGAAGACCGGGCCGTGATAGTGGGCAGGGGGGCGAACTTCCTGCTGCGTGAAATAACGCATGTCTTAAGGGTCCGCGTAATCTGCCCGGTTGAAAAGAGGATAGGGACGGTCATGAAGCGGGAGATGCTGGACAGGGAGGCCGCGCGCAAGGTGGTCGAGCGCTCGGATTACCAGAGGGCCTGCTTCATCCGTTCGCTGTACGAGGAGGACTGGGCCGACCCCGTGGGCTATGACATGGTCTTCGACACCGGCTCCATGCCCCTCGAAGAGATTGAAACCCTTCTGGAATCAGCCCTCCGGGACAAGAAAAGGCAGAAAACCCCGGAAGCGGAAAAAATTCTTTTTATGCGTGCACTTGCGGCAAGGATCAAGGCCATCATCCTCACGGACGACTCTTTCATGGTGCCAACCCTTCAGGTCTTTCCCGAGGGCGAAACCATTGTGCTCCAGGGAATAGTCCATAACCCTTCCGAGCACAAGGGGATTGAGGCAAGGGCGCGGGAGATTGCCGGGCCGGTCTCCGTCATCTGCAGGCTGCAATACCGGATATGAAATTTTAAAAAGCCTCTCTTCCAAATCAGATAATTCAATTTACCTCTTCTTGCTATTCCCGTAAAAAAAATTGCGTCAAATAACGCAGAAAATTGACATTTTTTGTCACTTTGCCCTCTTCTTACTTAAGCACAATTCAAAAACCCCCCGTTTTTAAAAGCAATTTTTTCTTCATCTAACTGGCATTCTTTTTGCTCTAATATCCACCTGATATTTGAATTCGGTTGTTTTTGCATTGCTCTTTGAGATGCGGGTTCGATTTCCTTTTTGGAAGGGATTAAAAATAAAGAGTTTTCAGTATTGAACTCATTAAAACGACTTACGGGAGAATGAAAAATGAGAAAAGCCGGGATTGCAATTGGAATGGTTCTCTTTCTGCTCATCGCGGTGAGCGCTTTTCCGCAGGGAAAGCCCCTCGTGCTGGAGATGAAGGGAAACCTGGTGGTAGTCAAGACAACAGGCGGCAAAAGGGTGGAAGAACTGGCGGGCCTCCCCAGGGAGGTCGCCAATGGCGAGATAATCCAGTACACCATCCTTGGCCGGAACACATCGCGGGGCATGCTCAGGAACATCCAGCTTATAGGCAACATACCGGACGGCACGTCCTATATCGACAAGAGCGCCCGCAGCAGCAAAAAGACCCGGATACTCTTTTCCATAGACAGGGGAAAGACCTATGCCGCGGCCCCCATCAAGGAGAAGGTGAAAAGACCCGACGGGAAGGTGGTAGAGCAGATAGTGGCGCCGGAGAGATACACCAACATCAAATTCATAATCGACCGGCTGGACCCGTCCGAGGAAGCTTTGAATACATACAGGGTAAGGGTTAAGTAAAAAAAGGCATTTTGGATAGGAAAAAGGAGAAAAGATGAGAAAGCGAATAGTAACAAAGCAGATGCTGGTGGCGGTCCTGGCCGCCGTGGTCCTGCTGGCGGGGTTTGCCGCCTCGGCACTGGCCCTCACGGCCTCTGGAACCACCATCGGGAACTCGGCAACGGCGACTTACATGGACTCCAGTAACAACACTTACACGTCAACATCCAACATGGTGCAGACGACAGTAGCCGCGGTCTGCGGGGCATCCATCAGCCCCACATCGGTGGTGAGCAAAACTGGCGCTCCAAGCCAGGTGGTCTATGTGCCGTTCACGCTGACCAACAACGGCAACAGCCAGAATGTTTTCAGCCTGATCACGAACGGCACATACTCGAAGACCATCTACCAGGACACGAACGGAAACGGCGTTCCTGATGCGGGCGAGCCGGTTATCACCAACGCTACCGTAGCGATGGGAGGAACGGTTAACCTGGTGGTTGCGGTTCAAATCCCTTCCGGCGCCACTTCCGGAAATGTGGACAACTTCGGCCTGACCGCGACCGGCACCAACCCAACCGGATGCTCGGTCACGGGACTGGGGCAGGTAAACGTAACAACCGATGCCGTCATCACGGGCAGCAAGACCGTCGACAAGCAGACGGCGAATCCGGGCAATACGCTTACCTATACCATTAATTTCCAGAATACCGGTCTCCAGACCGCCAAGGCTGGCGGCACTTACAACGTAGACGGCACCAACACTGACGGCATACTGGTAAATGACGCCATGCCCGCCGGGGCCGTATTCAACGGGGCGGCTTCAGGCCAGCCCACAACGAACCCCACGGGCTACGTTGTGTATTCTATCAATAACGGCACATCATGGACGAAGACGGCGCCCGGCCTGCTGAATTCCGTTACCAACGTCGGCTTCTTCATGCAGGACGCGAACCCCACCAACGGCACATTGGAAGACGTCCTGCCGGCCAATCAGACGGGCAGCCTGACCTTCCAGGCGGTGGTGGCCTCCGGGTTCAGCGGCACGATACCCAACAATGCCGTTATTTCTTACGGGAATTCGCTGACCCCTCCCACTATCCTTACCACGACCCTGAGCACCTCGACCAGCGTATCACCCATACCGGTCTACGGGGTTACATTGAGCCCCAACAATACCGTACCCAATGTGCCCTCGGGCTCCTGGGTGGTGTTCACGCACACGGTGCAGAATACCGGCAACACCCCGGATACGCTGAATATCTCGACGGCGGCCAATAACCTGCCCGGTGGTGCAACTATTGAATACTGGAACGCCTCCGGGACGGCGAAGCTGCTGGATAATAACGGAGACGGCCTGGTGGACGTGGGCCTGGTGAATGCCGGGGCAAGCGTCAACTTCATGTTGAAGGTTTATATCCCCGCAGGCACCGCGAATAGTTCGTATAACGTGACGGTAGCGGCCACTTCCAGCAATGACAAGACCAAGTCCGCCACGGCCACGGACACCATAAGCAGCCTAGTAACCGCCGCTGTGGACATTGCTCAGTCTCCGAACGCGGCCGACAATAACGCCGGCAACGACAACATAGCAAGTTCCGCGGTGAACCCGGCGGCCGCCATCAATTACAGCCTGGAAGTCGCCAACCTGGGCGGCTCCCCGGACGCCTTCGACCTGAACGCAACCGGGCTTCCTGTCTCATCGACGGCGACCTTTTACACTGACACGGCCTGCAACGGCACACCCGGCTCAAGCGTGACCAGCACCGGAAGCCTGACCAGCACCTCGATCAGGACAAACGACGGCACCTGCACCAACACCGACACCAGCCTGTGCGTCTACAACGCGACCGGCTTCGCAATTGGAAACAAAATAGTCGTGGGCACGGACGGACAGATGAGGACCATCTCCAATGTCGACACCGGCAACAACATAATAGCCATCAGCAACGCGCTTTCCGCGCCTGCCACGGCTGGAACAAAGGTCTCCGGGGCGGCCTGCTACGTAATGACCGTCGTAACTGGGGCAGCCACCACGGCCGGCAACTACACCTTAACCGTAACCGCCCATTCGCCAGCCAGCAACGACCAGGACCAGATGACCATCGGGCTTACCATAAACCAGTCCTGTTCACTGGCGCTTTCTCCGAACGGCTCCGTCCAGATCGCTGCGGGCGGCACCGGCACCATCACCCACACTATCAAAAACAACAGCAACTATTCCGTAACCTATACGGTTGCGATCAGCCCTTCTTCAGGCACCCAGTTAAACTACCTCCTGACCGATGCCAACGGGACCTATCCCGCCGGAACGGGCTTCACCAATACCCTGGCCCCCGGCGCAAGCGCCACATATACTTTCAACGTCCAGGTGCAGGCGCCAAGCGGCATTGCCAACGGCACGGTTGAAAGCGTGACAGTTACAGCCAACGGCGGCCTCTGCAACGCGTCCGCCACGGATACCGCCACGGTTAGCGGCGCCTTCCTGCAGCTCAACAAGACCGCGCTGGAAACCCAGGCGGCGCCAGGCCAGCCGATCCACTACATGATCCAGGTCAGCAACACGTCCAACCTGACCGCCAACAAGGTAGTGGTCACTGATGCCATACCCCAATACACCAACTATGTCCCCGGCAGCCTCTGCGAGGACACTTCCTGCACCAAAAACGCCACAACATGCACATCGACATTCACGGATGCGGCCGGTGACGACAGGGCGGAATACGATTCGTCGAACACCCTTGTCAGGTTCAGGCTCGGCACAGGCGCCGACGCCACAAACGGCGGCACAATGGCTCCCGGCGCTGCTACCTGTATCAAATTCCAAGTACAGGTGCAGTAACTCTCATAAGGGGCGGAGCGCATGCTCCGCCCCTTCCTTTTTTAATGGTAGGGAAGTCCAAAAAAAACAAATAAAAAAGCAGGATTGCCGGTGAGAGAGCGTGGCGCAAAGGTGTGTAGCAGAAAGAAAATATTTTTTTAATATCCAGAGCAGGTTTATACGCCTTGCCTTCAGTGCCGTCTTGCTCGCCCTGGTCTTTTTTCTCCCCGGCACAGCCCGCGCCCTGACCTCCGCCGGAATCAATATAATAAACATCGCCCTTGGCAGCTATGAGGGCCCGGACGGACAGACATGGCAGGTCTCATCCAATGTTGTCATGACCACGGTAAAGCAGGTCTACGGGATAGAGATAAAGCCCGACGGCACCATGCAGGACCCGGGGCAGATAATAACCGCCACCCCGGGACAATTCCTGCAGATCCCGTACACCTTGAGGAATTCCGGAAACGGCGCTGATACCTGCAACCTCTCAGCCGCGAACCTCTCGTCCACCGCCCTTATAGGCGCGAAAATCTACATAGATTCAAACCAGAACGGGGTGTTTGACCAGGGTGAACCCCTGTACAGCAACCAGAGCCCTCCACAGCTCAGTGCCGGACAGGTGCTGAGCTTGATAGTAATGGGCGAGGTCCCGTCAACGGTTTCCTCCGGCAGCATCTATATAAATCTCTCCGGCTATTCGAACGGGGATAATACCGCGCTGGACAAGGACAACGTCGCAAGGATAGACATCGTCCAGGACGGGGCGGTAACCGCAACTGAAACACCGCAGAACACGGACGCAGCCCCGGGCAGTGTGGTATCGCTCTCTGTTATCTTCCAGAATGCCGGGACGAACCCCCTCAAGCCCGCGGATATAACGGATTGCGATTTCAACAACACCGGGACCGCGAACACGGAAAAAGGGCTGCTCGTCTCAAATACCCTCCCCCCTTACACCTCCTACGAGGCCGGCACCGCCTCCGGCACGGTGAATTCCGGCTTCCCGGTATTCGCCTCGCAGGGCGGGCCCTGGAAGAAGGATTCGCTTCAGGCCGGCAATGTCGCAAAGATCGGCTACTTTATCCCGCCAAACGCCGCGGGAAACACGCTTGAAGTGGGGCAGAGGGGAACGCTCAATTTCAAACTGGCCATCGACGGCAACGCCCCCGCCCAGCAGCTTACCAACTATGCCAACGTGTATTACGCGAACAACTCCGGTCCGCAGACGGCCCAGACCAACGTAGTGAATATAAACATAAAGCCCACGGCCAAAATAGAGCTGTCGGACACGGACGGCAACAATGACGATTTGATGGTCATTGACAGCGCAACCAGCGGGTATACTGAAAAATTCCTGAACGAGGCATGGAACCTGGGGAACGGGGCGGACACGGTGAATATAATATTCGACCCTTCCACGTCCAGCAATATCCCGCCCGGCATGACGGTAAGCTTTTACAAAACTGACGGCACCCCGCTTCAGGACACGGACGGCGACGGACTGGTGGACAGCGGGCCGCTAGCGCCGGGGCAGGGGCTGCAGTTCTATACGGTTGTCTACGCGCCCCCTGACATTAATGCGCAGAACGTGCGTATCGCACTTAAGGGCATCTCTCACGTGGACCCGGCGCAGACGGATTACACTTATGACCTCATCCAGGAGATAAAGAACGCGGCCGTGGAGACCGAAATCACCACGCAGACACAGGCCGGGATGCAGACCGAGGCCCTGGGCCAGGAAAAGGTCGTGGTCTACGAATACGACTCGTCAGGAAACCTTGCATCCAGCAAGGTGTTCATGGACGACGCAAACGGGCTGGTCATTTACGACGAGAACGGCAATCCCTATCCGCTTTACAATTACCTGAAAACCGGCATGAGCTACAGGCTCACCCTGCCTGGCGATTACCAGAACTATTCCTGGTATCTGAGCCCCACGTTCTACAAGTCCGATTTCGATACGGTGAAAAACCCGGGGGACACCTATACGAGGGGCGGCATTACGGTAGACATGCAGCAGAACGGGACCATCCTCCTGAAGACCGCGATCGCTCCGGCCGGATACCTGTATGACTCCGCTACGGGCGCAAAGGTGAACGGCGCGTGCGTATACCTGCACAGGTGCCAGGATTCCACCTGCCAGTCAGACACGCTGGTGGACGCCTCCGTACTGGACTTCTATCCGGACGGGAAGACCCCCCAGGCAGACCCCCAGATATCCGGCCCGATGGGCACGGACGGGAAGGGGGCTGGCGCTTTCGAGTACCTCTTCCGGGACCCGGAGGCCGCCGCGGGCTGGTATTTCGTGGAAGCCGATTTCTCGTGTTCGCTTCCGGGGGTAAACAGCGCTCTGTCGCAAAAATATGCGCCCGTCCGGGCGAAAAGAGACTCCGTCTGGGACCCCAACTCCCAGGGCCCCTATAACGGCGGGAAGTTTCAGATAAGCCCCTCGTTTCCGGGGGCCATCCTTATGCACATCCCGCTCGCGGCGAACGGGGTGCTGCCGCTTCAGGTGCAAAAGACCGTGGACAAGGCGACGGCCTCGGTGGGCGAGATGCTGAAGTTCACCATCAAGATCACAAACCCGAACTCCACCGAAACGGTCTATGACATATCGGGCATGGACAAGCTGCCGCGTGAACTGCGGTATAAAAAGGGCACGGCCGTCCTGAACGGCAACGTCCGGCTAGAGCCCGCCGTAACCCCGGACGGAACGCTCCTCGACTGGGGCGTGGGCAGCCTGGGCCCCGGCCAGACCGCCGAGATAGATTTCTCCGCCTATGTTGGCGCTGGGGCGACCGAAGGGAAAAAGACAAACGAGGCGGAGGCCCTGGGCTGGACGGCGGGGCACGCGGCGCAGGTGGGCTCCAACCAGGCATTTGCCTCTTTCGCTATAACGGAGGGCGTCTTCACGGACAAAGGGTACATAATCGGCAAGGTATATATAGACACGAATATGGACGGGGTGCAGGATTTTGGGGAGCCCGGTGTCCGGGGGGTGCGGATATACATGGAGGACGGCAGATACGTTATAACCGACTCCGAGGGCAAATTCCACATGGACGACGTTGATCCCGGCACGCACGTGCTGAAACTGGACCCGACCACCCTTCCGCCCGGCCTGAAGCTTGCCGCCACGGGAAACAGGAACATGGGCGACCCCGGCTCGGTCTTCGCAGACCTTTTCTCCGGGGATATTTTCAAGGCCGACTTCCGCGCCGTAAAGACAAAAAGCGGGGTGCAAACCGGCCATGAAGGGACCGAAGGCATGGTCTCCGCCACCCGCTCGCTTGGCACCCCTCAGATAGACCCTTCCACGGGCAAGATCACCTTAAGGCATGTCGTGAGAATAAAAAACATATCCGGGAAGCCGGTATTCGAGGCCCGGTATATTGAAAAATCGCCATACTCTCCCATCGAAGGCACCTCTTACATGGACGGCTCCCCGATAGGAGACCCGAAAAAAGGGGCGGACGGCCATACCTGGAGCATACCCATAATCGAGCCCGGCGAAGAGGCCGTTATAACTTTCAATTCCGCCCTTCCGGAAGAAAAAACCCCCGCTTCAGCCAGATTCGCCTTCCGGGTGGAGCCCTCCGGACAGGACCTTGAGAAAGATGTGCTCATTCCCGTTATTTTTACCGGCAAAAGTGATGGAGAATACGACATAGCGGTTGCCTTCCAGGGCGGAAACCTGGATGTCCCCAAGGGATCGTTGAAGAGCCTTGACGGCGTAATAGAACTGCTCAGAAAAAAAGATTACAAAGATATATCCGTTTCAGCGGTGGAACAGGCGCAAGCCGGCCAGGGTGGGAAACCAGACGCATACAGCCCGGGGCTGGACAGGCAAAGAGCGGATGCCGTAAAGGCATATCTGGGCGCGAGCTTCATAGACATGCGGAAGGTGAAAGTAAATGAAAGCGGTCCGGGCGGCATGGCATGGCATGGAACCGGGCTTCCCGGGAAAGACGGCAGCATGGCGGAAGTAAAGCTCTTCGGGCCCGGGCCGGATGGAAAGCCGCACGAGGTGCAGCCGGACGGACTTAAGCCAAACGGGATGTACCGCCTCGAATTCCGTATGGAGAGCAGCCTTTACCCTGCCGAAGACCTGCACGGCCTCAAGATCTATATCGCCCTCCCTAAAGGGCTGGCTTACGTTACAAATACCGCGCTTTTGAACGGAGCGAGGACCGAACCTTCGAAGGCCGGAGAATTTTATGTGCTGAGCAGCGCGGGCATAGACAGGCGGAAGCCGTTGGAACTCGCAATGAGCGTCTTCGCGTCCGGTCCCCTGGGGTCCGGCATACCCGTGATTGTGTACTGCCGGAATAAAAACGGCGGGGTGCTGAACCTGGCCTCCTCCGCCCCCGATGAACTGGTGGAGAAGAGCTTCGGGCTTTACAGCCCGGCAGTCCAGTCTCCGGCGGCAACGAAGGAAAAGAGAGAACCCGCGCCGGATGAGAAGGTAAAATATTCAATCCTCTACCCTGCAGCCGATATAACACAGTCCGCAAGGCGGACGGACATCAAAATAGCCGTCCCGGAGGGTTCAAGCTGGTCGGTCCTCTTAAATGGAAAGCCCGTCCCCGCCGGCAACATCGCCGAGACGGCGGTCGATGACAAATTGAAGGCCAAGACGGTCAGTTTCGTTGGCGTCCCGCTCAAGGAGGGAGCAAACACGCTCAGCCTCTCGATAAACGGGCACGAGGCCTGCTCCAGGACCATCACGGTTACGGGGGAAGCGGCGGACATGCGCTACTCGGTCTATCCGTCAAAACCCCAGGCCGACGGAAAGACCCCCGTCTATGTGGTTGTGCGGTTTCTGGACGAAAATGGCGCCCTGGTGAAGGAGAACGACTATCTTAAGGCATACGTAGACAAACAGGACATCTTCGATTACGCGACCGGGCAATATAAGAGGGCCCTGGACGACAGCTTCAAAGTGAAGATTACAGGCGGGAAGGCGGTAATAAAGCTCTCGCCATCGGCCGTGACCGAGACCAGGAAACTGACGCTGAAATACGGAGACATGCAAAAGGAGATATTCGTGAGCTTCTACCCGGAACGGAGGCCGTGGGTGGTGGCGGGCAGCCTGGACGCGGGCGTGGGGCTTGTGGACAAGAAGAACAACCCGGAGGGCCTGGACAAGATGCCTTTCGATAACGCGCACAGCACCGAGGCCAACGGGGGCGTCTTCGCAAAGGGCAGCATCTCCGATTACACGCTCACCATGCGATACAGCCTGAACAAGGAGGACGACAATACCCTCCTGAAGCAGAACATCCCCTCCACCGAGGAGAACCAGTTCTATCCCGTCTACGGAGACTCCTCCGAACAGGTTTTCGAGACCCAGAGCCAGAAGAGACTGTATCTGAAGCTGGAGCGCAATCTCTCCTATTTCCTGTATGGAGACTACAACACCAACTTCGGGAATCTGCTGGAATACAACACATACCAGAGGACCCTGAACGGCGGAATGGTGAACCTGGAAAAAAACAAGAATTACATGGTCAAGTCGTTCGTCTCCAGGAACAACCAGTCCGTGGTCAGGGAGGAACTGCCCGGCAAGGGCATATCCGGGCCGTACTTGCTGAAGAGCAACCAGATCATCGAGTTCAGCGAGAAGGTCTGGATAGAGGTGCGCGACCGCTATAACCCCAACGTGATCCTGAGCAGAAAAGAGATGAACAGGTTCACCGATTACACCATCAACTACGACGAGGGCTGGATACTTTTCTCCTCTCCGGTGCAGGGCTATGACGATGCGTTCAATCCCGTCCTGATAGAGGTGATCTACGAGACCGCCAACCAGCCGAAGGACAATTACGTCTACGGGGCCAGGGCGGAAAAATTCTTTCTGGATGGCAAGCTCCGCGCGGGCGCATCAGCAGTGCGCGAAGAGAGCGCGATAAAGAACAAGGACCTCTACGGCGCGGACGTCATATATGACGGGAAGAATCTTAAGGGGGCGGCCGAAATCGCAAAATCCGCCAATTTCGCCGGAGACGACCTCACCCCGACTTCGGGCACGGCGGAAAGGGCGGAGGTGAGCTATAAAAAGGACGCGGGCGAGTTCAAGGCCTACTACAAGCGCGTGAGCGCGGGCTTCCAGAACCCCTCGTCCACCAATGCGGACTCCGGCTACGAGAGCTATGAGGCCACTGGCGCGGTTGCGCTGGACCGGAAGACAAGGCTGTTGACCGACATCCTGTTCGACAACAGGGCGGGAGCCAATGACAAGAAGGTGGAGACCCTCGCTGAAAGAAAGCTCTCTGAAAAACTGCTCATAACCGGGGGCCTGAGGTGGGTCCAGGCGGGGGCAAACAGCACGTCCGCTGACAACGTGCAGGCAGTGCTCGGCGCGGTCTACAAACCCACGCAGAAACTGTCCTTCAATTTAAGAAGGGAGCAGGTCCTTGAGGGCACAAACAACGTGGACCTGTATCCCACAAGGACCATCGGGAGCGCGAATTACGCCATCTCCAAAAACCTGGCCTCCTATCTTCAAACGGAGGTGGATGAGACTGACCAGAAGGATGTGTCCCTGACCACCCTGGGCGTTGACTCCAAGCTGGGCGAGAATACCACCGCATTTTCGAAGTACACCCTTGATGACGCGGTAAGCGGCTGGCGCAACCAGTCCCATATCGGCCTCAACCACACGTTCCTTGCCATAAAAGGTCTCAACCTGGACGGCGGGGTCGAAAACGTGAGGACGCTGAAGGGCGACGGCTCCCAGGACTACACCGCCATGCATATAGCTGCCGCTTACCTTCGGCAGGAAAATTACAAGCTCACCGGCAGATGCGAGGTGAGGTTATCTCCTTCCGAAACGGACCAGCTTTTCACCACGGGGGGCAGCCTCAAGCTCTCGAAGGACTATTCCCTGCTTGCCACGGAGAGATATTTCAAAACAAACCAGACCGAGGACGACCTGGCCGTGGGACTCGCCTACCGGCCCGTTGACAACGACCGCCTGAACTGGCTTGCGAAGCTCTGGTGGAAGCTCCTGAACAGCCAGGGCGATGACGAGCAGAAATTCATAGCCTCCTTTCACGTCAACTACCAGCCGCTCCGGATGCTTGAGGCCTCCGGCGAATACGCCATGAAGGCCGCAAGGGTGGCCGGAGACGGCACAAGCTTTACGGAACTCCTGCGGGGGCGGCTCCTCTGGGACATAAACGGCAAGTACGATTTCAACCTGCACGCGGGCACGCTCATCCAGCATGACACGGGGACATTCACCCTTGCCTACGGGCCGGAGGTGGGGAGAAAGATAATACGGAATATCTGGGTCAGCGCGGGGTATAATTTCTCGGGCTTTTTCGACAGGGATTTCGGCGAGGCGCATTACTGGGCGCGCGGGCCGTATATGAAGCTGAGGATCAAATTCGACGAAAACACGATCAGGCAGTTGAAGGACGCGGTCGTGAAAGGGGCGGCAAAGGACCCGCTTACGAAAGGCCTGTTATGAAGAAATTGGCCCTGTTTTTTTCACTTGCCTTTCTGCTCTTTCCGGCTGCGGCCTTCGGGATGGCCGTAAACTATTCGGACCCGCCCGGTTACCCGGCCCCCTGGCCCGATGCCATCTGGATGAACTATACATATCAGGGGACAGCGGTCATAGACCAGAACGGCGGGCAGGACCAGTCCACGGGCGGCACCACCCCTCAGCAGGCGGCAGACGTTGGCGACGGCACAAGCCCGTCCACTTACGTCTATGGCGATGGGACGAACCTGTATTTCAGGTTCAGGCTGAACGGCAACCCTTTGCAGCTTAACGGAAATAATGTCCCTTACTCTTCCATCTCCTGGACGGTCCTCCTGGACCTGGACGGCAGCGGATACAAGAAGTTCGCCGTCCAGCTGGACGGGCAGGACAAGAGCAGCCTGGCCCCGGAGGACATAGTTGTTTACTACAGCAGCACAAAAAGCCAGGACCTCAGTTCGGCGACCGTCCTCTGGAGACAGGATTCGGCAAGAAACCCCGATAACCCGAACGATGTCGACGGGGAAGTTGGCGGCCCTTCGGACTGGAACACCAGCACCACGCCAGGGGTATGGGATTTCGGCAGGACCCGCGTGATCCAGTTGGGCAATAACGAATACTTCCTGGATATCCAGGTGCCCCTTGCGGCCCTCGACGCCTCGGCCTACGGGGGGCCCGCTCTTACTGCAAACAGCTGGTTCGCATACGGGTTTGCCACCGCCAACTCCAATGCGAATCCCGCCCAGAAAGACTTCGTCTACGCCGGCTGCTACAACACGGGGAATACCGCCAATCCCCTGCCCTTCGGCGATTCCGTTTCGGCCTCCGGCCTGATCACCCAGAAACCCGTTATACAGACCGCGCCCAGTTCCACTTCCTGCTCCAGCTCGGTCACCCTTTCGGTAAACGTGCTGGACGCCGATACCGCGAATAACTGTTCCACCGTGGCCACCACGGTGCAGTCTGTGAAGTTCTATTACTACAAGGACTCGAATGGAAACGGGCTGGCCGATGACGGCCATATCTGGCACTACATAGGGGATGCCGCTTCGACAAACGGCCTGAGCCCGTGGACGCTTGCATGGAACCCCACCGGCCTGTCCCAGGGGAAATACCTTGTCAAAGCCGTGGCCGCCGACAACCAGGGCAACGTCTCGGACTCGTATGACACCAGCTCCTCCAGCCCTACTTACGACCCGGGCACGTCCGGCGCCAGCCCGGTCGTTGCCTCCTTTAATGACACATGCGGCATACCGGGCGTGCTCGTGGACGGCTACGTCTTCAACGACCAGAACTCAAACGGGGTAAAGGACCCAAATGAGGGAGGGCTTGGCACACCCATGTACGTGAAGCAATGCGACGTCCTTTCGGGAAAGGTGATAAACGTGGCCCAAGCCGATCCCCTGACCGGCTATTACGAGCTTGACGGTCTTACCAGCGGCGCATGGAACCTGGTGGAATCTGCCAATTCAGCGGTCACGAACTGCACACCTTCCGATCCGCCCCTCTGGGCCTCTACCACGCCAAACACCATGAACATAACCGTAGCCGGAATGGATATAGCCAACCAGGACTTCGGAGACAGTTACGGCTATAACGTAAGCGGGTACGTCTTCAACGACTCCAATCACGATATGGTAAAGGAGACCTGGGAGACGGGGCTGAACGCAACGGCATATTTAAAGCTCTGCGACCAGAGCGGGAATGTGCAGAAGGTGGTCCAGGCGGATCCGGCAACGGGCTATTACCAGTTCCAGAACGTCCTGAACGGAGCTTATACTGTAAACCAGAGCGCCGACAACCTGACCACATCCTGCACCCCCTCCACCCCTGCGGGATGGCTCCAGACAACCCCTGACACGCTAAACATAAACGTCTCCAACGCCAGCCTTGCAGGAAATGCCTTCGGGGATTTTCATGGGATGATCGTAAAAGGGGCTGTTTTCGAAGACAAGGGGGACGGGAGCGCGGGAAGCCCGGCGGCCAATAATGCCCTTTTGGATACAGGCGAGCAGGGGATTTATAACGGCACGGTGAAGGCCTGCACCACTTCGAGCTGCGCGAGTGTGGCGGCCTCGTCCGGCACGGACAGCTACGGGCAATACACATTATGGATACCGGCCGGCAGCCTCCCGGACGGCACGCCGGTTTTCATAACCGCCGCCGAGCCCTCCGGGTACAAATCCACTGGAAGCTCCATAGGGGCTTCAATCCAGAAGAACACGACCGTTCCGGATGCGGAGCGGAATATAACCGCATACACGATGGCTTCGGGTCAGGTCTTTTCAGGCTTCAATTTCGGGTTTGTGAAAGCGCTTGCGATAGCACCGGACCAGTCCTATCTTGTCTCCCTGGGCGATTCGCTTACCATAAGGCATATTATCAACCTGAAAACCCCCGGAACAGCCGCCGTCATGCTCTCTTCCAGCAACGCATGGACTTATTCGGTCTTTAATAATCCGCTTTGTGATGGCAGTACCCTGAGCGCGCCGATTGCGCCAAACGGCGGTTATTTCACCCTGAACGGGGGCGCACCGCTTCCCGCAGGGGCAACCTGCATAGTGATCAAAACCGTCGTGCCAACCAACACCCCCCTGAACACCGTTGAGGTGCTTAAAGTAATGCTTTATGAAAACTGGAACAACTCCGCTGACACCCAATCCAATCCCGATCCGGAAACGGGAACGGTCTACGACGACCTGGCAATCGCAAGCGACACCATAAGCGTAAATCCGCAGGGGTCGGGCACATTGCTTCTGACAAAATCGGTAAGGAACGTGACCGCCGGTGAAAGTTTCACTTATCTTGATTCGGCAAAGCCCTGCGATATCCTCGAATACAGGATAGACTACAAGAACATGGGCGCGAAGCCCCTTAACAGCATAACTTTTTCCGATCTCATCCCGGCCGGGACCACCTTCTTAAACGGCCAGTATTCCTCTTCCACAAAGGATATAGAGTTCAACTGCCAGGGGACCACATATTATGGGGGCATTAGTGATGTCCCCGACACGGACGGGGTCACGCTGGCCAATGGAACGCTCTCCGTAAATTTCGGCACGCTGACATCCAGGGCGGTCCTGAATCCCGGCGAGTCCGGCTATCTGAAATTCTCCGTGCAGGTACAGTGCCGGTAATCTTTCCTTATTTTTTAAAAAGAAAAAATCATTTCTTGCCTGCTCTGTTCATTTGATGGATACTAGAGGGAAATCCCGTGAAGGTGAGGGGCCTTTAATGAATGTACTTGTGCTGGGGATCGGCAACCTGCTGCTCTCTGACGAAGCGGCGGGGGTGAAGGCAGTGGAGGAGTTCGCAAGAAATTACGCGCTCCCGGCCGGAGTGGAGGTGCTGGACGGCGGCACCTGCGGGATAGAGCTTCTGCACTACATCGAAGGCCGCGACTGCGTCATAGTAGTTGACGTGGTAAAAACCGGGAACCCGCCGGGGGCAATTGTGAGGCTTGAGGGGAAGGAAGTCCCGGCTTTTTTTACAACCAAAATCTCCCCCCATCAGCTGGGCCTGTCCGATATGCTTGCCGCGGCCCAGCTTTCCGGAAGGATGCCGGCCAAAGTCGTCCTCCTCGGTATAGAGCCCAAAAAAATAGAGACCGGGCTGGAGCTGTCCAATGAAATAAATGCTAAAATTGGTGAACTGGCGGATCTTATAGCCAAAGAGGTCGAGTCCCTAGGGCTGAAACCCCTGGCAAAGGGGAAAAGACCGGAGGCGAACTAGCGCATGTGTCTCGCGATACCATCTAAAATAGTGCGGATAGAAAACATGACCGCTGTTGTTGATGTCTTTGGGGCAAGGCGTGAGATAAGTTTGCTCCTCCTGCCGGAGGCGGCTGAAAAAGGCGACTACGTCCTGGTACACGCCGGGTTCGCCATCCAGAAGGTGGACAGGGAGGCTGCTGAGGAATCCCATAAATTTATTAAAGAACTTCTGGCAAGCGGCGCCCTGGACGAAGGGGAAGAGGGCTGAATCTGAATCCGTTTTAAAAAACAGCAGATGAACGGCATTTACTAACAGTCTCATAAGATAATAGGATGCACTTACTAAGAACATCGCTAGTAAAGCCTCGCAATTGTCATTCCCGCAAGCGAAGCGCGTCGGGAATCCTTCCGGAAAGTCGAAGAAGGATTCCGGACAAGCCGGAATGACAGGATAGCGGCTGAATGAGGCTTCTAATGGTCGTCTTAGTAATTATTAAAATCTCTCCCGACCTACCCTCAAAGGGCCTTTGCCAAAGGGAGGAATTACCCCTCTTTGGAAAAGAGGGGTAAGGGGAGATTTCCCGGTCATAATGTTTGTTCAATTATGAGACACTTAGTAAATCCACACACGGTTTTTTGTCTGTTTTCAGCAGATCCGGGGCAGTTGCTCGCCTTCCAGCATGTCCATGATGCGGGTCCCGCCGAATGCGGTCTCAAGGAGGACCAGTTTTTCGGGCTTGTCTTCAACCCGCCCAAGGATTGAGGCATTTCCCCCAAGGGGGTGGGAACGCATGACGGAAAGCGCCTCATCCGCGCGCCGGCCCTCGACCATGGCGATGAATATCCCCTCGTTTGCCACGTAAAGGGGGTCCAGGCCAAGGAGTTCGCTTGCCCCCGTAACCTGCGGCGCCACGGGTATCGCGCCTTCTTTTATCTTCATGCACAAGCCGCATTCAAGGGCCGCTTCCTTGAGGGTGGTGGCAAGCCCTCCCCTGGTGGGGTCGCGCATGAAGTGGACGTCCGGGCCAAGGGACCGCAGCAACTCTTTGATAATTCCGTTCAGGGGGGCCGTATCGCTTACGACGGGCGGGTCGAAGGTGATCCCGTTTCTTTCGGCTATGATTGCGGTGCCGTGGTTTCCGACCTCACCGCTTACAAGGATGCAATCGCCCGCGCGGATCCTCGAGGCCGAAACATCCGCGCCTTCGATAATCCCGCCAATCCCGGATGTGTTTATGAAGACCCCGTCCCCCTTGCCCCTGTTTACAACTTTGGTGTCCCCGGCCACTATCTTTATTCCCGACCTCTCTGCGGCATGGGACATGCTTCGCACTATTTTCCTGAAATCTGAAAGTAAAAAGCCCTCTTCGATTATGAAACCCGCTGTGAGATAGAGCGGCCTTGCGCCGGCCACCGAGAGATCATTCACGGTGCCGTAGACGGCAAGCTCGCCGATATCCCCGCCCGGGAAAAAGAGCGGCGAGACCACGTAAGAGTCGGTAGTAAAGGCAATCCTGCCCGGGTCCAATCTTAAAAGGGCAGCGTCCCCCATCTCGCCAAGCTCGAAGACCGGGGCGAAATGCTCCCTGATAAGTGAATGCATCAGCTTCCCGCCGCTGCCGTGTCCAAGGAGAATCCTATCCATTCAGGCCTCCGTACTTGTAATAGGCCGCGCAGCTGCCCTCGGTGCTCACCATGCACGCCCCGACGGGCCTCTCCGGCTTGCAGGCCTTGCCAAAAAGCGCGCACTCGGTTGGCGTCTTTATGCCGCGCAGGATCTCCCCGCAGGAGCACGCCATGGGTTCAAGCGCATTCGATCGGGCAAGGCTGAAATGTCTTTTCGCGTTGAAGCGGGCGTACCCTTCCCTGAGCCTGAGCCCGCTTCCCGGGATTGTGCCGATGCCGCGCCAGTGGGCGTCCTCGGGCTGAAAGAATTTCTCGATCAGAGAGACGGCCCGCGGGTTTCCCTCCTCTTTAACGGCCTGCCTGTATTGTATCTCTATGGAAGGCCTGCCAGCCGCTATCTGTTTTAAAATCATGTAAATCCCTTCCAGAATGTCCTCCGCCGTAAAGCCGGTTATCACCCCCGGCTTCCTGTATTTTCCGGCCAGGAACTCATATGGCCTCTTCCCGATTATGGCGCTTACGTGGCCGGGAAGGATGAACCCGTCCACAAGCACCTCCGGCGAATCGAGAAGGGCTGAAAGGGCCGGGGGCACCAGCTTGTGCGCGCTGTAAATGAAGAAATTTTCGACCCCCGCCCTTTCCGCCTCTTCGAGGGTGGCCGCGATGAGCGGCGACGTGGTCTCGAAACCGGTAGCGAAGAACACCACCTGCGAACCGGCATTGTTTTTTGCCATCTGTAGCGCGTCCATGGGCGAATAAATTACATCTACGGAAGCGCCCCCTGCCCTTGCCTCCATCAAAGAGAGTTTACCGCCGGGCACCCTCATCATGTCGCCAAAGGTAAGGAGCCTCACCCCGGCGGCCTGCGATAGCTGGATTGCCGCGTCTATGTCCTCTATGGCGGTAACGCATACGGGGCACCCGGGGCCGCTTATAAGCCGCACGTCAGGCGGGATCAGGCCCCGTATCCCCTGCCTGAATATGGCCACCGTGTGAGTGCCGCAGACCTCCATCAGCTTTACCGGCCTGCCGATCGCGGTCCTCAGTCTGGCGATCTCATCGATCAGGCGCTTCATCTTTCAACCTCTCTCTTATAAGGTAAGCCTGCCCAAGCGATAGTCCCCCGTCATTCGCGGGGACCTTCTCGTTTGCAAACACCTTAAGACCGGCCGCTTCAAGGAGACTGGCTGTCCGTTCCAGGAGATAGATGTTCTGGAAACTGCCCCCGGAGAGGGCGACGGCATTAAGGCCGTGTTCCCTCGATATCCTCATGCTCATCTCCAGAGCCGCCGCGCAGACCGTATTGTGAAATTTGGTTGATATAACCCCCCTTTCATCCCCCCTTAAATCAAGGGGGGACAGAGGGGGGTTCAGGACGTCTTCCGCTATTCCTCTTATAGCCGGGGCGAAGTCCACGATCCCGTTCTCCATCTTGAACGGATATAAATCATCGATTCCGCTTTGGACAAGAGATTCCAGCGCAATGGCCGCCTCGCCCTCAAAGGTGTTCCTCCCGCATAAGCCCATAAGTGCGGATACGGCGTCAAAAAGCCTCCCGGTCCCGGAGGAAAGGGGAGACAGCTGCCTGTCGCTTAATATCCTAGTTAGGTTTTCGGTATTTTCTTTCCCGTATTTCTCAAAAAACCCGAGCCGTTTTAAAATATCAGGAGCGGCCATTTCAAAAGCGGATGCCGCATAGCTTACCGCCGTCCGCCATGGTTCCTTTATGGCCCTCTGGCCGCCCGGAAGGGGGACATATTTGAAGTGTGCCGCCCGTTCAAAGCCGTTCAGACCGCAGACCAAAAACTCGCCGCCCCATAGATTTCCGTCCGTGCCGTACCCTGTGCCGTCGAAGGCCACCCCTATGACCTTCTCCCTGAGCCCGTGCTCGGCCATAACCGAGAGGATGTGAGCGTAATGGTGCTGGACGGCATACTTGGGAATGCCTTGAGACAAGGCCCACTTGGTTGAGAGGTATTCCGGGTGCAGATCATGCGCCAGCGCCGCTGGTTCCACCCGGTAAATATTTTTCATATGTTCCAGATTT
Source organism: Nitrospirota bacterium (assembly GCA_014874185.1). Lineage (GTDB taxonomy): Bacteria > Nitrospirota > Thermodesulfovibrionia > Thermodesulfovibrionales > JdFR-88 > JACWAF01. The sequence goes on along the minus strand of JACWAF010000034.1, from coordinate 23,235 downwards.
TCTTCAAATGCCTTCAGTGTCTCGTAATTTTCCATATCGCCCGTGTGCTGGCCGCAGACGGCGAACCCGCCTTTCGTGACCGTAAAGGCGTTCTTCAGGTCCGCCCCCACACCGAGCACGTCAGGGCCTTCCGAAGGGAGCGGGACAGGCTCCGGGGCGTAACCCCGCGAACGCCTGATGAACGATATATTTCGGCCTCTTCGCACCCTCAGCACTGTATCATCAGCCCTCGCGTAAATATCCCTGTCATGGAGCAGGAAGCCATCAACAAGAGAGGCGAGCCTTTCCACGGCCGCTTCATTATCTTTGATTATGGGCTCCTCGGCCAGATTGCCGCTCGTCATCACAAGGGGAGAGCCCATCCCGGCAGCCAGTAGATAATGAAGCGGCGTATAGGGCAGCATGAAACCGATATGCGCGTTATTGGGAGAGACCGCGCCCAGCCCGCAATCCTTTTTCTTTTTTAAAAGGACTATCGGCCTTCGGATTGACTGGAGCAGTTCCCGTTCCGCCTCCGAGACTTCGCAATACAGATCAACCGTCTCCGTGTCCTTCGCCATGAGGGCGAAGGGCTTGTTGCTTCTTCTCTTTCTTTCTCTTAAAAGGGAGATTGCCTTTTCATTCAGGGCGCAGCAGGCAAGGTGAAACCCGCCCAGGCCTTTTAAGGCCAGTATTCCGCCCTCTTTAAGGAGCTGCACCGCCTTTTCAAGCGGGCTGGAGTAGGCCTTGTAAATGAACCCCCTTTCCATGGCTTCTCTGAATTCCAGCCGGGGGCCGCATGCCGGGCAGGCATTTGGTTCGGCGTGGAACCGCCTGTCCGCGGGATCAGCATACTCGGCCTCGCATTCCGGGCACATCCGGAAAGGGGCCATTGTGGTGTTCTTCCGGTCGTATGGGATGCTTTTTGTTATCGTGTACCTTGGACCGCAGTTTGTGCAGTTTATGAAAGGGTAGCGGTAGCGCCTGTCCGCTGGATCAAAGAGTTCCTTGAGGCAATCCCCGCAGACGGACACGTCCGGCGAGATGAGGGTGAACCTGTCCTGCCTTGGCAGGACCCTGCTTTCAAGTATCCTGAAATCCGGATAGCCCCGCACTGGAAGCGGATTAAGCCTGTAATCGCTTATCTTTGACAGCGGCGGGGCCTCGCCGACTAGCCTTTGGATAAAAAGGGGTATTCCGTCGCCCTCCACATCAATGCTCACTCCATCAGAGGTATTGGCCACGTATCCCTTGAGGCCCATCGATCTGGCCAGGCCGTAGACGAACGGCCTGAACCCGACCCCCTGGACGATCCCCGTTACCTCTATCTGAGCCCGCTCAGCCATTCGGTCAGGCTATCGAAACCCTCTCCGGTCCTGGAAGAGACCTCGAATATTTTCAGACGGGGGTTCAGGGCCAGGGCGTCTTTCCTTATTCTCGCCAGGTCCGCGCCCACATGGGGCAGCAGGTCTATCTTGTTTATAATCAGCGCGGAGGACTTCTGGAACATGAGAGGATATTTGAGAGGCTTGTCATGGCCTTCGGCTACGGACAGCACCATTGCCTTCATGTCCTCGCCCACGTCGAATTCCGCCGGGCATACGAGGTTGCCCACGTTCTCGATTATGAGGATATCGATTCCGTCAAGCGGGAGTTCGGGAAGCACCTCCCTTATCATGTTTGCGTCCAGGTGGCACGCGCCGCCAGTATTTATCTGCACGACGGGCACCCCCAGCGAGTTTATCCTCTCGGCATCCTCCGTGCCCGCGATATCGCCCTCTATCACGCCGGTTTTCCTTTTCCCGTTAAGGGCGGGGATAAGGCGCTCCAGTATAGAGGTCTTTCCCGCCCCGGGAGCGCCCATAAGGTTGATGGAATAAATCCCTTTCTGCCTGAGGATGCCTGCGTTCTCTCCGGCGATCCTGTCGTTGGCTTCCAGGATGCGTGAAACCACCTTCACATTCATCAATTAACCTCCATATCCACGATATCCATCTCATAGCCTTTTTCTATCTTGAAAGAACTGGAGCCGCACCTGGGGCAGGAAAGTATATATTGCTCTTCCGTCTCGAAGGGCTCCATGCAGCCGTTGCAGGTGCCCCCGAGGGGGACCACCTCAATCTCCAGTGCCGCCCCGCTTGCTATCGTCTCCGCCTTCAGCGCCTCGAATGCGAACATGAGGGCATCGGGCTGCACGCCGCAGCCCCGCCCTATCCTCACACGGATCGATTTTATCTCGCTGTAGCCCGCCTCCAGGCAGTTCCTGGAGGTCATCTCAAAGATGCTCTGTGCAATTGAGGCCTCGTGCAAACCGGCTCGCTCCTCTTTAGCAGGTATAAATTTTTTTAAGTATAAGCCTTTATAAAAAGCAGGGCAATGAAAATAATAAACCGATTCCAGGCAGGCCCGCGCCGGCATGATCTTTTTTCTTGACATAGTCACAAACCTTTGAGAGATTTTTATCAAAGGCGGGTACTTTCCTCTAAGCTAACCAAAGAGCATCCTTTAACCTTTCATGCCTCAGAGGGGGTAAACTATGAAAAAAGCCCTTCACCTGTTACTTTTTCCCCTTTTGACCGTTCCCTTTCTGATAATCCTCCCGGCTGCGGGCTGGGCGGATGACAATCTCCAGTTCAACTCCTCCACCCAGTTCATCTGGGGTGATGACGAAATGCTGGGAGACGCGCAATCGATACTGGCCCAATATATCAGGTTCGGCTACAACCCGCAATCGGACAAATACTCTATTACGGGTTACGTGAGGGCAGCCAAGGATTTTAGCGGGCACGACATCCTGAGGAGTGACGACATCATGGGCAGGGTCTATTTTTTATACCTCGATTACAGGCCCATAAATGACGTCACACTGCGCCTTGGCAGGCAATACGTGAACTTCACATCCGGCTCGTCCGTGCTGGATGGGGCATCCCTGAACCTCAATAACCTGGGCCCGATCGGGATAACGCTCGCGGGCGGCATGAACGTACAATACTCCCTGGATTCCGATTACTCACGCCTGGGGAACTATGTCTGGGGGATCGACGTGCACCTTAACAGCCTCAAGCCCGTACAGGCCGGGATCAGCTATACGAGACGGTACGACCACTGGGACAACTCCCGCTCGGAGTTCGGGGCGAACGCGAGGGTGTCTCTCAAATACTTCAGCCCCTACGGCGAAGTCCGCTATGACGAGATATCCAGGGCGATAGACGAGGCCACTCTGGGCCTGGACGTGTTCCCCAAAAGCGACCTCATGCTGAAATTGGAATACTACCAGGAATATCCCACATTTGACAGCACCTCCATATACAGCGTCTTCGCTGTGGACAAATACAGCCAGTATCTCTTCAATGCCAATTACACCATCTCCGCGCCGGTCTCCGTTTACGTCCAGTACACAAAACAGATTTATGGCGACGGCCCTGACGATACCGCCGACGTGGCCACGGTGGGCGCCCGTGCAACGCCCCTGAGGGATATTGTCCTGAACGGCTCCGTGGATTACCGCACCGGCTATGGCGGCAACCTGTGGGGCTTTCAGTTATCCGGCGATTACAAGGTCAAAAAGGATTTCCGGCTGTCGGCCGGAGCGCAATATGACATTTACAGGCCGCAGAAGGAGCTTGCCCTGGGCGCTTACACCGGGGACGCCCTCTTCGACGACTCCGACAGCAATTTTCAGGTCGCCACCCGGCTCTGGGCCGGAGCGGAATACACCCTTAACAAACAGGTCACCTTCGGTGCAAGGATAGCCGATGACATAAACGAGAACTTCGATCACAGGTCTTCCGGCTATCTGTTTATTAACTATACCCTGTAACGATGGAGGCAGAAGAGATGAAAGGTAGACTGAGGCTTGTCTTTATTGTTTTGATGATGCTTTCTTTGGCGGCGCTGGCCTTCGCCGCCGTCCCCTCCCATAAGGAGTACGCCTCCATGAGCCTGAAGGAATGCCAGGAATGCCACAAGTACAGCGATGTCGCCTTTACGCATGCTTCGTCCTGGAACCAGGACCACAGGCTCTATGCCGAAAAAAAACCCAACATATGCGGAGACTGTCACAACCGCTCATTCTGTTTTGATTGCCACTTCGGCGGCGGGATCACGCCGGACCTGCACAAGTCCACCGCAGGCCCGGATTACATGCCCCGCACCCACCGGTCCGACTGGAGGGAGCTGCATCCGATCAAGGCCGCTGACGACCCGCGCTCCTGCTACCGCTGCCACGACGAGAGGAAGTTCTGCCAGGCCTGCCACCAGAAGTTCAATCAGATCGACCCCTCCGGCCTCGCGCCCATATCCCACAGGCGGGGCTGGTCGGACCTGAGCGTATCACAGGCGGGACCAATGCACAGCACCTTCAATGCAACCCAGTGCCCCACCTGCCACCCCAACAGCATGCTCCCGAAGAACCAATGGTCGCTGGGCCACGCGCGGGAGGCAAGAAGGAACCTGGCCAGCTGCGAGTCCTGCCACCCCGACGGGAACGTCTGCCTCAAGTGCCACAGCGCCACCAGCGGCCTCATGGTGAACCCGCACCCAAGAGGGTGGAACGGCTCTCTGGCCGACAGGATGAGAAACAGAAGCAACAACCGGACCTGCATAAAATGCCATTAAACGGATCGATGAAATAAAGAAAAGGGGGCAAAAATGAAACTGGACAGGAAATGGATAGGATATATATCGGTCCTGGCGATTGCCTTCGCCCTTTCCGCCTGCGGCAGCAGCAAGAAGGAGGCCGCGGCCCCGCCGCCCGTGGGAATTGCAACCGTGGGGATAGGCACCTGCTACAACTGCCATTCGGACAGCCGCAACCCATCGGGCCTTATCAAGCCCTTCGGAGACGTTACGGGCGTGGGATGGGTAAACAGCATGCACGCCAACTTTGCCAATACGCCAAGTTACGCCGATATAGACAATAACGCGTTCTGCATCAGCTGCCACGACCAGCTCGGAGACGGCAGGTCCATAGACAACCTTGTGGCGGCCGGGATCACCAACCTGGGGGACTCCAGGCCGGTTGTGGGATGCGAGAGCTGCCACGGCCCGGGCGGAAACCATTATGGCATAGGCCCGATGCCGTTCCCGACTCCGGATGCATCCAGGTGCGGCCAGTGCCATACATCAAAGTTCCCCCATACGGACGTGAGGCCGGAGGGGATCAGCATCTATGAGGACTATTCCGCATCCAAACACGCCCACAGCATAGTGCCGCCCAACCTGGTGGCAAACAGCACGACAGACGTGAGAATGCCCTGCGGGCGCTGCCATACGGATGAGGGCGCAAGAAGGTATATAACCCTGATAAGCGGAACCGAGAGCTACGGAGTGATTGAAAATACGCTGGGCGGAGAGCCGCCTATCCCGAACGCCTCGGTCGTGCAGTGCAGGACCTGTCATGACGCCCATCAGGTAGGCAATGTTATCCTGGGTGACCTGTCTTCGGCCCCGGACACGTGGACCGACACATTCCGTACCTGCACGTCCTGCCATCAGCTGTACACAGCGGCCCCGACCCCTCCCGGAGGAACTCCTACCCTGAATGAACAGGCCTTCCACGACCCCTCCGTGAACAGGTTCGGGGTGATGAACGAGATTATCACCGACACGCATTATGATCTCCCAAATACACCACAGAGAAACCCTGTAACTACCGCCCTCATCGCAAATACCGGCGGCATAGAGGGATACATAGTTGACCCCACGTGCGACCACAGCGAAGACCCCCAAAACAACAACTGCGGCAACTGCCTGGACTGCCATAACCAGCACGCGGCAAGCGTCACAATAAACCGGGAGTGGGCAAGCTCCGCCCATGCGGGCCACCTCTTCCAGGCCAAAGAGGCCGCGGGTGAAAACCGCGCGGCGGCTTTTGCGGCCAATACGGTGGAGGCGCCCTGGGCAGAATACGACTTCAAGAATATCGCGCCTGGCACCTCAGCTGACAGAAGTATATGCCAGAGGTGCCATACCGCAACGGGCTTCAGGAACATGGCCAACAAAGCCGCAACCGGCGGCATCTATTGCGGGGCAAGCGATAATGCCCCCAACAACCCCAATGGGACCGGATTCAGGGCGGTAGGCGAACAGGCGGAACTGCTCTATTGCTGGGCCTGCCACCAGACCAATAACGGCGTTATCCGCAATCCGGGACAGTTCTCTACGGCGGACCTGGTGGATTCAAGCGGCAACACCACTTACGTATTGCCGCCCGGCAGGAGCTTCCCGATAATCAACACTCCGGCGTCCCTCCAGGGGTCTTTCGTCTGCCTGAACTGTCACTCGGGCAGGGAGACGGGTGAATATGTGAAGTCGCTCCCCTTCGCCACTATCGCCAATTCGACCTTCGGGAACCTGAACTCCCATTACCTTGCCGCTGGCGGCATCATGTTCAGGACAATAGGCTATGAATTCGCGGGCCGAAGCTATGACAACGTGTCCGCCTTTATCCACAACAGCATCGGCACCGATGTATTGCCGGGAATCGGCGAGAACGGCCCGTGCGCAAGCTGCCACATGCTGACCGGCCTCGACCACCCGAGCCATCTCTTCCTTGCAACCACTGAAGACAGCTCCGGAAACGTGACCGCCATAAACTCCCAGGCGGTCTGCAACAATTGCCACGGGAAGACCACATCCACGATGGACGCGCCCACCCTGACCCTGCTCAATTCACAGTACGACGCGGCCCTCAACGCGATAGCGGCGCAGCTTGCCTTAAAAGGCATTTATTTCTGCAGCAGCTATCCCTATTTCTTCACCACCCCCGCCTGCCCGAACACCTCTGCGAACGCCTTTGCGGCCTGGCCCAATATTGATACGGTCGGCGCGGCCTTCAACCTGAACGTGCTGGAACACATGCCCGGCGCCTTCGTCCACAACAACTTCTACACGAGATACCTGATCTACGATTCCATCGACTTCCTGGACGATGGCCTCCTCAACTGCTCCGTGGAGAGTACGCTGGGCAATAGCGGTCCCGCTTACGACTTCCTGAAAGGCGTAAGGACATGTCCGTAAGAGGTGCAGGGCAGCAGAAAAGAGGGGGGCCGCCCGGCCCCCCTCTTTCATTTAGGATCAGAGAAAGAAATTTTTAAATCTTCTTCATTCTTCCATCCGGAAGGATTATGAAATCGGCATTCCTCCACCGGACCTTCCTTCCCGAAAAACTCGAAACCCAGACCAGAAAGGAAAGGACGTCCTTAAAGGGGAGAAGTGCCAGAAGCCGCAGCCATCGGGCCGGGAGACCGAATCTGGAAAAGGCGATCAGCCCGGTCAGAAACCTTAGAAAAAGGGCGGCGAAGAATATGAAAATGGACAGGCTGCCCGGAAACAGGACCAGAAGGAGCATGGCGAAGGAGAAGACATGCGTTATCCCGTAGCCAAGATAACCCTTCGGCCTGGAGGCGCGGTATGTCCTGGCCCATCGGAGCTGATGCCTCAAGTGGCTTAAGAACCCGCTCCTTCCGGCTATGTCGTCCATTATGTAGGTGGAAAGGACCACGCGCCTGCCGTTCTTCCAGATGAGATTGCCTATCTGATAATCATCCGCTATATGGTCCGCGATGGCGGGGAACCCGCCAGCTTCCTCAAATTGGCTTTTCGAAAAGAGCATCGACGCGCCGAGCCCGAAGGAGATGCCGTTCTCAAGCTTTTTTGCGACCAGGACCGAAGGCGCGAAATCCACTCCGATGGAAAGGGACTCGAAAGCGGAACCCAAATCGGGCGGGTCTGATATTCTGTAAAGGCAGGTGACCAGGCCCGTGCCCGGCTCCGAAGTGTACTCCTCGGCTATCGTCTTCAGATAATTCCCGTCCACGCGCATGTCGCTGTCGCTTACGGCCAGGAGGCCGTATTTTGCGTCCCGGGAAAGAGAGTAAAGGTTCGAGACCTTCTCATTTGCGCCCAGTTCCTCACTGCCAAATACGAGCTTCACATAAGGGTATTTACGGGCGAGTTCTTCCGCGACCGGGACGGCCGGGTCGTTCCGGCCCATGAAACCGATCAGCACTTCGTATTCCGGGTAGTCCTGGGTGCAAAAGCCCTCCAGGTCCTCCTTGAGGGCGTGGTCCAGCCCCTTGACCGGCTTCAAAACCGATATGGGCGGAAGCGGCCCGGAGGAGGATTTCCGTTTTCCCGTCCTGAACCCAAGGAGAGCTATAATTGAAATGACCGAGTAGAAAAAGCCGGCGGCAATAATTATGAGGAGCAGATATTTTATAATCAATGCGGCCATCAGCTTGGAAAAAGCGGCCGGACTGACAGGATTCTTAGCGCCATCTTTGATAGATAACATGCGGGGTTGAAAAATTCAAGTGAAAATAGCCGTATTTGCCGCGCTCGCTCGCGAACTCAAATATTTAAGGAAAGCCCTCCGGGATACCGGCCGCCCTTCGGTCGGCTTGAACTGCCGTACCGCCCTCCTTGGGGACAAAAGCATTGACCTGGTCATAACCGGAATGGGAGTGCGGAATTCAAGCGGGGCATTTCTCTCTTATTTGGGAGAGAACAGGCCGGATTTCGTCATATCCACCGGCTTCGCGGGCGCGCTTCAAGAGGGGCTTGCCATTGGCGAGCCCGTATTCGCCGCCGGAATCCACCTCCATCCCGAAGACAAATCCATCCCCTGTAATGTGAAAGAAATATCCCGTTACGCCATGGAGCTTCGAATGAAAGAGGGTTCATTCATCACTTTAAGCGAGTGGAAGAGGAAATCCGAATTAAGTGCTTTTCTCTTAAAAGAAGGTTTTCAAAACCCGGTCTGCGAGACAGAGACTTATCCCCTGGCCGGAATATGCCTTGAAAGAAAAATCCCCTTTTTCGCGTTCAGGACCATTACGGACCTGGCCGGAGAGGAGATAGGCTTCACGCCCGATAAAATCAATGGGCCGGACGGAGAGTTCAGCACATTCAAGACAATGACCTCAATCCTGAAAGACCCCGCCCTGATAAGAGAGGCCGCGAGGCTTGCCCGCGCTTCTGACAAAGCGGCAAGGTCCATTTCAGAGGCAGCCATCTCCCTTTTGAAAATCCTTTGAGCGGTTCAGTGGTGTCCGGCAAAGAATTTAACAAAGGACCTTTTAATATAACGGGGCGGAGGGGGCGTGAGGGGATCTTTTCGCTTCGACACCGATAAATCCGGACTTATGCTGATAAACGAAAGAATACCAGGCGGGATACTCGGAGAGATCCCGCCGGTGGACTGAAATCAGACAGAAGACGAATTGGCGAAAGGATTTGGTTTTATGTCGAAATTGAAAAATTCCCGAACCCCACCCGCCCCGTCAGCTGCCGATATTTTAACCGGACACTAATGCTGAGCGGTTCTTTTTTACAAGTATGTAAAAGAGCGCGGCAGGCAGGATGTACAAAAACAGGCCGGTAAAGCCAATCCCGTATTCGCCGATATGGAAGGTCATGAAAAGATTGAATGCGAGCACCGAGAGATAAAGGGCCGGGCCGAAAATATAACCCCACCAGGGGCCGGATTTTTTGTCCTGGACTTTTCCAATAAGCTGAAATATCCAGATCATGACAAATCCTGTTATCAGCCATCCAATAAAGTTCGATATGGGTATCCCGAAATAGGCCCCGCCGTCCGGGTACCCGTATATCCTGCCCAGAAACCACCTGTCCCCCCTCAGGGCAACCGGGTCTATAATTATATCCAGGTAGACAAAAAGCAGCGCCCCCAGGGCGCGGGCGGAAAACGAACCCTTAACGCCCGAATCATCAAGCCCGAAATTTCTTGACCTCCTTATCCGCCCCAGCGCAACAAGCGCAAGCGAATAGGAGGCGTATGCCAGGAATACATAGCTCAGGGAGTCCATGAAGGGCACCCCGCCTACCCAAAGCTCCTTACCCCTGGTTGCCTCGATATAGTAATAAAACCCGTAAGGGAAACCGTTATGGATCGAGGAATATTCCGAGAGCCAGGCGGTGAGGTAGCCGAGGACGCAAAAGAGCCCGGCCCTTCTGAGGCCGAACTGAAAGGAGCAGCCAAGGAAATAGACCAGCAGAAACGCGAAGACATACGGGCGCAATATGAATGTGCCCGCAAGAAGCGGGAAAAACCCGGTCATCTACTTGCGGGCGTTCTGCACGTTCCAGAGGGCAAGCCGCAGCATCTCCCTGGGGCTCCGGAAGGCGATCCTCATAACGGTTGTCTCGTATCCCCCGTGCACCATGCAATTGGCGCACCTGGGGTCCAGCCCCTCCTCAAACCTCTTCCAGTCCGTTTTCTTTATCAGCTCTGAAAAACCCTTGTAATAGCCGTCCGTAATGAGATAGCAGGGCGACTTCCATCCCAGAGGGCTGTAGGTGGGGTTTCCCCAGGGGGTGCAGTGCATCTCCCTCTTGCCCTGGAGGAAGTCCGTATAGATTGGCGTGTTCATGAACGGAAATTTCTTGAACAGGGGGTCGAAGCGCCTGAACTTGTCCCTGATCTCCTCTTTTTTAAAGAAGATATCGTTTTCCACGCTCTGGTAGGCGAAGGCCGGGGAGATGAGCATCCCGTCAACCTTGATCTCTGTAAGCAGGCCGAACAGGGATTCCAGCTCGGCCAGATCGGAGTTCTTGTAAACGGTCGTGTTGGTGCTGACCCTGAAGCCCTTCTGCTTTGCCTTTTTCACGGCCGCCAGGGCAGCCTGGAACGTGCCCGGCCGGTTGGTGACCTGGTCGTGGGTGGCCTGCATCCCGTCTATGTGGAAGTTCAAGGTAAGTTTAGGGTCGGGCCTCAGTTGGTCCATCCCCTCTCCGGCGGCAAGCCCGTTTGTGCACAGGTAGACGAATTTGCCCATCTTGAAAAGGCCTTCGAGCAGGTCTTTCAACCCCGGATATATGAAGGGTTCACCGCCCGTTACCGCAACCACCGGGGCGCCGCATTCCTTTGCGGCGTTCAGACATTCGGCCACGGTGAGGTCCCCTTTGGCGGCCGTGCGGATCCTGTCGCAGCCTATGCAGGCCAGGTTGCAGCGGTGCGTGGGTTCGAGCATCAAGACAAGCGGGAATTTTTTCTTTCCGGAGAGGGAGCTTTTTATGAAATGCCCCGTCATCGAGGCATAGAGTCCTGGCTGGAAGCGCACTGAATCTCCTTTCTGTCTGCTTTGCGTTTGACGTACCCGTTTTCAGAAAACCATTTCACTGCCTTTTCTATCGCGCCCTCGATGGGCGAAGAGGCCATCCCCAGTTCCGATTTCGCTTTATTGCAGCTTGCAAACATGTAGTTCCGGGCCATCTTCACTCCGGCCAGGGGGATCAAAGGCGGCTTTTTCGTTACGGAGGAAAACGCTTCGCTTATATAGGCCGCGATCAGGACTGGCATGTAGGGAAGCCTGACCGAAGGAGGTCTTCTCCCGGAGACGGCGCCAAGTTTCCCGAGGAATTTCCTCAGGGTGAGGTCAGTGTTTCCGAGGATATATTTTTCGCCAATCCTCCCCTTTTCGGCCGCAAGGAGATGCGCTGAGGCAACGTCTTCCACGTCCACGAAATTGAGCCCGGTATCAAGATAGGCAGGCATTTTGCCGTTCAGGAAATCCACGATGACCTTTCCCGTAGGTGTCGGTTTCCTGTCCATCGCGCCTATCGGGGTGGTCGGGTTCACGATCACTACCGGCAGGCCTTTTCGGGCGAATTCCTCCGCCGCGCGCTCGGCAAGAAATTTGGATTTCTTGTAGTCTCCGCACATCATCCTCATCTCTACCGGCGTGTTTTCGTCAGAGGGGGTCCCGTTTTTTGCCGGGGCCAGCGCGCCCACGCTGCTTGTATGCACCACTTTTTCAACTCCAAGGTCAAGGGCCGCCTGAAGCACGTTACGGGTGCCGGATACGTTTATATCGTACATCTCCTGCGGCACAGGGGCCCACAGCCTGTAATCCGCGGCAAGGTGGTAAACCTGGGCGCAGCCCTCCATCGCCTTTCTTACGGACTGATAATCCCTTATATCACACGATGCCGTTTCCGCCCCGGATTTTTTAAGCGCGGCGGCATCGGTTTCACGCCTTGCGACGGCCCGCACGGATATCCCTTTTTCAAGGAGTTTCAGGGCCACATGAAAGCCTATGAAGCCGGTGGCCCCGGTCACGAGGGCCTTCATCGGAACGGGCCTTTTTTGGCCGAGTGATATTTGCCCAGGGCCATCAGCGGAAAGCAGTTCCGGTAATTGTGATAGCGGATCATGAAATACTTCGGAAAGCCGGTGCCTGTAAACTGCTCCTCATCCCATGTGCCGTCGGGGTTTTGTCTGTCAAGGAGATATTTAATCCCTTTTTCCACTTCCGTGGAGCCGGCCTCTTCCGCTGCTATCAGCGCGAGAAGCGCCCAGGCCGTCTGTGACGGGCAGCTGGGCCCGTGCCCCCTCAGCCGCCTGTCGGCATAGGACTCGCAGCACTCGCCCCACCCGCCGTCCAGGTTCTGAAAGCCTTTCAGCCATTCGACGGATTTCCTCACATATGGGGCCTGCATGTCCTCGCCTATCGAAGCGAGGCCCATCAGGACGCTCCATGTCCCGTAAATATAGTTCACTCCCCACCTGGCCCAGAACGAGCCGTCGTCTTCCTGGTTTCTTTTTATATAGTCAACCGCCCTCCGGACCTTCGGATGCGACAGGCCGTAGCCGGCCTTGCCCAGCACCTCCAGCACCCGCCCGGCGATATCGGGCGTGCTGGGGTCTATCATGGCCTCTAGATCGGCGAAGGGTATCTGGTTCAGCACCGACATGTTATTGTCCGCGTCGAAAGCCCCCCAGCCCCCGTCCGTACCCTGCATGCCCAGGACCCAGTCTATGCCCCTGTTTATCTTCTCGTTCATCGCGTGATTGCTTTTATAGTTCAAAAGGAACATGAGGACGACGGCCGTATCGTCAACGTCCGGGTACCAGTTGTTCTCGAACTCGAAGGCCCAGCCCCCGGGCTGGATATTCGGCCTCTTCACACTCCAGTCGCCCTTTTTAAGTATCTGCCCGGAGGCGAGCCAGCGCGACCCCTTCATGAGAGAGAAATGGTTCCTGTCCATCCCCGAATATTGAAGGCCCAGGCAGACGAGGGCCGTGTCCCAGACGGGCGATATGCACGATTGCAGGACCATCTCGCCGTCTGTCTCTATGGTGAACCTTTTCAGGGCCTCAAGGCCCTTTGAGATGGGCTCGCTGGAGAGGCTGTAACCAAGGGCCCAGAGGGCCAGGATCGAGTTCACCATCGGGGGCTGTATCCCGCCCCAGTCTCCGGATTCCTCCTGGTGGTCCAGTATCCATTTCTCGGCGGCTGCCAGGCCCTTGCTCCTCAGCGGCCTGACGGGAGACTTCTCAAGTCCCTTCAGTATCCGGTCAAGAACGCTCAGCACCTTCTTCACTACCGTATCCGGCTTGTGGTTCAGGCTTCTCACGCCGTTATTTGTCAGGTAAAGCTCGCCGATGCGCGCGCTTTCGGGTATCGGCTGCACGGGCTTCAGGTCAAGGATTATCAGCAAAGGCACAACCGTTGAACGCGCCCAGCTTGAAAAATCATAGATGCTGACCGGAGATGAAATGAGCATCAGCTCCACGGGAAGCGAAGGGAGGTCGTCCCACCTGAACTCGCCGAAGAGGGCCAAAAATATCTTCGTGAATACCCGCGAATAGCCTGCCCCGCCGTTTGCCAGTATGAAGCTGCGCGCACGTCTCATAAAGGGCTCGTCCGCCGAAATGCCCGCAAGCTTCAGGGCGAAGTAGGCCTCAACCGTCGTGCTCAGGTCGCCCTTGCCGCCCCAGTGGATGGCCCACGTGCCGTCCGGCCGCTGCTTGCCGATGATGTATTTGGCGATCTTGTCATCCCTGTCCTTGTCCTTGAGGCCAAGGAAGTGCAGCAGCATGAGGTACTCCGCCGTGATGGTCACGTTCGACTCCAGCTCGTACCACCAGTAGCCCTCCTCGTGCTGCTCGGAGATATAATACTTATGAGTTTTCTTTATTGCGGACTCTATCCTGTCCAGAAGCTCCCCGGATAATGAGTCGGGGTCCGCTCCGGCCTTTGCGGCGGGGAAATAGATCGTATTTTTAAAGTCCGGATTTTCTTTAATTTTCATGGTTTTTTAAAAGGCATTTCTTTTAAAAACGCTATCAGGAAAGCATTTTATTGTCAAACCGGAACAGCTTGAGCCACAGGGATTTAAAAAGGAATTCATATGTTTTACTCGCTCCTTATTTCTCTCATGGAATCGTCCGTCGGCCTGGATGTCAAAACGGATCTATCCATTGAAATGATAATTATGCCAAGGATGATGACGGCAATGCCGGCAAGCCTGATCGCGGATATCCTCTCTTTCAGGAATATCCTTGCAAGTATGGCGGCAAAGACTATCGAGGCGGCGGTGATGGGCAGCACGTAACTCAGGTCCGCATGGGAAAGCGTGATGAGGTACAGAAAGAAAAAACAGGCCAGGAAGACGACCCCTATGATAATGTAGGGAGTGGAGATGACGGCAATCAGCCAGCGGAACCATCCCCAGGGGCCAACCCACTCTGATTCGCCTATCCTCTTCATGCCGAAGCTTAAAAAGCTTTCACCTATCGAGGCGGACAGCGCCGCGATAAGGGCAAGCACCAGAGTTTTAATAGGATACCCTCCCTGATCCCTCCGGGATTTCTCTATATCCGCATAGTATATACTTTTTTGAACCAAAATACTTCCTGATCGAGGGCGCCTTCAAAAGGCCAAGCTCCCCTGCCCCAGCCGCCGTTTCGGCATCAGGATGCGCGTAAAGCTCGCATACGCGCGCCCCCATGTGGGAAAAAAGCCGCAAGGCTTTTTTTTCATCGGGTCTCCCCCTCCTGGACAGGCAGAACGTGCTGGCCGGAAAATCGAGCCCCAATGCCCGCGCGCGCCTTTCATTCCGCCCTCCAAGGGCCTTGAATACCCCCCATTCCGAGAGCTTGTAAAAATCCTGCACCGATGCGGAAAAGGGCTCGCGCGGGACCCTTATCCACCTGATCCCTTTTTCAGCGGCGGCTTTTGCGGCCATAGGGAAAATGAGCGGATGTATGTGCAGATGATGATGGGAATCGATATGGGATGGCGGTATCCCCGCATCCAGTATACGCTGCACCTGGGCCTTGATTTCAGCCTCGATCTGCCCCGAAAGGGAGCGCCTCTTAAACCAGTATAATAGCCCTGCTAGCGCCGGGCCCTTTTGGAATTCCCCATCTTGGTCCACAAGCCCTGGTATCCTGGAATGGGGCAGGACGCTTTTGCCATCGCAAAGGGTCAGGTGCACCCCTACTGAAAGGCCAGGATTGGAACGGGCTATATGAACGGCTTCGTCGAAAGCCTTCCCCGCGGCCATCAGGCTGGCGGAATTCAGTATCCCGTCTTTAAAGGCATCCAGCACAGCCGTGTTCACGCCATGGCTCCTCCCGAAATCGTCCGCGTTCACAACCAGGTATTTCCCTTCTGAAGACAGGGCCATCGGGGGAGCTATTCGAGGATCTCCTTCCTCTTTGACATGAAGGAGAAAAATTCGTATCCTTCCCGGATCCGGCGCGTGAACTCGGTGCGGCTCGTGAGCATCTCTTTCAGGATGCGCAGTATGGGGCGGGGCCGCAGGTAGAACCGCCTGTAGAATTTCTCAAGCTCCTCGAATATCTGCCCGGACGATAGATGGTCATACGAGATAACGGAGTTCTGTATCCCCCCCTCTATGAGGCCGTCTTTTTTTATCCAGCCCTCTTTGACCGCCTGGGCGTAAAGCTCGGTCCCTGGATACGGCGCGGGGAGCGAGACCTGGATGCTGTAGGGGTCCAGTTCCATGGCATAGCGCACGGTCTCTTCCATGGTCTCCGGAGTTTCGCCAGGAAGCCCCAGTATGAAAGCGCCGTGCACCAGAATGCCAAGGTCCTTGGTGGCCTTCATGAATTTTTTCGCGCCCTCAACAGTTATCCCCTTTTTGATATTTTTAAGTATCTGCGGGTTTCCGGACTCGAAGCCCACGGTGAGGAGCCTGAGGCCGTTGTCTTTCATTACTTTCAGGGTCTCATAGGGCACGTTCGCCCGCGCGTTGGCGGACCACCTTAACCCAAGCGGGCCCATCCGCCTCGCGATCTCTTCCGCCCGTGGCAGGTCTGTGGTGAAGGTGTCATCGTCGAAGAAGAACTCGCTTATCTGCGGAAGTATCTCTTTAGCGTGCCTCACTTCCTCCATGACGTGATCGATGCTCCTGGTGCGGTACTGCCTGCCCCCTATCGTCTGGGGCCAGAGACAGAACGTGCACAGGGCCTTGCAGCCCCTTCCCGTATGGATGGCCAGATATGGATGAAACAGGTATCCGTTATAATAGTGCTCTATTTTCAGGTTCCTTGCGTAAACGTCCGTCGTGAAGGGCAAAGAGTCCAGGTCCTCTATAGGCAGCCTGAACGGCGTCTGCACGAAAGTGCCGTTCTTCAGGAAAGCTATCCCGTCCACTTTTTCAAGGGGCTTTCCATCGGCGATCTCTTTTATGGTGAAATCGAACTCGCCAGTGCAGACGAAATCTATGGCCCTGGAGGCCAGAAGCGATTCGCGGGGGAGCACCATCACGTGCGGCCCAACGAAGCCTACCATTGTTTTCGGATAACTCTCTTTCAGCCTTTCCGCAACCTTGCAGTCGTTGCGGAATGTGGGAGTGCTGGTGTGAATTATAATGAGGTCATAGCCCTTCGCCTCCCGAAGGACGTCGTCCAGCGTAAGCCCGGCCGGAGGGGCGTCTATAAGGCGGCTGTCCTTTACAAGCCCGGCAGGATAGGCCAGCCATACTGGGTACCAGAACGAGCGTATCTCGCGCCTGGCCTGATAACGGGCGCCCGCGCCGCCGTCGAACCCCCCGAAGGAAGGCGGATTAAGAAAGAGTGCCCGCACGCCTGCCCTCCTTTTCCAGCTCTATCCCGCGCATCTTTCCGATGGCCAGGATGAACCATGGTGTGAATTGGCAAGCCCCGGCCGCCTGGACAAGGCGTTCGGGGCGGATAAAACACGTTTCGGAGATCTCGTCAGGGTTGGGAAGAAGCTCGGCCTTTTCGGCCTGTGCCGTCAGAAGGGCGCATATCTCGTTTTCCGAACCGATCCCTCCGTAATTTGCCTTGTACCGGAATTTAAACAGGTAGCTTACCGGGCGGGCATTCACGCCTATCTCCTCGGAGAGCCTCCTAATGGCAGCCTGCTCACAGGTCTCGCCTTTCGAGAGATGACTTGCGACGGTGCCGTCCCAGAAACCGGGCCAGAGCTTCTTTTTCGCGCTCCTTCTGGCAAGCAGGACCTCCCCTTTTTTATTGAAAATCATTGCGAGGAAGGCCCTGTGGAGGATCCCCTCCCCCTCGTGGCACCTGTCCTTGTCCTCTTCCCCCAGCACGTTGTCTTCTTCGTCCACTATGACAATCCGTTTCATAAAACCTCTCGCCGTTTTGGCCCGGAAGCGCCCTTTTTGCATATTAATAATACCAAAGTTATAATTGCCTTTCATCAAGTTTTTTGGTTACAAATGGCCCAATCATCTGTATTATTTTTCAGAAAAAAATTTTAAACTACCCGCGTGCGGAAAATAACGGCAATCCTGATATTGATGCTTTGCGCCTCCTGCACCAGCATGGTGAACAAGGAGGACCTGCCAGGCATCGTAACGAACAAGGACTTCGGCAGGAAGGTGAAGATGGTCACTATCCCCCTTCCCGCCGTCTCTTACAACCCTACCGAAGGCGGCACATACGGGGCCTTGACGGCCTTTCTGCTGCATAACAAGTACGGCGAGGTAAGCAGCCTTATAGCGCCCCAGATCAACTATAACGAAAATTACGGCGTTACCGGGACCATCTACATGGCCCTTTACCCGCTTCCCGAACGGAGCTGGGAGATCAACCTCTCGCAATCCGAAAAAGTGAACAACGATTATGAGGTGAAATTTCGCGACAAGACGTTCCTGGGAGGGAAGCTGGAGCTGAGGGCGTTCGCCTTCAAGTATACGGACGGCTCGGCAAGGTTCTTCGGCTTCGGCCCGGACAGCAGGTTTTCTTCCGAAACCGATTTCGGAGACGACGAGACGGGCTTTGCGGCCTCCGCCGCCTACAATATCGCGCGGAGCCTGCAGGTGGTCGTATACGAACGGCTTAGAAGGGTGGACATAATCAAAGGCGCGGTAACAACGCTCCCCTTCACCAAAGACAGGTTCAGCGCCTCCCGGGTGCCGGGGCTGAACGGGTTTATCTCGCACGCACAGGGGATCGGGTTTATTTACAGCACACTGGCGCCTCGCGCCATTCCGCTTTCAGGCACTTACGCCAGGGCAACATTCGAGGCAAGCTCAAAGATACTGGGCAGCGCGGCCAATTACCAGATCTACGAGGGGGAGTTCAAGAGATTCATCCAGGCACATAAAGGCAGGTATATAACAGTGGTGCGGGTTTCCGCAAGCGAGACCGTGGGAAATAATGCCCCGTTTCTGGACAGGAGCATCCTGGGCGGGGAGAACACGCTCAGGGGCTATGGAAGAAACCGGTTCATAGACAAGGCATCCATGCTGCTGAATCTTGAAGAGAGGATAAGGATGTTCCGCTGGCGCCTGTTCAATGTGGATTCAGACTGGGAAGTCGCCCCTTTCCTGGATTACGGCGCCGTGATGCCTTCCCTTGGCAGCGCAGCGCTGAGCGATTTCAAACCCTGTCCGGGCGTGGGGTTCAGGGCTGTAATACGGCCCAATATAGTTGGCAGGGTTGACCTGGGCATCGGCCAGGGGTTGGCCGCTTTCGTGACACTTGGATACCCTTTTTAACCCCCTTTAATCCCCCCTTAAATTAAAGGGGGTTAGGCCCTCCATAAAAGCCCGTTTTATCTCCCCGGCCGATAGCGGGATATTCGGGACCGGGGCGTTTCCGGGGCGCGTGATTATGTGGAGAAACCGGGGGCCTTTCGGGGCTGAACTCAGCGCCCGGATTATCTCGCCCTCTTCAGAGGCCTTCTCCACCTCTCTTATCCCGAACCCGCGCGCAACCACCGAAAGGTCTGTTACATATCTTGCGTGGGTTGGCTGGTTCCCGGTAGAGCCGTATGCGCCGTTGTCTATGGCCAGTATGGTCAGGTTCTGCGGGTCCATTAAAGCGATCGTGGCAAGCGTGCCCGGGTTCATCAGTATGCTCCCGTCGCCGTCTATCACGAAGACCTTTCTCTTCGTGCAGAGCGCCACTCCAAGCCCGATGGGGCTTGCCATACCCATGCTGCCGAGCATATAGAAATTCGATCCCTGCGGGAGCAGGTTGTAGAGTTCTTTCGACGGGATACCTATGTTTGAGACAACTACGTTTCCCTTTAAAAAGGGCGCGATCACTTTGAGGGCTTCATATCTGGTATGGGATGGGGCTTTTTTCTCATATGAGCAGGGCGCGGGCACGGTCTGAATAAAGTTCGCCGCCTCCGGCACGGCCGCCGCGGAAGAGCCTTCCCATATCGCCGGGCTCAATAGAAACGCATGCAGGAGTCCTTTGGCGTAAACCTCTTTCAGGGGGGAGGCAATTTTTTCGATCTCCTCCCTGCCGCCTATCAAAGTATATGGGATGCCCGCCCCGTTCAGGATTCCGGGCAGCATCTTTCCCATCGGCGCCTGGGCGGCTATGCCTTCCTTGTATATGCCCCTCTGGCTTACAAAGATTGCAAGCGGAAGGCCGTAAAAACCGGTGAGCGACAAAAGGGCATTCAGCATATTGCCCACCCCGGAGCTTTGCACCACCATCATGGGCCTCCTGCCCGCAAGAGCCGCCCCGGCGGAGATGCCAACGCCCTCTTCCTCGCGGGTAAGCGGGACATGCATGCCAAGGAAGTTAAGCCTGCAAAGGAGGGTCTTCACCTTTTCGCATGGGAGGCTTGAGGCAAAGTCCACCCCGGCAGTCTTGAGGATCTCTATCAGGCGGTCTTCAGGCGCTTGCATAGAAGCTCTTCGATCTCCTTTTCAGAGATGTTTTTCGATATGAATACGGGTGAGACC
Organism: Nitrospirota bacterium; assembly: GCA_014874185.1. Lineage (GTDB taxonomy): Bacteria > Nitrospirota > Thermodesulfovibrionia > Thermodesulfovibrionales > JdFR-88 > JACWAF01. The sequence goes on along the minus strand of JACWAF010000034.1, from coordinate 3,285 downwards.
TCGTGTATTTCCCTTTCCATTTTTAGCCGCCGCTCGCCGCCCCCCGTTATGTTCAGAAGGATTGGCGCATCATGCTCCAGCTCTTTATTTCCCGCGCTCTCCATCAGAGCCGCGACCGCCACGCCGGCGGCGGGCACGATGTCGATTCCCTCCAGTTCCCTGAAGAGGTTCATCGCCCTGAAGACGCTCTCGTTCTTTACGCCATACATCTTCCCGCCCGTGGCCTGAAGGGCGTCGAAGACGCCGCCTTTTATGCTATAAGCCGGATAGCGGTTGGAGAGCACCCTTGTGCTTATAAGCTCTATGAAATCCTTGTTCAAATCTTCCCTCAATAGCTCCCTCTGGCCCCTCTGCCATGCCTTTGTCATCGGCGCAAAGGGCAGGTTCTGCGCAAGGTGCAGCACGGGCAGTTTGTCCCCGTGCCCCCCGGCGGCTATGAACCTCTCGGCCGTCTCCCACACGGCTATCGCGCCGGTGCCGCTTCCCACGGCCTGGAAGTAGTGCGCCGGGAGCACCCCCATCTTCGAGACCGCCTCAAGGAGCACTACCCCAAGCCCGTCACGCTTGGCGACGTTCTTTACGCCTCCCTCAAAGGGGATGCCCGCCGCCAGCGCGACCCGCTTTGCAACGTCTATCGAATCCGAGTAGTCTCCGTCCGAGATGGCGAGTGTTGGCACGAACCCGGAGTTCTCCAGATACCACATCTCGGTAAGGCACGCCCTGGGCACTATTATAACCACCGGGAAACGGGAAATCGAGGAAAGGTGCGCAAATGCGCGGGCCGTATTTCCGGCTGAGGCCACGATCAGGCCGTTCACGCCGTTTTCACGCGCGTTCTGAAGGACCACGGCCGCCTCGAATTCCTTGAATGTGCAGGTCTCGATCATCGCGTCCCGCTCCGGCCAGTACCCGTTGAATGCGATATGCAGGTTATGAAGGCCCAGATGCCTCGCCAGCCCCTCCGATTTGTAGACCACTGGGCCCGGCTGATCGAACTCCGGCCGGTGCACCGGAAGCCAGTTGAACCTCCAAATCCCCCTGCCCTCTTTTTCGAACTCCCTGTCCTTGTACTCCGCGACCAGAAGGGCGTTCGCGCAGTGCTCGCAGAAAGCGCAATAAGACTCTTTCAGAATTTTCCCGCAGGCCCGGCATTTAAGTGCAAAATGGCTCATATAAGCTCCGATACCAGTTCCATGATATCTATTATCCTTATCTGTTTCCCATGGCCCTGAAGGGCCTCGTTCACCTTCGAATAGCAGGCCGGGCAGCTTAAAACAAGCTTGTCCGCCCCCTTCGCTGCCGCCTCGTCAATGGAGAGCCTGGCTATTGCTATCGCGTTCTCGTGGAAGACCTTTCTGGCCGCGCCGCCCGCGCCGCAGCAGCGCGACTCCGCCCCGTGGCGCGCGAATTCCAGGAGATGCGCCCCCGGTATTTCGCCCAGTATGTATCTTGGCTCTTCGATAATCCCCACCCCCCTGCTCAAATAACACGGGTCGTGATAGATGAGCCGCTCATTCAATTCCCTCTTGATGGAGAGTCTTCCATATTTTATCGCGGCCGCCGCGAACTGGCTCATATGCATGATCCTGAACGGGAGCGGACCGCCATAAAACAGAGGCCAGTCGCGCGACATCATGTTCACGCAGCACGGGCATGAGCAGAGCAGGGTTTTTACTCCACGGCTCCTGTAACCCTCCACCAGCCTTTTCACAAGCCCTTCCAGCAAATCGAACTGCCCGGTTATGAAGAGCGGAAATCCGCAGCAGACTTCCTCTTCGGGGGGAAGCATCGTAAAGGGCCCGCCAATTTCGCGCAGCACCAGCGCGTCCCCGCGCACCATCGGCATGGCCTCGTATGCCCCCGTGCACCCCGCATAATAGGCGAGAGGGGCCATGTCCCGAAGGGGCAGGCCCTCGGGAAGCCACGGACTGAACCTCTCTGCGGCGGATTTATTGTAAGGGTTGCCCGTCTTCTCCACCACGCCAGGTATCTCCCGCTGCGCCCCTATGGGGCCAAGCCCCCTTCGCACCATCTCCCGGCGGAGCATCGGCCATAATCTCTGGGTAAAAATCCCAACCGTGCAGGCCTCTCCGCAGGCCCCGCAGGTGGTGCATTCGAAGACGGCCCTGGAGAACTCTTCGAGGAGTTCCCTGTCCACCTCCCTGGGGCCAAATAGCGCGGCCCTCAGGCCGTCCGTTGCCCTTATGAACTCTTTATACATCCGTATCTTCTCCGGCGGGGAGATAGATGGCCTTCCCGTCACGTCCTGCACCGGGCAGAACTTTATGCACTCGCCGCACTGGGTGCAGGCGTCAAGCTCTATAAGCTCCCTGGGGCCGAGCCCGCAGGCAAAGGAATCTTTACTCTTCGCCATGCATCACCTTCCGGAGCATTTCTTCCCGTCTCCGGGCATCCGTGACCACAAAGGGCGCCGTGAATACATGCGATGGGATGAGCAGGATAAACAGCATTGCCAGGATGAAATGAATGACGAATATCCCCCCGTGCGGCGCGGCCTGAGGACTGAATGAGACTATCCCCAACCCGAATTCCTTTACCATCACAAGGTCTATCCGGTCAATCAAATGCATATACATCCCGCTTGCCCCGATAAAAAAGGCGATGAGGACGAGGATGAAGTTCCGCTGTGATATATAAGCGCCCCTTTCAATCGCAACCCTGAACACCAGTATGTAGAGGACTGCGAACAGGAAGACATAGCCAGCCGCATATCCCATAATCCTGAACGTGTTGAAGAACTCCGGCACGGGGTTGAAAAAAAACCTCATGTGCCCCAGCACTATAAGGATGAAGGAGATATGAAACAGCCATTCCCCTGCCCATAATGCACCGTTGTCCCGGAAAAGCCTCCTTAGAAGCAGGATGTCCGCAGCGCCTTTCAGGATGAGTTTTGGCGTGCTTGCGCCGGGGCCATCCGTCGGCACTTCGCGCGCCCTGGTTAAAAGCAGGATGCGCCAGAGTATCCTTCCCGCAAACGATGCCACGGCAAGATAGGCCATCGCCGTCATGAATATTCCCATTAGAGAATGCCGCCTGTTATATTGCCTTTCAACCGGTTCTCTTACTAAGAGATTCATAAGTATAATTACATTTGTCATTCCGGCTTGTCCGGAATCTACCCACCCCTTAATCCCCTCCTGGGAGGGGACGGGGGTGGGTTGGGTTCCCGACGCCCAAGCACTCAGGGCCTGAGTGCTTGGTTGCGGGAATGACATCCTGCTAACGCACTTCTTGGTATGGAATCCCTCCTAACCTCCCTTTTCC
>JACWAF010000033.1 GCA_014874185.1 Nitrospirota bacterium | reverse complement strand
GTTCCAAAGAGGGGTAATTCCTCCATTTGGCAAAGGCCTTTTGACAAAGGGTAGGTCAGGAGGGATTTTCTAATAATTAAGTGCATCCTATTATGAGACTGTTAATACGTTTCAGGATGTTTTTGGAATTAAAACGGAAAGCGTGAAGGAAGATTTTCCCGGCGGCCCCCTATGGGGTCAGGACGCCACCGGCCTCCTGGCGCCCGGAAAGCCGGATTTCCTTATTTCCGCCCCCAGAAGGGATTTATATCTCCCGGCCAGCAAAAGGAACCTCCTCCCTTCGGCAACAGGGCCTAGTTCGTCAGAGCTGAGCCTTGCGTAACCCGCCCTGAAAGAAAGGTAGAATGCCATGTAAAAAGGGAACCTGGCCTGCACCGACCCGTCTCCCGACAGGCGCGAATAGCGCTCAAGGAGGTACTGTTTGCACTCCTCGTCCATCCCGAATTCCACCACGGCCCCCGCCAGGTCCCAGGCTATGTCCTGGCAGCGCGGAAAGAACTGGTCCGAATGGTGGTCCAGGGAATCGGTTTTCATGTATCCGCGTCCGGTCAGGAGCCATTCGTGCGGGATCATCCGGCCGTCGACCCGCACCGGCCGGCCCTCTTCATAAAGGCCCCTGAAAAATTCATATTTCTCCTCCGCCCCTTTCCACTCAGGGCCAAGGGATTCGCGGATATTTTCAGCCATCATGGCGATGATATCGTCGAAGGAGGGCCGCCCGCCCGCTTCAAATTTCATCTCCGTGAAAAGGAGGTATTCGCATATCCTGTCCAGAAGCGCCTTTCCCGGTTTTCCGGGCGCAAGGGGTTTGCCATTCAGGAATTCATAAATCGCAAACCCGTTTGTCATGCCGCGTGGGGCCGGTGAGAAACCTGCCTCCGCAAGCATTTCGGCCTTTTGCATGACCGGTTTCCCGTATCTTCCAAGCCCTTCGAATTTTATGAAAAAGACCGGCCCAAGCCTGTCCTTGTCCACCCTGAGCACATCCGCCGAATTTATCCCGTCCGCGCATATATATTTTCGCCTTTCATGCAGGGGATGGGCGGCGGGATACAGGTCTTCCCGGCCATAGAAGAGCCTCCTCCAGTTGCCGGTGGAAATATCGGCAAGGCCGGACGAGGGAAAGGACCTCTGGAGCTTTCCGCTTTTCAGCCAGGTATCCTCGAAGAATTCGCAGTATTTCGGATGCCGCTGCCAGACGGTCCTGGCCCTTTGGGAGAGGAAGTTCTTTCCATCCGTCTTCCAGCTTGGGAAAAAGACGATCTTTCCGTCTGCGGCCCCAAGCCCGCTGAGCCCTGCCGCCACGGAGCACATGGTGGAGCCGCTCAGCCCCGGCCCCTCGTCCACTATCAGGAAATAAGAACCCGCTCCGGAGAGAAGCGTCCTTTCCAGCCTTTCTCCGATCCTGAATTCCCTTTGGAAGGGCTCTCCCCGGGGGCGCACGGCAAAGGAGATTACCTCCGTCCCAAGCCCTTCCAAAACCGCGCTTACCGCCGCCGAAAGGCTTGCCCCTATGCTCCTCAACCCGAGACATACGGCTTTTTCCGGCCGCTTGTCAAACCAGAATTTTTTTGCCGCCTCCATGTAGCACTCCGGATATATCCCGTAATACGCGTAACCTTCCGATGCCCTCATGACTATTTTTTCAGGCAGCCCTGCCCTGTAAACCTTTTCTATCCTTTTCAGGAAAGACTCACGGTACCGGAGGAGGTCGTCGCGCCTTCCTTCCCAGCTTGCAAAAAGGAGGTGTCCCGTAGTGAGGGCGCACTCCCTCATCAGCATTGTCCTCTCGTCAAAGGAGTCCCGTTCGGGCATCAGCGAGTCCAGCACGCCGGATTCGAACTCGCCAAAGGCCATCAGAAGGTCGCGCGCGCTTTCGTGGTGGTCTGTTTTGATCCTGCCGGCCAGGGCATAGATTTCGTCCAGCTGGCCCCTGGTGCCGGCAATTCTTTCCTGTTTTCGGTAAAGGAGCATTTTACTTTCCGGAATCCTCTGATTGAACATGGAAGGGTTCAATTCCAATTATATGAGGTTTTTCACAAGGGTCAACGCGAATAAAAAAAGAAGGGCAAGTCCCTTCCGGGCGCGCCTGTATATCAGGCAGCCTTGTCCCTGTATTTTTGCCCCGCGGGCGCCCGGTTTCTTCTTGCCCTGAGTTGGATTCCATAAAATTTCCTCACATGAAAAGAGACGGCGAAGCCGCAGGCAACATAAGCGAAGAAGAGCGAAAAGAGCCTGTAATCGGGGACCCCGAATACGGCCCCGAAGAGGGCGGCGAGGCAGAACAGGAGATTGGCGCCCAGAATCAGCCGCACCGCCTGGTCCTTTTCCATTCCAAACCTGAAGAGCAGATGGTGCAAGTGGCTCTTGTCCGCCCTGAAGGGATTTCTTCTCCTCATGAGCCTCTTTGTAATGACAATCAGGGCGTCTCCGACCGGCAGGGCAAGGACGAGCAGTACCGTAACTGGAGATATTGCGGCATCCCGGGCCAGTTTGATTGCAAGATAGGCCAGCGAATAGCCCAGGAACATGCTCCCGGCGTTTCCCATGAAAATCTTCGAAGGATATTTGTTATGCCGTAAAAAAGCGGCGGACGCCCCAAGCAGGGCGCCGCACAACAGCAGGAGGTCGGCTTTCGCGGCAAAATATGAAAACCCCATGAAACAGGCAAACGCCATGGCCGAGATGCCGCCCGCAAGCCCGTCAAGCCCGTCGATCATGTTAATTGCATTTATCGCCCCAACGGAGCAGAAAACCGTGAGGGGCAGCGCCAGACGGCCAAGCTCAAGGCCTCCGGTCCCCAGCACGTCCCCGAAAGACCATAGCACTGCGTTATCCAGTTTTGCCGCTATAAGCACGGCCACGCCCTGGGACAATAATTTCCACAGGGGTTTCAGGTCCAGGAGGTCGTCTGCCAGCCCTGTAAAAAGGATTACCAGAGAACCGATGAAATATCCCCGGAGTCCCCCCATGCCGGAAACGGCCACTCCGGAAGCAAAAAACCCCGCCGCCATCGAAATGCCGCCGCAAAGCGGCACCGGCCTCGCGTGTACCTTCCTCCTGTTCGGGTAATCGAGGAGGCCGACCCGGAGGGAGAGCCTTGAAAACAGGGCCACGAAGAAGGTGGTTGCAATGAAAGAAAGGGAAGAGAACAGGACCAGGCGCATCATGATTGCATGCCGTTCACCAAGGGATTTGCCCAGCAGGTTTTATCTGCCGGTCGGATGTCCACGGACACCGCGGACCAGGACAGGGGAATTTTTCCGGACAGGCTACCGCCGGTGCGGCAGTTTCGCCGCATGCAGGACCAGACTTTTTTCAGGGAAAAACATATTGTTTCACAACTTAAGGTTGTATGGGATTATAGGTTCGCGGGAGGTCGATGTCAATACCGCTATCAGCGGATTTCCAGGCCTTCGGTAACGCCCCTGGGGTTTGTTATGAAAAGCCTTTCGGCATCGGCCTCTCCCATCATTCTTTTAACGAAGGAATAGGCCTTGGAGAGGACGGGCGGCCTGGTGGAGGTATTGTGCGCGTCCGATGCGGCCAGATGGATAAAACCCCTTTTCAGCATCACGGCAGCCGCCTTCTGCACCTCCCTGCCGAACGAGCCGGTGATGCTGCACGCGGTCACCTGAAAGACCGCCCCCGCCATTATCCACTTCTTCATCAGGCCCGTCTGGCGCATGAAGACGGCGTTGCGTTCGGGATGGGTGATTATGGGGACGATCCCTCTTTCCTTGAGCGAGGCCAGAAAGCCCTCCAGGTGCAGCACGGAAAAGGCCGCGTTATGCGGCAGCTCAAGCAGAAGATATTTCCCGTTGTTTATCAGGGGGAGATGCCCGTTTGCAAGCCGCTTTAAAAGGTCGGCGGAGACCCTGACATCAGCTCCGGGGCAAATGGTTATGCCCGTTTTGCGGGCCTCCCCGGCAAGACCGGATATGGCCTTTTCTATGCCGTCCCTGGTATTGCCGTATACGCGGTTTATGTGCGGGGTGGCGGCGATCACCCCGATTCCGTCGGCCCTTGCCATCCGCATCATCTCCAGGGAACCCATCAGGCTGCGCGGGCCGTCGTCCAGCGCCGGGAGTATGTGGCAGTGGATATCGACGAAATCGGCCATTACCCTTCCTTCCTGAAAGCCGATGCCATCCCCAGTATCGAGGAGAGCAGGATCGCGTTGGAAGGGACATGGAGGTTGTAATCGACCACGCTGTGAATGGAGATATAAAAAATCGAGGCGAGGAGCCCGGCCATTAGCGGCGATGTCCCGCCGCGTGAAAGATGCCGGAGAATATTCCTCCCCAGCGAGAGGAAAAAGAGCCCTGCCAGCAAAAACCCCGCCGCGCCCGTCTCAACCAGAAGCTGCAGGTAATCGTTATGGGCAAAGAAATACGGCATCCGGATGGAATCGTTATAAAGGGGGAAAACGTATCCGAAGGCGCCGAGGCCCGTGCCGAATACCGGGAAATCCCTGAATATGGCAAGTGAGACCTCCCAGATATGGAACCTCAGCCTGTCCGTAATCCCGTCTTCGGCAAACCTTTCCAGCACGGGTGAAATCCCGAGATAAAAGAACGACCCCGCCGCCAGAACCAGTATAAAAATGGCGTACATCGTCCCACCCCTCTTCAGCCTGGACCTGTATACGAGGATGAAAAAGAGGGCCAGCGAGGAAAGAGAGCTTACAAACGCCCCCCTGGAAAGGGTGTGGATCAGCGCAAAGGACATCACAAGGGAAAAGAGGGCAGACATGAATACCATTTCGCGCCTCTTCGCCTCGAAAGAGAGCGCAAGCCCCAGCGGGATGAGCATCCCCACGAAGCCGGCAAAATGGTTCCTGTTCGGGAACGGCCCAAACGGCACTCCGTCCATTTTCCTTATCCAGTATATCTTTCCATTCCAGGAGCCCTTCTGGATGATGGCGAAGACGGAGAGAACGAACCCGAATGCAACCAGCATCAGAAAGACCCTTTTCGCCTCGGCCGTATCCTCCAGGGAGGCCGAAATGAGAAACACAATCAGGTAAACCGATCCCCTCGCCACGGAGTTCATGCCGCTGAAAAAGCTGAATGTGACCGTATCCGGCCCGGCAAGGCCCATGCGGCTTAAAAGCACGGCCTTCTCCGGAGAGGCCGCATGAAGCAGCCCGGGTGGCAAGGGGACAAGCTGAAAGACGAGGAGGATGAAAAAGCCGGATGCCGATACAATTGCCAGCTTATCAGGAAATAGCCTCTGCCCCGCCCTCACCAGCCCTTCCGGATGGCGGCTCAGGAAATATCCAAAGCACGCCGCCGCAAGGAGCCCGACAAGCGAAAAGGCCCAGTCCTCGGCCGACCCGAACAGCAGGACGGCAAAAATTACAATGGAAGCTATCATTTGCGGTTTACCGGTACGGCTCATTTCTTTGACAGCTCCACCCCGTCTATCCAGGCTTTGCCAGTGATGTTTTCTCCCGGCCCGGCGGGCCGCCTTCGTATGAAGACCTGAAGCGCCCCGCATTCCGCGGGCATTGCAAGCTCAATCTGACAGGGCTTCCATGGATTGGTCCCCGTAAGGGCCGCGGTGCGCTCATCGGGCCCATTGCAAAGGAAGCCGGCAGCCTGCACGAATACGCCGCTTGCGGATGAGAGGGCATCGGTTTTCATCCACGCCTTTAAAACATATATCCCCGGACCCCTGAGGGGCACTATCTGGCTGATCAGTATCTCCGGGTCGCTCTTGCCGTCAAAGCCTATGAAGAGGCTCTTTTCCCCTTCTATTTTGTTTTCGCTGTCCAGGGCCACACGGGCCCCTCCGGTTTTTTTAAGGTGCCAGTCCAGGCAGACGTCCTCAGGCATCCATTCGAAGCCGCCGTCCGTGACCATCCGCCCATCGTATTGCCTGCTCCTGGATTCGCGCCAGAGGGAGAGGGCATCTTCGTATTTCCCGTTCCTTATCAGAAGCCCGCAAAAGTACATGCGCGTATCGTCGTCGAAGAGGGCGTGGGGTTCAGAGTTCCATAACGAAAGGGCATCGGCAAGGCGTTTGCGTCTTATCAGGTGGGCAAGAAACCTGGATTGGCGGCCCATGTCCGGCGCGACAACATTGCGTGCTATCTCCTGTGGTGAAACGCCCGCCGCGAGCAGTTCGTCAAAGACCAGCGGCTCCTTCTCGTGCTCGATTCCCATGTACCTTCGATAGCAGAGGAACGCGTCTCCCGCTGCGCCCTCGGACATGTAGAACCTTGCAGCGCAAAGCAGCGGGCCGGGTGACGAAGGGTCCAGAAAACGGTATATCGAAATGGCGCGCAGGGCCTTGTTTCTCTGCCCCGAAGCCTTACAGGTCTTTGCAAGCCCATACCATGCTGGCGAATAGAACGGGTTTATGCGGACCGCCATGCTGAAATACCGGTATGCGGTCCCCGAGGCCCTTTCTCCAAGCCGGAAACAGGTTTCCGGGTTGGGCGGCAATATCTTCAAAAGCCAGCCCGCGCGATTGGGATTTGCCGCCTTTGAGGCAAAAACGGAGGCCAGCACCCCACCCAGCCAGCAGGCCAAAAGAAGATTGAGGAGATTTAAGAGAAAGAAGACCGGACGCTTCTTCATAGGAACCCCGAAAAAGGTTCTCACAGTTTGCTGAGCTTGTCAATTTAAGGCCGAAAGACAAAAGGCTGCTTTTCTTTCTTGCAAAAAAGAGAAAAATTAAATACGGCGGATTTCATCCGCCTTGGGGCAAAAGAACAATTAAAAATTCTTTTGGTTCTTTTCTTACAAGAAAAGAACTATCCTTGTCCTTGCATTTAAATCCTTATCTCCACGCCCAGCGCCTTGCCCGCCGAGACCTGCCAGGACTCCACCTCCAGCTTCCACCCCATTTCCTTAAGCAGGACCAGCACCCTCTCGGATGAGTGCGTATACCTTTCGAATATCCCGGAGACGCCCTTGAAGAGCCCCTGCCCGATAATTATCTCCTGGCCTGTCCTGAATTCCGGGGGCTCTATCCTTACGTATTCACCGTCCATTCTCCCCTTCAATGCGGCAATCAGATAGTCCGGGACGGGAATCGGCTGGCCCAGGCCAAGCACGTACCGCACGCCGCGCGTGTAGCTGACGAGCTTCAGTTTTTCAACGGGGTCGAACCGGCTGAAAATATAGCATGGGAAGAAAGGCTCTTCCAACTCGGCCACCCTGCCCCCCCGGAGCCTTTTTATAATGAGCTTCGGGCCGAGCACCTCGATCCCGGCCCCCCGCAGAAGCTCCGTTACGTTGGATTCGCTTTTGGGCTTGGTATAGACCGCAAACCAGTTCATAGCTTAAGAAGATACTACCTGGGGTTGCGCATGGCAAGGACTTTTTTGGCTTAGAAGAGGGTGGGCTTTCCAATCAGGCCCAGGAACTCCTGGTAGGAGATTACCTTTACGTTCAGTTCCCTGGCCCTCTGGAGCTTGGAGCCCGGCTCCTCACCGGCAATGAGGTAATCCGTATTCTTCGAGACCGAGCCAGCCGCATGGCCGCCAAGGGCCTCTATCTGTTCTTCCACTTCCTTTCTGGGCATGGGCAGAGTGCCCGTTACCACGAAGGTGAGTCCCTTCAGCGGAAGCGGCTTCTCCCCGGCCTTGAAATCCGGATTCGATATCCTGAGTCCGAGTCCCTTCAACTCTTCCAGGGTGTCCAGGTTCGCTTTGTCATTGAAGAAGGCCGAAACCGCGTTCGATATCTTGCCGCCCATCTGCCTTATGGAGTTTATCCTCTCAGGGCTTACGCGATACAAGTCCTCAAGCCTCCTGAAATTCCTTGCCAGGAGCCGCGCCGCGAACTCACCCACATGAGGTATCCCCAATGCGTAAAGGAACCGGGCAAGCGTCGTTTCCTTGCCGTTTTCAATCGCGTCTATCAGGTTTTGGGAAGATTTCTCGGCAAATCGCGGGAGCTTCAGTATGTCCTCTTTTTTCAGTTTGTATATGTCCGGGAATTCCTTAATAAGGTTGTGCTCATAGAGAAGCTCCAGATTTTTTTCGCCCAGCCCCTCTATATCCATCGCCCCCCTTGAGGCGAAGTGCCTTATCCTTTCCACCACCTGCGTGGGGCAGGAGAGGCTCACGCACCTGGCTGCCACCTCGCCCTCTTCCCTTACCACCCGGCCTCCGCATACCGGGCATTTGGAAGGTACCGGCAGATGCCGCTCCCGGCCGGTGCGCTTCTCTTTAAGCACCTCAAGGACGTGAGGTATAACGTCCCCCGCCCGCTCAACCACAACCGTGTCGCCGATTTTTATGTCTTTTCTTGCTATCTCGTCCCAGTTGTGCAGGCTGGAGCGCGATACGGTGACCCCGCCTATTCTCACGGGCTCCAGCATGGCTATCGGGGTGATGACGCCTGTTCTACCCACGCTGGGGACGATATCCAGCACCCTGGTTATGGCCCTGTGGGCCGGAAATTTATATGCTATGGCCCACCGGGGCTCGCGCGTCTTCTCGCCCAAAAGCTCCCTCATGGAGAAGTCGTTCACTTTTATGACCGCCCCGTCCGTCTCAAAAGGAAAAGCCGTCCGGCCCTTCTCCTCTATCTCGATTATCGCCTTTATTACTTCATCCATCCCCCTTGCCAGCCTGACCATCGCCGGAATGGGCAACCTTGCGCTCTTCAGCCAGTTTATAAGCTCCCATTGGGTCTTGAACTCTGTCCCTTTCGCCGCCCCCGTTCCATAACAGGTGAAAAACAGCGTCCTTTTCGCCGTGATGGAGGGGTCCAGCTGGCGCACCGAGCCGGCAGCCGCGTTTCTTGGATTGGCAAAAAGGGGCTCGCCCGCCTTCTCCCTCTCTCTATTCAACTTTTCGAATTCGTCAATGTGCATATAGATTTCGCCGCGCACCTCGACAAGCTCCGGGGCTTTCACGCCCGCTATCTTTAGCGGCACACTCCTTATGGCGCGCGCGTTCTGGGTGATGTCCTCCCCCAGGTAGCCGTCGCCCCTGGTCGCGGCTTTTTGGTAGATGCCGTCCCGATAGATGATCTCCACTGCCAGGCCGTCGTACTTGGGCTCTATCGTATATTCGATATCCTCTTCGGTCCTTAAAAGCCTTTTCACGCGCCGGTCGAACTCTATCACCTCTTCATGGCTGAAGGCGTTCTCCAGGGACAACATGGGCAGGGTATGGCGGACCCGCTCGAATTTCTCAAGGGGCGGCGCGCCTACCCGCAGCGTGGGCGAATCCGGAAGCACATAGCCGTAAGCCTCTTCCAGGTCTTTTAGGCGCCTGTAACGCCTGTCGTATTCCTCGTCGCTGATGACGGGCTGGTCAAGGACATAATAGAGATAGCTGTGGTAATTGAGGTCTTTTACAAGCTCCTCGATCTCTTTTTTTACCTGGTCTGTCAATTTGGCGGGCATGATTATGAGACCTTCTCTTCAGATCTTATCATCCCGAGGAGCGCCTTCAGAGCGGAGATGGCCGCCTCTTCCCTGTTCTCGTCCCGCCCACCCGTGAAAAGAAATCTCCTTGTCAGTGTCTCCCCCGCGCGCGCCACCCCTATGAAGACAAGCCCTCTTTCTTTTCCTTCGAGGACATCCGGGCCAAGATTGCCGGTGATGGACAGGCTGTAATCGGAGCCGAAGAGCGTCCTCGCCCCGCGGGCCATCTCGAATGCGCACTCCGGGCTGACCGCCCCAAACCTTTCAATCACCTCGCCTGGCACGCCAAGGACTTTAACCTTCGATTCATTGGAGTACGTGACCGCCCCGCCCAGAAAAAACGCGCTTGAGCCCGGAAGCCAGGTAAGGAGATGTGAAAGGAACCCTCCCGTACACGATTCGGCAACGCTTATGGTCGCCCTTGCCGCCTTCAGGGCCTCATGGACCGATTGGACCGCCTCAATGGTGCTCTTCCTCATGCAAAAGATTATAACTTAGGCTCTTCAGACTTTTCTGTGGAATTCCCCTCTTTGGAAAAGAGGGGGGACTACCCACACGGTTCCCGGAAGAGCCCATAACCTATAAGGGAGCTTGCAATCGGAAGCAAAATTTTTCTTTTGAAGGTGGTCATTGTCTTCCACAATGGGGGTCAAGAAACAGAAAGGACAACGCTTCAAGCCCCTGGTGCGGAAGAGGAATATAGATGGCGGGTAATCTAACCCTTCATATAAACCCTGGCGTCTATGGCCAGGGCCCCCTTGCCCTCGCCGAAGACGAGGAGCGGGTTAATCTCCATCTCTTCAATCTCCGGAAAATCCTCTACAAGTGCCGAGAACCTCAATAGCAACTCCTCAAGGGTCTTTACGTCCTTTGGGGACCTACCCCTCCATCCCGTCAGCATGGGAAGGCTCTTAAGCCGCTTCAGCATACGCCCTGGGTCCCGGTCTGTAAGGGGATGGAGCGAAAAGGAGACGTCCTTCATAAGCTCTACCTGCACGCCACCAAGCCCCACCATTATAAGCGGGCCGAAGAGGGGGTCCTGTGTCATCCCCACTATGACCTCCTGCCCCCCGAATATCATCTTCTGAAGGACCACGCCTTCCATTTTATCCAGCATCCCCGCTTTTTCCAGCCGCGCGGCCATGTTGCCGTAGGCCTGCCTGACCTCCTCCTCATTTTCAAGGTTCAGCTCCACGCCGCCCACATCGGTTTTGTGCACCACCGCGCTTGAGCGGAGCTTCATGGCCACCGGGAAGCCGATCCCGCCGGCCTGCCGGACGGCCTCTTCCGCCGAAAACGCCGGACGCGTCAAGGCAACCGGAATGCCATATGCGCCCAGCAGTTCGGCGCAGACCTCAGGATAAAGCCATTTGCCCTCCGGCACGGGCCTCTCTTTCCGGAATATCTCGCCCCTCACCCTGTCCCGGTCTATGCCTGGGAATTTCGGGATATGGCCCTCTTCCCGCGCCCTGTACCGGGCATAGTTGTATCCATGGGCCAGGGCCTGAACGGCGTCTTCCGGAAAACTGAAGGAGGGAATGTATTTTTTCTGATTTATATGCAGGTCAAGCTCCGGCATGCGGCTGGTCATGAAGCAGGCCAGGACGGGTTTTTCGCCGGTGTAGCGGCCCATCACCTTTCTTATGGCTGCTGCAACGTCCTCGGGCCTGGTGACCAGGGGCGGGATGTAAATTACGATAACGGCGTCAATGTCCGGGTCTTCGAGCATCAGGGAAAGGGCGCGGTCATAATATTCCGCCGGAGCGGAGGCTATCATGTCCACGGGGTTGGTGACCGCGGCCTCGGCGGGAAGGAATTCCCGCAATTTTTTCCGGGTCTCACCCGAAAGGGGCTGCACTTTAAGGCCCATCCCTTCGCAGGCATCGGCGGCCAGCACGCCCGGCCCCCCCGCATTCGTAAGTATCCCCACCCTCCTTCCTTTTGGAAGAGGCTGGTTGGATAGATACTTGGCCACATTGAACATCTCCTCTATGGTGGTCACCCTTATTACCCCGGCCTCCCGGAACATGGCATCCACTGCCACCTCGGCCGCGGCCAGGGCCCCGGTGTGGCTGGTGGCTGCCCTGGCGCCCACCTCGGACTTCCCGGCCTTTACAGCTATTATCGGTTTTATATGCGATACACGGCGGGCTATGCGGCTGAACTTCCGGGGGTTCCCGAAGGACTCCAGATAGAGCACTATCAGATGGGTCTTCTCGTCATCCTCCCAGAACTCAAGGAGGTCGTTGCTGGATATGTCAACGCGGTTTCCGATGCTCACGAAATCCCCGATGCCAAGGGACATGCTCTTCGCGTAATCAAGAAGCGCGAGACCCAGCGCGCCGCTCTGCGACCCTATGCTCAGGTTGCCCGACGGGGGTATTACCGGGGAAAATGTGGCGTCCAGTTGCACGTCCGGGTCACCGTTGAAGATGCCCAGGCAATTGGGCCCAATCACCCTCATCCCGTAGGAGAGCACCTTTTCCCTCAACTGCCGTTCGCGCTCCTTGCCGGCGGGGCCGGCCTCTCCGAAGCCAGCAGAGATGATCACAAGCCCCCAAACGCCCTTTTTGCCGCACTGGTCCACCACGTCCAGGACCCTTTCCGCCGGGATGGCGATGACGGCTATGTCCACATCACCGGGGATGTCGAGAACGGATGGATATGACAGGACGCCTCCAACGGAAGGCGTATTGGGGTTCACGGGAAATATGGTGCCGGTGAACCCGCCCTGGAGGAGGTTCCTGAATATGGCCCCGCCCACGCTCTCCGCGCTGCGGGAGGCGCCTACCACGGCCACGCTTTTTGGATACAGTATCCTCCTCACCCCGGCGGAGCGGGCAATGTGCTCGCGGTAGGCCTGGCGTTTGGAGAACTCCTCCTGCTCTTCCAGGTCTATGGTTATCTCGTAGGCCCCTTCCTCAAGCTCCTTTACCAGCTTGAACCCGCTTTCGTCAAAGACCTCCAGCATGCGGGTGTTCTCCGGGAGCACCCTTGCCACGAAACGCTTTATGTTGAACTTTATCGCAGCCGAGGCAAGCTGCTCCAGAAGGGCCGTTCCGATGCCCCTTACCTGTATGTTGTCCTCCACCACGAAGGCAACTTCCGCGCTTTTGCCATCGGGGGCCAAAAACCACCTGGCAACGGCAACTATCCGCTCCTCCTCCCCCTGTCCCATGGTGGCCACATAGGCATAGCGCTGCGGGGGCTGGATCTCGGTGTAATAGGCCAGCTCGGTCTCGCTTATGTAGCTTTTCGTGTACCCGAACCGCAGATAGCGCGTCCAGGGGCTGAGCCTGTAAAAAAGCTCTTCGAGCTTCTTCTTGTCCGCCGTGGTTATAGGGCGGACTTTCAGGCTCTGCCCCGCCCTCAATACGACATCTATTTCGGATGTGTCTGGATAAATCGTTCTATATTGAGGCATTTGCTTCTTCTCCCTTAACCCCCCCTTTCATCCCCCCTTGAAATAAAGGGGGACAGAGGGGGGTTGCCTTCTCTTTTCCATTCTAGTCTTCGATCGGGGCCTTTTCAATCGCTGTTTCTGCTGAAGCCTTTCCCCCCCCACCATGCCCTGTTCATGCTGAAAAGGGGCCTTATGCCCGCGGGAATTTTCGCGTAGTTAAGCCCCAGCTTATAAAAAACAAATCTAAAGCAGTTCCTTAAGACCGCCTCCGTAAGTAAATGAATTTTTTTATTTTTAGCCAGATAAGAAATCTGGGACTTTATAAATCTCATCCCCTCCCCTCCGGCCTCTCCGAATTCTCTTAAAATCCAGTCCTCGCACCTGTGGAAGACGCCTATGTCGAAATATCTCCTGGCCTCTTGCAGGGTGGTGTAGTTATGGGAATGATAGACCAGGGCGTCCGCGGCATAGGCCAGATGGTAGCCGGCCTTCAGGAGGCTGGCGCCGGCATAGGTGTCCTCCGTGCCGATGAGGCGGTCTTTGAACCAGCCTATCTCCTCCAGGGCCGCCCTTTTGTAAGCGCAAAAGGAGTTGGAGAGAAACGCCGTCTTCAGGCCGAATTTTTTCCTGTCCGCGTACCCCCTTGCATAGCTTCGCCCCGGGTAATTGAAATATCTCAAGTGGGCGCTTAAGGGGTTTGCACCAGGCGAGGGGAGCTGTCTTCCGAATGCCGCGCCAACTTTGCCGTCATGAAGCGGGCGGACAAGGTTTGCTATGGCGTGGTCATCGGCCGGGAGCGCGTCAGGGGTCATGTAAAGAAGTATTTCCCCGCTTGCCCGCCTCCCCGCAAGCGTACGCGTCCCGCCATGATCGAAGGAGTTTTTTGGAATAACCAGAACCTTCGCGCCAAAATCTTTTGCTATCTGGACAGTATCGTCGCTGGAACCCGAATCGATTACGATGACCTCGGAGCACTTCAGCGCCTGTCCCGAGAGGCCCTTTAGCAGTTCTGGAAGCCTGCCTGCGGAATTAAGAGTGGGGATGATTGCGGATACTTTCACTCTTTTTTCGTTTTTTTAATAATAAGACCGCCTACCGTCATCCCAGCCGGAATACCCTCTACCGAGGACGCCTCCATATCGCTGGCCGAGACCGCATATCTATCCAGCATCCGCTCCAATCCTGATCCGAAATCGATACCGGCTTCATTCAAAACCGATGGGAGATTGACCTCGTTAAATACTTCTACTCTGTAATCCTTTCCGAAGGCGTCATTGACATCGTCCTGCCATGCCTTTTGGGAGGCGAAATCGAAGGTCATTATAAGGCGTCCGCCATCTTTCAATACTCTCAAAAGCTCTTTTATTGCAAAGGGCTTCTCCTTTATATGTTCCACTACTGAAAAGCACAGGACGATATCGAATGATCCTTGGGGAAACGAAATGTTGAAGATGCTGTTGAAGGCAATTTTTAAAGAAGGGGGCCGGTTAGCGAGAAAAGCTGACTCAAGCCAGATATCAGGGTGACCAAAATTAATATCGGCCAGGATAACATCATAGCCTTTCTGCAAAAGCCACCGGTGAATTGCACCCCTTCCGGAGCCCACATCCAGAATTTTAAGCTTTCCATTTCTGCCGGGAGGGAGCTTCGAAATATACTGAAGGGCATACGAATACTCCCAATGCTTTGATCCGTGTATATAAACGCCGGTTGAATTGTTCTGGATATTCTTATTCTCTTTATCTATTGGAAGCTGGGCTGAAAGATAAAGTTCTTTTAAAAGGTGACCGTTTCTGGCAATCAGACCGCTTGAGAAGAAGGAGAGGTCTTCGACCCTGTACTTGAAACCTGGGCGGGAGGCGTTCTCATGGACTATTTTGCGGACCTGATTAAAAACCATATCCGGGCTTATCTGCTCCATGCATTTGGGGTTTCTATATCCTTCCGGGCAGTAGCCAATCCATTTATCCGTCTTCCACCAGCAGGGCGAGCACGGCAGGTCAGCCGACAGGTTCACGTTCTCGGAAAAACCAAAGAAGCCTTTGTCTGTCGGCCCAAATAATACAATGGACCTTGACTGAACTGCCTTTGCAAGCCAGACTAATCCGCCCTCAACAGAAATATTGCAAATTGAATCCTTTATGATGGAAGCCGCTTCACGCAAACTCGTCTTGCCGCGCAGGTCAATTGCGCCCTTAAGGGGTGCATCCTTGTTTGTTCCAAGCTGAATCGTTTTCACTCCAAGAACAGCAATTTTTCTGATCAGTTCCTCCCAATTCTGTTTTGACCATTGTTTTGTAATCTTCTTCAATCTAAAAGAGGAATCAAATCCCGTGCTGAGAGTTATATATGATATGTCTTTCAGGTCTTTGGCTTGATTGAAATCCTCAGGTGAAAGAGGAATGGTCATATGATACGATTCGAGCTTTATATCCGCTGTCTTCTCAAGGACTTCGAGCAAAGGGAGTCCATGCATATTGTGGAGATTGTTTCCAAGCGGGAATCTGTTGAAATTGAAATTGAACCTTTCAAGCTGATAGGATAGTCTTTTCTCAATCTTTTGATACTTTTTTGAGGGCGAAGTTACTTTCATCACATACCTGCAATCAAAAACAAGGTCGAATTTAAAACGGGTCTCCACAATTTGAATCGAATGCAAATAGTTTTCATTTCTTACGTCCACAACATGCATTTTATTCATGAAGCAGACCATGTTCTTCAGGGCCTTCACATTCCGGTCTGAAGGGAACAGGAAAATGCGGGCATCAGGAAACTGGGTCCTCACGGCGTTTGCCATCCAGTACAGCAGAAGCGTATCACCAATGCCGCCTCTATAAAAGAGGGCTATCCTGTCGTGTTCAGGGTCATTTATGAATTCCTTTATTTCGCCATAGTTCCTTATAAGTCCGTTGGTCTCATCAGGGGATGCGTCAATATGCTTCAGCGCCCAATTCCGATACCGGTTTGCATCGAGAGCGTCATTTCCCATGCGGGATAAAAAATCAGTATAAAAAGGGGCGCTGTCTTCTACCAGGCGTTCGAAATACTTTTTATCTCCAATCCACCTGTCAAAGATGTCTATGGCTTTCTCAACCTGCCCCGGTTTTACAGTTTCGCATTGGGCGCCCCCATTCTGGCAGAGATTGGAGACATTCGGACTCAGCCTGCGCTCGTAAACGCATCCCAGGCAGTCAAGCTCTTCATTGCCGACCTTGACTATCGGCATGCTGTTGGGAAGAACGCTAAGGGGTTGCGTGGCCCCGAAGAACCCAAGAACCGGTTTCCTGTACAGGGCCGCTATATGCATGGGCAGCGAATCGACGCCGGCAAAGCCGGTTGCGTTCTTGATCAAATAGAGCAGGTCTTCAAGGGAGGAATTATCAATAAAAGATATGCTCTTCGGGTGTACCTGGTCAATATTGTTGCCGACCTCCACGGTACTGATGCCCTCTTTGTGAAGGTGTTCTATTATCTTTTTGATGTTTGCCGGTCCTGTCTGCCGGCCCTGCCATCCTGTCCTTTCGGAGCGCGCGTGCATCACGACATAAGGCCTCTGCTGCAAGCGGAACCGGATACCCCTCTTTTCCGGAAGTAATGGAAACGGATCTTTAAATAAAGGTTTGGGTTTCATCCCCGCGGAAATGAAAAACTGAATCCAGTTGGGACAATACATATGGAAATTTATCTTGTCCGAGAAATCAAAATAATTTACGTTTCCTGCCGGTTTATTTTTACCGTCGGGTATGGAAGTGCACTTATTGGAAACAAGACCGAAAGGCAATTTCCACTGGTTTGTTATAATTACGCATCCGGGATATTCATCCAGAATCGCGTGGATGAGGGGGACAAGATTTATGACATCCCCCATCCCGTCACTGTTCAGGCGCAAATAAACCCTCTCCTTTTTATTGAATCCGGCGGTAGAACCCTTCTCCATGTGAGAGATTTTGAACAAGGGGAATCCCTCGGAAGCCATGAAATCACCCGGTCTCTTGAAACGATTTACCCCCTGCTCATAAACGGCCCTGCGCTTCGAGTCCACAGGGAGGAGGGCATTTTTAATCCTGCGATACCGAAGGAGGGCCTTTTCCCCTATGGGCTCGTCATCGTCAAGGTCGAACTGCTTTTTCAGTATCCCAAGAAACCAGTCGTAGGCCAGCCTGCGCCTGGTATATAAAGGGAACACTTTTATCTTCAGGTTGCGGTAATTCGAAAGGGCCCGTTCCCCCAGACCAATGTTCTGCATCTATAACCCTCCGGACGAAGTTGCGAGTTTTCTGTTCAGCATGGAATCAAGCACATAACCCGTTGGGCCCAGCATCTTTATGGTATGGTCCTCTATCCACATGACCCGGTCGCAGATCCTTTCTATATCCCCCGCTGAATGCGAGACAAAGACCATGGTTACACCCTTCCTCTTGAATTCCATCATCTTCCCGGCGCATTTTTTCTGAAACTCGATATCGCCAACGGCCATGATCTCGTCTATCAGAAGGATTTCCGGGTCCAGGTGGGCCACAACGGAGAACCCGAGCCTGGCGAGCATGCCGCTTGAATAGACCCTTATGGGCTGGTCTATAAAATTGCCAAGCTCGGAAAACTCAATTATCTGGTCCAATTTTCCACGCACCTGTCTCTTTCCCAGCCCCATCAGAACGCCATTCAGAAAAATATTCTCTCTGCCAGTCAACTCCGGGTGAAAGCCCGCGCCCAGCTCCAGGAGGGACGAGACCCTCCCCTTCACGCATATGCTCCCCATGGTGGGTTTGAGGACGCCCGCTATCAAACCAAGGGTGGTGCTTTTCCCGGCCCCGTTCGCCCCCACGATTCCGAAAGCCTCACCCGCGTAGACCTCGAATGATATGTTTCTCAACGACTCATAGGACCTTTTTTGAAGCCCGGAGACGCTCTTTTTGAAATGGAAGAGGAAATTCTTTATCCCCCCGGTCACATGGTGGTACAGGGGATAGGACTTGTGGATATTCCTGAAGATTATTACCGGCTCCCTCACACGACCTCCGCGAAACGCCAGGACAGTTTCTTATAAACAAGAAAGCCGATCGCGAGGAAAACCAGGGCCTGCGAGGCGCTCAGCAGGAGAGAGGACATTTCCAGGCGGCCCGACATGAAAAGCTCTCTCCAGCTGACCATTAAATAATAGAGCGGATTCAATTTCATCAGCCTGCCATACCGTGCCGGTATCATGCTTTCCGAATAGATGATCGGGGTGAAATAGAAGAGCAGCGCCAAAAATATGGAAACCAGCCTTTCGATGTCCCTGAAGAACAGGTTTACGGAAGACATGATCAGGGCGAACCCGTAAGTGACCAGAAGCTGGATCAAAAGGAGAATGGGAATGCCCGGAACCCATGACCAGGACGGGCTTTTGTGAAAAACAAAAAGAAAAAAGACGATCACCGGGATGGAGAGGGCAAAATGTATCATGTCCTGCAGCACAAGGGCCAGCGGGACGATGTTCCTGGGAAAACTGACCTTTTTTATTATCGAGGCGTTTCCGATAAAAATGCCCGTGGACGCGTTCACGGAATTGGAAAACCACTGCCATGGGAAGAGCCCCGCTATCAGGAACAGGACGTAGTCTTCCATCTGTATTTTCATTACGACCTTGAAGGCCACAAAATAGACAAAGGCAAAAGCCAGCGGGTTGCCTATGGACCAGAGGTATCCCAGAAAGCTGTTCTTGTACCTGATCTTCATCTCCTTCTGCGTCAGTATGAATATGAGGTCGGCATAATATTTCATGCTCGTTTTTGTTGCGGGCCTGCGGTTCATGATTGCCGCGTCCGGTCTCTTTTCAGTCCTCTTGTAAATTCGCATTTTTCAATTATTCCATGAACATTTTTTTCATCTTCCGGTTAAGGAAGTCCTTCTCCAAAACCGGAGATATAAGCCCGGCAAGGGCGCTGTCCGGCAGCTTCCGGCTTTTCATTATGGCGGCCCTCTTTCTGAGCATCCCGGGCAGCATCCTGAGCACATCCAGTTTCGCCCCGGCATACTGCCGGCATTTTTTATGTTTCAGGACAAAATAGAAGAATTCGAAAAAGACCCCGGCCAGGAACTGGGGGAAATATCTAAGGAAGACCGATGCCGGGACATTCTTTATCCTGACCAGTTCGGTGTTTCTCAAGGTGTAGTAGACGGACATGCCGCTCATCTTTCCTCTGCTGGCGCCCACTTCATGGAATACAACCGCGCTGGGGACATAGAGCGCTTTCCAGCCTGCCAGCTGCGCCCGGAGGTTCAGGTCCGTGTCCTCATGGCCCAGAAAGAAATCCTCATCCAGAAAACCTATTCCGTCGAGCATCTCCCTGCGATAGAGCGCGGCCCCCGCGCAGGCCCCGAATACATATTCCTGCCGGTCATATTTTATGGCTCTATCCCCCTCGCCTCTTTTAAAACCCTTCAGAAGCGAGGAAAAACTATCGCCTGCCGTATCAATGACCCCGGTTTTGCCCGCTATCATCTTCGATGCGCATATGCCTGCTTCCGGGTGAGCATCCATGGCCCTGACCAGTTCCGCCAGCCAGGAACTATCGGCCGCCGTATCGGGATTCAGGAGCGCGATATATCTTCCGCAGGCCTCTTTCAACCCCTCCAGGTTGGCCCCCGCAAATCCAAGGTTTGTTCCAAGAGGGATCAGTTTCCATTCAAGCCCGTTTTCTTCCAGATAACGCCGCACCGACTCCGCCGAGCCATCCCCCGAATTGTTATCAATTATGATGACCTCAAAATTCCTGAAGCTCTGGCCGGCAACGGCTTTAAGACAATCCATAATGAATCCCCGCCCGTTGTAATTTACGATTATTATGCTTGCCAGCACTGGCGAATCGGAGTTGACGTCCGGCATAAATTCAGGCCTTGGCCTTTGGGGCCCTAGCAGGCCCCCTCGCGCCTGAACACAGTATATACGGTTTTGAGCATTATCACTATATCCAGCCACAGGTTCCAGTTCCTTACGTACCACGACTCCAGCGAGAGCCGTTCTTTAAAGGTTTTATTGCTCCTGCCCGACACCTGCCAGAGCCCGGTAATCCCGGGCGGCACGTTCAATATTATCTCCCCGTACTGCCTCATCTCGTTCCATTCCGAGAGCAGATATGGGCGCGGGCCGACCAGGCTCATCTCTCCTTTTATCACATTGAATATCTGCGGCAGTTCATCCAGCGAGGTCATCCTGAGAAGCCTGCCGAAAGGGGTTATCCTCGGGTCGTTCCTGAGCTTGCGGTATTTTTCCCACTCCCCGCGCGCCTCAGGGCCTGAGTCCAGTATCTCATTCAGCCGGACCTCGGCATCCAGGTACATCGTCCTGAATTTAAGGCACTCGAATACACGCCTTGCCCGCCCTATCCTCTTTTGCCTGAAGATGGCCGGCCCCGGCGAGGTGGTCCTTATGACCAGCGCTATTATCCCTATGGGCGGGAGCAGGAGAAAGAAAAGCACGAGGCCAAGCGTGAAATCAAATGTCCGCTTCACTATATAATTTGCCGGCCTGGACAAGTTGTTCTTTATCTCTATTACAAGCGACTGCTCCTTGAAAAAATGCCTTAGCTCGGTCCCGAGGACGGCTATCCCCGTAAGGTCGGAGAGATAGAGCGTGTTCTCGGCCTTCTGTTGTATTTTATTGATGAGCTTCACAAGCCTTTCCTTCTTCAGCAGGGGGCTCGCGATCAGCACGTCATGAATCGAACACCTTCTTATGTACCGGTCGGCCTTGTCCAGAAAGCCGTGTATTTTCAGGCCTTCGATAAAACCCGGACCATGGTGCTTTTCATCGATAAACCCGGCCACGTCGTAACCAAGGTTCCGCTCGTTCCTGAAAATCGCCAGCGACGCCCTCGCCTCCTTTCCCGTCCCAAGGATTATGATCTTCCTTTTCAGGAGATCGAAGGAATAAAGCAGCCTTTTCATATTGGTCCTTATTACCGGGAAGAGAATTATTGCGGAGAGAGACATGGTCAGGAGGAGCGTTCTGGAGAAAGACTCGCCGATCTTTCCGATGAAAAGTATTGTAAACAGGGTTATGGAGACGAAAAAAGTGCTCTTCCAGCAGAACCTCACCTCGTCCCAGTAGGTAAACCTTTTCGTATATCCGCCCTCGAAGACGATTACCATAATCCAAAGCGGGATGATCCAGTAATAGATGCCAAGGTTAACGTGAGGCGCCGGGGTTTTATAAGGCAGCAGGGGTATGAACTCCGACCTCAGGAAGGCCGAAAAATAGAAGAAAGCGAGCAATGCGAGGGCGTCAGCCATAACCAGGAGCAGAACGCCTATCCTGTTTCTTACTTTGGGGTTGAAGAGTATTTTCCCCAAAATCTCAGCCCCCCGGGAGATGTTTTGAAATAATTCGGGAAAAAGGATTGGAAAGTTGTTTAACTGTAAAACTTATAGCAAAATACGGGGGGTATGTCAAAGCCGTATGGAAGTGGAAAGGCAATTTTCCCGGATTATTCGCGGTCAGCGGCAGTGGTCCGGCACCCAGCCGGCTCTGTTATACTAAAGTATCGACCATGGAAAAATGTCCTGGAATTGGCCGTGAAAAATTCGACCAGTTCTATGAAAAATATAACAAAAGGGAGTTCGTTCATCCAGACCCCATCGAATTCCTTTATGAATACGCCGACCCCGGAGACCGCGAAATAGCGGGACTCCTGGCTTCCTCTCTTGCCTACGGCAGGGTGAAAAAAATAAACGAGACGGTGCGGTTCGTGCTTGGAAGGCTGGAGAAGCCCGCGGACTTTCTCCGGGAAAATTCTTACACTTCCCTTGAAAAACTCTTTCCAGGTTTCAAGTACAGGTTCACCACGGGTGAGGGCCTGTCTCTTCTTCTTGAAGGCATAAAAAAAGCGCTCGAGACCTATGGCACTCTGAACGAATGCTTTCTGGCCGGCTTCGGCAAAAAAGATGAAACGGTCCTGCCCGCCCTGTCAGCTTTTGTTGAGGAGCTTTCAAAACAGGGTTGGCCGCAAAGCCTCCTTGCGGTCCCCGCAAAAGGCAGCCCGTGCAAGAGGCTCAACCTTTTTTTGAGATGGATGATAAGGAAGGACGAGGTGGACCCCGGGGGGTGGGAGGGCGTTCCACGGTCTAAACTAATTATCCCCCTCGACACGCATATGTTCAGGGTCTCCCGCGCGCTTTATCTTACCAAACAGAACCAGGCCGGCATGAAAGCGGCCCTGGAGATTACGGCCTCTTTCAGGGAGATAAACCCCGAAGACCCGGCCAGGTACGATTTCGCCCTTACGAGGCCGGGGATACTTAACGATCCGGGGCTTAAAAACTGCATGAAGGAACACTTCGCAAGAGAGGTCTACCGCTGATGCACCTCGTCCTGGAATTCTTCAAGGGCCTCTTCCTGAGCGCGTCCGAGATGGCGCCCTATCTGCTCTTCGGATTTTTCACGGCGGGGCTGCTCTCGGCTTTTGTGAAGACGAAATCCATAGAGAAGCACCTTGGGGGCAAGGGCATCCGGCAGGTGCTGAAGGCCTCGGCAATCGGCGTGCCGCTGCCGCTCTGCTCCTGCAGCGTGATCCCCATGGCGGCCTCCCTCAGGAGGCATGGCGCAAGCCGCGGGGCAACAACGGCCTTCCTCATCTCCACCCCGCAGACCGGGATAGACAGCATACTGGTGGCCCTGGGGATATTCGGGCCGGTATTTGCCCTCTACAAGGCCGTGAGCGCCTTCGTAAGCGGGATAATAGGCGGGGCCCTGATTACGGGCCTGAAGGACGAAGAAAAGGAAAAGAAAATAAACCCTTTTGCATTTAGGGATGTCCATTCTCATAAAAAAGCCGACGATGGAAAACGGCTCTCAAAGGCCCTCCGGTACGGATTCCTTACACTCCCACGGGACCTGGCCAAATCCCTGCTAATAGGGTTTTTGGCGGCGGCGCTCATATCCGTTGCCATCCCCGGAGACTTCTTTTCCAGGTTCATAGGCAGCGATTTCCTAGGCATGATAGTGATGATGCTGGTTGGGATCCCGCTTTATGTATGCGCCACGGCCTCCCTGCCGGTCGCCGCGGCCCTGATGGCGAAGGGTTTTTCAGCCGGTGCGGTGCTGGTATTTCTGATGACCGGGCCGGCCACCAATGCCGCCACGATAGGGACGGTATGGAAGATGATGGGCAGGAAGACCGCCTGGCTTTACCTCTTGTCTATCGCCTTTACGGCCTTATTGTCCGGAATTGTCTTCGACCTCTCCTTCAAAACAGTGAAGCCTTACGCCGGGTTTTCCTACTGGGAGATGCCCCAATCAATAAATACCGCAGGGCTGATATTGCTGTTTGCCGTCTTTGCGGTCTCGTTCTACCCGAAACTCATAAAAAAGCATGCGGAAGAGACCCTCTGCATGGTCGAGGGCTGCTCCTGCCGGGGCAGGAAGAACTTGGAATAAAATCGGTTGCGCGTCAGGCCGGACGCGAAGGGAGGTCGCTAGGACGAGCACCTGCGCACGTTCGAATCCTTCCGGACTTTACCCCCCTACTTCCGACATGCTGTCAAGAGGGATGAAGGCGCCGCTCTCTTTTCCGGGGGGCTTCGAATTCACCGCTTTTATGAATATGTCTTCAAAATCCCGTTCGCTTTTTGCCCTGCTTATATCGATTTCCGTATCCGCAAAAAGACAGGGCCTTATAATGCCAGCCGATGTAAGGCGCAGCCTGTTGCAGCTGGCGCAGAAATGGTTGCTTACCGGGCTGATAAGCCCTATTATCCCCTTTGCGCCGGGGAGGGCGTAATTCCTGGAAGAGCCGGAGTCTCCACGCGGCAGGATCTCCATTCCGGATGACTTCAGCAATTGAAGCACCTCGTCCGAACGCACGCAATGCTCCACCCCCCACTTGCTTCCCTTTATCGGCATAAGCTCAATGAATCTCACGTGGAAAGGGCTCTCGATGGTCAAGCGGGCGAAGGCTGTCGCCTCCAGGTGGTTAATGCCCCTGATCGGGACCATATTTATCTTTACCGGGTTGAACCCGGCGCGGACTGATTCTTCGATCGCCTTAAACAGATTTCTTAAATCCCCCCCGCCCGTAATCCGGGCATATACGCCGGGATCCAGGCTGTCCATGCTTATATTCACCCGGTCAAGACCGGCCCGTTTCAGTTCGAACGCCTTTTGGGCAAGCAGGGTGCCGTTAGTGGTAAGGCTCAGGTCGGCAACACCCATCTCTTTTATCCCTGAGATGAGTTCAGTGAGGTCCCGCCTCAGCAGAGGTTCGCCCCCGGTTAGCCTTACCTTCCGGAGCCCGTGCTTCAGGGCGGCCCTTATCAAACCGAAGATGCCGTCCCTTGAAACCGTCTTGTGGGGGGCGGAGCAATGTCCCCTGCCGCCCGGCACGCAGTAGATGCACCGCAGGTCGCACCGGTCCGTAACCGATATCCGCAAATACGTGATCTCTCTTCCGGTCCCGTCTTTAAGCATGGCTTTCAAATATATTATCCGCTTATTAAAATATTCACAACATTATGAAAATAGCCTAAAATAAGGCGTGATAACAAAAGAAGATATCTCCGCCCACTTCAAGAAAAAGCCCCGGCCCCAATCCTTCAGGGAACTGGCCTATGCCCTGGGCCTTGGCAGTGCCGAACAGAGACAGCTGAAAAGGCTCCTGCGCGAGCTGCTGCACACAGGCGACCTTGTTCAAACCAGAAAGGGCCTTTACGCCCCTTCAGAAGAGGTGAATCTGGTGAAGGGTTACTTCGAGGCGCACCGGGAGGGCTACGGTTTCGTCATACCGGACAACCCCGGCGAGCGCGATGTCTTCATACCGCCGCCTTTTTCCATGGGGGCGATGGACAACGACCGGGTGATAGCCCGTCCGGAGCCGCCCGGAAGAAAGGGCCGGATAATAAGGATTCTGGAGAGGGCCCGCAGAAAGGTCGCGGGGACGGTGCAGAAGACAAAGACCTCGTGTTTCGTGAAGCCGAAATCCAAGGCGATAGGTTTTGACATCTATATACCCCATGAGTTCTGCGCCGATGTGAAAAACGGCCAGAGCGTAGTGGTGGAGATTGTGGAGTTTCCCCCGGACAAGAGACCGCCCGAGGGCCGGATAGTGAAGGTAATCGAAAAGCCGGAGAGCCCCCTCGATGAGATAGAGGCGGTGATAGAGGAATTCGGCCTGCCCCGCAGGTTCCCGCACGAGGTAACCGGGAGCGCAAAATCGCTCCGGCTTAAAAAAGAGGCGGCGAAGAGGAAAGACCTGCGCGCCCTCCCAACGGTGACCATAGACGGAGAGCGCGCTAAGGACTTCGATGACGCGGTCTCAATAGAGGTGACCGAACTTGGCTATCGCCTGTGGGTCCATATAGCCGACGTGAGCGCGTACGTGCCGTGGGACAGCCCGATAGACGTCGAGGCCAGGAAAAGGGGCACGAGCTACTACTTCCCGGACCGCGTAATCCCCATGCTGCCCAGGGAACTGTCTGAAAATCTATGCAGCCTTTTGCCCGATGAGGACAGGCTTGCCTTTACCGCCGAGATGGAGTTCGACCGCTACGGAAAGCGCTTCGGGCAGAAGTTCTACCCCAGCCTGATCAAAAGCAACGAGCGGATGACCTATACGCAGGTGGCAAGGATACTGACCGGAGAGGACCAGGCCCTGACGGAAAGGTATCAGGGCCTGATAAAAGACTTCGAGAACATGGTCGAGCTGGCCTCCGCGCTCAGGGGCCGCCGGATGGCGCGTGGGAGCCTGGATTTCGACCTCCCCGAGCCCGAAGTGCTCCTGGACATCCAGGGCAGGCCGGAGGCGATAGTAAGGGCCGAAAGGAACATCGCGCACATCCTGATAGAGGAGTTCATGGTCGCGGCCAACGAAGCGGTCGCAGAGCATCTGTCCGAGCTTGACCTGCCATCCGTATACAGGGTGCACGAGGGGCCCGACCCGGACAAACTGGAGGACATATACAGGATAGCAAAGACCCTCTTCAGGAAATCTTTTCCCAAACAGCCGACCCTTTCGGCCATTCTGGCACTGGCCAAGGACACCCCGAAAGAGGAGATCGTAAACCAGATAATACTCCGGAGCATGAAGCAGGCCCGGTACAGCACGGTTAATGCAGGCCATTTCGGGCTTGCTTCCGCCTGCTACACGCATTTTACCTCTCCCATAAGAAGATATCCGGATCTGATAGTGCACAGGATACTGAAAGAGGCGCTACCTAAAAAGCGCATCTCAGATGAGAAGAAAGGCTGGCTGGAAGAAAACCTGCCCGACATGGCATTCAGCTCATCGAGGATGGAAAGGACCGCCGATGAATCCGAAAGGGTAGTGCTCAGGGCCATGCGCGCCTGGTTTATGCGTGACAAGACGGGAGATGAGTTCGAGGCCCGCATAGTCGGCATCACCTCTTACGGGATAAGGGCCCGTCTTACCGATTTCTTCGTGGAAGGCTTTCTCCATGTCTCGGCCATGACCGATGACTTTTATGTTTTCAACGAAAAGGATTTCTCGCTTGCCGGAAGGCATACCGGGAAAAAATTCCGCATAGGGGACGTGATCAGGGTGAGGGTGGACAGGGTTGACATGGAGGAAAAGGAGATAGTCCTGGGCATACAGGCGGGGTGAAGGGCGCCGGGCCGGAGGCGGGAACGCGAAACGGGGCTTTAGCCCGCCAATGAGACAAGTGGATAAGTTCTTGACATAGAATCGTTTTTCTGATTAAATTTCACTGACATGCCTTTTATCAGGCGGTAAAAAAACATTGAAAGGAGGTGAACCAGATGAAGAAGACTTTTGAGGCTGTTATGCTGGTGGCTTTCGCTCTGATGTTCGTGGGTTCGGCCCTGGCCGTCCCCCCGGGAAGAGAGCTGGTATTTAAAGACGGCGCCATGGGCAATGTAACGTTCAGCGGCAAGATCCACGCCAACGCGGGTCTGAAATGCATGGACTGCCATCCCAAGATTTTCCCGATGAAGTTTGAACCGGGCAAATTCACCATGGCCCAGATAAACGAGGGCAAGTACTGCGGCACATGTCACAACGGCACCAAGGCGTTCGCGACCAAGGGCAACTGCGAGAAGTGCCACAAGAAATAAATATTTACCGTTTTAAAAACAGCGAAAAGGGCGCTCTTACGAGCGCCCTTTTTATTGCTGCCCTATCCCCTCAAAAAATCCCGGCTCCCGGGACCGGGCTTAAAGCCTTATCTCTATGAACGAGCGCTCCTTGAGCTGCTTTATCCAGGCGGCATACTGCCGGTTGAACCGTTCTTCCTGAATCTCCTTCTTCGCTCGCAGAAAGAGCGCCGCCCTGTCCTCCGGGGCTATCTTCTCGTCCAACCTAATCAGGTTCCAGCCCTCGCCGGTCCTGAAAGGACCGCTTACATCCCCCTGTTTCATGCCGGAGAGGGCCTTAATGAACTCGGGGGCGAGCATATCCCGCTTCAGGACGCCGAGGTCCGGGTCGGCATTCGAACAGGAGCGGGCCACATCCTCAAAGGACTGGCCGGAGCGTATCTTCGCCAGCGCCGCTTTGGCCTTTTCCTCGGCGGCCGCGAACTCATCTTCCGCCGCCGCGGGAAAGAGGATATGGGAAAGACGATAAGATTCTCCGGACTGCGCCTTCATGCCCTTCTTCGCTATATAGGCGTTTACGTCCTGATCGGTTATGACGATCTTATCACGCACTTCCCTGGAGATGACCTTGCCTATCGCTATCTGGTCGGAGAGTTTTTTCTTGTATTCTTCCAGGGTGAACCCCTCTTTCTTAAGGGCCGCCTGGAAGGCGCTGTCGTCCATCGAGTACCGCTTCTTGATGGAGTCTATGGCGTCCTTTATCTCGGCATCGTCGGCTTTCAGCCCCAGCTTTTCGGCCTCCTGCAGCTGAAGATTCATCTCGATCATCCTGTCCAGGAAGGGACTCTCGTTCTGCTTGAAAAAGGCGTCCCTGCCTTTCGGGTCCAGAGATGTCATCTTCTGGCCGAATTCGAATTCCATGGCCCTGTAAAGCTCGGCCCAGGTTATAACGTCCTTGTTTACCACGGCCACTACCCTGTCAAGCTCGAAAGCGGAGGCGAAGAGCGGCCCGGCCCAAAGGGCAAGCACTACTGCAAGGATGGCAATCGTCTTTTTCATCAGAAGGTCTGTATCCTGGCTTCCTTCATCTTTTCGCCAAGGAGGTTCATCAGCGCGGCCTGCCTCTTCTGTTCAAGGGCAAGCTGTTTTATCTTGTCCTTTGCCTCCTCGAACTTCAGCTTCCGGGCCGGCTCTTTCCCCTTTACGGTCAGCATGTAATAGTCCTGTCCTCCCTTGTAGGGGCCGCCGGTCTCACCCGGCTTAAGCTCATTCAGGGCCTTGTCGATCACGGGGCCCAGGACAAGCTCCGTCCAGCCGTATTCGCTCACCCTGACGTCCTTGTCACCCGCAAGCTTTGCCGCCTCCTGGTCGAAGCCGAGCTTCTCTTTTTTCATATCGGCGGCGATCGCATTGGCCCGGTCTTCGGAGCTGGTCTCGATGAACCTCATATTCACCCTTTCAGGCGTGACGGACATCTGCGGCTGGGTGTCGTAGATATTCCTGACTTCCTCGTCGGTCACCGCGCTGTCTGGCAGAAGGGTCTCCTCCAGCTTCTGGATGAGCAGGTCTTTTTTCACTTCCTTCCTGAAGGACTCTTTGCTGATGCCGTTCTGCTTCAGGTTGGCTTCAAGCTTGTCCTTGCCGCCGGAGATTACCTCCATGTTCCTTACCGCGGCCTCCACATCCACATCCGGCACATCGAGCTTCCTGCTTTTCACTTCCTGCATCAAAAGCTTATCGCTGATAAGCTCGTGCATTACCGTATTGGCAAGCGAGGCCTTATCGGCGCTGATCCCCATGCGGACCATCACCTTCATCCTGTTGTCCAGGGCCTTATTGAATTCCTTTTTGGATATTTTCTCTCCGTTCACTATGGCGGCCGGCTTTGAGCACCCCGCTATAAGCAAAAGCAGGGCCGCCGCAGACAGAATCCTGTAAAGACCAGACCTCATCTCGAAATTCCTCCTTGCCGGGCCCCTCCGGGACACGGTCGATTTGGCATTAAACCAAGTGCTATTTTGGCATATCCGCTCAATTTACCGCAACTTTCAGGGCCCCCGGGCTGCTTTCAGCGGACGATAATGTAAAATAAAGCTCTATGGAAGAAACGGGCAGGTTCCCCGCCCTTCACAAGAGAGATTTCAGACTCTTCTGGATCGGGCAGATAATATCGTTTTCCGGCACGTGGATGCACTCGACCGCCCAGGGATGGCTTGTCTACTCGCTGACCAGGTCTCCACTGTACCTGGGCCTGGTGGCCGCCGCCTCGTCCCTTCCGGTGCTCCTTTTAAGCCTCGCGGGCGGGGTGGCCGCCGACAGGTTCCGGAAGAGAAACCTGATGATAGTGACGCAGGGGCTCTCGGTCCTGCCGGCGCTTGGGATTGGCGTACTTACCCAGATGGGCCGGATAAATGTCTGGGAAGTAATGGCGTTTGTCTCTTTCTTCGGAATAGTGAACGCCTTTGACATGCCGTCAAGGCAATCCTTTTTCGCCGAGCTGGTTGAGAAGGACAGTCTGGTAAGCGCTATCGCCCTGAATTCCGCCGCCTTAAACGTGGCAAGGATAATCGGGCCGGTAATAGCGGGCTTCACCATAGCCTACCTGGGGCTGCCGGCCTGCTTCTATTTGAACGCCCTCAGTTTTTTTGCCGTTATAATCGCGCTTATAATGATAAAGTCGAGGGGGACAATCCAAACAGGGAAGAAGAACGGCCTTGTCGAGGACCTCCTGGCAGGGATACGGTTCATACGGGGCGAAGGCTACATACGGTCGCTTCTGGCCATAACCGGCATCTTCAGCCTCCTGGCCATCCCCTTCATAAGCCTTCTGCCCGTTTTTGCCGTTGAGGTACTGAAAACGGGCCCGAAGGGGCTGGGGTTCCTGGCGGGCTCGGCGGGGCTGGGGGCTTTCCTGGCCGCCGTTTTCCTGGCTTACAGGGGTGGGCCCCGCAAACAGCTATCGTTCATCAAGACCTCGGCCGTGGTCTTCCCGGCCTCTCTCCTGGCTTTTTCCTTCTCGAAAAACTTTTTCCTTTCCATGGGGATCCTCGTCATCACCGGGTGGTCCCTTGTCAGCTATCTGGCCCTTACAAACAGCGGCATTCAGCTAAAATCCAGCGACGGACTGAGGGGGCGGGTCATGAGCGTTTACACCCTGGTCTTCATCGGGATGGCCCCGATCGGCAATACCCTCCTTGGGGCCGCTGCGGACCTCATGGGCACCCCGCAGGCCCTCGCCATCTCATCTTCACTTTGCCTGATATTGTCCCTTTTAATGGGAGCGCGGCTCAGGGAGACGCTGATATGATCGTGCTCGGCATCGAGACGGCCACGCTTACCGGCGGGGTGGCCCTGCTGGAAGACGGGCGCCTGGTAGGGGAGCTGAGGATGAACGTGAAGGTCACGCATTCAGAAAGGCTCCTGCCCGGGCTTGACCATCTCCTGAAAACGGCGGGGCTTGCCATCGGGGATGTGGACGTGATTGCCTTCTCAGCCGGGCCGGGCTCTTTCACCGGCTTGAGGGTGGGGCTTTCGCTTGTAAAAGGGTTGGCGTTCGCAGCCGGAAAACCAGTGACTGCGGTCCCCACGCTGGAGGCCCTCGCATGGAACCTCCCATTCTCTCCCGTCCCGGTCTGTACCTTTTTCGATGCCCGCAAAAAAGAGCTATACGGCGCCGTTTTTGAATGGAAAGAGGGCGGCTTCCGGAGACTTGTCCCTGAAGGAGTGAAGAGCCCCTCCGAGTGGGCGCGGGACCTTTCGGTTTTTAAGCAGGTGCTGCTCACCGGCGAAGGCGCTCTTTTATACAAGGACGAATTCCTTGGGCATCTGGGAGAAAATGCCCTTTTCGCCCCCGCGCCCATGCTTTACCCATCCCCCGTCAATGTGGCCCTTATCGGGTATAAAATGGCATTAGAAGGGGCGTTCAGCGACCCGGCCGGCCTCGGCCCTTTTTACATCCGCAGAAGCGAAGCCGAACTGAAGCTTAAAGGAAAGCAGGCTTGAACATCACAATAGAACCGCTCTCATATGCCCATTTGCCCTCCGTGATGAAGATCGAAAGGGAAAGCTATACCATGCCCTGGTCCGAGGCCTCGTTCAAAAGCGAGCTCTGCAACCCCTACGGCCTTTCCTTTGCCGCCCTGATGGACGGCGCCGTGGTCGGCTACGTTTGCGCCTCCTGGCAGATGGACGAGGGCCATATCCTGAATCTTACGGTGCATCCAGCGCACAGGAGGTCGGGTACAGGCAGGTCGCTTCTGAAGCACGTCCTTCAGAAGATGAAGGAAAACGGATGCCTTTATGTCTACCTGGAGGTGAGAGATTCCAATATAGCGGCCCGGAAGCTTTACGAGAGCGCGGGTTTCAGGGAGGTTGGCCGCAGAAAACTTTACTACATACAGCCGTTTGAGGACGCCGTGCTGATGGCGCTGGCGCTCTGAGCTACTTCCTGTTTGACAGCTTCACCACGTCTTCGAGCATCTCTACAAAGCCGTTTTTGAGCTTCTTGCTCTGCAGCCTTCTGAAAAGCATCAGGAGCTTGGCTTCCTCGTTGGACAGTCCGCCATAAGCGGCCCTGCCCTCTCCTACCGCCAGGGGCTCCACGTCATCCAGAAATACGTTCACCATTACGCCAAGGGCGCCGGCAATCTGCTTCAGCCTGGATATGCTCAGCCTGTTTATGCCCTTTTCGTATTTCTGCACCTGCTGGTACGAGACCCCGATCTTTTCCGCGAGCTGCATCTGGCTCATGCCGGACGACTTCCTTAATTGCCTGATCAGGGCGCCTATTGCCTTTTCGCTTTTAAACATTTCACTCCTTTTCCCCATAGCATAATCGAGACCAGTTTAGATTATGTCCTAAAAACAACTGTTGTTTCTACAATCTGCTGGTTGTTATCCTGCAACCCCGGCTTGCTCCACTGCCCAGATGCCGGGCAGGCTCCGCCCGCAGGACGGGCATTTCCCCTTTTCAAGCCGGTTTTTCATTATCGTGAACCCTATCCTCTCTATCACCGGGGCCCCGCAGGAGGGGCAAACGGTGTCTTCCCCTTCTCCGGGGACATTTCCCATGTAGACGAACTTGAGCCCGGCATCCAGCCCTGTCTGCCTGGCCCTTTTCAGGGTGTCTATCGGGGTGCGGGGCTTATCCAGAAGCTTGTAGGCGGGATAGAACTGCGACACGTGCCAGGGAATATCCGGGCTTACACCCTTTACAAAACGGGCGATATCAGAGAGCACCTGGTCCGAATCGTTGTAGTCCGGTATTACCAATGTGGTAACCTCCACCCAGACCCCTTTTTCATGCATGGTCTTTATTGTCTCTTTTACCGGCCCAAGCCTCGCCCCGCAGACCTTTCTGTAAAAATCGTCGTCCCCCTTCATATCTATGTTGTTGGCGTCAAGATAGGGGGCGATGAAATTTGCCGCCTCCGGGCTCATGAAACCGTTGCTCACAAAAACGTTCTTCATCCCCCTCTCCCGGGCGAGCCTCATGCAGTCATAGGCGAATTCCATGAAAATAGTCGGCTCGGTATACGTATAGGAAATGCTCCCGCAGCCAGCCGAGGCCGCAAGCGAGACCACCTCTTCCGGGGACATATCCGTGCCGGGTATCTCCAAGTCCCTCCTTTCGCGCGGGAGCTGTGATATCTCGTAGTTCTGGCAGTGCATGCATCTCAGGTTGCACCCCGCCGTGGCTATGGAAAAACTCTTCGAACCAGGAAGAAAATGGAAAAGGGGCTTTTTCTCTATCGGGTCTATGTTGGCGGCCGCCACCTTCCCGTAAACAAGGGTATAAAGACCGCCGTCGATATTCTCCCGCACCGCGCAGATGCCCCGTTTTCCGGGGCCGAACCGGCAATTGTGGGCGCAAAGATAACAGTGTACCCTGCCTCCTTCAAGCCTTTCATACAGCATTGCCTCTTTCATAGCAACTCCTGATAGGTCATATAAAATTTATTTTACCACTTCGGGATGCATTTGTAATCTTAACCCGGCCCTTTATTGAATAAACCCGGCCAGCTGAATTATAATTTTCAGATGGAAGAACAAATTTGTCCCGTATGCGACAACCCGATTTCAAAGTGCGTCTGCTGCCCGGAATGAGGGCATGTTTGCCCTCTGGATTTGGGCGAGCCATATTGTCCGGTCTGCAAACCAGAGCCTCCGAAGAGCGGGGCGGAAGCGGAAAAGAAAGAGATTACCTGAACTTCGCCTTTCCTTTTCACCACTTAAGCCCCTCTTTGATATAGAATAGTCCATGGTGCGGAAATTTCTACCCGCGGGGCTTGTTTTCCTTATCCTGCTCATTGCATTCCTGCCCGTAAGGGCCTCAACCGCCAGGGATATCGTAGCGATAAAATATGAAGGGATTATAAATCCCGTTGCCGCCGAGTTCATGGATAAAAATATCCAGAGGGCAAACAAGGAAAACGACGAAGCGCTTATCATAAGGCTGGACACCCCGGGCGGCCTTGACACCTCGATGCGGGCGATAATCAAATCCATGCTGGCCAGCGATGTGCCTGTTGTGGTCTATGTGTCCCCCAGCGGGGCCAGGGCGGCCTCGGCTGGGGTGTTCATCACCATGGCGGCCCAGGTGGCGGCCATGGCCCCGGAGACCAACATCGGCGCGGCCCACCCGGTCTCAATGGGGCAGAAGATGAGCAGGACGATGACTGAAAAGGTCACCAACGATGCCGTGGCTTTCATAAAGAGCCTTGCCGAAAAGCGCGGCAGGAACGCGGAATGGGCCGAGGCCGCCGTGCGCAACAGCGTCTCGATAACCGATACCGAAGCCCTGAACCTGCACGTTATTGACCTGATAGCCAACAATACGGGCGACCTCGTAAAAGAAATGGACGGACGAAAGGTTGAGACCGCCTCCGGCCCCAGGGTGCTTGATACCAAAGGGGCAAAAATCGTCACCCGCGAAATGGGCCTCAGGCTGAAGATACTCTCGGTGATAAGCGACCCCAACGTGGCCTATATTTTAATGCTCCTCGGCTTTTACGGGCTCTTCTTCGAGTTTGTCAGCCCGGGAGCGATATTCCCCGGGGTGATTGGGGCGATCTCGCTGATTCTGGCATTCTACTCCTTCCAGACCCTTCCGGTAAATTACGCGGGACTTCTCCTGATAATCCTCGCCATAATACTTTTCGTCCTGGAGATAAAAATAACCTCGCACGGGGTGCTTACGCTGGGAGGCATAATCTCGATGCTAATAGGTTCGCTGATGCTCTTTGATATGGGTGGGCCGTTCATAAGGCTTTCCCTCTCGTTCGTGATTCCGGCGGTGCTGATCACGGCCCTTTTCTTTGCGTTTACCATACGGCTTGCCTTGAAGGCTTACAGGCGAAAACCCCTGACCGGCAAGGAGGGGCTTAAAGGGGAAGAGGGGACCGCAAGCTCGGATATCGGCCCCGAAGGGGGGATGGTGCTTGTCCACGGGGAGATATGGTCGGCCTTTTCGGATGAAAAAATCCCAAAACAAGAAAAAATCATAGTGGAGTCCATGCAGGGGCTCAAATTGAAGGTCAGGAAATTTCAGCAAGGAGGAATCAAGTGATCACATCTACTCTCATAGGCTTTCTGGCGGCAATATTCGTAGTGCTCTATTTCCTTACTTCGGCAATACGGATATTGAAGGAGTACGAAAGGGGCGTAGTCTTCAGGCTTGGGCGTGTCATACCCGTAAAAGGCCCCGGCCTGGTCATAATCTGGCCTATCCTCGATAAGCTGGTGAAGGTGAGCCTGAGGACGATTACCATGGACGTCCCCTCGCAGGATGTAATAACCAGGGACAACATCACAGTGAAGGTGAACGCGGTCCTCTACTTCCGCGTCATAGACCCCGTTAAGGCCATAACCGACGTGGAGGACTTCTTCTACGCCACAAGCCAGATCTCCCAGACGTCCCTGCGGAGCATCCTTGGCCAGGGCCAGCTTGACGACCTCCTGGCCAAACGTGAGGAACTGAACGCAGAGCTTCAGAAAGTGATAGATTTTCAGACCGAACCCTGGGGCGTGAAGGTCACCGCTGTCGAGGTGAAGAATGTTGACCTGCCGCAGGAGATGCTCCGCGTCATAGCCCGCCAGGCCGAGGCCGAAAGGGAGCGCCGCGCGAAGGTCATCAACGCCGAGGGCGAGTACCAGGCC
Organism: Nitrospirota bacterium; assembly: GCA_014874185.1. Classification (GTDB taxonomy): domain Bacteria; phylum Nitrospirota; class Thermodesulfovibrionia; order Thermodesulfovibrionales; family JdFR-88; genus JACWAF01. The sequence goes on along the minus strand of JACWAF010000033.1, from coordinate 77,504 downwards.
TCGGAGAAGCTTACCGAAGCAGCTAACATTATGGCCACCAATCCGATGACTCTGCAGCTCAGGTTCCTGCAGACACTCGCGGAGATCGCCACCGAGAAAAACTCTACCATCCTCTTCCCCATACCCATAGACATCCTGAGGCCGTTTTACGAGAAGATAATCAAGAAGGAAGAGGGAAAGTAAAAGATTTCCCTTTAAGGGAAAAGTACTAAGGATTGTCCGCCCTGCAAGGGATTTTTCAGCCGCCGCGAGGTAATCCGCCTTGCGGCGGTTTTTTTATTAATGGCCAGCCCGCTGAAACGAGCCGGCCCGCTCGGGGAGCGGGCCCTACTTTAAAATCCCCCTTTCCTAAAGCCCTATATTAAGATCGTTACGATCAGCCCTGTTAAGATTTTCTGCTATTTCCTGTAGGGCCCGTTCCCCGAACGGGCCAAATACTTTTCACTCTCACCCTAACCCTCCCCATTCAAGGGGGAGGGGATTATATGGAATCCTCCGTGGCAAGGCTATTGAGCGAAAGATAAGAGTTCTCTTTGCTTACTTTCTCTTGCAAGAGAAAGCAAGCGGGGTTTAAGGGGCGGAGCCCCTTATTTTCTTTTTACCACCTTATTAAGGCGCTGGCCCAGGTAATGCCGCCGCCGAAGGCCTCCAGCATTAAATAATCGCCAGGGCGGACGCGTTCGCATCTAACGGCCTCGTCGAGGGCTATGGGGATGGAAGCGGCTGAGGTGTTGCCATATTTGTCTATGTTCACGAAGACCTTTTCAATAGGCAGCCCCACACGCTCGGCTGTGGCCTTGATTATTCTCAGATTTGCCTGATGGGGAATAAGCAGCGAGATATCGGATGGCTTCAGCCTGAATTCCGCGAGGGTATCGGCGACAAGCTTCTCAAGCGTTTTTACCGCGAACTTGAAGGTCTCGTTCCCTTTCATTTTTATGTAATGGAGCCTCTTTTTTATGGTGTCTTTTGAAACGGGGTTTCTGGAGCCGCCGCCCGGCAGGGTGAGGAGGTCTCCCATGCTGCCGTCCGAATGGAGCCGGACGGAGAGTATCCCCGCGTCGCCGTCAGCGGGTCCAAGTATGGCCGCCCCCGCCCCGTCCCCGAACAGCACGCAAGTAGAGCGGTCTTCCCAGTCGGTTATCTTTGAGAGGGTCTCGGCGCCGACGACAAGGACGCAGCGGTACTGGCCGCTGCTTATGAAGGCGTTTGCCATTGAAAGGGAATATATGAAACCCGAGCAGGCGGCGTTCACATCCAGGGCGGCGGCATCCTTTGCCCCGAGTTTGGCCTGCAGGATGCAGGCCGTGGAGGGAAAGGGCATATCGGGCGTAACGCTGGCGACTATTATCAGGTCCAGGTCTTTTGGCTTCAGGCCGGCCCTCTTGAGCGCGCTTTTTGCGGCCTCATAAGCCAAGTCCGAGGAGGCCTGCTTCTCGGAGGCTATGCGCCTTTCCCTGATGCCGGTCCTTTCGATGATCCACTCATCGGACGTGTCCACCATCTGTTCCAGTTCCCGGTTGGTGAGGACGCGCTCGGGGACATACGAACCGGTTGAGACGATCCTAGCCCGCGGCAAGGGTATTGCCTTTAACGGAGGGATTGGTCTTCTTTATTTCCTCGGAGATGATCTGGTAGACTTTTTTCCTCGCGAATTCGGAGGCCACTTTAATGGCGTTTTTGACCGCCTTGCTGGTAGAGCGGCCGTGACCTATGATGCAGGTGCCGTTCACACCAAGAAGGGGCGCGCCGCCGTACTCGGCGTAATCCGTTTTCTTCTTGAACGCCCTGACCGCGCCCTTTATGAGGAGGTATGCCACCCTGCCCATGGTGACGCCCGCGATCTCGCGTTTAAGCATTTTTATTATCACCTCGGCAAGCCCTTCGCTGGTCTTGAGCACGATATTGCCCACGAAACCATCGCAGACCACCACGTCGGCCTCTCCGAGGAATATGTCTTTTCCTTCCATATTTCCGATAAAGTCCAGGCCGGAATCGCTTATCAGCTTGAAAGCCTCTTTGGTAAGCTCGTTGCCTTTGGTGGCCTCTTCGCCGATGCTGAGGAGGGCAATTTTCGGATACTCCCGGTTCCAGATATGCCTCGCGTAGGAATTGCCCATCAGGGCGAATTGAAGCAGATTGGCCGGCCCGGTGTCCACGTTTGCGCCTGCGTCTATAAGGACGAAGGGCTTTTTGAACGTAGGCATGATGGCCGCGATGGCGGGCCTGTCCACGCCTTCCGAAGTGCCAAGCACGATAAGGGCAAGGGCCATTGCCACGCCGGAATGCCCGGCGGTCACAACCGCGTCCCCCTCGCCCGCTTTCACGATATCGAACGCCTTGCGGATGGACGAGTTCTTTTTTCTCCTGATCGCCTGCAGGGGGGGCTCTCCCATGCCGATAACTTCGGGGGCATGCCTTACCGAGATGCGGGATGCGGGGTATTTCTTGCCGGAAAGCTCCCTCTGGATTGCGCCCTCGTCTCCTACCAGTATGACTTCCAGGTCATCGTATTCGTTTGCCGCTTCAATCGCACCTTCGACAATTACAGAAGGGGCGTGGTCCCCGCCCATGGCGTCAAGGACAATCCTCATGCCTCTTTTTCCACTATCTCCAGGACTTTCCTTTTATTGTAGGTGCCGCAGCTCTGGCATACTCTGTGGGGGACCCTGGGCTCGCCGCACTCCGGGCAGGCCACAAGCACCGGCAGCTCGCCTTTACAGTTGGCCCTGCGCTTGTCCCTTCTGGTCCTGGTATGTCTGTGGGTTGGGTTAGCCATCTTTTTAGCTCCTTTCCTTCATGAATTTCTTGAGGTCGGCGAATTTTGACCCGCCGCCGGACTCGATAGAGCACCCGCACTCCCCCGCGTTCAGGTCGGCCCCGCACTTGGGGCAGATGCCCTTGCAGGCGTCACTGCAGAGCGCCTTCATGGGGACGCTCAGGAGCACCTGCTCGCCGGCTATGCTGTCCAGGTCTATCTCGTCCTCTTTATAAAAGCCCGTGTCCAGCTCGTCGGGCTCAAGTTCGTGTTTTTCCTCCCGCAATTCCCGGACCGGCATGTAGACCAGCTCCACCGGTATCTCCGTGTCCTTCTGAAACTCCTTGAGGCAACGCCCGCAAACAAGCGTGACCTGCGCCTTTATAGAGCCGCTGATGGTCACCTCCGGGCCCTGCTTCTGAAGCCTGAGCTTCAGTTCCGCCGGCGTTTCGCCTTCGTTGGGCCTCAACGAAGTCCTTTCGTCTATCTCCAGCCCCTCGTCGGGGATTTCAGATACTTTTATTTTCACCTTTCCGCCATCCTTCACACAAGTCTTAAATAATATAGAGGGCCCGCCTGAACTGTCAAGCGAGCCGCCAGCCAGAAGATAGTAATATTTTACGCTATTTTCAGATTTTAGGCAGTTTTGAAAAGGCCCTCTTTCCAGGAACAAACGCGGAAAATAATCATATAGTTTATAAACCCATTGACTTCTTTTTAAATAGTGCTTAAATATGGCCAGGAGATGGAGGATTTCTGCTGAATCCGAAGTTTTGGTGATCTTTTTTGCTTTGTACGATTTACGTTTAGCTTCTTTCCATGGATAATCGGGAAGCGGGTATTTTATTTAGGACCAAAACAGGAGGAGGAGTCTATGCGATCAGCGGGAGCAGTGTTCTGTCTCGCCCTCGCCCTGGCCGTCTTATCCCTGCCTGGCCAGTCAGGGGCCGAGACAAAGAAGGCGAAGACGATTGACGAGCTTGCGGCCATGTACGATTCCAGCTCGTGCAAGGAATGCCATGCCAGGATCTACGAGGACTGGCAGAAATCCATCCACTCAAGGAGCATCTTCGGCACAGGCCGTACGGCGGCCACGCTTAAGACCACCAGCATTAACGGGTTCATGGAATGGCCCTACTCCGGCGTGAAGAAGCCCGAGGACGTCAAGGTGGTGCACCTGATGGTCTGCGCCAAGTGCCACCTGCCGCAATTGAAAGACGCGGAGGACTCCGTGGCCAGGGAGATCATGAAAAACGTCTTCGACCTATCCTCGCCAGACGAGAAGGTGGCGGCGCATGCCAGAGAGCAGCTTGAAAAGGTAAACATCAATTGCCTTATCTGCCATAACCGGAACGCCATAATCCACAAATGGGCGGACGGCTATCCCCAGAAGGACACCGTCTACGGCACCAGGGATGGCAAGCACCCGCACCCGACCTTCACGAAGCTTAAAAAGAGTTTCATAATGAAGGAATCCGTCCTCTGCGGGCAATGCCACGGCACAGGGCCCAATTTCGAGTTCGACAACCCCTCCCAGTGCGCCACCCTTTACGCCAGCTATAACATGGTCTACAGGGCCGAGGGGGGCAACGAGACCTGCCAGGAATGCCATATGGAAAAGAGCGGCCTTGGGCACAATATGCAGAGCTACCGCTCGCCGGAGATGCAAAAGATGGCCGTGGACTTCGACGTACACGCGGACGCCGATATCTGGCGTGACGGCACTGTTATCGTCCCCCAGGGCGAGGTGCGGGTCCATCTGAGAAACAAGGCCGGCCACGGCATACCCGATGGTTGACCTACCCCCAACAGGCTGGTGCTGGAAGTCACCGCTAAGACACCTGACGGGCAGGAAGTTTTCAAGGATTCCAGGATCTACATGCCGATCCCGCTGCAGTTGGGCCGCGGAGACCGGATGGGCAGAGGACCATACGAAAAGAGCGGTATCCTGAGGGACACAAGCCTTCCGCCGCTTCGAGATGTCGACGAGAAGTTCACGTTCAAATTCCCCTGCCGGGATGTGGCCATTGACGGCAAACCGGTGCGGAAAATACTTAATGACAAGATCAACGTCCTCGTAGAGCTATGGTACGAGCCATTCGGCGTGAAGGACGATAACGCCTTCCTCTTCAACAAGGCGGAGAAGACCATAACCGTCTCGACCGAGGGGAAATAAAAACCAAAGAGAAAAAACTCTTAATATTTTTTCGCTCCCGAACGGGAGCGAAAAAATCCAGAAGTTCTTTTTGGTTCTTTTTCTTACAAGAAAAAGAACAGTTATTCCTCTTTTCCAGGGCAGGCGTTTGGCGCGGAGCACCTGAGCGCGTTGAAGGCCAGAAGTATCCGTTTTTCTTTTGCGATCCTGTCTTCGGAATAGTTGGCTCCAAGCTTTTCAGTCATCTCCAGCCCCTCCGCCCTGCCGGGAAGAGATTGAATGTCCTCGGAGACAAGCTTTCCGCTTTTGGTATCGATGACCCTTGCGGCCTCGCTGTTTGTGACCACGCTTATGGGTATCCCGCCCGCCACACGGCAGAAGGCCAGGATATGCCTCTCGCTGGATTCCAGGGCGGTCAGGGCGCATTTGATGGCCATAAGGGGCCTGCCCCCGGGCCTTACAATATAGTCCACCGTGCACTCTTCCGATCTTTTCCCGTCCGAGACCTCCAGGGGCATGTCTATCTCTATCTCTTCGGGCAAGTAGCCTTTTTTCATTACAAGGAACTCGTAAACCCTCTCCCGGACAAGCCCGGTGAGCATGACCGTCTCGCGCTCTTCGCCCATTACCTTTTCGGCTATTTTCTTTTCCCGCTCGTCCATAACCGGAATTATACATTCAGTGCTCCCGCCATTACAAATTCAGGGGCATAATCCTTGAAAAAACAAGGAAAAAAATATTATTCTAAGCTTTACCGGTAAAAGGCCATTATGAAAGAACTCGAAGACCTCAGAAAAGGAATCGACCGCATCGACGGGGAATTATTAAAGCTCCTCAATGAGCGGGCCAGGCTCGCCATGGAGATTGGCAGGATAAAACGCAGGAACAATGCCCACACCTATTCCCCCGGACGGGAAAGAGAGGTGCTGGAGAGGATAAAGGCGCAAAACGAAGGCCCTTTCCCAGATGACGCGCTGAAGACCATCTACAGGGAGATAATATCGGCCTCCCGCTCACTGGAAGAGCCCTTGAAGATAGCCTGCCTTGGCCCCTTGGCCACCTATACCCACCTTGCCGCGCTGAGGCATTTTGGCTCCTCTTCCGAATACATACCGGTGGACAGCATAAAAGAAGTATTCGAGGCAGTGGACACCGGACGGGCCTCTTACGGCGTGGTCCCGATAGAGAACTCCAACGAGGGCGTCGTAAGCTATACCCTGGACATGTTCATAGACTACGACCTTAAGGTGATAGCCGAGGTGATGCTCGAGGTCTCCCACAACCTACTCTCAAGGGACGGAGACCTCTCGAAGATAAAGCGGGTATACTCCCACCCGCAGGGCATTGCCCAGTGCAAGGAATGGCTTGAAAAAAACCTGCCCGGCGCGATGCTCCTGGACACAAGCAGCACCGCCAAGGCGGCGGAGATCGCGGCCAGGGAAGAAGGCGCGGCGGCCATCGCCAGCGAGGCGGCGGCAAGGCTGTATGACCTTAAATTCGCGGCCAGGCAGATAGAAGACAGGAGGCACAATTACACCCGGTTCCTGATAATCGGGAAGGAGAGCCCGCCCGTAACCGGAAGAGACAAGACATCCATAATGTTTTCCATCAAGGACAGGCCCGGCGCGCTGTACGACATACTTGAGCCGTTCAAGAAATCGGGGCTGAACCTCACGAAGATAGAGTCCAGGCCGTCAAAACGAAAGGCCTGGGAGTATATATTCTTTGTGGATATGGAAGGGCATGTCCAGAACGAGACTGTTAAAAAGGCCATAAAAGAAATAGAAGACAACTGTCTTTTCCTGAAGATCCTTGGCTCTTATCCGATGGGGATTGAAGATGATAAAGGCGCCTGATTACGTCCTTCAGGTGAAGGCATACGTGCCGGGAAAACCGGCAGAGGAGCTGGAGCGCGAGCTTGGCATAAAGGGCTCGATAAAGCTTGCCTCAAACGAAAATCCCCTTGGCCCCTCAAAGCTTGCCATCGAGGCAATCGCAAACTGCACGGCGGGGCTGAACCGCTACCCCGACGGCGGCGGTTTCTACTTAAGGCAAAAGCTCTCTCAGGTGCTGGGTGTCAATCAGGATTGCTTTATCCTTGGAAACGGCTCCAACGAGCTTCTGGATATAGCCGTCCGCACGTTCATGGGCCCCGGCGACGAGGCCGTGATGGCCCGCCCGTCCTTTGTGGTATACGCCTCGTCCGTGCGGATACAGGGCGGGATCCCCGTGGAAGTGCCTCTGACCGGGGATTTCAGGCACGATCTTGACGCGATGGCAAAGGCCGTGACCCCAAAAACCAGGATGCTCTTCATAGCAAACCCCAATAACCCAACGGGCACGATAAACACGGAGGCCGAACTGGACGGGCTCTTCGCCTCCATTCCGCCGGAAATTCTTGTGGTGATGGACGAGGCCTATTACGAATACGTGACCGCACCCGAATACGCCCGCAGCATGAGACATTTTCTCGCGAAAAAAAATATCCTCATATTAAGGACGTTCTCGAAGATTTATGGCCTTGCGGGGCTGCGCATAGGCTACGGGATAAGCCATCCGGGAATTCTTGACCAGATGGACCGCGTGAGGCCGCCCTTCAATACCGGCGCTATCTCGCAGGCGGCCGCCATGGCTGCCCTGGACGACGTCGGGCATGTGGAGATGTCCAGAAAGATCAATAATCAAGGAAAAGAATTCCTTTACGGGGAGCTATCCGCCCTGGGACTGGAATATATTCCGACGGAGGCCAATTTCATCTTTCTTCCGGTGGAGAATGCCGCCTCTTTATATGAAAAGCTCCTTCGCGATGGGGTCATCATAAGGCCGATGGGGCCGGGGGCGGTGAGGATCACCATAGGCACCCCCGAAGAGAATGCCCGTCTTATAGAAACGCTCAAAAAAATTTTAGATATTAAGGGTCTCATAATTGAATAGACATTTTAACTGGAAATCTCCCCTCACCCCTCAACCTGCACCCCAAAAAGTCTGCCACTTTTCGGGGACCCCGTTCCAAAGAGGGGTAATCCCTCCCTTTGGAAAAGGGAGGTTAGGAGGGATTTACGTATAATTATGTATATCCTATTTCGAAACATCAATAAATGAATTCTGGAGGCTGAATTGGACATCATCGTTTTAAAACCCCGTGCAAGCGAGAAAGAGAAGAAGCACATCATAAAGAGGCTTGAAAGCTTAGGCTTGGAAGCGACCGTATCAAAGGGGACCGAGAGGACCATCATCGGGGTCATAGGGAACACATCGAAGGTGAACGAAGAGGTGGAAAACTCCATCCGCGCGGCCGCGGGCGTGGAGACCGTGATGCGCATCCTGAAACCGTACAGGCTGGCAAGCCGCGAGTTCAAGAAGACCGCCACCACGGTAAAGGTGGGCAAGCAGGTCATAGGCGGCAAAAAGATTTGCGTTATAGCCGGGCCCTGCTCCGTAGAGAACCAGTCGATGATGGTGGAGATAGCGAAGGAAGTAAAAAAGGCCGGCGCAAGCTTCCTGCGGGGCGGCGCCTTCAAGCCAAGGACTTCGCCCTACTCCTTCCAGGGCCTTGGGGAAGAGGGTTTGAAATACCTTGCCCTCGCGCGCGAGAAATCGGGGCTTCCGATAGTGACCGAGATAATGGACCCGCGCGATATTGACGTGATCGAAAAGTACTCCGATGTGATACAGATTGGCGCAAGGAACATGCAGAATTTCAGGCTCCTTCTGGTGGTGGGCGAGAGCAAAAAGCCCATCCTCCTGAAGCGCGGCCTCTCGGCCACCATAAAGGAATGGCTCATGTCCGCGGAGTACATCATGAGCCGAGGCAACATGAACGTGATCCTCTGCGAGCGCGGCATAAGGACATTCGAGACGGCAACCAGAAACACCCTGGATTTGAGCGCCGTGCCCGTCCTTAAAAAGCTTACTCACCTGCCCGTCGTGGTAGACCCAAGCCATGGCGTGGGGATCATGGAGCACGTCTCCCCGATGGCGAAGGCGGCCGTCGCGGCCGGGGCGGACGGGCTGGTTATCGAAGTGCACACGCATCCCGAAGAGGCCCTCTCGGACGGCGAGCAGTCCCTCAGGCCCGACGCCTTCAAACAGATGATGAAGGAACTGAAACCCGTGGCCCAGGCAGTGGGAAGGGAGATATAGGCCCGCTTGGGGTTCTCCTTCAAAAAGACAGCTATCCTCGGTGTCGGCCTTCTTGGCGCCTCGTTCGCGCTGGCGATAAGGGAGAACGGCATTTGCAGCAACATCGCCGGTTTCGGCAGGCGCAAGGAGAACCTGGAAGAAGCCAAAGAGCGTGGAATTATTGATTCTTTTTCGCTTGACCCCGCCCAGGCGGTGAAGGGCGCGGACCTTGTGGTCCTCTCCACCCCCGTGGGCTGTTTCAAGGAAATTTCGAGCCAGATTAAAAAAAACCTGGCTGGCGGTTCCATCCAGATAGACCTTGGGAGCGTAAAGGGAAACCTCGTCTATGAGCTTGAGAAAATCCTGCCCCGTTATGTGGCCTGCCACCCGATCGCGGGGGGCGAACGCCCTGGCATCGCTGACGCGAGGGGAAACCTCTTTAAAGGAATGAAGTGCATTATTGCCAAAACGCCTTCAACTGATGAGGAGGCGTTCAAAAAGATATCTTCCCTCTGGGAGAGACTTGGCAGCAGGGTGGAACTGATGGACCCTATGGAGCACGACCGCATCTTCGCGCTGGTGAGCCATCTTCCGCACCTTGCGGCCTATGCGCTTGTGAACACGGTGGGCGATGTGGACCCCGAACTCATGAAGCTGGCGGGCGCGGGATTAAAGGACACCACGAGGATTGCCGCCAGCTCGCCTGAACTCTGGCGGGATGTATCCATTTTAAACGGGGACAACCTGGTCTCATATCTGGAAATGTTCATAAAGAATCTTGAAAAGATCGCGTCCGCCCTGAGAGAGAAGGACGGCAATGCGCTTGAACGCCTCCTTTCGCGCGCGCAGAAACTGAGGAAGACACTTGAGAATTGAGCTTGAGAAGATAAAAACCCCTCTTAAGGGGACAATACAGCCGCCGCCCGACAAGTCCATCTCCCACAGGGCCGCGATATTCGCCGCCATAGCCAAAGGGGACTCTCTTATAAGGAATTATCTTATAGCCGGGGACACCCTTTCCACACTGAGCGCCCTTAAGTCTCTTGGCGTGCAAATGGACGAGCTAAGGAAGAAAAAAATCCCGAATGTGGGAGAAAGGGCCGAAGGTTTCACCATACGGGGAGGCGGCCTTTCCGGCTTAAAAGAGGCCTTTGACGTTATAGACTGCGGGAACTCAGGCACAACGGCAAGGCTATTATCAGGCCTCCTCGCCGGGAATCCTTTTTTTTCCGTCCTCACCGGAGACGACTCGCTGAGGTCCCGCCCGATGGCGCGGGTGATAACGCCTTTGTCGAAAATGGGGGCCGATATCAAGGCGAGGGGCGGAAACAAATTTCTTCCGATGGCCGTAAAAGGCGGCGATCTCACGGGGATGAATTACGAGATGCCGGTGGCCTCGGCGCAAGTAAAGTCCGCCCTGATACTGGCCGGGCTCTATGCCGAAGGGAAGACCGTTTTAAAAGAGCCAGGCTATTCCAGAGATCATACGGAGCGGATGCTCGCCGCGCAGGGGGCAAAGGTCTGGGCGGAGGGGGACACGATCTCGGTAGAGCCGGGAGACGAGCTTGCCCCATTCGAACTCATTGTCCCTGGGGATTTTTCATCGGCCGCTTTCTTCATCGTGGCCGCGCTGCTTGTGCCGGGCTCCGAGGTGCTCATAAAGGGAGTTGGGCTGAACGAGAGGAGAACAGGACTTCTGAACGTGCTCCATCGAATGGGCGCGGATATCCAAATCGAAAACAAACAGGAGGTCTCAGGCGAACTGGTGGGAGACCTGGTTGCAAGATATTCCGGGGGCCTGAAAGGGACAAGCGTAAGAGGGGGGGAAATCCCCCTCTTGATAGATGAAGTGCCGATACTTGCGGTTGCCATGTCGGCCGCGTCCGGAGAGTCCTCCATAAGGGGGGCCGAAGAGCTGCGGGTAAAGGAATCAGACAGGATAAAGGCCGTATCCGAAAACCTGAGGACTATGGGGATAGAGACGGAAGAACATAAGGACGGGCTCACGATAAATGGCGGAAGGCTCCGGGGGGGCATTGTGCGGAGCTTCGGAGACCACAGGATTGCCATGGCCTTTGCCGTTGCCGCGCTCCGGGCGGAAGGAAAAACCGTTATCGATGAAGCCCAGGCCGTAAATATCTCTTATCCGGAATTCTTCGAGGAGCTGCGGCGAATCCCGGCTGGATAAAAAAATTGGGTAAGGTCATCGCCATAGATGGGCCCTCCGGGGCGGGAAAGGGCACGGTGGCCCGGATGCTCGCCAGGAGGCTCGGCTTCGAATACCTGGACACCGGCGCGTTATACAGGGCCGTGGCCCTGTATCTGGTGCAGAAGGGCATCGGCCCGGACGAAAGCGATGAAAATATCCTCGAAACACTAAAAAGCGTGTCAGTGGATTTTAAAGATGGCAGGGTCTATCTGAACGGCAGGGATGTATCGGCTGAGATAAGGACCAAGGAGGCCGGGCACTATTCCTCCGTATTCTCCGCGAGGAAACCGGTGCGGGATTTCCTCTTCCCTATTCAAAGGAAGCTGGGTGAAGGACACAACCTGGTGGCGGAAGGCAGGGACATGACAACGGTTGTATTCCCTGGCGCCTGGGAAAAGATATATCTTGATGCCTCGGCCAAAGAGCGCGCCAGGAGAAGATACGAGCAGATGAAGGACAGCCCGAATCCGATGACAGAGGCTGACGCGCTTGAGGACGTGTTGAAGCGGGACAGGCGGGATTCCTCGCGCGAGATCGCGCCTCTAAGCAAGAGCCCGGACGCGATATATATTGATTCCACCAGCCTCTCCCCGGAAGAGGTGGTCGAAAAAATACTTAAAGCAATCGGCGATTGAAAAACTGTTATTATGTATTCAGGGATTTTTTCTGCCTCTATTTCAAGATTTGGAACAGGCTTGAAGTGGAAGGGCGTGAGCACATCCCCCAAAGCGGCGGGCTGATAGTGGTGGCCAACCACGCAAGCTACCTGGACCCGCCCCTCCTTGGGGTGGCAATGACGCGCAGGATGACCTATATGGCAAAAGAATCGCTGTTCGCCGCCCCGCTTGGCGTGGGCAGGTTCGTGGGCAGTTTTTCATTCCCGGTGAACAGGGGAAAGACATCCCATAACGTGATAAAAGAGACCGTGCGGAGGCTCTGCGCCGGGGAGGCCATAGCGATATTCCCCGGAGGCCAAAGGGCCGCGGAGGGTGACGGCACGGAGGAGATAAGGGGCGGGGTGGAGCTTATAGCCCGGCTTTCAAAGGCAGCCATCCTGCCGGCCTATCTTGACGGGACGGGAAGGTCGCTGCCCGTGGGCAAGAAAATTCCAAAGCCGGTAAAAGTGAGGGTCCGCTTCGGGCCGCCATTGATTTATAAAAGTGATTACCATGAAAAAGAGATTGCGCCCGTGGTGCTTGATGCTTTAAGGAGACTGAAAAATTGAAGGTGGTGGTGGGCAATAAGGCCGGGTTCTGCTTCGGCGTGAAAAGGGCAATAGACATGGCCTTTGAGACGGCGAGAAACCGGAAGGGCGTCTATACCCTTGGCCCCATAATACACAACCCTCAGGTGATAGAGGCCCTGGAGCGTGAAGGCGTGGGCGTTGCAAACAGCATCGGCGAGCTGAAGGACAGGAAAGCGGGCACCGTGATAGTGCGCACCCACGGCATCCCGATGGAGGAGATGCAGAGGCTTGTAAAAGAGGGCTTCGAGCTCATAGACCTCACCTGCCCTTATGTAAAAAAGGCCCAGCATTATGCTAAACTTCTTAAGGAAGAAGGCTGCCAGGTAATTATATTGGGGGACATGGAACACCCCGAAGTAAAAGGGTTGATGAGTTATGCCGGCAAAGGCGTCGCGGTGGTCAGGGGAGACCAGGAACTGCCGCAGATAAAGTCCAAGGCCGGCATAGTAGTGCAGACCACCCAGCCTGTCGAAGCCCTGAAAAAGCTCGTCTCCAGAATAGTTGAACACACGAAGGAAATGAAAGTTTATAATACGATATGCAGTTCCACCGCCCTGAGGCTCAAGGAGACCGAGGAGGTCGCGCGCGGGGCGGACGCCATGGTGGTCGTTGGGGGCCGCAACAGCGCCAACACAACCCAGCTTGCCAGGCTCTGCGAGTCTCTTTCCGTCAGGACATATCATATAGAGACCGCAGGGGAACTGAAAGAGGAATGGTTTGAAAAGGTGGAGAAAATAGGACTGACCGCCGGGGCATCGACCCCCGACTGGATCATAAAAGAAGTAGAAAATGCATTAAAGGAAATGGGAGGAAGTAAAAACAAATGGAAATGAACGAAAACGAACTAGAAAGGCTTTACGAGGAGTCTTTCCATGAGATTGAAGCCGGCACGCTGATCAATGGCAGGGTCATCTCAGTAAAGGAAACCGGGGTCGTGGTCGATGTCGGATACAAATCCGAGGGATTCGTGCCCCGGGAGGAATTCACCGAAGAGGAACTGGCCGAACTTAAGCTTGGCGATGTCCTCGAAGTCTATGTCCAGCACATATCCGATGCCGAGGGAATGGTCGTGCTCTCCAGGCGCAAGGCCGTCAGGATGAAGGCCTGGGAGCAGATCGAAGAGGCGATGGGAAAGGAAGAGCCCGTGGAGGGCACTATTCTTTCGAAGACCAAAGGCGGCCTCTTCGTTGACATCTACGGCGTAAAGGCCTTCCTGCCCGGCTCGCATATAGGGGCCAAGGCCAATGAGCTGGAGGCGCTCCTCGGCAAAAAGCTCACATTCAAGATACTTAAAGTGAACAATAAACGCACCACCCTCGTGGTCTCCAGGAAGAGCTACGTGGATGAGGAACGGCAGAAGAAAAAATCCGAGACGCTCCAGTTCCTGCACGAGGGCGCGATAATGAAAGGCGCGGTCAAGAACATCACGGACTATGGCGCCTTCATAGACCTGGGCGGGATAGACGGCCTCCTCCATATCTCGGACATGTCCTGGGGCAGGATATCACATCCCTCCGAGATGCTCTCCGTGGGCCAGGAAGTGGAGGTGCTGGTCCTCAAGTACGATCCGGCTACCGAGAAGGTCACCCTGGGATACAAGCAGAAGATGCCCGACCCGTGGAGCAATGTGGACCAGAAATACCCGGCCGGGATGAAGGTCAGCGGCAAGGTCGTGAGCATCACCGATTACGGCGCATTCGTCAAGGTGGAAGAAGGACTTGAAGGGCTTGTGCACGTCTCCGAGATGGACTGGGCCCCCAAACCCAAGCACCCCTCCAAATACGTCTCGGTGGGCGACGAGGTGGAGGCGCTCGTCCTCAAGGCGGACAGGGACGAGAGACGGCTGTCACTGAGCATGAAGCAGTTGAAGCTCTCCCCGTGGCAGATGGTGTCGGAAAACTACAAGCCGGGCATGACGATATCGGGCAAGGTGAAGAGCGTGACCGAGTTCGGGGCCTTCGTGGGGCTTCCCGAGGGTGTTGACGGCCTGATCCATATATCCGATATCTCCTGGACAAGACACATAAAGCACCCTTCCGAGGTCCTCAAAAAAGGGCAGAAGGTAGACGCGGTAGTGCTCAGCGTGGAGCCGGAAAAAGAGAGGATAGCCCTCGGGCTCAAGCAGCTGAAGGAAGACCCCTGGATAGAAGAGATACCCCGCACCTTCCACCTGGGAGACGAGGTAAAATGCCGTGCGCTGAGGCAGACCGATTTCGGGATATTCGTGGAGATGCCCGGCGAAGTGGAAGGGCTTATCTATGCCTCCGAGGCGCTGAGGCGGGAAGAGCCCGTGCAGGAAGGCGAAGAGCTTTGGGCCAGAATAATAAAGATAGACCTCGATAACCGGAAGATAGGGCTAAGCATGAAGAACGTGAAGGCGGCAGCCGGCTCCTAGATGAAAAAGGTCTGCTTTGTGCTGGCTGTCATCCTGCTGTCGATCTTGGTAATAAGCGCCATAATTGCGCTTTTGTCAAACAGGCTGCCCGGCGGAGAGAAGATCGCCGTCCTCAGGATCGAGGGCACCATCAACAGCTCCCGCGAGACGATAGACACCCTTCGGGATTACGTCAAGGACCCTTCCATAAAGGCCATAGTGGTAAGGGTGGACAGCCCCGGAGGGGGAGTGGCCCCCTCGCAGGAGATCCATGAAGAGATGGTGAAGGCCGTGGCCAAAAAGATAATAGTCGTCTCGGTAGGCTCGATGGCGGCCTCCGGCGGCTATTATATCTCCGCCCCCGCGACCAGGATCGTTGCCAATCCGGGCAGCATCACCGGCTCAATCGGCGTGATCATGGAGATACCCAACATAAAGGGCCTGATGGACAAGATCGGGGTAAAGGCGCAAGTCATAAAGAGCGGCAAGAACAAGGACATAGCCTCCATGTTCAAGGAGATCAGCCCGGAGGAGCGCGCTATCCTGCAAGGGGTCCTTGACGACGTTCACGAGCAGTTCATAGCGGCCGTGGCCGAGGGCAGGAAACTGCCGGTTGAAAAGGTCAGGGCCATAGCGGACGGCAGGATCTTCTCGGGAAGGCAGGCCATGGAGATCGGGCTTGTTGACCAGCTCGGGGACCTGAACGACGCGATAAAGCTGGCCCAGAAGCTTGCGGGCATAAAAGGAGAGCCAACCCTGGTCACCAAGAAAAAGAAAGGCGGGATATTCGATCTTCTGAGGCAGGAGGTCAAGACCGCGCTGCCCGACACCTCTCCCGCAATAAGGTTCAAATACTTCTTTTCTCCATAGGAGGGATTTTATATGACGAAGTCCGGCCTTATCGAGAAGGTGGCTCAGAAGGTGGAAGGACTGACGGTTAAGCAGACCGAGATGATAATAGACACCGTCTTCGACAGCATGCGGGAATCCCTGGCCAAAGGGGAAAAGATCGAGATCCGCGGGTTCGGCAATTTCAGGCTCAGGGAGAGAAAGCCCCGCAAGGCCAGAAACCCCAAGACCGGCGAGAGCGTTGAAGTGCCCAGAAAAGTAGCCCTGCACTTCAAAATGGGCAAGGCCCTTAAAGAGGCCCTGAACATAGATGTTGAGGACACAGAGGAATAAAGGCCATGAAGGCAGAAGGGATTTCCTTTCCGCTCTCGTAAAGGCCTCTCTGGCGGTTTTGGGACTCGGAGGGCTTGCCGGCCTGCCTTATTTCTATCCTTTCAGCACGGGAAAAGAAGGCGCGTTAGAGTTCGTCAGGGTATTCGATGAGTACTCCCTCCCGCGCAGAGGGGTCAAGAAAGTGGATTTCACCTTCCGTGACCAGAGCTTCAGGGTCTACCTCTCAAACGCGAACGGGAAGATTATCGCCCTCTCGCCCACATGCACCCATCTTGGCTGCCAGGTGCGCTGGAACCCCTTCAAGAACGAATTCGACTGCCCCTGCCACGGGAGCGCTTTCGATATAACGGGCAAGGTAATCGGCGGCCCCGCCCCCAGGCCCCTTACACGCCTGCCCTATAAGATAGTGAACGGGGATTTCTACATCGGGGTGAGGACTTGATAGACCTCATCGTACGCGTACTGGACAGGCTCTTCAGGCTGAGGGAGCCTCACAAGGGGTTCCTCTCCAGGTCGGTCCCCGTAAAGCTGAACTTTTCCTACTGCTTCGGCGGGATGGCTTTTGTCTGCTTCATGACCTCCGTTGTCACCGGGCTGATGCTTTCGGTCTATTATGTGCCCTCCGCCACGGACGCCTACAAGAGCGTGCTTGAGATAAACAACGCCGTCTGGGGGGGCTGGCTGATAAGAAGCCTGCATAAATGGTCCGCAACCATCCTGATAATCTTCATCGTCTTCCATACTGTCCGGGTTTTCGTTTACAAGGCGTACAGGCCGCCAAGAGAGCTTAACTGGATAGCCGGCTCGCTTACCCTTGTCCTGGTGCTTGCCTCCGGATTTACCGGATATCTGCTCCCGTGGGACCAGAAGGCATACTGGGCCACGGTGGTTGGCACATCGATGGGCGGCACAGTGCCCGGCATCGGGCCGTTTGTAGTCATGCTTCTCCGTGGCGGTGCCGAGGTGCAGGGTGCAACGCTCATAAGGTTTTACAGCCTGCACGTCCTCTGGATACCCGTTTTCATGTTCATGGTGCTATGGGCGCACTTTCATATGGTGAAGAGGCAGGGGATTTCAGGGGGGCTCTGATATGGCAAAAAAGAAAATGCGGCTGTACCCGGAATACCTGCCCTATGTGGCTGCAAGCGCCTTTATAGCCTTCGAGCTGCTTCTGGCCGTGGCGCTCCTTTTTCCGCCGCGGGCCGGGCAGGCGATAGATTTCGTCTCGCGCTTCACGCCGAAGCCGGAATGGTACTTCCTCTGGCTCTATCAGCTCCTGAGGTATTTTCCCGGCCGATGGACCTTCTTCGGAACGGTTATAATGCCCCTTGTGTTCATCTCGCTGCTGGTCTTCATACCGTATATGGACAAGGATGGAAGGGGAAGGAAGATCGCGGTGGTGGCCGGCCTCTTTCTGCTTGCAAGCGCGGTAACCCTCAGCATACTCTCCGTCTTCAACCTGTGAAAAAAACAGAAGAACTTCTCGCCGGGCTGAAAGGCGGGGTCCTTCGGGAGGGCGAGCTTTCCTTTGAAAAATACATTCCGCCAAAACCGGCCGAATGGGCCGAAATCGAACTCGTCCCGGAGCTTTCAAGGCTGCTGAGGGAAAACGGGATTGAGCGCCTCTTCTCTCATCAGGCGGAGGCCCTGCGGCTGATAAGGGCGGGCCGCAATCTGGTCGTGATGACCCCCACGGCAAGCGGCAAAAGCCTAATTTACAATATCCCCATACTGGAGATGCTTCTGAAAGCGCCCGGCTCGAAGGCCCTCTATATCTCGCCCATGAAGGGGCTGGAGCAGGACCAGCTTGGCGCTTTGAATTCGCTGGCCGGCCCGCTCGGGCTTTCCGGCGGGGCCGTCTACGACGGCGACACCACCCCGTACAGAAGAAAGAAGATCAGGGAAAATCTGCCGGATGTGATATTCACCAACCCTGACATGCTGCACCTGGCTATAAACGCGTTCCACCCAAAGTGGGAGGCGTTCTTCAGAAACCTGAAATTTGTAGTGCTCGATGAGATCCACGCCTACAGGGGGGTATTCGGCTCAAACGTGGCACAGGTCATACGAAGGCTGAGGCGCATAGCCCTGAGATGGGGCGCGAATCCTCAGTTCATAACATGCTCCGCCACTATCGCCAACCCAGCGGAGTTGGCCCGAAACCTGACAGGGCTTCCCTTCGATCTGGTCGAGCGGAGCGGGGCCCCTTCCGGAGGAAAGCATTTCCTGTTCATAAGTCCGCAGTACGAAAGCCCTTACACGATGGGGGTAAACCTGTTCACCTATTGCCTTGACCGGGGACTGAGGACGATCGTTTTTACCAAATCCAGGAAGATAACCGAGCTTGTCTATTCCTGGGCGCTGGCCAAGTCCCCGCATCTTGCCGGGCTTGTAAGCCCCTATCGGGCGGGGTTCCTGCCCTCTGAAAGGCGGGAGATAGAGCAGGCTCTATTCAATGGAGAACTCCTTGGCGTGGTCTCCACCTCGGCCCTGGAACTGGGCGTTGACATCGGCGGCCTGGACGTCTGCATATTGATAGGCTATCCGGGCTCGGTCTCGAGCACATGGCAGAGGGCCGGGCGGGTGGGCAGGCAGGGGCAGGAGAGCATCGTTGCGCTCATAGGGCTGAACGATGCACTGGACCAGTACATCATCAGGCACCCGGAAGAGTTCTTCGGAAAACCAAGCGAGTCGGCCGTAACAGACCAGGACAACGAGGCCATCCTGAAGGCGCACCTCCCGTGCGCCGCAAAAGAGGTCTTCCTTAAAGAGGACGACCCGGTCTACGATCGGAAAATAATATACCCGGTCATTGAAGAGCTTGCAAGAGAAGGGAAACTGAACCCGGGGAGGATTCCCGGCACCTGGTTCTCCACCGGAAGGACACCCCACAGGGACGCCGGGATAAGGGCCATAGGCGAGGCCTGTTCAATAATCGCAAAGGGCGCGAAGATAGGGGAGACCGGCGGGCTGAGGCTTTTAAAGGAGGCCTTCCCAGGCGCCATCTACCTGCACAGGGGAAGGCAGTACAGGGTGCGGGAGATCGATTATGCGGACAGGAAGGTCTTTTGCGAGGAGACCGGGGCTGAATATTTTACAAGGGCCCTGTCCGAGCAGAACGCTGAGATAATCGATGAAAACGCGCATGAAAACTTTAAGGGCTTCAGCCTGCATAAAGGCAGCATCAGACTTCGCTTCAGGGTAACCGGGTTTGAGAAGAGGGGCCTCCATGACGGCAAAAGATATTCCGTGCACCCCTTGGAACTGCCCGAATACGTCTTCAGCACGAAAGGGGTCTGGATGAGGCTGGCGGATGGAATCGTAAAGGAGCTTGAGCAGACAGACCTTGGCGGCTCATTGCATGCCTTCGAGCACGCCGCCATATCGGCCATGCCGCTCTTTTCCATGTGCGACAAGATGGACATAGGCGGGATAAGCTATCCTTTCTATCCGTCTTTCGGGGGGAGCGCCATCTTCTTCTATGACGGCGTGGAGGGCGGCATAGGGCTTACATGGAAGCCCTATGAGTTGCTTTCGAAATGGCTCGGCGCATCGCTTGCCATCATGACCGAGTGCCCGTGTGAAGAGGGCTGCCCATCCTGCGTGCAGGACCCCCAGTGCGGCAACGCGAACAGGCCCTTGCACAAGGCAGGGGCAATGCGGCTGGCCGGGATGCTGCTTGAGGCCGGAGAAAGGATTTCCCGAAAGGGTTAATCCTGGTTTAAAAGCTCAACCAGCCCGGCCCTCAGCTCTTCAATGCTGTAGGGCTTCAAAATGCATTTTCTGAAGCCCAGTGACCTGTAGCCGGCTGTCATGGCGTCCTCGGAATAGCCGCTGGAGATTATCGCCTTAACCTGCGGGTCCAGTTCCAGAAGACTTTTTATGGCGTCCCTGCCACCCATCCCCCCTTTTACGGTAAGGTCCATAATGACCGCGTCAAACGGCCTTTTCTCTTCCAGTGCCCTTTTATACAGGCCGACCGCCTGCAAACCGTCTTCGGCCAGTTCCGCCTCATAGCCAAGCCCCTCAAGCATGCTGGCCAGCGTAAGCCTTACTATCTCTTCATCATCCATGACCAGTATCCTGGCCCTGCCCGGCATCTCTCCATCTACCCCCGTTGCCAATTTCTTCCGGAAAAGGAAGCTCCTCTATTATGGATTCATAGGACGGGTTGTGTCCAGCCCGGGTAATGACCGCCTGTCCTGGATTAATCCATCACCGCGGAACCGCATTTCCTTGACAATACATGGTTTTCCTGATAGTTCTTGAATAGAGGAAATATGATTTTATCTTTTTTCTCCGGCCAATATGACCGAATTCACATCCTGGAGGTCCTTCGTGGATTTTGACACCCGATGCATAAACGCTATCAGGTTCTTATCCGTGGACATGATTGAGAAGGCGAATTCCGGTCACCCGGGGATGCCGATGGGCGCGGCCCCTATGGCTTATGTCCTCTGGACTAAATTCCTGAAGTTCAACCCGAAAGACCCATACTGGGCGGACAGGGACCGCTTTGTCCTTTCAGCTGGGCATGGCTCCGCCCTCCTCTATTCGCTCTTATATCTTTCCGGCTATGACCTCTCGCTGGACGATATAAAGCAGTTCAGGCAATGGGGGAGCAAGACCCCTGGGCACCCCGAATACCGCCGGACCCCTGGCGTGGAGTGCACCACAGGCCCCCTGGGACAGGGGTTTGCAAACGCAATCGGCATGGCCATGGGCGAGGCGTTCCTCGCCGCCCGGTTCAACCGCACGGGGCACGAAATTATGGACCATTATACTTATTCCATAGTGAGCGACGGCGATATAATGGAAGGCGTCGCCTCGGAGGCCGCCTCCCTGGCCGGGCATCTGAAACTTGGAAAAGTGGTCTATCTTTATGACTCCAACCACATAACCCTTTCTGCCGCGACCTCTCTTGTCATGACCGAAAACGTTGGCAAGAGGTTCGAGGCCTACGGCTGGCATTATCAATACGTAGAGGACGGCAACGACCTCGCCGCAATCGAAGAGGCAATAAAAAAAGCCCGCGAAGAGACCGGCCGCCCTTCGCTCATAGAGGTGCGCACCCATATAGGCTACGGCAGTCCGAAGCAGGACAGCTTTGAGGCCCACGGAAGCCCGCTTGGCCCGGAAGACACAAGAAAGGCGAAAGAGAACCTGGGCTGGCCCACCGAGCCGCCCTTTTATGTCCCGGACGAAGTGCTCTCTTTCTTCAGGCAGTCCGGAGATCGAGGGGCCAAACTGGAATCCGGCTGGGACAATAAACTAAGCGAATACGCCAAAGCCTATCCCGACATGAGGCGGGAATGGGACCGGATGATGAAACTGGAGTTCCCACCTGACTGGCAGCAGAAGGTCCCCTCGTTCGGGCCTGATGAGAAGGGGATCGCCACACGCTCGGCAGGCGGCAAAGTGATGAACGCCATAGCAAACGACCTGCCTTTTCTGATTGGCGGCTCCGGAGACCTGAACCCCTCCACAAAGACGGCCCTCAAGGACGGGGGCACATTCGAGCCGCCGCAAGAGGGCGGCGAAGAGATACAGGGCTCCGAGGGCAAGTGGTGGTACGGCGGGGCAAATCTCAATTTCGGCGTGAGGGAACACGCAATGGGAGGCATAATAAGCGGGCTTGCCATGCACGGAGGCTTCCTCCCATACGGGGCCACATTCCTCATCTTCTCCGACTACATGAGGCCCGCGATAAGGCTTGCCGCGCTTGGCGGACTGAGGCTTATATACGTCTTCACGCACGACTCCGTGGCCCTGGGCGAAGACGGCCCTACCCATCAGCCGGTTGAGCATATACCAAGCCTCCGGGCCATTCCCAACATGACCGTGATAAGACCCGCCGACGCCAACGAGACCGCCGAGGCATGGAAGGCGGCCCTCATGCACAAGGAAGGCCCGGTCTCTCTTATATTGTCCAGGCAGAACCTTCCGACCATAGACAGGAAAAAATACGCCGCAGCCAGCGGCCTTCATAAAGGCGCTTACGTCCTGGCGGGAGACGAGACCGAAAAGCCCGATATTATAATCATCGCGACCGGCTCCGAGGTGCATATCTGCCTGCAAGCTTACGAAACGCTCAGGTCCGAGGGGATCAGCGCGCGGCTGGTGAGCATGCCCTGCCAGGAGTTCTTCGACAGCCAGCCGGAGGAGTACAGGAACAAGGTGCTGCCGCCCGAAGTGGGCGAGAGGATAGCCGTAGAGGCGGCCGCAACCCAGGACTGGTACAAGTACGCCGGGCCAAAATACATGGGCGAGGGTGCGGTGATAGGCCTGGACCACTTCGGAGCCTCCGCACCGGGGAAGACCAATATGCGGGAATTCGGCTTTACCGCGGAGCATATAATAGAGACGGCAAAGGCCATACTGGGCAAAAAGGCCGGGGCCCTGCATTAGAAAAGGAGGCGATATGAGCGCGATAACGGGAGAAAGCCCTTTAATACAGCTTGGCAGGGCAGGCCAGAGCGTCTGGCTGGATAACCTGAGCAGAAACCTCATAAACTCCGGCGAGCTGAACCGCCTTATAAAGGAGGACGGGCTGAAGGGCATAACCTCAAACCCCACCATCTTTCAGAAGGCCATAGAGCGCGGCAAGGAATACGACAACGGCCTGCATGACCTGCTCGCAAAAAACGTCTCCAATCCCAAGGAATTATATTTAGGGCTCACCACGGCGGACGTCCACCTGGCGGCTGACATCATGTGGCCCGTGCACGAGCAGACCAGGGGAGTGGACGGGTTTGTCAGCATCGAGGTCTCGCCGGACCTGGCATACGAGACGGAGGCCACGATAAGAGAGGCAAGGCAACTCTCCTCGATGGTGGGCAAGAAGAACATCTTTGTAAAGGTGCCGGGGACGAAGGAAGGCCTCGCCGCCATAGAAGAACTCATAAGCGAAGGCATCAACGTGAACGTGACCCTGCTCTTCTCAGTAAAACGCTACGAAGAGGTGATGGACGCGTACATGAAAGGGCTGGAGAGGCGGACGAGTGCGGGGCAGCCGGTGAACGAAATAAATTCCGTCGCAAGCTTCTTCGTAAGCAGGGTGGACACCCTGGTGGACAGCCTTCTGGACCGGCTGTATGAGGAGGGCGACATCCCGGAGAAAGAAGCCATTAAGGACATGTACGGAAAGGCCGCCGCAGCCAACGCCAGGATGGCCTACCGGTTATACAAACAGACCTTCGCAGGGGAGAGGTGGCGGAAACTGGCCGAAAAAGGGGCGCGCGTGCAGAGGATTTTATGGGCCAGCACCAGCACCAAAAACCCCGCCTACAGTGATATCAAATATGTTGAGGAGCTTATCGCGCCAGATTCCATCAACACCATGCCCGAAGAGACCATGCAGGCATTCAAGGACCACGGCAGAGTTGAGGTCAGGATAAGCGAAGGGCTTGAAGAAGTAAAAAAGCTGATGGAAGACCTGAAAAACCTTGGCATCGACATGGACGAGGTCACGGACGAGCTTGAAAGAGACGGCGTGAAGAAATTCTCGGACTCGTTCTTCAATGTCCTGGACGCCATCGCCCAGAAACGGGACGCATTCATGATAATGAAATCCCGTTAGCCGTGAAGGCAAAAGGCCCCGCGCTGGACGGATGCGCGGGGCTTTTTATTTTTTTATATGCTTATAGCTCATAAACCCAGTAAAGCCCCCAATTATGTCATTCCCGCAAGCCCCGTATCAAGTACGGGGCAGGCTCCGCGCGCCGGGAATCCAACCCACCTCCGTCCCCTCCCAGGAGGGGATTAAGGGGTGGGTAGATTCCGGACAAGCCGGAATGACAGGAATCCTTTGCATACAAAGAGATGTATCGTTATTATTTCGGGCTCTTCAGACTTTTCTGTGGAATTCCCCTCTTTGGAAAAGAGGGGAGGGGGAGATTTTTCGAACCATGAAATAATTCCAAATTTTCTCTTTAAACCTTGACCATGGATACTTTTCGGCGTCCGCCATGTTTTTTCTAAGCCCCCGCAAGAATGCCAATCTTTTTAGTGGAGCATTTATTTTTAAAATCCCCCCCCTTTTCCAAAGGGGGGGGACTACCCACACGATTCCCGAAGAGCCTTATTTAGAGACCCTTTACAGCTATTCCCCGAACTCAAGAAAATGTGATCAACTGAATAAACCGGATAAGCATACTTTTTTATTTAGCTTCACGCTTCAAGGCAAGGCCAAGCGATTCGAGCGCCTTTCTGGTCTCTTCATATCCGGTATGGTGTACCCCGGTTATCCCCATCTTGCGGGCCACTTCCACGAACATGGCCCTGTCTTCCACATAGACTGTGTTCTCAGGGCTCGCCTGGGCCAGATCCAGGGCCATTTGATAAAGGTCCTGGTCGGGCTTTCTTATATGGACAAAACTGGAGACCACGAACAGGTCCATCAAATTAATCAAGCCGTACTTTTGTATCCTGTGAACCGTAAGCTCCCGCCCCTCGTTGCTCACTACCACGGTCTTAAGGCGGTATTCCCTTTTCAGGTTACGCACCAGTTCGATCATCTCGGGGAAAGGGCGGGTGGCCAGCATGAAATCCCTGAATTCCTTTCTTGTAAAGGGCCGCTCCTGATAAAAGACCACCCGGTCCAGGTAGGTCTCAAGGTCTATCTTGCCCTGCTCGTAGGTATCGAATGTGAGGTGATGGCGCTCGTTGAAATCCTCCAGGTCCAGGCCGAATACGCGGGCCGCCATGGCCCGCTTTGCACGGCCCCATCCGTTCTCAAGGAGCACGCCGCCTATGTCAAGAAAAAGGGTCGTTATGGAATACATAATTCCCCTACTTTCTCTTGTTAGAGAAAGTAGCAAAGAGAACTTTTTGATTTTTTTGCCCCGAATGGGGCAAAAAAATACAAGAATTTTTTCTTTTGCTACTTTTCTTTTTTGCAAAAAAGAAAAGTAGAAGTTATTTCTTTCCAGCCGTTTCTTTCTTTATCGCGTGCCCTCCGAATTCGCTCCTTAAAGCCGCCTCCAGCCTGCTTGCGAAATCACCTCGCCCTCTGGACGCAAACCTCTGGAATAAGGAGAGGGCGATTACAGGAGCGGGCACCGCCATATTGATTGCCTCCTGGACGGTCCAGCGCCCCTCTCCGGAATCCTCCACATATCCTTCGATATTTGAGAGGCGCTTGTCTTTTCTGAACGCGTCCTCGGCAAGCTCCAGCAGCCATGAGCGCACCACGCTCCCCCTGTTCCATAGGTGGGCTATTTTTTCGAAATCAAGCGAATCGGAATACCGCGATGCATTAAGCAGCGAAAATCCCTCTCCGTATGCGGCCATCATGCCGTACTCTATGCCGTTGTGGACCATTTTCACGAAATGCCCGGCCCCAAGCGGGCCGCAATAGAGATGGCCTTCGGGCGGCGCAAGCGATTTCAGTATGGGCTCAAGCCGCTGGTACTGGTCTCTTTCCCCTCCGGCCATAATGCAGTAGCCTTCCTTCAGCCCCCAGATTCCGCCGCTCACGCCCGCGTCCATGAAGCCGATGCCGGATTTTTTAAGCTCTTCGCCCCGCCTCAGGCCGTCCGTGTAATGGCTGTTTCCGCCGTCTATGACCAGGTCACCTTCCCGCAGATGCCCTTTAAGCTTTTCTATTGTCTCGTCCACGGGGCCTCCGGCGGGGACCATTATCCATACGGCCCGGGGCGCGTTCAGTTTTTTTGCAAGCTCCTCGTGCGAGTAGGCCCCCGCAGCCCCTTCCTTTTCCATCTGCCGGACTCTATCCGGGTTCCGGTCCAAAACGATTATCTCGTGGCCCGCCTGAATCAGCCGCCTCGTCATGTTAGCGCCCATCCGGCCAAGCCCTATCATCCCAAGTTGCATCACATCTCCTTTCAGGCCAGCCTGGCCTCAAGCTCAAACAGGTTGTAATTCTCCGCCGGGCCGCTAGGCCTTTTCCATGCTGATGAGGGCGGCCGCTTCCATATCGGCAACGAAGAGGAGTTCTCCATCGGGCACCACCAGTGCCGCGGGACAATTCCTGTCTCCATCAACCACCTTTTTGAATATGTGCGCCTTTTCTTTTCCTTTCACGGCGAATATGACCTCTCTTGCCCTGTTCAGGACCGGCAGGGTCAGCGTGATCCGGTCGTGCATCCCGCCGCCCGGATGGACAGCCGCGACAATATGCTCCTTTTCATCCAAGGCCGGGCTGCCCGGAAAGAGAGACGCCGTATGCCCGTCCTCGCCTATGCCAAGCGAGATGAGGTCAAAGACGGGGAATTCGCCGGGGCGCAAGCCGAAAAAGCTCTTTATTTCCGCTTCGTACCTTTCCGCCGCAAGTTGCGGCGTGCTCTCCTCTACCGGCACCGGGAACACGTTTCCGGCGGGTATCCTTATCCTGTTCAGAAGGGTGCTTTTGATCATATTGAAATTGCTGTCCGCGCTGGTCCGGGGCACCAGCCTCTCGTCCACCTGGAAGATGAAAGTGCGCCCCCAGTCCAGTCCACCGGCCCGCGAGAGCCTGGAGTATATCTCCACCGGGCTCTTTCCACCTGATAGCGCCGCGGTGAACTTACCTCTTTCCCGGATGGACCGGGAAGAGTTCTCACGCCATCTGGAGATGAAAAAATCCGCCAGTTCGCCCTCGCTTGAAAAGACGAAAAGGCCGCCTTTTTCCTTCAGCTTGTGATCCAATGGAACCCCTCTTTCTCTATCAATTCCCGCGCGGCATCGGGCCCCCAGGAGCCGGCGGTGTAATTCGGGAAGTCTTTTGGCGGGACGCCCTCCCATCGTGCTATTATGGGGTCCACAACCCGCCACATCTCCTCTACCGAATCCCGCCGGACGAAGGCCCTCAGATCGCTCTTCATGCAGTCCACAAGGAGCCGCTCGTAAGCGGGCAGAGGCTGCGTCTTGAACACCTCAGAATAGTTGAAGACCATGTTGACCGGCTGAATGCGGTTTTCGAACCTGGGGTCTTTCACGGCGAAGCGCATCGATATCTTTTCATCCGGCTGAATGGTGAAGATAAGTATGTTTGCCTCCGGGAGGTCGCAGATCCTGCCAAAGAGCCGTATCGGGAGATATTTGAACTGGATGGCTATCTCGGTGAGCTTCTTGTTCAGCCTCTTGCCGGTGCGCAGGAAAAACGGGACCCCCGCCCACCGCAGGTTGTCCACGTAAAATTTCCCCGCAAAGAAGGTGGGCTGGTCTGAACCGGGAGAAACGTTCTTCTCCCCGCGGTAGCCGGGGACTTTCTCCCCGCCTGTTTCACCCCCGGCATATTGCCCCCTGACCGTGTATTTGTCGATGAACTCATTGTCGAAGGGAAAAATCGAGCGGAATACCCGGGTCTTTTCGTCCCTTATGTAGTCCTGCTTGAAGCTGACGGGGGGCTCCATCGCCACAAAGGCCAGGAGCTGAAGCATGTGGTTCTGGACCATGTCCCTTACGACGCCCGTCTGTTCGTAAAAAGCGCCCCTGTGCTCTATGCCTATGTCCTCTGCCGCCGTGATCTGCACGTTGCTTATATAATTACGGTTCCATATCTGCTCGAATATGAAATTGGAGAACCGGAAAAACAATATATTCTGTACGGGCTCCTTGCTCAGATAATGGTCTATCCTGTATATCTGGTCTTCCTCAAACGCCTGGTTTAGTATTTCATCCAGATGGGCGGCGGAATCATGGTCGCGCCCGAAGGGCTTTTCCACTATGAGCTTGGTCCGGTAGTCCCCCTTGCAGAGTTCGAATTCCTTCAGTTTTCCTATTATCGCGGGGACGGCCGAAGGGGGAACGGCCATGTAATAGATCAGGTTTTTCTGGAACTCCGAGCAGAGCCCCACCTGCTCCAGCTTGTCTTTAAGCTGGCGGTATTTGGAGTCGTCGTTGAAATCGGCCGGGAGGTAGTGGATATGCCTCGCGAACTCGTCCCAGAGATTCTTGTCCGGGTCCTCGTCATAAAGCAGGTAGCCCTCTTTCATGTAATCCCTGTACGCGGAATCGCCCATCTCAGGCATGCCGAAGGAAATTATCGAAAAGTTCAGGTTCGCCAGCTCCCTGTCCTTGAAGAGATGGACGATCGAGGGTATGAGCTTGCGCCTGCTCAGGTCCCCTGCCCCCCCGAAGATCACCATCGTGAACGGCTGTATCTTGTATTGTTCCGCCGGAAAGTCGCAGGACTCGAGGAATCTTATATCGATGATCTCTTTCATTAGCACGGCCCGGCCCCCCCAGCCGGCTTCAGAAATTCCTTTTCCATCTCCGTTACCTCTTTCAGCCTGCGCAGATGCCTCTCGGCCCCTGAGAACCGGGCGGAGATGAACCTCTCCACTATCTCTTTCGCAAGCTCGTGGCCAACAACCCTTTCACCCATGCAGAGGACGTTCATGTTGTCGTCCTCGACCCCCTGGCGGGCGGAAAAGGTATCATGGCAGACGGCCGCCCTTATACCCGGGAACTTGTTGGCGGCAATGGAGGCCCCCACCCCGCTGCCGCATATCAGTATGCCCCTTTCGGCCCGGCCATCGAGGACGGCTTCGGCAACCTTCCTGGAAAATTCCGGGTAATCATCGATGGGATTGAAGCTGTGGGCGCCCATATCGGTTACCTCGTGGCCTGCCTCTGCCAGGAATTGCCTGATTATCCCCTTCTGTACGAAACCGCCGTGATCGGAGCCTATGGCTATTTTCATGTCCGGCTCCTCCCCGCATTTCGCCACATCATGAGGAGAACGATTGCGGCGACAACATAGGCGATAACGAATACCGCATAAAACAGGCGCGGGTCCATTCCGGGGTGAGCGGGGATGCTGCGGTCCACCCCGTTCAGCTTCAGTATGTATGCCTCTATGTTTGAAATCTCCGGCTGGGTGAGGGAATTATTGTCGCCGAAGACCGGCATCTGCAGGGCCGGATTGGGCCCTGGGGGAATGGCCCCATGCTGAATGAATTTATCTATGTTCCGGGCAAACTGCTTCGGGTCCGGGCTCGCGATGTTTTTATTTATGGGACTAAGCGGGGGGACCACCCCCTCAGCCGAACCGGGATTGGGCACTCCGCCAGCCCCTTTTGCCCCATGGCATTGCGCGCATTGTTCCTTGAAGAGCTGTTCTCCATTGCTGGCACTGCCTATTATATATGCCGCTTTACCCGACGGAGTTTCCGGCACCGTATCGGGCGGGACCACCTTTAATTGGCTGGGTTGGGCCTGCCCCGGTGCCGATACCGCATTTGCCTGACCGGGCTGGACTTGAGCACCGGCACCCGGCGCCCGGGGCTGCGGCTTTGCCGCAGGCCCCGGGGCCCCGCCAGTGCCAGCAAGACCCATGAGATAGTCAACCAGCGCGTTTACCTGGTTCTTCGAGAGCTGGCTGAAAGCGGGCATTATGGAATTCGGATTATGTGATTTCGGGTTTCTTATCTGATCGGCAAGCCACTTCCTGGTCTTTCCCTTCAGCGTGGCCCCTGATAACTCAGGCCCCATGGTTCCGCCCTGTCCGTTTACCTTGTGGCATCCGGCACAGCCTTCGCTTTGAAAGAGCTTCCGGCCGGCCGCAACGCCCTTCCCAGCCGGCCCTTTTGCGCCGCCGGTCTCGCCTTTTCCCAACCTTGCCGCCGGGGCCCCGGCCGCCCCGGCCATCTGGGCAAAACCGGGGCTGAGATAACCCATTATGGTCATGGCTATTATGAAACAGGCATATACGAACAGGCAGGCCATTGCAATCGGCCTTCTAAGCGGGTTCCGTTCCGGGCCCTTGTCAATGAAGGGCAATATGACAAGGAGAACTATAAGAACTGTCGGCACGCCCACGGTGCCGACCGGCTCCAGCGGGCCCTGAAAATATTTGAGCGCCTGGTAGACGAAAAGGAAGTTCCACTCCGGTTTGGGCACATAGGATGTGTTGAGGGGGTCCGCCTGCCCGGTGAACGGAGGGGGCAAAAATACGGAAAGGGTGACCAGGATGAAAAAGACGACCGAGGCCACGATAATGTCTCTAGCCGCCTGGTCCGGCCAGAAATGGCCCACCCGCCTTCTCTTTCTTTCATCCCAGGGGCCTGCTATCCCGGTCGTCCTTAAGGCCGCTATATGGGCCGCTATCAGGAAAGCCAGGACCGGCGCGAAGACCCACACATGAAATACGAAGAACCGGGATATCGAAAGCTGGCCCATCGATTCGCCGCCCCGGAGTATCGTTTTCACAATATTGCCCAAAACAGGGACAGTACTGGTTATGCCGGAGCCTACTTCACCTGCCCAGTATCCCTTCTCGTCCCATATGAGGGGCGCGCCGGTGAAGCTCATTACCATTGCGCAAAGCATGAGGGCGACCCCGATAAGCCAGGTAAGCTGTGTCTTGTATGCCCCCCAGACATAAACCCTTATCATGTGCAGGGCGATAACGAGGACCATCGCGTTGGCGCCCCAGTAGTGCATGTTATGAACGAACCAGCCGAACGGGACTTCCGTGCGCAGATAGGCCACGCTGTCGTAGGCATGGTCTGTCGTAGGGACATAATAGAAGAGCTGGGCTATGCCGGTGAGGACCTGCAAGGTAAAGATGACCATGAGGGAGCTTCCCAGCGTAGACGCAAACGCAGCTCCTCCGGGCAGCTCCTCATAAAGGAGCAGCTTTTTAAGCTGGTAATAGGGCCACTTTTCGGTAAACCATTTCCAGGCCATGGCTATACCCTTACCTTCTGAGGTATGCCGACCTGGAACCTCTCCCACTTCACAAACAGCTTGCCCCCCTGCACCTTGTAAGGGAGGGTGTCCAGCGGCCTTGGAGCAGGCCCGCCTATGACCTTCCCGGTAATGGTGAAAACGCTGCCATGGCAGGGGCATTCGAAATGCTGTGTCGAGGGGTCCCACTTATAATAGCAGCCCAGGTGGGGGCAGATGGGGGAAAAAACGGAAAAAATTTCGGGGGAGTGCTTTATCACCCATACGCTCCTCAGTTTCATCTGCCGCAAATAAGCGTCCACCGAATGGGCCTCGAATTTAACGTCTTTCGGCTGCCCTTCCGGCAATATGCTGATATTGGCGGCTTCGGCCCATTCGGCCTTTCTAAGCGGGGCGGCGTTGAATACCACCCTTAAAAAAGGCACGGCCATCACCAGCGCGCCCAGCGAAGTGAACACGCCTATGACCGCTCTCAATACAAAGCTCCGCCTTGAGACCGTAGGGGCTGACCGCTCCTCTTCATTTCCCATATATGCCTCCCGTTTCATTATAGCCGTTTTTCTTCCTGCTCCATATAAATACCTGGAACGGCCTCCACAGATAAGTGACCGGAACGGTAAACAAGTGGCCCAGCCTTGTAAACGGTATCAGGGCGATAACCAGGAACCCGTTCACGAAATGGAGCTGGACAACCGGCGGCAGCTCATTGACGAAATCTACCCTGGGGTTCAGGGCGGCAAGCGAGCGTATCCACGGAGTGGCCGTGAACAGATACCAGCTTGATCCCCACCTGTAATACAGGGTGATGTAAAACCCGAGCGCTATCTGAAATGCCAGGTCGATCAATAGCACCCAGTCCATGATGGATGTGGCATGGCGCGGCTTCAAGCTGAAGAGGCGCCTCAGGATCAGGGCCGCCATGCCCAGGATGGCCAGGAACCCCATGGCCGAGCCGATGACCTCCAGGAGCAGTATCCTGGTGGGATCCGCATGGAGCCATATCCAGAAGGGCGTTGCCACCAGGGGAACGATATGGGCAAGAAGTATCAGGATTATCCCGTAATGCCAGGGCACGGAACCCCAGAAAAGCATCCTGTTCTCCAGTAGCTGGGAGGAGACGCTCGAATACGTAAACCGGTGCTTGTAGTACCTGTAAAGGCCGCCTCCCAATGCGGCAAAGAGGGCAAGGTAGGGGAAGGCTATGAAATAGACCGTATCTGACATATCTCTACGCCGCTTTCTCCTCTTTCCCGTTCAGGGCCAGGAGGATTGCGTTGACCAGAAACCCGTAAGGGTTTTCCCCTTCCGCAAGCTTCGAGACCATTTTCTGAAAAGAGGGCACAAGACAGAATTCCACAATCTCCCTGGCCTCCTCGATGGAGGGGCTTTTCGACACGAACCTGAGCATCACGCCAAGGTGGTCCGGAAGTTCGCCGTTCTCCGGGAAATTGCGCTCGCGGTAGAGCTTCCTTAATTTCGCCATGAACATGCCCCGCCTCATGTCCTGACCGAAGAGGTATTGCCCGGCGTATGGGGGACACACGGGCTGCAGATCGAATGTCCTTGTGTAAAGTTCCTCGACCAGGGAGAGTTCGGCCCCTTCCAGAAAATCCCTGAACCTGGAAAACGGGCCCAGGGCCTTTCCGTTCACCGCCGGCAAGGCGGAAGCGCACTCGCCCGCCTTTTCCTTCAAGGCGGGGGTGGGATAATCCATCAGGTCCGCAAAAAGGGCATAAAGCCCCGCAGGGCAGTTTTCCATATTTTCAGATACCCCTCCTCAGTTTGCTTATGAACCCGGCCCCTGCATCCGTTTTTCTCCTGGACGGCTCTTCCTCGGCCTCTATGGCCGCCTCGCGCATGAACGGCGGCATGACGAACCGCTCCTCATATGAGGCAAGCGAGCTCATTTTGTATATGGCTTCGACTTCCTCCGGAGACGTGTCCGCCGCTTCGAGCACCCGGCTGACCTCCTTCTGGCTTATATCGCCCGCCGTCTGCGCGCGCCTGTAGACCCGCACCGCGTAGAGCTTTTTGAAAGAGCGCTCCACTTCGGCTTCGTTCCCCCCGGCCAGAAGCGACGCGAAATACCTGAGAGGGACCCTCAAATTCTCAAGTGAGCCGAAAAATTCACCCGTGCTCTCGTAGATGCCGTCTTTCATCGAGGCTGTAACCGGAAGAAGCGGCGGGACATAAAAGAGCATCGGCAGTGTCCTGAATTCTGGATGAAGGGGGAGCGCGATCCGCCACTCTTTCACAAATTTGTATACGGGCGACGACTGCGCGGCTTTGATCATGTGATCGGATATGCCATTCTCTTTCGCCCTGGCGATGACCTCCGGGTCAAACGGGTCTTTAATAATGTCCCTGTGCGCGCTCACAAGCTCATGGTCCGGAACGGAGGCGGCCGCCTCTATCATCTTGGCATCATAAAGCACCAGCCCCAGATAACGGATGCGCCCCACGCACGCGTGGAAACACGCGGGCGGCTGCTGCGTTTCCTGCCTTGGATAGCACAATATGCACTTCTCGGATTTTCCCGTCGCCCAGTTGTAATAGACTTTTTTATACGGACAGCCGGATATGCACATCCTCCACGCCCGGCACTTGTCCTGGCTTACAAGCACTATGCCGTCCATCCCGCGTTTGTAAATGGCGCCCGCCGGACACGCGGCAAGGCAGCCGGGGTTCAGGCAGTGATTGCAGATCCTGGGCAGGTAGAAGAAGGCGAGCCTCTCCATCCTGAAGGAGACCTCTCTCTCCTCCGGCGTAAGCGCCAGCCTGTTCGGGTCGCTTTCGGCATAAATGTAAGAGCCGCTCAGATCATCATCCCAGTTAGGCCCGGCCTCTATTTCCATGTCCCGGCCGGTTATCTCCGAGACCGGGGTCGCGACCGGCTGGTCGTCGCCCTCCGGGGCATTGGCGAGGTCTTCATAGTGATATGTCCAGGGCTCGTAATAGTCGCCCATCGTGGGCAGATACGGGTTGAAGAATATGTTGGCCAGCGCGCCCGCCCTGCCCTGCAATTTCAGTTTGGGTTTTCCCTTGTGGACGGCCCAGCCGCCCCTGTATTTACCCTGGTCTTCCCACAGGGTGGGATAGCCGGTGCCGGGCTTCGTCTCAACGTTGTTCCACCACATGTACTCGGTGCCGCGCCTGGGGGTCCAGATGTTCTTGCAGGCGATGCTGCATGTGTGGCAGCCTATGCACTTGTCCAGATGAAAGACCATCGATACCTGGGCGCGGATGTCCACTTTATCTCCTCTTAAAAAACCGGCTTGCCTTCCAGCTTCCGGACCAGGGCGTACGTGTCCCTGTCCGGGGCCGGAGGCCCCCAGTAATTGAACGCGTATGAAAACTGCGCGTATCCGCCGATCATGAAAAGGGGTTTAAGGCGCACGCGCGTCAGGGCGTTCGTGCCGCCTCCCCGTTTCATATTTCTCAAGGGCGATTTCGGGAAACCCATAGTGCGCTCAGGGGCATGATAGAAGAAGCCCACCCCCCTCGGGATTCGCGCGCTCAGGACCGCCCTGGTCACCACCACCCCGTTGTCGTTGTAGACCTCCACCCAGTCGTTGTCCCTTACGCCAATTTCCGCGGCGTCCGCCAGGTTCAGCCAGAAAGGCTCCACCCCTCTCGACAGGAGCAGCATCAGCAAGTTGTCAGAATAGGTGCTGTGTATGTGCCACTTGCCATGCGGGGTCAGGCAGTTGAGAAGGACGGACCTGCCCGCGGAGGCTGTCTTCCGCAGGTCCCCGGAGCGCTCTTTCGTAAGCTTTGCCTTGAAGGTGGGGAAGCCCTCGTTGAACTCGCGATAGCCTTCATGGTCCATGTAAAAATGCTGCCGCCCGGAAAGGGTCCGCCAGGGCACTCCCCGCTCCACGTTTATCACAAAGGCCGAGTATGCCCTGCCCCTGTTCGTTATGCCGGTCCAGCATGGAGATGTAAGTATCCTTCTTGGCTGGGCCAGGAGGTCCGCGAAACTGTAGCGCACCCCCCTCGTCTCTTCCGCCAGGCCGGCCAGTTTCACGCCGGTCTTTTTTTCGAGGTCCTCAAAACCCCTGTGTGATACCTCACCGTTTGTCTCCGGGGCGAAGAACAGGACCACATTGGCCGCCTCCCTTGCCCCCGAAAGTGATATGTAGGTCTTGCCGCCCCAGGTTTCAGACGGCGCTCCCTTCAGATAATCGTAATAGAGGTCTTCCATCTGCCAGTGGACGCCCTTTTCGTGCATGCCGGTCTTTTTGGGAAGATGGCCGAAGGAGATATACCTGTTATAGAGGTCCGGATAATTTCTTTCCACTATGGTGAACCTGGGCATGGTCTTTCCGGGGATGGGCTCGCACTCGCCCTTTTTCCAGTCCTTGACCGAGGGCTGTGCCATTTCATCCCTTGAATCATGCATGAGGGGGGTGGCAACGATGTCCTTGAACGGCCTTGGGAAATGGGCCCTGGAAAGCTCGCTCACTTTCCTTGCTATCGTCTTGAAAATCTCCCAGTCGTCCTTCGACTCCCAGCACGGGGGCACCGCGGCGGAAAGGGGATGGATATAGGAATGAAGGTCGGTCGTGTTCATGTCGTCTTTTTCGTACCAGCTTGCGGAGGGCAGTATGATATCGGAATAAAGCGCCGAGGTGTCCATCCTGAAATTAAGATCCACGACAAGGTCCAGCTTTCCCTCGGGGGCCGGCCACTTCATGCTTACATCATGGATGGGCGGGTTCTTCGTCTCTTCGGATATCTCGTTTGTGCCGGTGCCAAGGTAATGTTTGAACGAATACTCTTCGCCTTTTGCGCTGGTGTGGAGGGCGTTGCCGCGCCATATGAAAAGAACCCTGGGCCAGTTTTCAGGCCTGTCCGGTTCCTCCACGGCGAAGCGGACCCTCTCTTCCTTCAGTTCTCGTATAAGCCAGCTTATTATCTCATCATCCGTTTTCGCACCCGCCCCTGCGGCCTCTTTCACAAGCCCGATGGTGCTCCTGTCGAACTGGGGATAAAAAGGCAGCCACCCTAGGCGCACCGCCATGGCCTGCATATCCATGGGGTGATCGTTCCCAAGGATCCTGTCCTCGCGTCCGGGCGAGTCGTAGCGCCACTGGCAGCTGTGCACGTAATGGTAAGAGGGCGTATTCTGAAGGCGTGGCGGATTGAGCCAGTCCGTCGCGAACGCGATAGTGCGCCAGGCCGACTCGGGGACGATCTTCTCCTGCCCGGTATAGTGGTTCATCCCTCCCCCGTTCACCCCCACGCACCCGCAGAGCATCAGGGCCGTAATGGCCGAACGGTAAATCAGGTTGGCGTTGTACCAGTGGTTCACGCCGGAGCCCGCGATTACCATGCATTTGCCCCTGGTGCTGACTGCGGTGCGGGCCCATTCGCGCGCGAACTGCACAACGGTGTCCGCACTTATCCCCGTATGTTTTTCCTGCCATGCAGGGGTATAAGCCATATTATCGCCGTACCCTTCAGGATAATCCCCCTCCAGGCCGCGCGAGACGCCGAACTGCGACGTCATCAGGTCAAAGGCCGTGCTTACGGCCACCGGGCCCCTCGCAGTCTCGATGTACTTTACCGGCACCCCGCGCCGGAGATTCCCGGCATCCCCGGCAGAATGGAAATCTACCGGGATGACGGCATCCCTGTCTTTTATAAAACTGAGCACCGGCTCTATTTCCGAACCGTCCTCGCCGTCTTTCATATTGAGGTTCCACAGCCCTTCCCGCTTCTGCCATCTGAACCCTATCGAGCCGTTGGGAGATTTTGCCGAGTTCGTTTTGGCATCGAATACCAGGAGTTTCCATTCGGGGTTTTCGGAACCTTTATACCGGTCAAGCTCGCCCGCCCGGAGGAATTTTCCAGCCCTGTTGGAGTCCTCTTTCACTTCTATTTCAACCAGGAACGGGGCGTCCGTATATTTTTTCAGATACCCGGAGAAGAAAGGGACCTCCGCATCGGCGTAAAACTCTTTAAGGATCACGTGGTCCACGGCCATCCAGAAGGCCGCGTCCTGCCCGGCCCTCACTGGCAGCCACCAGTCGGCGTATTTGGAGAGCTGGCTGAAATCCGGGGAGAAGACGACAAGTTTGGAGCCGTTGTTCCTTGCCTCCGCGGCAAAGTGCACGTCAGGCGTCCTCGTCATGTTCAGGTTCGACCCCATAACGGCGATCATCTTGCTGTTGTACCAGTCCGCGCTCTCCCCAACGTCGGTCTTGTCCCCCCAGACCTCCGGAAAGGCCGGAGGGAAATCGGCATACCAGTCGTAAAAGCTGAGGACTACCCCGCCCAGAAGCTGCAGGAACCTGGCGCCCGAGGCGTAGCTGAGCATGGACATGGCCGGGATGGGCGTAAAACCCGCCAGCCGGTCGGGGCCGTACTTCTTTATGGTATAAAGGGTGGCGGCGGAGATTATCTCCACGGCTTCGTCCCATGTAGTGCGCCTCAGTCCGCCCTTTCCCCTGGCCTTCTGAAATCTCTTCCTGGCCTCTTCATCTTCCATAATCGACGCCCATGCCTCGACGGGATCGGCGAAGGCCGCCCTGGCCTTCCGCCACATATCGGCCAGTACGCCTCTTATATAGGGGTATTTCACCCTGAGAGGGCTGTATATATACCAGGAAAAGGTTATGCCCCTCTGGCATCCGCGGGGCTCATAACCGGGAAGTCCGGGCTCAAGGGAAGGATAATCGGTGGCCTGCAGCTCCCAGACCACGATGCCGTCTTTCACGTAGACCTCCCAGGAACATCCGCCCGTGCAGTTCACGCCATGGGTGCTCCTGTGCAGTCGGTCGTATTCCCACCGGTTCCGGTACAATTCCTCCCACAGTCTTGCCTTGGGGTCCACTATGTCCTGTATCCAGCCCATATCACCTCTGGGGATTAAGCGGCAGTCCTGCGCTGACAAGCCTCTTTCTTGCGCCCACAAGCCTGTGCCGCCAGGCGAACCAGATTATGAGCATGAAGACCACGAATACAACAAGAGAGAGGACGAGAAACCTGTAAAACAGGTCTACGGGCACAATAACGCCCGAAAGGCCCTTCAAGTAGGCCGCGATATCCTGCGCCTCATCCGGCTGTATCGGGTGCGCGTCATAAATGGGCTTCATGACCGGAAAGCTCACGTTTTCCAGAAGTCCGGCGATTCCCGGCCCGAAAGAGGAAAACGAATTGGTCAGGTCCGGGCCAAGATTGCCGCCCCCGAGGAATTCTATGGCTCCGGCGTTATGGCAGGCCATGCAGGGCGGCCCGCCATTTTTCAATTCCCTTGTGCCGATGAAAAGCTGTCTTCCCGTCTGCGGGTCGCCCGCTGCCATAGGGGCTTGCGCCGGGAGGAACGGGACCAGAAAGAAGACCAGCATAACGGCACCTGGAACCCTAAGCATCAAACACCTCTAAGACCGCTATTTTAAAAACAAAACAATCCTGCTTTTCAATTTGAGAAGGCCCGGTTTTTTCTCTTTGAAGTCTATCATGAGGGCTTTCAGTGTCAAGTTTAGTTTAGAGATTCAGTTGCCGTAAATCATTCTTTGTATGATCCCTATCAGCGTAGAGGGCCATATCCCAAGCCAGAGGAGCGCTACCGTCAGGACGGCGACAGCTATCCCTCCCCCCACCGGGACCTCTCCGTAAGGGACGGCCTCAAGCCGTTTGGAATACATGGCCGCTATCACCCGGACATAGTAGAAAAGCCCTATCACGCTGCTTGCGGCAAGCACCAGGACAAGCGCCCACTGGCCCGCCTGGACGCCCGCCGAGACGATATAGAATTTGGCTATGAAACCCGCGGTGAGCGGAAGCCCCGCCAGCGATAAGAGCATGCCGGTGAATATCCCCGCCAGCCAGGGCCTGTTCCAGACCAGCCCCTGATAATCCTCCAGGTTCACCAGCTCGCCTCGCGGGCCGGCCAGGACGGCCACTATGCCGAATGAGCCCAGCATCGCGACAAAATACGAGGCCAGGTAATAGGAGACGGCCGCGAAGGACTGAGGTCCGGAAGCGAGAAAGGCCACCAGCAGGTAACCCAGTTGGGAGATAGAGGAGTATGCAAGGATGCGCTTTACATTGTTCTGCAAAAGAGCCAGCAGGTTGCCTATGAGCATGGAC
Source organism: Nitrospirota bacterium (assembly GCA_014874185.1). Taxonomy (GTDB): domain Bacteria; phylum Nitrospirota; class Thermodesulfovibrionia; order Thermodesulfovibrionales; family JdFR-88; genus JACWAF01. Next base: position 38,727 of record JACWAF010000033.1, on the reverse strand, counting down.
AGTATGGAAATCCCCGCGAGCACCCAGAACAAGTAGGGGTAGTCGTGCAGGCTGAACGCCGAGAAATAGCGCACCAGGAGCGCGAAGACCGCCCCCTTGGAGACTGTAGCCACAAAGGCGGATACGGGGGCCGGGGCCCCTTCGTACACATCCGGCGTCCACATGTGAAAAGGCGCCAGGGCCAGCTTGAAGCCAATCCCCACCAGCATCATCGCAAGCCCTGCCGTGGCGAACACCGAAGGGCCTGCCCGTGAGACCAGCGCAAGCCCGGCCAGCTCCATCGTGCCCGCATACGAATATATCAGGGCCATCCCGAAGAGCAGGAACGCGGATGAGACCGAGGCCAGCACCAGGTACTTGAAAGCGGCTTCCAGGCTGAACCTGCTGCCGCGCGTGTAGGCCACCATCGCGTAAAGGGAGAGGCTAAGTATCTCAAGACCCAGGAAGAAGGAGGCGAAATGCGAGCTTGCAACAAGGGTTGACGCGCCCAGCGCCGCGCTCAATAGCAGGGCGTAGTATTCACCCCTCCTGTATGAGCGGTTCTCAAGATAGCCAAACGAGATCAATGAGACCGCAAGCGTGGCCAGCAGGATAAGCCCGGTAAAAAAAAGGCTGTACCTGTCTATTATTAAAAGCGGCGTGACGGCCCTTGGGGCATACCGGAAGGAATAAAAAAGGGAACCGAAGGATATCAGAAGCCCGGCTATCGAGATTATGAACGAGAGCGCGTGGCCCCGGTAAAAGGCTATGGCGAGGATTACGGCAACAGGGCTTGCCGCAAGTATCATAAAAGGCAGAAGGGCCCTCAGATCATCTGGCGCCATTGGATGCCTCCGGAAGGAGCGGGACGGCCGTCTCAGCCATCTGCCTGCCCGCCGCGCCAAGCTCTATCTCTTTGAGGGCCGCCCCTGAGACCCGCAGTATGGGCTGGGGATAAAGGCCTATCCAGAGTATAAGGGCTATCATTACAAGTGAAACCGCGCCTTCACGGGGGGAGAGATCGGCAAGGGCAAGGCCCTCCGGTCTCCTGCCGTGAAAGACCCTGCTCACGAAACTAAGCGAATAAATGGTCGAGAGCACGAAACCCGTAGAGGCCAGGACCGAATAGACCATATCCGAGCGGAACGTCCCCATGAGGACGAGGAACTCGGCAACGAAATTACCCAGCCCGGGCAGCCCCAGTGAGGCCATCGCGAAGAAAAGCGCCACACCTGAAAGCGCCGGGGCCGCATCCCACAGCCCGCCCATCCGCGCCATCTCCCTGGTATGGAGCCTGTCCTGCAGGGCGCCAGCGATCACAAAGAGCATCCCCGTGCTGATCCCGTGGCAGAGCATCTGTATGACCGCCCCCTGAAGGGCAAGAGTGTTCCAGGCATATATGCCAAGTATGACAAACCCCATGTGGCTTATGCTGGAGTTGGCTATAAGCCTCTTCATATCGGTCTGGCCGAACGCAAGGACGGCGCCGTAAATTATGCCCGCAACCCCCAGTGCCATCCCTACCGGGGCGAAGGCCGCCGAGGCGTCCGGGAAAAACGGCACCACGAACCTGATGAGCCCGTACGCGCCGGTCTTCAACAAAAGGCCCGCCAGGACCACGCTCCCGGCCGTAGGGGCCTCGGTGTGCGCGTCTGGAAGCCAGCTGTGTACCGGCACGGCGGGGACCTTCACCAGGAAACCGGCCAGAAACCCCAGCATGAGCCAGAAGGAGACCGCGTAAGGCATTCGCGTCCCAACCAGGCTGAAATAATCGAAGGTATAAACTCCGGTGTCCTGCCCGTGGAGATAAAAGAGCCCCAGTATGGAAAGGAGCATCAGGAGCCCCCCCGCCTGGGTGAAGATGAAAAACTTTATCGAGGCATAGACCCGCTTTTCGTGCCCCCAGACCGCGATGAGGAAGTACATGGGTATCAGCATCAGCTCCCAGAAGAAATAGAAAAGGAACAGATCCAGAGCCGTAAATACCCCCGCTATCCCCGCCAGCACCAACAGGAGATTGAAATGGAAAAACCCAACCCTCTCGGTAATCTCCCTCCATGAGACAAGCACCGAGACGATTCCAAGGAGCATGGTCAGAAGCAGAAGAAGAAGGCTCAGCCCATCCGCCCCGAAATGAAGCGATATCCCAAGCTGGGGTATCCAGGGCATTTTTAGCTGGTCCACGAATGCGCCGCCCCCCGAGATCCGGAATTCGCCGCCCGCAAGAAGGCTTATAGTTAGAATCAAATCCACGAAAATAGCCAGAAGGGAAACCGCCCTTGCCAATACCTCGTTCACCCTGCCCAGAGCCCAGGCGAGCACCCCGCCGGCAATGAGTATCAGGATAATCAGCCCAAGCGTCATAAGAGCACCGCTATCCCTATCAGGATCGCCCCGCCAAACCCCAGCACCAGGACGTACCACCTCAGCCTGCCCGTCTCCGTGCCGCTCAGGAGGAGATGGACCAGCCTGTTCAGCCAGGCTATCCCGGAGTAAACGAGATCAATCGCATCCCCTCTCAGCATCCGCGAGAGCCGGTCAAACGGGCGGACCAGAAGGATGTCATAGGCGGCATCGAATCCCCATCCGGCAAGCCAGAACCGGTTCAGGGCGCGGCCAGCCTGGTTCCTGACCACGTTTGCGGCAAAGGCAGGTTTTCTAATGTAGATCAGATACGCAAAGAGGAGCCCTATCAGGGGCACAACCGCCCCAAGGAGGTCCACCATGAACTCGGCCCCCCCGCCGACGGGCAGGGTCTGCGTAAGGGGGAGACTCGTGCTTATGAACCCGGTGAAACGCTCCGCCCCCATCCAGCCGGGCAGGTCCACGAAGCCCGCTATCACCGAAAAGACCGCAAGCACTACTAGGGGTATTATGAACAGGGTCTCGCGCTTTCTCAGGGGAATGGCCTTCATCTGGCCGAAGAAGACCACAAAGAAGACCCGGAAGATATAAAGCGCGGTGAGGAATGCCCCGGCCAATCCCGTCAGCCAGAGCCATACCCCCCCTTTAGTTGAGGAGAAGACGCTCCAGAGGATCAGGTCCTTGCTGTAGAAACCGGCGGTTATGAAGGGAATGGCCGCAAGCGAGGCCGCACCGGCAAGAAAGGCCCAGAACGCCAGGGGCAGGGTCTTCCTTAGCCCGCCCATCTTGAAGATGTCGTGCTCTCCGCCCATGGCGGTTATTATCACGCCCGCCGCAAGGAACAGGAGGGCCTTGAAGAACGCGTGCGTCATGAAGTGGAATATCGCCCCGGACCACGCGCCCACCCCCAGGGCAAGAAACATATAGCCTATCTGGCTTATTGTCGAATACGCAAGCACCCGTTTTATGTCCACCTGCGTAAGCGCGCTCGCGGCCGAAACAAGCAATGTGACCGCGCCGATTACGGCCACGGCCGCCTGCACCTGGGGGGCAAGCTCGAAGAGCACGTGCGTGCGCGCGATGAGATAGACGCCCGCCGTCACCATTGTGGCCGCGTGTATAAGTGCGCTCACGGGCGTGGGGCCCGCCATGGCGTCAGGAAGCCAGGTCTGAAGCGGAAGCTGGGCCGATTTGCCAAGCGCCCCTCCTAACAGCAGGGCCGCTCCGGCAACCGCCATCCCGGAACCAATGGGCCAGCTCCGGCTTGCAAGCCCCAGTAATTGCTGTATGTTCAGGCTGCCCAGGTTCAGGAAAAGAAAAAACAGCCCGATGGCCATCGAGGTGTCGCCCACGCGGGTTATGATAAACGCCTTCACGGCCGCCCGTATGTTCGCCGGGTCCCTGTACCAGAAGCCTATAAGGAGATAACTGCAAAGCCCTACCCCCTCCCATCCCAGGTATAGAAGGAGCAGGTTGTCGGCCAGGACGAGGGTGAGCATCGAGCCAACAAAGAGGTTCATGTAAGCGAAAAACCTGCTGTAGCCATCATCGCCCCTCATGTAGGCCGCGGAATAGAGGTGTATGAAAAAGGCCACAAAGCTGACCACGAGAACCATTATCAGGGAAAGGCTGTCCAGGTAGAGGCCTATCTGCGGCCTGAAGCCGCCCACCTGCAGCCACGTCCATAGCACCTGCGAATACGCCCTTCCATCGGGATTGAAGGAGATGAAGTCTGCCGCGATAAGCATGGAAATGACCGCGGAGAGCCCCACGGATGCGCATCCCACGGCGGCGGCGCCCCTGTTTGAAATCCTCTTCCCGAAGAGGGCCAGGATTATGAACCCGATGAACGGCAAGAGTGGGACCAGCCAGAGTAATCCCATCATATCCATTTATCCTTTCATCCTGCTTGCCTCGTCGGCGTCAAGGGTCCTGAACAGGTGATAGAAGCGGAGCACAAGACCCAGCCCAACCGAGACCTCGGCCCCGGCCATGGCCAGAATGAAGATATACATGACCTGCCCGTCCGGCTGCCCCCACCTGGAGCCCGCCGAAATGAAGGCCAGCCCGGCGGCGTTCAACATGATCTCTATGGACATGAGTATGAAGATGATATTCCGCCTCACCAGGACGCCGGCAAGCCCGGTTACGAATAGAATCGCGGCCAGGATGAACCCATGCTCCACGGGCAGATAAGCCATCTTACTCCCCCTCCCCAGGGCCGCCGTAACGCCGTCCCCTGCCCAGGTGATAGGCCCCTACCATTCCGGCCAGAAGCAATATCGAGGCCAGTTCCACGCCTATGAGATACGGGCCGTAGAGCGCCATCCCCACCTCTTTTGGCCCGACTATCAGCGGATTGGCTATTGTTCCGGTCCTGGTCAGCGTGTAGATGAGCACCGCAAGCAGGATTGCGGCCAGTATGGAAGGCCCTATCCACATCCTGGCGGAGATGAGTTTCTTCTCCTCTTCAGCGGCCTCGGGGCCGAGGTTAAGCATCATGATAACGAAGACGAACAGGACCATGATCGCCCCGGCATAGATAATCACCTCCAGGGCGGCAACGAACGGCGCCCCAAACGAGAAGAAGACCAGTGCCACTGAAAGCAGTGAGACGATCAGGTACAACAGGGCGTGCACCGCCTTCGTCTGGATGATAACCATGAAGGTGGAAATTACCGCCGCCGCACCCGATATGTAGAAAAGGTATTCCATATCGCTCCTATGGCATCAAGTCCTTGACGTCAACCGGCGGGGACTCGTTTTCGGCCTGGCCCTTTCCCTTGCCTCCGATGGCGAGCCCCGCCACCCGGTAAAAATTATAGCCGGGGTACTTGCCCGTGCCGCTTATAAGGAGATGCTCTTTCTCGTAAACGAGATTATGTCTGTGATATTCGCCCATCTCAAAATCGTTGGTGAGCTGAATGGCATAAGTGGGGCAGGCCTCCTCGCAGAACCCGCAGAATATGCACCTGGAGAAGTTTATCCTGAAGAACTCCGGATAGCGCCTCCCGGTCTCGTCCTCTGCGGCCTGCAGGGCTATGCAGTCCACCGGGCAGGCCACCGAGCAGAGATGGCATGCAACGCATCTTTCCTGTCCATCGGGGTCCCTGGAGAGTATGATCCTGCCCCGCCATCTTGGCGCTATCCTGGGCCTCTCGTCCGGGTACTGGACGGTGAACCTCCTGCTGAACATGTGCAGAAATGTATACCACATGGTTTTCAGTATGCTAAACATTCGTTATCTCCATGCCAGAAGTATCCCTCCGGTTGCCATCAGGTTCAGCAGGGTCACTGGGAGCATCACCTTCCATGCCAGTTCGGTAAGCTGGTCGTAACGCGGCCTTGGCAGGGCCGCCCTCAACAAAATGAATACGCAGATCAAAGCGAACGTCTTTATGATGAACCAGGCCAGCGGGGGCAGCACCGGCCCCAGCCATCCGCCAAGGAACATCGTTGTCATCAGCGCGGAGACCAGGGTTATGGCAATGTACTCACCCACAAAGAACATCCCGAACTTCATTCCAGAGTACTCTACGTGGAACCCCGCGACAAGCTCGCTTTCCGATTCCGGCAGGTCGAACGGGAGCCGGTGAGCTTCCGCGATGCTGGCGATGAAAAACGATATGAACCCGAGGAATTGCGGGATGACAAACCATATCTTCCTTTGCGCCTCCACAATCTTTGAAAGGTCAAAGGAACCCGCCAGCATGACCACCCCCATCATGGAGAGCCCCATGAAGACCTCATAGCTTATCATCTGGGCAAGGGCCCGCAATCCTCCAAGGAGCGAGTACTTGCTGTTTGACGCCCAGCCGCTCAATGCGACGCTGTATGCCGTAAGGGCCACCATCGCCAGAAAAAAGAGCACCCCTATGTTCAAGTCAACCACTCGCATTCCGGGGGCAAACGGGACGATTGCGAAAGAAAGCAAAGTGGTCATCATTATAATGGTTGGCGCGATTATGAACACCCCTTTATCGGCGAAGGGCGGGACCCAGTCCTCCTTGGAAAGCACCTTTATCATGTCCGCCAACACCTGCAAAACCCCGAACGGGCCAACCCGGTTCGGCCCGTACCTGTCCTGCCAAAGGGCCAGAAGCCTGCGCTCCAGCCAGATAAGCCCTGCCGCAACGGACATGAGCACAAAAAGGACCACGAAGACGGTTATCAGGCCGCGGGCGGTCTCGCTCATCTTCGTGCTCCCTTGCCGGGCTTTTTTATCCAGACCGGAAATCCGATCCCGGAAAGGCCGGGCAGCCCTGACGGCATCAGCGCTATTCCCTCCGGCAATTCCCGGACCGGTTTTACAGGAAGGCTGTAAGACGTTTCCCCTATGCCGACCTCCATGTATTCCCCTTCCTGTTTGCCCAACTGCAGGCGGTCCTGTTCAGAAAGGGCTATATACGGATCAGGGGCGAGTGAGGCTATTCCCGGAGCATGCATACTCAATTCTTCCGAGCCGAAAATGTGGTAAACGGGCAACAGGAGCCACTCGTCTTTCCTGGGCTGGAAACCCGGCGGGACCTGGGCGAAGTAAGCCGGAGATGCCCCCGGCCCCGGCTCGAAGAGCCTCTTCCCAGGGTCTCCGCCCCGGAGCGGGCCGCCCACTTCGCTTTGGAATTTGTTCAACGCCTGCACCGAATTCCATCCTGGGGCCCAGAACCGCTGTATCAGCGCCGGAGGCGGCACCCCGGCATAGCCCTCCATGGAGAATGAAAGTGCGGAATCACGGTCTTCCGGGGGCTTGGGCTCAAGCAGGCTCTTGTCCGCGTGCATGGCCGTCCTTCCGCTATACCTGTGCGGCTGGCGGGGCACCTTCATCCCGGCTATCCGGAAAGTCTCAGGCGGGGCTATCCCCGTTATCGGGGCAAGGACCGGAATTTCGTTTGCCATGTCCCGCAGTATGCCGTCCAGCGTATCCCAGTTTGAGGCCTCCGGCCTTCCGGCCTCAAGCATTATGTCGCGCAGCCACTTCCAGCTCTCTTCCGTCCCCCCGCCCTGAACAAAAACCTTGTAGAACCGCTGCGCCCTGCCCTCGAAATTAACATAGGTGCCCTCCGATTCGGCGAAGCTCGCGGCGGGAAGGACGGCCCAGCTTTTTTTTGTGGTCTCATTTGAGATTTGGTCCAGCGTTATCGAGAATTTTGCGGACAAAAGCGTGTCCGCATTTTTTTTATCGAGGGACCTATAGAGGTCGTTTTCAAGCGCTATGACGGTATCGGCCTTTTGTTCCCCTATCGCCTTCAAAGCGTCCGCAACAGGGCGGCCCCCGATGATGCCAAGGCCAAGCTCGTTGGCCCCGGGCAGGACAAAAGAGAGGAACGCGCTCTTCCCCTGTTTTCTCAAGGCCCAAGCCAGGTTGGCCGCCCCCTGCACCAGGCCTTCGTTTTTTGCGCCCGCGCCGCATACGATTAACGGATTTTTTGAGCTTTCGAGCGCGCCGCAAATCCTGGCGGTCAGATCTTTAAAATCCGGACTCATGCCCTCTGGTCCGGGCGCGCCCGTGTCTATCCGGCTGGCGAAGGCGAATGCCAGCCGGGCCAGATCGTCCGGAGCGGCAAAATATCTCTCTTTGGCCATGTCGTCCAGACCTGTATGCGAACAGGAGAGAATGAAAAGCGGGTTTCTCCGGCCGCCCGCGGCAATACGCACCGCCTTGTCGTCCCAATAGGGTATCGTCATACCGCCGGCCGCCTCAAAGCTCTTTCTTTTTACGGCCTGCCGTATCGCAAGGGCAAGCCTGGGGGCCGTACTGGAGACATCCTCCCCCAGAATAAGGATTGCATCGGAGGATTCCACTTCGTCCAGGGTGGGCGTCCTTGCGCTGCCTTTGGTATATATATCAAGGACCAGAGACAAAATCCGGTAGTCCGCATCAGGTATGCCGAGGAAAAAATTCTCCGCCCCCACCAGTTTTTTAAGGGCGAAATTGGCCTCAAGCGAGGCGCGCGGCGAACCTATTCCCATCACCCCCCTGGAGACGTTCAGCACGTCTTTTATCGCCCCCAAGGCGGTCCCTTTTTCAAAAGGGGCATATTTACCGGGCCCGGCGCCTTCCCCTGATACGCGGCGGAGGGGGTCCTTTATCCGCTCCGGGGAATTGACGAACTCATAGCCGTATCTGCCCCGGTCGCAGATGAAATACCCGTTCACCTGCCCGCTGTAGCGGGTTCTGATCCTGCGCAGAGTGCCGTACCGCTCGCCGGGTATTGTATTACAGCCCATTCCGCAGTGGGGGCATATGGAGGGCGCGGTCTGCAGGTCCCATTTGCGCGTGTAATGGCGCTTCAGCGTTTTGTCCGTGAAGACCCCCGTCGGGCAGACCTCTACCAGGTTTCCGCTGAATTTGCTCTCCAGCACTCCGTCCTTATGCCGTCCGAAGTAGACGTGGTTATGGCAGGCGAATACGCCAAAGTCCCGGCCGTCCGCGTATTCGTTATAAAACCGAACGCACCTGTAACACTGTATGCATCGGTTCATCTCATGGTTCACGAAAGGCCCCAAATCCTGGTTTACATACGTGCGCTTCCTGAAGCGGAACCGGCGGTAAACATGGCCCGTCATCACGGTCATGTCCTGCAGGTGGCACTCGCCGCCTTCGTCGCAGACGGGACAGTCATGGGGATGGTTGGTCATCAGCCACTCGATCACCCTGGCGCGGAATTCCTTTACCTCCGGGTCGTCTATCGATATCCTGAGCCCGTCTCTTACCGCTGTCATGCAGGACATCACGATCTTTCCCCGTTTATCGTTCTCGTCCTTGAACTCTTTTACGGCGCACTGCCTGCACGCGCCCACCGAGTTCATCGCCGGATGCCAGCAGAAATAAGGTATGTTGAAGCCCAGTGACAGGCAGGCGTGCAGCAGGTTCTGCTTCTCGTTTGCCTGATAGGGTTTGTTATCTATATATATGGTCGCCATTGGTCTAGCTCCACGGGCAGCCTTTCCCCTCAATATGCCTTGAAAAATCCTCGCGGAAGTACTTGAGGGCGCTCTGCAGGGGCTCTACCGCCCCCGGCGCCAGCGCGCAATAGGTATGGCCCGGAGCAAGCAGATGGCAATGGGCCTCCAGCATACTCAGGTCCTCATAACGGCCCTCGCCGCATTCGATGGCATTCAGGGTTTTTGCTATCCACGGCAGGCCCTCCCTGCACGGCGTGCACCAGCCGCAGGACTCGCGTGCGAAAAAATTTTCCAGGTTGAAGACGGTCCCTACCGGACAGGTGCGGTCGTCAAGCACTATCATGGTCCCGGTGCCAAGGCGGCTTCCCGCCTTCTGGACATCATCGAAATCCATCTTCACGTCCAGGTGTTCCTCTATCAGAAACTCGGTCGAAGCCCCGCCCGGTATCACAGCCCTGAATTTATACCCCTCGCGCATGCCGCCCGCATGTTCATAAATGAGTTCGCGGACGGTGGCGCCCATCGGCAGTTCCCACCAGCCGGGGTTTTTCACCCTTCCGCTTACCGTATATATTTTGGTGCCGCCGTCTGCGGAGCGGCTTATGGACTTGTACCATTCGGCCCCCTTCGCAAGGATATGGGGCACATTGCAAAAGCTCTCGGTATTGTTCACCACGGTAGGCTTTCCCCATAGCCCGCTCGTCTGCGGAAACGGGGGTTTCGACCTGGGAGTCGCGCGCTTCCCCTCCAGGGCGGTAATAAGGGCCGTCTCCTCGCCGCAGATGTAGCGGCCGGCACTCGTGTGAATTCGCATCTCAAGGCTGAACCCCGAGCCCAGGATGTTTTTCCCAAGATAGCCGCCTTGACAGGCTTCGTGGAGCGCCTTCTCCAGCCGCCGTGCCGCCTCCTTATATGCCCAGCGCAGGAAGATGAAGGCGATATCCGCCTGCACCGCCCACGCGCCTATTATCATTCCCTCTATCAAAAGGTGCGGGTTGCCTTCCATCAGCAGGCGGTCCTTGAAGGCCCCCGGCTCCATCTCGTCGCAGTTGGCCGCCAGGTATTTGGGTCTGGGCGCGTTCTCTCCCATCGGAACGAAACTCCACTTGGCGCCTGTCTGGAAGCCCGCCCCGCCCCTGCCCCTCAGGTCCGAGGCCCTCACCTCTTCCTGCACCTCCCCGGGGCTCATCGAGAGCGCCCTGCGCAACCCCTGGTAGCCCCCTTTGGATTCATATTCCTTTATATCCGGGGCAAGCCCGTCCGGCCTGAACATCCCCGTAAGCGGCCGTTCGTTCACTTATACCTCGATAAAATGGAATCGAGCATCTCCGGCCCCAGATTGCCGTAAATGTCCTCGTTTATCATTATTGCCGGGGCCTTGTCGCATTGTCCCAGGCAGGAGATGGGCAGCAGGGTGAACCTTCGGTCTTCCGTCGTGCCGCCCAGGTCTATCCCCAGCTTTTCCTTTATCGAATCAAGCACCCCCTGGTACCCCATTACGTAGCATGCAACGCTGTCGCAGACCAGTATCAGGTTCCGGCCCACTTCCCTTCTGAAGATGAAAGAGTAGAAGGTGGCAACCGCGTCCAGTTCGTCCGGCGTCATATCGAGGGCTGCTGATATGTCCCTGATGGCCTCATCGGAGACCCATCCTCTGTGCCTCTGGACTACTTTCAGGGCCTCCACCGACCCGGCCTCTTTCCTGTCGTATTGCCCTGCCTCCGCCTCGATCTCTTTTCTTTCCTCTTCGCTCAGCATCGCCCTTCCTTCACCCGTCCATGCGCGCGCTATCTGTCTATGTCCGCAAGGACGAAATCAATGCTCCCCAGGATGGCTATCAGGTCGGAGACCATCAGCCCCCGGCATAAAAAAGAGACGGTCTGTATATGTGGGAACGAAGGGGTCCTTATCCTGGTCCGGTAGGAAACGGTATTTCCATCACTGACCAGATAATATGAATAGTTCCCCTTGGATGACTCTATGCGGGAGACCGCCTCTCCGGCCGGGATGACAGGCCCCCAGCTCACGTTCAAAAAATGGTCTATCAGGGTTTCTATGTCGTGCATCGTGCGCTCTTTCAGGGGAGGGGCGGCAAGAGGATGATGCGACTTGTAAGGCCCCTCCGGCATATTCTCCATGCACTGCCCGATTATCCGCATGCTCTGCCTCATCTCTTCCATGCGCACCAGTGCACGGCTGTAGCAGTCCCCGTAAGGGGCGGTCGGTATTTCGAAATCGAAATTCTCATAACCCGCATACGGCCTTTTTTTTCTGAAGTCCCATTCCAGCCCGCAGGCCCTCAGGTTCGGCCCCGTGACCCCCCACTCTATTGCGTCGCTAAGGCTGTATCTGCCCACGCCCTGGGTGCGGGCCTTGAAGATGCGGTTGTTCATTATCAGCCTGTCGTATTCGCGGAGCCGTTTCGGCAGATAGGCGAGAAAATCGCGCATCATCTTGTCCCAGCCCTTCGGCAGGTCCTGGGCAACCCCCCCTATCCTGAACCACTCTGGATGCATCCTTCCGCCGCAGACCGCCTCGATGATTGAGAATATCCTCTCCCGGTCGTTGAAGGTGTAAAAGACCGGTGAGAGCTGGCCAAGGTCCTGCGCGAATGTGCCCAGCCATACAAGATGGCTCTCTATGCGGAACAGCTCCGCAAGCATCACCCGTATCGCCATCGCCCTGGGCGGGATGTCTATCCCCGCCAGCTGTTCCACCGCCAGCAGGTAGGCAAGGTTGTTCAGCAGGCCCCCAAGGTAGTCTATCCTGTCCGTATAGGGGATGTATGTATGCCATGACTGGCGCTCCCCCATCTTCTCAGCGCCCCGGTGGTGGAACCCGATATCCATAACTGCGTCGATGATCTCTTCACCGTCCAGCTCCAGTACTATCCTGAGCACGCCATGCGTGCCCAGATGGTGCGGCCCCACGTTAAGGAACATGAAATCCGTGTCCCCGGCGTGCCGCACCATCCCGTAGTCCTCAGGCTTGAATTTGAGCATGTCCTCCAGCGAGGCCTCCATCTCATCCGGCATCAGAAAAGGGCCAAGCTCGGTGGCCCTGGCCGGGTGCTCTTTTCTGAGGGGGTGCCCCTTCCAGTATGGGGGCATCAGGATCCGCCTGAGCGAGGGATGCCCCTCAAATTTGATCCCGAACATGTCCCACGCCTCGCGCTCGTACCAGTTGGCCGCGGGCCAGATATCGACGATGCTTTTTAGTGACGGGCTCTCGCCCTTCAGGGGTACTTTTATCCTTACGTCTTCGTTCTTGTCATATGAAAGCAGGTGATAGACGACCGTGAAATCGCTTTCCGGCTGGCCCTGCCTGTTCGAACGGACGCGCTCGTCAATGGCGGTGAGGTCGTAAACCGTGCGGTAACGGCGGCTGCCTGTCTTCAGGTATTCAAGCACGTCATGGGCGGCCATGCTGCTGACCCAGGCCGTGGGAATCCGGTCCTTTGTTTCCTGAAAGCAAAGCACCGAGCCCTTGAACTTCCCGGAAAGCTCATCCAGGACGGAAGGGGGCCCTTTTGCTTCCACGTGGCTCATACGGTATCCGGCGAAGGCAGCTCGGTAACCCGGGACCTCTCTTCCCTTTTCAGGTCGCGCATGGAGGGCATCAGCGGGATTTCCTCCTCCTGCGGACCGGCTGCCCAGCTTACCGGGCGCCTTTCCTTACCTATCTTCTCCCGCAAAAGCAGAAGCCCCTCCATGAAGGCCTCGGGCCGTGGCGGGCAGCCTGGCACATAGACGTCCACCGGCAGGAACTGGTCCACCCCCTGAACAACGCTGTAGATATCGTACATCCCCCCGGAGTTCGCGCAGGAACCCATCGAAATTACCCACCGGGGCATCATCATCTGCTGATAAAGCCATTTGATGACCGGGGCCATTTTTACAAAGACCGTTCCGGCAATCACAATCATATCGGCTTCCCTGGGGGAGCCCCTCAAGACCTCCGCGCCGAACCTGGCTATATCGTACCTGCTGGTCACACTTGTGGCCATCTCCACGTAACAGCAGGAAAGGCCGAAGTTGAACGGCCAGATCGAATTCTTTCTGCCCCAGGAGATCATGTCCTGAAGACGGGTGAAGGCGATATTGCGCTTTACGGCCTCATGTATCGGGTCTGTTTTTTGAAGCTCGGGCCATGCCCTTTCCCCTTTGGGCCTCATCGACTGAATCCCCTCCCCTTTTTTTTCGCCTCGGTGCCCCAGTCCAGGGCGCCTATTTTCCAGAGGTAAACAAGGGCGGCCACCAGCACTCCCGCAAAGACAAGTACCTCTATATATCCGGCCCAGCCGTCCTCCCGGACGGATATGGCCCAGGCTATTAAAAAGACCGCCTCCAGGTCGAAGACCACGAATATCATCGCCAGCAGATAGAATTTTACGTCGAAGCGGACCCTAGCCGTTCCTGTGGCGGCAATGCCGGATTCATAGGGCTGGCCGGTTGCCCTTTCCCTGTGCTGTTCTCCGAGGAAATGCGATAGGCCCAGAAGCCCTGTGACCAGGAGGAGCGCCCCCGCGAAATAGACCGCAAGCGGCCATAACTCTGCACTGTATCCGGCCTTCGTGACCATCAAATCCGTCCTCCCCAAAAAGGGTGAACCGTTCGCCTCCAAGCCTATTAACAAACTAGCACCGGGACATGAAAAGTCAAGGAGTCCGTTATACCCTCATTATATTTTCGGTCCTGTCTGAGTCAAGTTGATTATAACCTTATATCCGGGGCGGAGAACAGCTTCTATTTCTTAAAACGGGCCCTGGAAGGTATTATATTTCATGGAAAAGCTGAATATAATTTTGGCCCTGCACAGCCATAAATGCGGCGGCGCTGAAAAGCACGCCCTTTACCTTATGGAATCGCTTATCCAGTCCGGCCATTCCGCAGCCTATGCCGGGCCGCGGGACTCCTGGCTGTGGGAAGAGTCGAAGCGGGCCGGGATCCAGTCGCTTTCCCTCCCCATGCACGGCACATATGATTTTTACTCGGTTTTAAAGCTGGCCCATTTCGCAAAGAAGATTAAGGCCGGCCTGGTCCATGCACATCTTACAAGGGGGGCCTTTTACGGCGGGCTTGCCTCGAAACTCTCCGGCGTGCCCTGCGTTGCAACGGCCCATGCCACCCATACGCATAAACATTTCCAGATGTCGGAGCGGCTTATAGCGGTCTCGCAGGCTGTTAAAGATAACCTGGTTAAAAAAGGGCTCAAGCCGGAAAAAATCTCTGTTATCCATAACAGCGTGCCCGAAGTGGGACCGGCCAGCCCTGAAGAAAAGGCTGAAAAAAGGACGGCGCTGGGGATAAAGGGATCGGATATCGCCCTTTTCATGGCGGCAAGGTTCATCGAAGACAAGGGCCACGACCTGGCAATCGAGGCACTGCGAACCATAAATAATCCGCGCCTGCACCTCTTCCTCGCCGGAAAGGAAGAAGGGGAATTTCATAAAAAAATAGAAAAGACGGTCATGGATTACGGCCTTCATGATAGAGTAATCTTTTTAGACCACAGGGAAGACGTCCCGGCCCTCCTTGGAGCAATGGACATATATTTGGCCCCCTCCAGGAGAGAGGCCATGCCGCTTTCGATACTGGAGGCCCTCTCGGCCGGCCTGTCCGTGATTGCTTCGGATACGGGGGGAATACCGGAGGCCATCACCAATGGTGAAAACGGTTTCCTGTTCAGGAACGGCAGCTGGCAAGAGCTTGCAGGGCTTATAAAGAGATTAGCGGATGATAAGCCCCTTCAAAAAAGGCTGGGCGAAAATGCCTATACCAGCTTTAAGGAAAAATTCACCCTCCGGGCAATGGCCGAAAAAACCATGGATGTTTACCGTCTTGCCCTTTGGAAGGCCCAACGGTAGCCCTTCCCGTCCAGCGAGGCCAGCCACCTGCCGTCTTCCATCGGATGCAGGTCTATATTGTGCACCCTTGAGGAGTTCCAGCCAAAAAAAGGTTTTTTAACCGGCTCCCCCAAAAACCTCTCCTCGTAATCGGTTTCAGAGAGGCGTGTTATCTCGAACGCAAAAATCCTTTTGCCGTATTTTTTGCTGTCGTCCTGGGCGAACCTGATAAGCCTCCCTTCATGCTCGACGACTCTCCCCGCCGGTCTTGCCGTCATTTTATCGCCCTTTATTACCGGGCTCTTCGGGTGCTCCTGCCACGGGCCTTCCAGCTCATCGGAATGGAAGAGCCGCAGGGTATCGGAGGCGCGGTTTGAATTGAGCATCCACCACCCTCCGTGATAGCGGAATATGGAGTTGTCCACGTAATCACGCCCCGTTAAAAGCTCTTTTACGAACTTCCACCGGCCTGGAAAGCGTGCCGCCCTGTAGAGCCTTACGGAATCCATCCTGGATGCCTCAGGGACCATGTAAATGCCTTCCTCCCACCTGAACACGTAAGGGTACGAGAGGTGGAAATCCTCTTCAAGCACTTTCCCACCGTACTCCCACCTGAAGCCGTCCCGGCTCTGTGCCCAGCCGATAACGCCCTTGCGGGTTTTCCTTTCCAGCAGTTCGAAGAACATGTGCCAAAGACCGCCCTCTTTCAGCATGAAAGGGTCCGCAAGGAAAAGGGCCTCCGTATCGGTAACGTCCGAAGCGGTGAGTACGGGGTTTATGATTGCAGCCTGGCTGAAGGAGTACGGTGATTCGCCGCTGACAATGCCGATAGACCAGTTGGATTTTTTTACGAGCCCTGACAGCCTGCCCAGGAAAAGGGGAATAGAGAACAATTTATGCAGACTGCTTTCGGACGGAACCCTCAGAACGGCCTCCCGCTAAACTCAGATTCGGCTATTGCTAATAGGCTCATTAAGACCTCACCATGACAGAATGACAACGGATGCAGCCTATTAATGGCCTCAAAATTGAATTGACATTTGATAAAAAATCTCCCCTGCCCCTCTTTGCAAAAGAGGGGTAAATTCCTCCCTTTGGCAAAGGGAGGTTAGGAGGGATTTATTTATAATCATATGCATCCTATTATGAGACTGTTTAAAACTGATGATCGCCTAGTATAACCCATGATATGCTAGTGTAGTGCGGCCAACGCTTCTTTACATATGTTCGAGTGTTTTAGCCGTCATTCCCGCGAAAGCGGGAATCCAGGGACTCCTTGTTTTCAAAAGAATAAATGGATTCCCGATTACTACCTCGGGAATGACGGAAAACGGGTTTCCCGGAGTTTTCTATGTAAAGAGATTTATGACGCACTACACTAGCCAATCCGGAAATTGTTCTCCAGGAAGCGCCTTTTGAACTCTTCCACCTGGTCGTCCCTCTCCAGCACGGCATCCAGCTGCCGTGTGAAGGCGATAAGTCTTCCGGCGCGGTCCAGCACCCTGAGCGCCTCTTCTTTTGCGATATTGGATATCCTGGCCACGATCAGGTCCCCCTTCGCGGACGAGACGAAGCCGTATTCCCGCAGGACCGCCTCTATCAGCCTTATCCTTCTGGACCTCTTCGAAATATCGGTCGCGCCGCCGACAAAGCGGAAATATATGTGGTTGCTTGCCGCGCGTTCCGTGCAGAAAGAATCCACCAGGTTGAAATGATACCCGAACCGGAGCGAGAGGTTCACGTACTCCCTGCTTATCACGGCAATATTTTTTTCAGCGTAGGCGGCACCGCCGCTTGTGATGTCCTCCATCCTCATCATGCTGGAAAGAAAGTCCCTGGCGTGCAAACCCACTGCCGCCTCCTGCCAGGCGCCTGGATAGAGCATTCCCTCCAGAATGGCCCTGAACGGGACCGACTCGATATCATCCAGGTGCGCCGTTTCTCCCGTTTCAGGGCTGAGGCCGCCGCCGATGTCCACCACCTGGATTCCAGCGGGGACGGCCATCTCAAGCTTTTTCAGCGCGAATCCACCGCCCGCCCGCCTCGATGACTCTATAAGCTCCTGCACAGATTTCTCGTGCATGAACCTCAAAATATCGTGCATCGTCCTGCACTTCTCGGGGGTGAATTCATCCGTAAGCGGGTTTACGAGGTTCAGCATGGAGATGAACCTCATTATGTACCTTTTTTTCCTGAACTCGTAAAGCCCTTCGACGCCGGGCGAACCCCGCCTCGCCTCCGCCAGGAGTTCCCTGGCGATCCCGTCGTATATGGCATAGCCCCCGTCCGCCGCCGCAAGCGTCACCTCACGCCCGTGCTCAAGCTTCTTCGTGGCGTCCCCTGCGTTGACGACGGTTGGCAGCCTGAACTCCCTGCACAGGGATGCCATGTGGCTGGCCGGCGCTCCCGTTTCCGTGATTATGGCGGATATGCCCGTCATCACCCGGACGAAGGCCGGAGAGTCATGTTTGGCGACAAGGATGGCCCCTTTCGGGACCCTGTCCAGCTCGTTTTCATTTTTAAGCAGAAAGACCCTGCCCGCGGCCACCCCTTGCTGGACAACAAAACCCCTGTCCTTCATCAGCACCGGGTTTTCAATTCCGGCCTCTGACGGCCTTGTTTTTTCAATGCTTATCCTGAGGGGCCTTGACTGAAGGACATGGAACTTCCCGTCTTTTCCAAGCGCCCATTCTATGTCCTGCGGCCTCCTGTAAATGCCTTCTATCGCAAGGGAGATGCCGGCCAGTTCCAATAGACCGGATACGTTCAAAGAGAGTTGCCCTTTCAGTTCTGCGGGCGTTGGCGCCTCTTCCACCCCGCCTTCTTTTACGGGGACGAGCATGAATTCCTTCCCGCCCGGCCTGGATTCAAGGAGAGAGACCGGTCCTTTATTCAGGACAAAGACATCCGGCCCCACCCGGCCCTCCACGACAGGGCTTCCAAGCCCCCACGAAGAGTTCACGACTATTTTTTCCTCTCCGCTCGCGGGGTCCGCCGTATAGAGCACCCCGCTTGCGGCCGCGTCCACCATCAGGACGAAACCGACCGGCATCCTCATCCTTCCGGGGGTGTAACCGAATTGCAGTTGATAGGAAACAGCCGGGTCCGAGAAAAGGCTCGCGATGACTTTTTTATAAGCCGCTTTCATCTTTTCGGCCTCTAAAGGCACGTTCAGCACGGTTGCGAACTGCCCGGCAAAGGAGATATCGCCGTCTTCCTCCTCCGCGCTGCTGCGCACGGCAACGAAACCGTTTTCCCCGGCAAGCTCCTTCAATCTCGATACGGCCCTGTCGAAGTCTGAACTCAGCGGTCCGGGGAAACCGCCGTTCAGGATGGCGTCCCTTATCTCAGCCGAAAGCCTTTCCCGGTCATCCGAAGCGGCCAGCTGCCTTATCTTTTTTTCGATCCCGTTATGGCGGATATAGTCATCGTAAGCGCGCGAGGTTGCGGCAAAGCCGTTTGGGACATTAAGACCGGGGCTGTTCTTAAGCTCGGCAAGCCGGCAGTTCTTCGCGCCGGCATCTCTTGCGGCCTCCCACCCGATCTCATCGAAGAAGAGCACTGTTTTTGCCGGGAGGTAATCCTCCTGGTATATGCTCTTCCGGATTATGCCGTCGATCCCTCTGAAGACGCCCTCCACGTCATATCTGCCGTGTGTGAGCTGGTTGAATTTTTTTATCGCTTCGTCAATGGCGGCATAAAGTTCGTCATAGGATTTTTTCACGTAGACGATGTCGAATATGTATTCTCCGCCCAGCTTTTCACCCATGTCGGTTATAATCTCCAGGGCACGGGTATTGGACTCCAGCACCTCCTTGAACCTGGAGAAGACCATCCTGGGGTCAACGGGCCCGGAAAAGACTTTTCTCCTGAACTTCCTCAGGGCGGACATGAAGCCGGTCCTCATCTTTTAATTCTGAAGGGCCTTCTTTATCGATTCCTTCAGTTCCTTTATCTTCACGGGTTTCGGGAAGAAATCGAAGACGTCCCCCCTCAGCGCCTCTATCGCCACGTCCAGGTTTGCGAAGGCGGTTATCATTATCACCTTCACGCCGGGATACAGGCTTTTCACGGTCCTCAATACCTCCAGTCCGTCTATGCCCTTCATCTTCAGGTCGGTTACTACTATATCGAAGCCCTGCTCCCTGAGCCTGTCCAGCGCCGGTGCGGCATTCAGAAAGGTCTCGACTTCATAGCCCTCCTGTTCGAGGGAGATCCTGGCCATGTCCCCCACGATCTTTTCATCGTCGATGATCATTATCCTTGCGCTCATTTTGCTCTCCTTTATTGATTTATATATTTATTTATGTGCCGGAAGGGAAACGGTGAAGGTTGTCCCCCTGCCCGGTTTGGTATCCACTGCTATCCGGCCGTTGTGGTTTTTAACTATTCCGTAGCTTACCCACAGGCCGAGCCCAGTGCCGGCATCCTCCCTGGTGCTGAAGAACGGGTCGAAGATATGGGGCAGAAATTCCTGCGGGATGCCTTTGCCGGTGTCCGCTATCGAGGTCTCGACCGTATTGCCGTCCTTTCCCGTGAATGTGGATATCGTAAGCCTTCCGCCCGAGCTCATTGCCTGAATGGAGTTTGCAACGAGGTTTACGAATACCTGCTGTATCTGGTGGCCGTCCACAAAGACCGGGGGCAGGCCCGCGCCAAGCTCAAGGCTTGTCTCTATATTGGATACGTCCAGCATGTTCTGCACGAGCTTCAGGGTGTCCTTTACTATTCCGTTCATGTCAGCCACCGCAAGGTCCGGCTCTTTTGGCTTCGAGAAATCAAGGAGGTTTTTTACTATCCGCTTTATCCTCTCGGTCTCGCCCTCTATCTTCCCCATGAAATCTATCCTCTGCCCCCTGTCCAGGCTGTCGTAGGCGTCAGCGTATGTCTGGGCGATCATGGAGATGTTATTGAGGGGGTTGTTTATCTCGTGGGCCACGCCCGCGATCAGTATGCCCAGCGAGGCGAGCTTCTTTGACTGGATTATCTGCTCCTCACGGCTGCGAAGCTCCCCGCTCATGGAGTTTATGGCCCTTATGACGGAGCCGGTCTCATCATTGGGTATGTCTTTCTGTATTATTTTGAAATCTCCGGCGGAGATGGATTTGGCTATCGACTCGATTTCCTTGATCGGCATCACGATCCTCTTTGAGAGGAAATGGCTTATTGTCAGCGCCAGTATCAGGATGGCGAAGAAGGAGACGAAGAGCACCTGTTTCGAATAGAGGATTATGCCGTTTACCTTCGTCCTTTCCAGGTGGGTGATCCTGTCCGAGAATTCCATCAGCTTGCGCCCCTCCACCCTGAGCCGCTCCTCGGACTGAAGGTCGCGCGAGTGCCTGGCCGATATGTCCTTTACCGCGGAGAGATAATCGCCCAGATAGCGCTCCAGCAGGTCGTAATTCTGCCTGCCGGTCGCGCGTATCACGTCACGGCTGACCGAGTTCAGCACTCCCTGCGTAACCGCCGCCTTCTGCTCTATCTCCTTCAGGGCGCCCTCGTCCCGGTACAGGAAATAGTTCTTTTCCGAGAGCCTCATCTCAAGAAAAGAGAAGTTCAGGTCGTCGGCGATTTCTATGAACTTCAGCTTCGTAAGTATCGAGTTCAGGTTCTGAATCGCGAATGCGCCTATTATCAGGATCAGAAGGAAGTTGAAGATGTTCGAGAAGATCAGCTTTCCGCCTATCTTCATCTCAGGCGGCCCCTGGCTTTATGCCGAGGGCACTGCCCTGATACGGCGCATTCCGAATCCATAAAAGACAACAGAGCCCCCTCCTTGCTTCCGGATTCCGGTTTGTCGTTTTATTATACAAAAATAAGTGCTTGCTCTAAAAGGAAAGCCGGGCGGTTTGCTTCAGGATGGGGTTTTTATTCGTACCTTAATGCCTCTATGGGGTCCAGCAGAGAGGCCTTGTAGGCCGGATAGAACCCGAAAAATATCCCCACCAGTCCTGAAAAACTGAAGGCCAGGACGATCGAGAGGGGCGATACGAGGACCGGCCAGCCCGCAAGGGCGGAGACCAGGCTTGAGCCGGAAAGCCCCATGACGATTCCAAATATCCCCCCTATCAGGGAGAGGATCAGGGCCTCTATTATGAACTGAAGCCTTATATCCCGCGCCATGGCCCCGATCGCCATCCTTATGCCTATCTCCCGGGTCCTTTCAGTCACGGAGACCAGCATGATGTTCATTATGCCTATGCCGCCCACTATGAGGGAGACCGAGGCTATCGCCCCCAGCAGAAGGGTCATTATCCTGGCCGACTGTTCCTGGGCCTGCATCGCCTCGGTTATGTTGCGGACGGTGAAATCGGCCTCCTGCCTGGGCCCGATATGGTGCCTTTGCATGAGAAGCGAGGTCATATCCTGTTCGGCGGAGTCCATGTAATCCGGGCCCTTTGCCTTCACCAGTATTACCCTGACCATGCCGGGAAATGCCGTGCCGAAGAGCTTTTTCTGCGCGGTCGTGACCGGGATGTAAATCACGTCGTCCTGGTCCTGGCCCATCGGGGACTGCCCCTTTTCAGCAAGCACCCCGAGGATGGTGAACGGCACGTTCTTTATGCGGATGATCTTCCCGACCGGGTTGTCCTCCCCGAAGAGGTTCTCGACCACGGTCTCGCCCAAAAGGCACACCTTGGAAGCGCTCCTCACGTCCTCATTTGTGAAGGGCCGCCCTGCCGAAAGGGGCCAGTCCCGCACGCGGAGCATATCGGGCGTGGTGCCGGTGATGCCGGTGGACCAGTTCAGGTTCCCGTAGGCCACCTGCGCTATGCCGCTCAGGACCGGCCCGACGCAGTCCACGGAAGGACACTCCTTCTGTATGGCCTCGGCATCGGCCATGGAAAGGGTTGGCTGGGTGCCGGCCCCCATCCTCACCCCCCCGGCTGTGGTCGAGCCTGGAAGTATGATCAGCAGGTTGCTCCCCATGCTGGATATCTGCTCAGATATCCTCTGGCGCGCCCCGGAGCCCACGGCGAGCATGGCTATCACGGCCCCCACCCCGAATATGATCCCCAGCATTGTGAGGAAAGAGCGCATCTTGTTCGCCATGAGCGACCTCAGAGATATCTTTACAGTCGAGCTTACGTCTATCATCTTTTTATTTATCCCCTCCTGGGAGGGGTGCAGGGGTGGGTTGTGCCGTGTCGCTTACCAGGTGCCCGTCCAGAAACCTGATCGCCCGTTTGCTGTACGCCGCAACGTCCGGCTCGTGGGTGACCAGTATGACCGTTATCGCCGAATGCTCGTTCAGGTTCACGAACAGTTCCATTATTTCGCTGCTTGTTTTTGTGTCCAGGTTGCCGGTGGGCTCGTCGGCCAGGATGACCGGCGCGCCGTTCACTATGGCCCTTGCCGCGGCAACGCGCTGCTGCTGGCCCCCGGAGAGCTGATTGGCGTAATGGTTCTCCCTGCCCGCAAGCCCCACCCTTTTCAGGGCCTCCATGGCCCGCTCCTTCCGCTCCCGCGCGGGCACCCCGCTGTAGAGCATCGGGAGCTGCACGTTCTCCAGGGCGGATGTCCTCCTCAGCAGGTTGAACCCCTGGAAGACAAACCCTATCTTCCTGTTCCGTATCCCGGCCAGCTCGTCCCGGTTCAGGCTTCCCACGTCCTCGCCATCGAATATATAATGGCCGCTTGTGGGCCTGTCCAGGCAGCCAAGGATGTTCATCATGGTAGACTTGCCGGACCCCGACGGGCCCATTATCGAGATGAACTCCCCTTTTTCAATGGAGAGACTCACGGAGTCCAGCGCCTTCACTTCGATGTCTCCGAGGCTGTAGATTTTTGTTATCTCTTTGATCTCAATGAGGGGCACTTTCTAGAACATCCTCGGCCCCCGGGCGGCGGGCTTTTCCCTGGCGAGGGACTCCACTATGACGTCCTGTCCGTCGCGCAGGTCTCCGGAGACGATCTCGGTATAGTTGCCGTCGCTGATGCCCGGTTCGGCCTTGACCCACACAGGCTTGCCCTGCTCCAGCACCCAGACCCCCCTGCCCAGGTTCTTCTGTTTGCCGCCGGGTTTCTTTCCGCCTGCGAGCCTGAACCGGAAAGCGGAGTTGGGGACACTGAGGGCGTCTTTTCTGGACGAGACGATTATTGAGATATTCGCGGTCATGCCCGGCTTCAGCTTGAGGTCGCTATTGTCGACCTGGATCACCACGTCATAGGTGACCACGTTCTGAACGGTTATGGGGGCGTTGCGCACCTGCAATACCCTGCCCTTGAATGTGATATCCGGGTATGCGTCAACATTGAACTCCACGGGCTGGCCGACATTCACCTTTCCGATATCCGCCTCGTCAACGCTGGTGTCTATCTGCATCTTCGTAAGGTCGCGGGCGATGTTGAAGAGCGTTGGGGTCTGGAAGCTTGCCGCCACCGTCTGCCCGACGTCCACGTTCCTGGAGACCACTGTCCCGTTCACTGGCGAGATTATCCTGGTATATTTCAGGTTTATTTCGGCCATCCTGAGGGCGGCCTGCGACTGGCTCACCTGGGCCACCGAGGCGCTCACCTGGGCAAGAGAGGTCTCGTAGTTGGTATCGGCGGTGTCGAAATCGCTCTGCGCCACCAGGTTCAGAGCCAGGAGCTTTTTCTGCCTCCCCCTCGTCCTTTTCGCATCGGCCAGGGTGGAGCGGGCCTTGTCAAGGTTGGCCTTCGCGGTCAGGAGGTTCGCCCTGGCCTGGGCCACCTGGGCCTGGAAGGTGGAGGGGTCTATCTGGGCTATAAGCTGCCCTTTTTTGACCGGCGAGTTGAAGTCCACGTATATGTCCTTTATCATCCCGGATACCTGCGTGCCCACCAGGACGGTGGTCACCGGGTTGACCGTGCCGGTCGCGGTGACCGTGGAGACGATATTGCCTCTCCTGGCCTTCTCGGTCCTGAACATGGGCTCGCCGTCCCGGTTGCGCATGACGACAAACGCTGCCACACCGCCTATTATCAAAATACTGAGTAGAATGAAAAGCTTTTTCATATATCTCCGGTCCCCTGCCGTTCGTTATGTAAGTACTTACTTATATTAAGCCATTCACCCGCCTGTTTACAAGGGCCTGAAAGAAGATTCTTCATGAAAATCGCTCCCTGGGTCTGGACTATGTTTAATTATATTTGTTAGAGGGGAAAAATTCATGTCTCAATCCCGGGGTCTAGAATTTTTTGAGGGTTTCCAAAGGTTTGAAGCAGTATTTGAACTGCGGGCTTGGCGATTGGCACCCTTCGCCCCGGAGCGTGAGCTTCTTCATCTGGTAATTTTTCAGTTCCTTTTCAAGCGGCCCCTGTATCAGGTAGGCCCTTCCCGTCTCCTCGTCCATGATCACCAGGTGGGTAAAGGGCTCGTTGCCGACCAGACGGATTGTCCCCGTGATGGTCTCTTCCGGGGCGCTGGCCCGCCCCGCAGCGCAGCCCTGCGCGGCAAAAGCCAGGATGCAAACGAGGCCGAGGGTGAAGGCCAGAGGCTTTGGCAGGGTTATCTCCATCTGACTGGCCGCAGGCCCTGCGCCCTCAGCTCCTGCTCTTTATGCGCAAAAAATGAATTAACGCAGATGGGCATGGGCCTTCCGGTCTTCCTGTAACGGCGGATCAGCACCGGGTCTGAATTGGCCATATCGAGCATCTGTTTCGGGGTAAGATAGCCGGTTGAGCCAGTAGAGCCCACAATTGATGTATATGCCACCGAGTCTCCTGTGCTCTCCGGATTCCCGGACGGGTTCTGGTCTATTAAATAGCCTGTATCTGTATATGGGTAATGCGCTCCGGAAGTCATTGCGTAATTCAGATCCCAGCCGGTGCTATTCACGAAAGAGGCCGTCTCATTACTATTGGAGCGCGTCCAGACCACATTTCCGATGCCGGATTTCGTGTACCGGTAGAAATTCATGCTCCACATATCAAGCGGGGTAAGCGTGCTCAGGTTCTCGTTTGAAGACGAGAAAAGCCCCGGCAGAAGTACTGATTGTCCGTTTTCAGAGTAATTCCCCGGCCAGGTATTTATGCTTGTATAAGACCATTCCGGGTGAGGAGGATTATCCCAACTTACCGAATTGCCCGATAAGATGGCGACCGACCAGTCCCTGAAGACATCAGTAAATGTCTTGGAAGAACCTATCGTAGACAGTGCGTTATTGACCTCGTCAATACCTGTATACGGATTGTGAAGCATTGTCCAGAAAATAGTATGCTGATTATTAAGGGGCAGATAATTAAATGTATCCTTCATGTACTGCGACCACATATATACGACGGCATAGGACTGTAGGTCGATAGTCCAGTTGGTGAGCGAGTGCCAGGGCATGCTTTCATATGTCTGCACGTCCCAGTAACTAGGGTCCAGCCCGCAGAACGTCCTTGCCACCTGAGAGAAGCCTTCGTCTATCCAGGTATCGTCGCCGGGGAGTCCATCCGAATTAGTCAAATGCCGCTGGTCCACTTTCTGCTCCCAGTGGATCATGTGCTGGAACTCATGGGCCAGGGTATCATAGAACTGGTCTATTGGTGCCTTTGATAAGCCTGGATTCGTATCCATATAGAACATCTCTTTCACATTGGAGTACCGGTACTGCGTACTAGGGTACTCATTGGTAGGATCAAAATATCCGGCGATATAACCGGCGCCGGGATTGGAAGAATATCCGTCCTGTATATCGAGAAGAAGGATATATATCTTAGGGTCGTTATCCACGCCGGGGTTGGGCTCGCTTCCGAACGCGCCGGTGTCGCCGGGATATATATAATTATCGAATTCTTTGATAATCGCGTTTACCGTGCTCTGGCTGACCGTTTGCCCGTTTGCCAAATAAATATAGCAATGCTGCCCCTCGCCTATCATGGTGGCGTTTACAAGGTAATTCGTATTGTTCACGAAATTTAACGCCCAGAAAGTTTGTGGCGCTGTTGTGAAACTCCAGCTGACCGGAGGGCTAAGCGGGTTGCCGCTTGCGTCTTCAATGCCGCTGGTTAGCGTGGTGGTATAAACGGTATTGTAAATAAGAGAGGTTGGGGTGAATGTAGCCGTCCTGCTGGACGGGTCGTAATTAACAGACCCTGGCACCTGCCCTCCCGGGCCGTTCACTATGAAGGTGGTCCCGTTTATTGTGGCCGCGTTCATTACGGAACTGAACGTGGCCGTTACGGCCGCATTGACGGGAATCCCCGTGGAATTGGGCGAAGGATATACCGATTTTATGAGGGGATTTATACTCGAATTGCTTATAGGCTGGTTTCCGCCGCCGCCTCCCCCGCCGCAGGCAGCCAGAAGGAGAACGAAAACAACCAGAAGATATAAAGCGCCTGCCCTTACGTTTTTCACTCTCAATAAAAAGTAAAACGTAAGTACGTTACCTTGCCGGAGAGATAAAAATCAAGCCTTGAAAACAGGAAAAAACGGGAGCAATTTTAGACCTGAAGGGATTGGGCTGAATTGTTTTTTGAAATCAATGGGAAGCAGACGGACGGGGCAGGCGCTTAGAAGATGGACCTGATCCTCCCGGTCCTCTTGTCTATGATCACCTTGTCCACCATGTTGCCGTTTTTATCGGTTATCACCGCCTCGAAGAACAGCTTCTTTTCCTTTATCTGGCCGATCCTGAGGCCCTTGCCATGTGTATAATCAAGCAGGGCCCTCCTGGCCTCCCTGATGTTTCTGACAGGCTTTTTCTGGCCATAGGTCTCCTGGGCAAACAGGTAGGCGCCCCCCCTCGGCCCATAAAA
The DNA here is from genome assembly GCA_014874185.1 of Nitrospirota bacterium. Taxonomy (GTDB): domain Bacteria; phylum Nitrospirota; class Thermodesulfovibrionia; order Thermodesulfovibrionales; family JdFR-88; genus JACWAF01. The sequence goes on along the minus strand of JACWAF010000033.1, from coordinate 11,921 downwards.
AACAGGCGCCGTCAGAAGCATGACAACCGCCGCCAGAAACAAAAAAATCCTCTTTTCCAGTCTCAAAACCGCTCCATTGCGGGACCACTGACCTCATTATAGTTTCAAGTCCTGACCGAGGTCAATCCGGGTTTTTTGGAAGAGAGGGCGGCTCCAAGGGAGCCGCCCTCATGGCCGCTGGTGCCCGTTTCTTGCGGCACCCGGTGCAATTGGCCCTGAAATCGAAAGCCTTCCTTCCGCCTTACTGGGCCGGAGTGCTGGGAGCCGGAGCAGGCTTCGCGCTCTTCTTGGCGGCCTTCTTGGCTGCCTTTTTGCGGACCACCCTCTTCTTGGCTGCCTTCTTCCTGACAACCCTCTTCTTGGCCGCCTTTTTGCGGACGACCTTCTTCTTGGCCGTCTTCTTAGCGGTCTTGGCGGTCGGCGCGCCAGTGGTGGCGTTGGAGACCGCGGCATAAGCCGGCGCGGTAAGCGCCAGGGCCAGTGCCAGCACCATCAGAATCCTTCCTAATGTCTTCATCTTTTTCACTCTCCTTTCTTTTTCAGATTCCTGAAATTGGATGCTCTTAGGATAAAGAAGGATTGTGAAAGAGAACCGAAAGAATTATGAATGATTATGAAGAAATTATTAAGCGGCCGGAATTGAGAGCGTGAAGACGGAGCCCCCGCCATAAGAGCTTTGGACATCCACCTTTCCCCCGTGGGCATCTACAAGCTCCTTCACTATGGTAAGCCCCAGGCCAAGCCCTCCCCTCTCCCCGCGGTAGAAGCGCTCGAAGATGAAGGGCAGGTCCTCCTGCCTGATGCCGTGCCCCGTGTCCGAGACCTCGACCCTGGTCCATACGGGGCCGTCAGATGCCCTTAGAATGACTTTTCCGCCGCGGCCAGTGGCCTTCAGGGCATTGCTCAGAAGGTTTATGATCACCTGGCTCAGCTTGTCCGGGTCGGCAAAGACGGTCAGCCCCCTGCCGCAGTCCATCTCCAGGGCGACCCTCTTTTCCCTGTACGCGCCCGAAAACCTGGCGATAATGTTCTTTAGAAAGCCGTCGAGTTCGATGCGGTGTTTCTGAAGAGTAAGGCTGCTGGCCTCGGCCTGGGTCAGCTCTTCCATCCCCTCAAGGATATTCCTCAGCCTCCCGATCTCGGCATAGAGAGACTGGAGCGAGTCCTTGTTCAGGGGCAGGTAGCCGTCCATCATGCCTTCCAGCTCCCCGCGCATCGCGCTGAGAGGCGTCCTCAACTCGTGGGCTATATTGGATGTGAGCTTCCTCCGCAGGGATTCCTGAAGCAGAAGCGTCTCGGCCATCCGGTTGAAAGCCAGGCCAAGCCGGGCCAGTTCGTCTCCATCAGCGGCCGCATTGGAGACTTGCTTTTTCAGGTCCCCGGAAGAGATGGCCTCCGATGCCAGCGTAAGCTCTTTTATCGGCCTCGCCATCCTCCTTGAGAAGAAGATGCCCAGGAATACGGATATCCCGCCCAGGGCCAGCACCGAATAGAACAGAAGCCAGTTGGACCGCCTTACGTAAAGGATGTCCCTTTCCGGCTCCGAGAAGCTCAACTCCACATGGCCTATCTCAACCCCCCCAAGAAAGAGCGAGTAAGGGGTGAACTTCCCCTCCTTTCCCCTCGGGGCCGACACCGACTCTATCCTCTTTCTTGCAAGCGGCGAGAGGGAGTTCATGGCATTTTCGGTGTCCATGAGGAGATTGCCCTTTTCGTCGTAAACCCTCGCCTGGAACCCCTGCATGTAGGCCCAGAGGGCGTGCTTTGCAAGGCTTTCCCTGTTCCACTGGGAATACCGTATATAGGAGCTCTCCAGGGCCGCCGTGAGCTGCGAGACCCTGTCCAGCATCTCGCCCTCCAGGTATTCCCTGAAATCGTTCAGCATCAGCTCCCTCAGCAGGAATGTAGCCGAAAGGCCCGTTATCGCCACGAAAAGGAGCAGAAAGAGGAACTTGAGCCTCAGGCTTTTAAGCATCCCTGTTGCCGGAGAACCTGTATCCAAGCCCGTATATGGTCAGTATGTAGGCGGGCTCCCGGGGGTCGTCCTCTACCTTGTGCCGGATGTTTTTTATGTGCGCGTCGATGCTCCGCTCGTATCCCTCAAACTGGTATCCCAGGGCCTTCTCGACCAGCTCCTCCCTGGTAAAGACCTTTCCCGGATTGGAGGCAAGGGTATAAAGCACCTTGAATTCAGTGGGGGTAAGCTTCACGTCCTCGCCTTTCTTCTTCACCTGGTATGTCTGGCCGTTCAGCACCAGCCCCTGATTATTGAAATTAAGGGGTTTCCCGGCTTCGGCCTCGCTTTTTTTAGACCTCCTCAGGACGGCCTTTATCCGGTAGACCAGCTCCCGCGGGCTGAAGGGCTTCACGACGTAGTCGTCCGCCCCCAGGGCGAACCCGGCAACCCTCTCCTCCTCGGAGGATTTTGAGGTGAGCATTATGATAGGGAAGTCCCCTATCTCCTTCAGCTCCTGGCAGACCTCCTCGCCGCTTCTGTCCGGGAGCATGAGGTCGAGTATCACAACCAGCGGGGGTTCCTTCATGGCCGCCTGCAGGGCGTCCCTGGCGTTGTCGGCGTGGATGACCCTGTAGCCCGCCCCTTCCATGTATGCCTTTACCACATTGGCAATCTTCCTGTCGTCCTCAACTACCAGAACGGGGTTCACGGTTAATTTTAATCCATAAGGGGGAAGAAATTCCCTGCTGCTTTCAACGCGTGCGGCCCTCAATCACAAAAGGGCCTTTTAAAAACAGGCAGGGATGGGCGGGGTCCCTCTATTTCCCCCATTCAAGGTTGAAGAACATGTCCGCACCGGTTTCCGTCCCGGACTCCGTCTGGATCATCCATTTTCTGGTAAGCTCGTACCGCACCCGGAAGACGCTGCTCGGCTCGAAGATGCCTATGCCGTAGCCCACGTAAAGCCGGGGCGAGAGATACCTGCCCAGGAAGAGCGTGGTCGTCTCCTGCCCCGGGACTTTCTCGGGGGCTTTTTCAACCGTCACCTGCTGGATGCCGAAAATAGACCCTATCCTTTTGGCAAGGAACTCCCCACCCGCAAGCCCCAGCGACGTGACCGCGCTGTAAAGCGTGTTGCCCTCCGCGCCGGAAGCGGAGCGCAGGGGTTTCCCCAGGACAAGATAAGAAAGGGCATCGGCCTGGTCCATCGGCGGCACGGAGAAGACGGTCACTCCTGGGGCCCGCAGGGTGCCGGTCACATCGATGCCGGCCAGGACTTCACCCGCCTTCCTTGTGGCCCGGATATTAAGGCCGGGGTTGTTTACCGGCCCGCCGCTGAAGAGGAGCCTGCCGTCCTTGATCTCCAGGTTCTGCCCGTATGCCTTGTACTTCCCCTGCTCGATCACAAGCTCTCCGCGGCCCGCCGCAACCTTGCCGGGCTCTTCATGGATGGCGAGCCTTCCGGTAATCGTGCCCGCAAGCCCATGGCCGCTGAAACTTATCCGGTCCCCAAGGATCACGGTAACGTCCGTGTAGACCTTCCATACGCTTACGGCCTTCCTGCCCTGTCTTGTTACTATCACAACGTCACTGGAGGGCTTGACCGCGCCCGCGGCGGTTACCGGTTTTATATCCGCCTGAGGGACCGTTATCTGGCCTTTTATATGGATCTCCTTGCCGCTGAGGGCCAGCGCCAGGGTAAGGTCGGGGGCGGCCACGGCCTGCGCCTCCGGAAGCCTCACTGCCTGGAAGTCCCGTCCCTTTATGGCCAGGTCAAGCGACCAGCCAGTCCGCGGAGAGCGGGCCGCCTCGCCTTTCAGGCTGATGGCGCCCTTCCCGGAGCGGGCGCTCCCCTGGATATCAAACCTGTCCTTTGCCATGCTGGCTGCGGTAATGTCCATATCCGCAAGGGTTATGCCAAGCCTGGGCACGGTTGCGGAGGCATTCTCGACGGCAAGCTTTCCGGTTATCCCGGGATTCCGGAGCGTTCCGGATATATCGAAATCCGCCCTGAAGATGCCGCGTGTGTCCGTCAGGGTTGGCAGGACCGCGGCAAGAACGGCCAGATCTGGGATTTCCACGCGGAAATTCCCGCTGATGCCGGATGCCCCGGTAATCCCCCCCGAAGGCGGAGAGATTACCAACCTGCCGCTTATCCCCCCGCCCTCCACGAAGGGCATCCCTATCCGCACGCGGACGGCCTTCGCCGCGCCCTCAAGCGCGATAACGCCCTCCCTGAACGAAAGCCTTATTCTCTTCTGCCCAAGCCTGTAAGCAAACGCGCCATTGCTCGCCTTGAAGTCAGCCTCTCCGGTGATCGCCCTCCCCGGCGCGTAAAAAAGATTGGCGTTCCCGTTCAGCAACCCGGCAAGTGAGAAGCCAGGCGGCAAGACCGGCTGGAGGAGGCCGAGGGGTATCCGGGAGGCTGACATCTGGACATGCGCACCCGTGGGTTTCCGCCAGCCTGCCTTCAGGCAGGCGCCTGCGGTGCCGTTCGAGAGGCAGACGTTGCCCGTGAGCACCTGCCCCCTCGAGAGCGTGAGGCCTGTTGGAGAGGAAAGCCGCCAGGTGCCATACCCCGGCTCGGCAAGGACCATCCGCAGCAGCTTCCCGTCCCAGACGCCTTTTGCGTAACCGCCTTCGAGGGCCAGCACGAGAGACGCCCTTTGGCCCCTGGCCGTTAACACAATCCGATTGGAAGAGAGCCTGCCCGAGGCATCAAGCTGAACGCTCCTTGCTCCGTGTCCTTTATATGTCAGTCCGGTGGCGCTTACGTTTATTGTTGACCTTTGCCGGTCCGAGAGGTCTATCTTCAGGGCCGATTGAAGCGCCTTTGCCCCGTATGTTTCATACCGGGCGTCTTTTCCGCTGATCCGGGCGGTGACAACGGGCTTTTTCCGCAGGCCGGCCACCGTCCCCTGTGCCGAGAGGGAGCCCTTTGCACCCGGGACCAGATCGCCTATCCGGCGGGCGTTCATGCCCCAGGAAAGGCCCCATTCACGGGTCAATTTACCGGAAGCAGACAGAGTTGCCGAGCCCGAATGAAGCCGTATGCCTGGAATGAAATACTCACCGCCCCTGATGCGGACCCGCCCGCTGCCCCCGACGGGATACCCCCTCAGCTTCCCATTTAAGGCCAGGAGATGAATGGAGACATCCCGTTTTCCTGTGGCCATGCTTCCCGAGGCCGCGGCCTTGAAACCGATGCTGCCCTTCCATTCCGGATAGAGCGTGCCGGGATCCAGCCCCTTGCCCGACAAAGACAGCGCCCAGGAGATTGCGGGCCTCCAGGCAAGCCTTCCGCGCCCGCTCACCTCTCCCCCAAGAAGTTTGCCCCGCACGCCTTCCAGGAGCGCCCCTTTCATGTTTCCGCTTCCCTCAGCCTGGATGCGGCTTACCGGGAACTTCTTCGTTGCAAGCTCCGCGCCGATGCTGAACCGGTAGCGGTCAGGGCAGCCCATGAAGGTGAACTCGCCTTTGGGGCTGTTGGCAACAGGGACGCCCGTGAGGGGCCATTGGAGGGCGCGCCAGTCCCCCTTGATATTTGACCAGATGCGATTACCCTGCCTGGAAACTTCACCGGCAAGCTCGACCCTGGCATTTGAAGCCGGGAGGCTGAGGACGAGGTCATGGATGTTTACCCTTTCCTCCACGCGGCTTAGAGAGAAGGCGCCCAGGACTTCATGAAGATAACGGGGATCGAACGCGCTGAAAGAGCCGGAGAGGTCGAAAGCGGCCATTGTGCCCTTGCCTTTTATGGCCGCGCTCAGCGTAAGAGGCGGAAAGGACGGTTTTATATTCCTGGATGAGAGGTCTTTGATTTTTATTCCGCCCTTCCATTCCGGCTCTTTGAGGAGACCGGCAATGGTAAGGCCGATCGCGGCATTATAAGGCGGTTTAAGGGTTTGGGCCACGCGGAGTCTTTCCAGATTGCCATCGAGGGTTCCAGCCCCTTCCGCCCTGGGATACCCTTCGGGCGTGAAACCCCACGTTACCTTCAGTGAGAGCGGATAAGGGCCCAGGGGTTTTATCCTGCCCCGGGCGGCAAGCGAGTATTCAGGGGCCTGCGCCTCAAGGCTCCGGATGTGGAGCGTATCGCCTTCCGTGTAGGCGCTCAGGGCCAGCCTGTTTATTGCGGCGGGCTTCTGCGGGGCCGGACGGACATAGATGATATTTTCCGCAGCCGCATTATCTAGTATGACTTGAATGGGGGGAAGATGAATTTCGGGAAGGCGCTTTGCCGAAGGCGGTTTCACGGCCTTTGTTGCCGCTTCCACTTCGATATTTCTTGCGTTCAACCGCGTTATGTGGAGGCGCCCGTTAAAGATGGCGATGGGGCTCCAGTCGATTTCGAGGCTGGCAATCCTTATCCTGGCCCCTCCTTTTGAGCGGTATGTGATCCCGCCCATGCTGATTGGCCCGGCGAGCCTGCCCTGGAGGGTCTTGACGGAAAGCGCGGCCGGGGCAAACCTGGCAAAGGCCCACCTGAGCCCCTGCCCTGAATAGAGCAGAAAAAGCACCCCGCCAGCCAGGATGACGGCAAGGAGGAGCACTCCTGCCAGGATAACCAGCCTGCGCCTGCTCATATCTCGGGCCCGACATTTATGTGGATATGAAAAGGCGGATGCGGCTCGCTGACGCCCCAGGCGAAGTCCACCCTCACCGGGCCCACCGGAGAGGCCCACCTGACGCCGAAGCCGGCCCCCGATTTCCATTGGAACGGGAGCGCGTTGAATGCGTTACCGCCGTCATAGAAGACGGCGGCGCCCCAGTTGCCATAAACTTTCTGGACATATTCGATGCTTCCCACCAGCAGGTATCTGCCGCCCTCCACCAGGCCCAGGGAGTTCCTTGGGCCCAGGGATTTATAGCTGTAGCCCCTTAAGCTGTTGTCGCCGCCAGCGAAAAACCTGAACGAGGCGGGCAGCCTCTGGAAATTGTCCACTTCCGTCAGGCCCGCGTCGCCCCTGAGGATGACGCTTCCAAAACCGCCTATGCCCCTGATGTATTTCGACCGGAGCCGCCCCTGTATGAACGATACGCTTGAAAACATCAATTTATATGTGCCCTTCAGGTCCGCTATCATCCGGAGCCCCTGATTGGCATAGAGCTGCTCCGGGGCCCTTTTGTATGTCCAGGTTGCGCCGGGGATAATCAGCCTGGAGCTGGCCGTCTCGCCTGCGACCGTAAAATGTTCCCGCTCCGCATTGAAGTAAAGGGTCTCAAGCCAGCGGGGGCTCCGGGGATGGGTATAGCTGACGCCGGCAAGATATGTCTGGCTCCTCTCGATAGTGGTGTCCTCGGTCAGGTATCCCGCCGTGTAATCCAGGTGGTTCGTAAGGGGATGCCTCAGGGGAACGATATAGCGCCATATCGCGTTTTTCCTTATCTCGGCAAGCCTCAGGTCCACTTCCATGCGGTGCCCGCGCCTGTTCAGCCAGCGGTCCATCCAGTTTATCTGCCCGCGCAGGCCGGTGTCCGTGCCGAAACCCGCGCCCAATGAAATACGGTAGCGTTTTGCCGGCGTGAGCTTCACTTCTATGGGGATGACAAGCCCCTTGGCCTCCTTGCGCATCGGGGTCACGAGGACCTGGCTGAAGTAGCCGCTGTTTGCAAGACTGTTTTGAAGCCTGAGGAGGACAGGGATGCTGTAAGGGTCGCCTTTTTCGAAGGGGACGAAGCGCTGCAAAAATCCGGGGCTCAGGGTATTCTGGATAAAGGTGACATCCCCAAACCGGTACCGGGCCCCGGTATCGAAACTTAAAAAGATGTCAGCCGCGTGCCGTTCGGGGTAGACCAGTATCTCATGCCGGGTAAAATCCGCATTCAGGTATCCGTCATTTGCGGCGATCTCCTGGATGCCGCGCTTGGCCTTCTCGTAGGCGGGCTGGTCAAGGATATCGCCCGGCTTCAGCGGAAACGTCTCCTTCCATTTCCCGAAAGGCCCCGTACCGGCCCCTTCCCCGGTTATCTGAAGGGCCAGCTTTGAAATCCTTACCGGCTGGCCGGGGTCTATCCGGAAGCGGGCATACCAGGCACCGTCTTTTTTGACGAGTTCGCTTTTTACCGCCGGGGTGTAATAGCCGAAGGGCTCCAGGGCGGTCCGTATCTCACCCGGGGCCCTTTTAAACAGGTCCATCATTACCGGTCCGGTCAGCTCCGGGGCGTTCTTCTGGCCCTCCATGCTCAGGAACTTGAGGACATTCTGCCTGAGGTCGCCCCCGACCCCCTCCACGCTGACCTGAAGGCGGACTTTTGCCAAAACGGTCTGAAAAGGGCACAGGCAGCAAATAATCAGGAACGCAGTCAGGATGTTTCTTATCACGTGATTTATGCCTTCCCGCAGCCGAAAGCCTATCTAGGCAAACTGAAAGACCCTGTCCGCGGCTGGCCCGAAGCGGCCCGCCTTAAGGTTATTTATGCGGGGAAATATAAAGTTTACGGATCATTCCAATTCATCCCCGGGCGGCATATTATCAACAGCATCATAGGATGCGCTTAATTATTAGAAAATCCCTCCTGACCCTCCCTTTGTCAAAGGGCCTTTGCCAAAGGGAGGCATTACCCCTCTTTGGAAAAGGGGGGCGAGGGGAGATTTTCCTGCCAAAATGTCTGTTCAATTATGAGACCCTTGGTAATTGGAATCTATAGTTATTTATGCATATTGTCAAGGCTGGAAAAGGGACCAGGACCAAAGCCCGCTTCTTGCTGAATGCGCTTTTCCCATCAGGGGCTATACTCTTTTTAAGATCGCCTCCGGGGAGACCGGCAAAGGGAATGGACAGCGTAAAAAGAAAAATCATCCACAAGGGTTTTAAACTGGGCGTATTGTTCAAATTCATGGACGGGGTGTTGGAACTGGCGGGCGGGGTGCTCCTTCTGCTTGTAAGGCCCGGAATGATAAGGGGGCTCGTCCTTTTAATCACCCAGCACGAACTGAGCGAGGACCCCAGGGACCTGGTAGCCAATTTCCTGGTCAGGGCGGCGGCCCACCTGTCCGTGAGCACGCAGTTTTTCGGATTTCTCTATCTCCTCTCGCACGGGATAATCAAGCTGGTCCTGGCGGTCTCGTTATGGAAGGCCAAGCTCTGGTCCTATCCGGCCGCGATCGCCTTTTTTCTCGCCTTCATCCTCTATCAGCTTTACCGGTACAGTTACACCCACTCGATATGGCTGATCTTTTTATCCGTTCTGGACCTGGTCTTTGTCATACTTGCGTGGCTGGAATACATGGAGCTTAAGCGCGAGCTTCGCCAAGGCTGATTTCAGGAACCCGGAACCGGGCAAATGCCATCTTCCGGGCTGAGTTATAAAAGGGCGCTCCACTTCCGAAGGCGAAACGTATCCCGAACCTTAAAACCTGTAACCGATATTCCCCGTGAATATGAGGCCGTCCATGCTGGTATGAAACGGCCTCACAAAAATATATTTGGTTTCAAGCCCGAAAAATATATTTCTGTTGAAATAGAAGTCGCCCCCGCCCAAAAGATGGAAACCGGCCGCTGTATCGTCCTGGGAAAGCCCGAAATCCCGGATCTCGTCGCTTGAGAAATAGACCCCCGCCCCCGCACCGGCGTAGAGGTCTATATTGTAAAACTCAACCGGATAGACCGCCTTCGCCGTGGCATCCACATAAGTCGTGTCTATATTCTCGGTGAAAAAAGAATTGGTGTAAAAATCGAAAAATGTCGCCGATGTCTGGAAATGTCCCACTCCGAGTTCCAGGGCAAAGTTGCGGTTGAAATAATGCCCGAAGGCGATCTCACCGGCAAAATCGCTTGAAAAGCCGTCAAGATCGCTCGATTCCGGGGTATAGCTTCCCAATTTCCCGACTATATAGCTTCTTTGTTCGGCGCAGGCAAACGCGGGAAGTGCAAAAACAACAACAATAACAATGCAAACCGGCAGAATTTTTTTCATTATTCCCTCCTTTGAGAAAGGCCCTTTGTCCGCTGTTAAATTTTTTATTGCTATATGCCCAAAATATACATCACAAAAGACTTCAAAACAAACAATTTGAAAAAATCTGCTTATCCGGTTAGCTCATATTCTTCTCCCCGGATTCATTGTCATTCCGGCTTGTCCGGAATCTACCCACCCCTTAATCCCCTCCTGGGAGGGGACGGGGGTGGGTTGGGTTCCCGACGCCCGAGCACTCAGGGCCTGAGTGCTCCGCTTGCGGGAATGACAATCGGGGAAGTTTATGAGTAAACCGGATAAGCATGTAAAAAAATTTTGGTCTAAAGGACCGCCGCGGACCCAATTGAGGTTGGAAAAGGATTCATCGGTGCTCACAAAAAAATTTTTGGGAGGGGGATTTTAAGAAGCGGCTTCTTTTGCCTGCAATTTATCGGCGGTTATGGGCAGCCTTATTTCCACGACAAGGCCGCCATCGGGGGCGTTGGCGGCCGATACCGCGCCGCCGTGCAACTGGACGGCCCGCTCGGTAATGGCCAGGCCGATACCCGTTCCCCCCGTCTGCCGCGAGCGTGCCGTTCCAAAACCGGAAATGACCCGCTGTTTTAGACAGGCCTGACCCCTCCCGCCGGGCGCCCGGTTTGCACGAACAGCCGGGCGCCCACTATAATGAGAGCTGGTATGTTCGAGATGGTGGAAAGAATGGCCCTGCGGCGAGACCACAGGGAATTACAAGTTAATCCCTTTGCAAGGGCATACATAAACGGGAGGTGTTATGCAAAAACCCACTGGCAGCAAATGGCTGAGAACTTTTTTGCTCTTCTTCTTTGCCGCAATCCTGGCCCTGTTTCTGAGCGGCTGCGGGAATGGTAACTTGCCGATATTCAATATCGAGGGTAATTGGTACGTATATCAAATAACCAATTCGCCCGCGGACGTGCAGGGACCCGGTCTTTTTCAATTCTCAACATCGAATAGCGGCGCCGATCTTACGGGCACCGCATGGTCAAACGCAACCAACATAACCGGAAACGAAACCGGCTATAACGGAGACGGCTTCTCAACTGCCTTCACGAATACCATTAGCGTGTCGAACATAGGGGGCAGTGTCGGGGGGCTGGGTATAGGTTTCAGTTACGCGGGCAATGATAATCCAACGACAACCTATAATTTTGGCGGCACGATAAGTGCCGACGATACTTATATGTCCGGCACATGGAAGAGCACCATCGGAACGAATAATATTCCCGGACAGAATGGAATATGGTTTGCGCTGCCGATCTATGGTCCAACGGCCGATATTAATGGCGTCTGGAATTTGACGGCGACTGGCTCACCCCAGATACCGTCTTCTTTCACCCTGTCGCAACCCAGCCCGGAACACGACATTGTTGTAACAGCCCCGGCGGGACAGCCGTACACCGGGGCCATGAGCAACTTGGAAGTAGCTATTCCCTTGCTTGGAAGTGACGGATATATTTACCTTTTAACCGGAACCGCAAGCAGCATAAGCAATGGAACCGCCAACACCATGTCCGGCACATGGAGGAGCACCAATGGGCAGTCCGGCACATGGAGCGCTGCGAAGAGTTGAAGGCTTCCGCCAGCTATGAAAATCTTCCAAGCCGCTCAAAACACAGGGGGGCGGGCCGAGGCCGGCCCCCTTTAATGAACTGCCCGTTGCGGTGACCGCTGGGTATCCAAAACATCCCCTCCCTTAAGGAGAGGGGATGAAGGGGAGGGAAGCAGCGGAAACCCTGTGGAAGACACAGAATTACAGTTATTAACAGTCTCATAATTGAACAGACATTTTGACCGGAAAATCTCCCCCTCCCCTCTTTTCCAACGAGGGGTAATTCCTCCCTTTGGCAAAGGGAGGCCATGAGGGATTTTCCAATAAATAAGTGCATCCTGTTATGAGATTGTTGGCTCTTCAGGCTTTTGTGTGGAAACAGAGGGGTTGAAATGAGGGCCTGACATCCTGCAATCTATCCTTCAAACGAATCTCCGGAGGGATAGCGGATGCAGGATAAAGAGCTTTACCGGC
>JACWAF010000032.1 GCA_014874185.1 Nitrospirota bacterium | reverse complement strand
GGGGGGGGGGGGGGGGGGGGCGGGCTTCTGCCGGTTATCTTCAGGATAAGGCTCCTTGCGCTTTCTGGCTATGCGCCCGCCTTAAAGGGGTGCGTCAAATGCGGCGGGGAGGCGGCCAGGTTCTACCTGGCGGACGGCGCGCTCCTCTGCAATAATTGCAAAAAAGAGGGCCGGTCCATTGAGCCCTCGCCTGCGCTGTTAAAGGTTTACAACGATTTCAGCACGTGGCCCCTTCACAAGGTGATGAGGATCAAGCCCTCCGGGGGATTGCTGATGGAATTGAAAGGCCTGATGGAGCTTCACATAAAGGAGCACATAGCCTTAAGGATAAGGTCCAGGGAGGGCTTCGGCAGGGCAGGATAGGCCCCCGGGATTAAAGCAGAGGGAAGCGGAGGGGGTGAGATTCGAACTCACGGCAGGGTATAACCCTGCAACGATTTTCAAGACCGTCGCCTTAAACCGCTCGGCCACCCCTCCACGGATTATTTAGTATAACGCAAACCTCCGTGCTGAAAAAGAAAACGGGGAGATCTTTTTTGCTCACGACTTCAAAAATTGCCTTTTTTTAAGGTAAAAGCCCCGGTTCCGTTTCAGGAGCGCAGACCCTGAGGAGAGTTATTAATTGAGCGAGCCGGGGATGACCCCGAAGGGGCCTGTTGGTTTTAAAGCACGGCTGTATCCGGCGGAGCGGATTTAACGGGGGCGCAGCAAGCGGCGCCCCTGCTTCCCTGCGACGAATGTCTGAGCCCTGAAACGGAACCGGGGAAAAAGCGGCAGCATTAAACCTTTTTACCCGAAGTGATTCGGGCCTGAGGGCCAAATAGTGCAGCCCGCACCAAATAAAAAGCCCCTCCGCAAAGGGGCTTTTTTTTAAAGGCAATCGTCTGAGAAATCCTATTTCTCGCCCAGCAGGGTCTCGAACCTGTTAAGGTGGTCTTCTTCCTGCTTCAGGATACCCTCGAAAAGCACGCGTGTGGTCACATCCGCCTCGCTGTCGGCCTTCTTTATTATCTCCCTGTACAGGTTTATGCCGTCCTGTTCGGCCTTCTTGTCTATCTGAAGCATCCCGTTAATGTCCTCGCCGACGGTTATCGGGTTTGGCTTTGTGGTCAGTGCGCCGCCCAGAAAGTCCAGCCTTTCGGCGATCGCCTCGGCATGCTTCATCTCCATTATGGAGATCTCCTTGAAGACCTTCCCGATGGATTCCGCATTGGGCCCAAGGGCCGTGACGTGCTGCCACATGTACTGAATGCTGACCTGAAGCTCCCTCGCTATCGCGTCGTTTAGCATCTCCATAAGCTCTTTGCTTGCCATCCGTTCCTCCTTATCGAGTTTCTTAGATTTTATTTGAGAAGAAGGGCTTGTCAAGACGGGAATTTACTGCTAAAAACGTTTTAAGGGCTCAAATTTTCCCAAGGAGGAGGATATGAAAAGGTTCGGGATTGCTGTTCTGGCCGTTGTTTTTGCGCTGTCGTCGGTATCTCTGGCGCTTTCGGCCGAGCTGAGGAAGGGCACGATCCGGGGGATCGACACCAAGGCCGGCACCATAACCTTCTGTCCGGAAGGCACCCAGGAAGAGCACATCTTCCCGGTGGAGAAGTCAGTTGATATTTCGAAGCTGAAGACAGGCGAAAAGGTGGAGATCACCATCGAGAAAACGGATGGCAAAGAGGTGGTGAAGGGCGTAAAATCGACGCCGGCCAGGAGAAGAATAGAGGGCTGCTAGGGGCCCCGGAATGAGGGGGGGGACGGGCGTCAGCCCGTCCCCCCCCTTTTTTTATTATGCGTGAGGCTGGAGGCGGACTGTTTTCCTTCCCTTCTGTTTCTTGCAACCAGCCGGTTTATAAGGATAAAAAAAGAAAGCCGGGGGCTTTTTTGTCCGCCTTCCCTTGACTAAATGCCTTTACGCGTGTTATTAATTAGAATTCCATTTTTGGCTCTTAATCATGTGTTTAGGAGGTAAATAATAGTGCCTACTTTCGTAGGCGGGATACACCCGCCCGAGAAGAAGGAGCTTTCGGAAAAAAAGCAGATTACCCCTCTTAAGCCTCCCGCCAGAGTCATTATCCAGTTAAGACAGCACCTTGGCGCCCCGGCGAAGGCCGCGGTCTCGATAGGGGACGAGGTGAAGATAGGCACGGTCGTGGGCACCCCGGAGGGGTTTGTCTCGGCCCCAGTGCACGCCTCCGTGTCGGGGAAGGTGATAGCCCTGGCCGAGTTCCCCACCGCAATGGGCCGCATGGTGGAGTCCGTGGTGATAGAAAACGACGGCAAAGAGGAGTGGGTCCCCCTCAAGGAATCCCCCGATTACATGGACCTCCCGCCCGAGGAGCTTAAAGAAAAGATAAAGGCCGCGGGCATAGTGGGCATGGGCGGGGCCACGTTCCCCACCGCCGTCAAGCTCTCGCCGCCAAAGGAAAAACCGATAGATATAGTCATTTTAAACGGGGCGGAGTGCGAGCCCTATCTCACCGCCGACCACAGGCTGATGGTGGAAAAACCCGCCGAGGTGGTCGAGGGGCTGAGGATACTGATGAAGGTCCTCGGCGTGAAAAAAGGCGTAATCGGCATAGAGGACAACAAGCCCGACGCCATCGAGGCCATAAGAAAGGCCTCGGCCCGGTATCCTGAAATAGAGGTCTGCGTCCCTCATGTGAAATATCCGCAGGGGGCGGAGAAGATGCTCATAAAGGCCGCAACCGGGCGCGAGGTGCCCCCCAGGGCGCTCCCCATGGACGTGGGCGTGGTCGTCCAGAACATCGGCACCACATACGCCATCTACGAGGCCGTGCGCTACGGCAAGCCCCTGGTGGAAAGGGTAGTCACGGTAACCGGCGAGGGCATAAAGGAACCGGGCAACCTGCTCGCCAGGATCGGCACCCCGCTTTCCTATTTGATAGACGCGTGCGGAGGGTTCTCCAACGGGACGGCCAAGGTGGTGGCGGGCGGCCCGATGATGGGCTTTGCCGTTGGCACGCTGGACGTGCCGGTCACCAAAGGGACCTCTGGCGTGCTGGTGCTTCCCGATGAGGGGCTTTTTCATGCCGGGGATTATAAGCCCTGCATCCGCTGCTCCAGGTGCGTGGACGTCTGCCCGATGGGGCTCACCCCCGGCGTTATGAGCGTCCTTATAGAGAAGGGCCATTACGAGGAGGCCAAGGCACTTGGGCTTTTCGACTGTTTCGAGTGCGGCTCCTGCGCCTTCGTATGCCCGTCCAAAAGGCCTGTCGTCCAGCTTGTAAGACTTGCCAAATCAATGGTGAAACCCTAGGAGATGGATTAAAATGGCCGTCATGAACGAGAAAGAACACGCAAGACTGATAGTCTCAGTAAGCCCGCACATCCGCAGTGATGTCTCCGTGAGCCGGATAATGTGGACGGTGAGCATAGCTCTTTTCCCCGCTCTCCTCATGGGCGTCTATTTCTTCGGGCCAAGGGCCCTCTTCATAGTTGCAACCTGCATTGTATCATCCGTCTTCTTTGAATACTTAACGGCGAAGGTGATGGGGAGACCCGTAACGATAAATGACGGAAGCGCGTTTTTGACCGGCCTTCTTCTGGGCATGAACCTTCCCTCATCCCTCTGGTCTTTCAGCCCTTTTCTTATCCATGTGCCGATAATAGGCTCTTTTGTCGCCGTAGCCATAACCAAGATGCTCTTCGGAGGGCTTGGCTATAACATATTCAACCCGGCCCTCATAGGCAGGGCGTTCCTACTTATCTCCTGGCCCAGGGCCATGACAATATTCTATAAGCCCACGGCGGCTTTCCTGGGCTTCGACGCCCAGACCACGGCCACCCCCCTCGGCATCCTGAAAGAGGATGGGATGAACAAGCTCATCGAGGTGTTCGGGACAAAGAGCAATCTTTATCTTATGAAGCTTATAGGGCAGAACGCGGGCTCCATCGGTGAGACATCGGCCCTGGCCCTCCTGATAGGCGGCCTGTACCTGCTGGCAAAAAGGTATATAACCTGGCATATCCCGGTGACCTTCATAGCGACGGTCGCGGTGGTAACCTGGATATTCGGGGGGACGGACCCGGCCACGGGGAAGATGGTCCTCTTTGCGGGCGACCCGCTGCTGAATGTCCTTAGCGGCGGCCTCATGCTGGGGGCGTTCTTCATGGCCACGGACTATGTTACGGGCCCCACGCTGCGGAACGCGCAGATACTCTTCGGCATAGGATGCGGCCTGATAACGTCTTTGATCAGGATCAAGGGCGGGTTCCCGGAGGGCGTGATGTTCGCCATTCTCCTTATGAACTGCTTCGCTCCGCTCCTGGACAGGTATGTTAAGAGGAAGCCTTTCGGGTTCAGAAAGGAGGCGGCCAGATAATGAAAGACATATTCAAGATAACCTTAAACCTGGTGGTCATATTCGTGGTGGCCGGGGCGATAGTGGCCCTGGTGTACTCGGTTGCGGCCCCCAGGATAGCCCTGAACGAGAAGATAGAGCAGCAGAAGGCGATGAAGGAGCTTGTCCCCAATGCGGCGTCCATCCCGCTTGCCGGCGGCTGGAAGACCGCCCAGGGGAAGGCGGGCCAGTATTTCACGGCCAAGGACGCCAAGGGCAAGGACATCGGCTATCTTGTTACCACATACGGCAAAGGGTATTCCAGCTTTATAAAGATTCTTGTGGCGCTGAACACGGATATGTCGATAAAGGCCATCAAGGTGCTGGAAGACGAAGAGACGCCCGGACTGGGCGACGAGGTAAACAAGCCCTATTTCCAGGACCGCTTCAAAGGCAAGAGGCTGGACCAGCTTGAGGTCGTGAAGCAGCCGGACCCCAACCATATAGAGGCGGTCTCCGGCGCGACCATCTCCAGCCGGGGTGTCACCAGGGGCGTGAGGGAAGGGGTTAAATTCCTGATGGACAAGTACCAGGGGGTGGCAAATGGCACAGCCCAATAAGATAAGCTATTTTGGATTGATAAAAAACGGCATCTTCGGCGAGAACCCTATCTTCAGGGTGGCCCTCTCCCTTTGTCCGGCGGTGGCGGTGACCAACTCCCTGAAGGGCGGGATGCTGATGGGCGTGGCGGTCCTGTTCGTGCAGACCATGACCAACGTGACCGTGTCCATCCTGAGAAAGTTCATAAACCCCAAGGTGAGGATACCCATCTTCATACTGGTCACGGCCACCTGGGTCACCGTGTCTGACCTCCTGCTGCACGCCTATGAGCCGGCCGCCTACAAGCAGGTGGGCCTCTATATAAAGCTGATAGTGGCGTTCGCGATAATCCTTTCACGCGCCGAGCTGTTTGCCAGCAAGAACAAGGTGATCCCCTCGATATTCGACGGCCTGGGGATGGGCATGGGTTTCCTGCTGGCCCTTACGGTGATAAGCTTCTTCCGCGAGCTGTTAGGCAGCGGTTCGCTGCTGGGCTACCCGCTTGTAGCCACGAAGCCCGTGCTCATATTCGTCCTGCCCGCGGGCGGGTTCTTCGCGGTGGGGCTCCTGATGGGTTTCTTCAACTGGATAGACATTAAATTCTTCGGCGGCGCCGGCTCATCGGGCGGCGGACACTAAGGGGGCAGAGAATGCATTTCGGACGGCTTCTTGAGCTGATAATAGCGGCATCGCTTATAAACAACTTCGTCTTTACCCGTTACCTGGGGCTCTGCATCTTCTTCGGCGTGAGCAAGAAGATGGACACCGCCCTGGGGATGAGCATGACATTCACGGCCGTGATGGTGATAAGCTCGGCCCTCAGCTGGATCATATACAAGACGGTGATGATACCCCTTCACCTGGAATTTCTGGAGATCATGGTCTTCATAGGCGTTGTGGCCGGGTTCGTGCAGGCGGCCGACACGATGATGCGCAAGCTGAGCCCGGGGCTCTACTACAAGCTTGGCATCTACCTTGCGCTGATAACCACAAACTGCATCATCCTTGCCGTGCCGCTCATAAACGCACAGGAAGGGTACAACTTCATAGAGGCCCTGTGCTTCGGGCTTGGTTCGGGTCTGGGCTTCAGCCTGGCCCTGATAATAATGGCAAGCATCCGCGAGAAGCTGGAGCTTGCCGATATCCCGAAGTCCTTCAGGGGGCTGCCGATATCCTTCGTCCTCACCGGGCTTATCGCGCTGGCCTTCATAGGGTTTTCGGGTTTGATAACGCTCTAAAGCCGGTGGTAGAATAATAATAAATAGAAATGTTTAAAAAACGATTTTATAGCGATAAAGGGGTGAAATGATGCACTTCGACGCGCACGGCTTAATGGACATACTGGGAGTGCTGTTTCAGCTTTTCAAGGTTGCAAGCAGTCATATAGCGCCAATGGTGGACGCGGGGGGCGGCGGCGCTGATGCCGTAAAGTCGATAGACGTCAAGCAGCTGGTCGTCTTTTCGGTGGTCTTTCTTGGCGGCCTGGGTGCGGTATTCGGTATAGGGCTAGCCATAGCGGCGCAGAAGTTCGCCGTGAAGGTGGACCCCAAGGTTTCGGAGGTAAGGAACGCGCTGCCCGGCGCCAACTGCGGCGCGTGCGGCTTTGCGGGCTGTCAGGGCTACGCCGAGGCCGTGGTGCAGAACCCGAATGTCGCCCCCCATATGTGCGCCCCCGGAAAGGCCCCGGTGGCCTCGGAAGTGGCCAGGATAACCGGCAAGAGGGCCGAGGCCAAAGAACCCGAGTACGCCCGCATCATGTGCCAGGGCGGGTGGTCAAAGTCGGTCAGGAAGTTCAAATACGAAGGCATTGAGGACTGCCGCTCGGTCATACTGGCATCGGGCGGGGACAAGGCCTGCAAATACGGCTGCCTGGGATACGGCACGTGCTCCAAGGTGTGCCCCTTCGGGGCCATCACGATGAGCGAAGACCACCTGCCGGTGGTGAACATACAAAAGTGCACCGGGTGCAGGAAGTGCGAGAAGGCCTGCCCCACGAAGGTCATAGAGGTGCTCCCGGCATCCAAAGAGGTGCTCGTGGCCTGCCACTCGAAGGACAAGGGCGGCGAGACGCGGAAGAACTGCCAGGCGGGTTGCATAGGGTGCGGCATCTGCGAGAAGACCTGCCCGTTTGACGCGGTAAAGGTCTCGAACAACCTGGCTAGAATAGACATAGAGAAGTGCCGCGTATGCGGGCTTTGCGCAACCAAGTGCCCCACCGGGGCAATAAGGGACTACATCCCGCACAGGTCAAAGGCGGTTGTGCTGGACAACTGCATAGGCTGCCAGGCCTGCAAGAAGTCCTGCCCCGTGGACGCGATATCGGGTGAATTGAAGAAAAAGCACCATGTGGACCAGTCCCGGTGCATAGGGTGCGGCATCTGCACGGCCAAGTGCCCGGTGCAGGCCATAGACGGCACGTTCAACGCCGCCGAGATCATGGCCGCCGCACGGGCCAAAAAAGAGGCCAAGGCCGCCGCCGTGGCGTAAAACTACCCACCCCTGCACCCCTCCCAGGAGGGGACGTTATGATAGGGCGCTGCTTCCGCCCCAAAAAGCCTGGCGGCTTTTCAGGGACCCCCATTTGCTGCGCCCCTGCCGTTTATGCAATGGCGGGGCTTGCTCCGCTCATTTAAGTGAAAAAAAGGCCCTCGAAAGAGGGCCTTTCTGTTTCAAAGCGGATCGGGTCACCCGTGGGCGGGTGACTCCCACGAAAATCCGATATTTGGATTTCTGAACACCAATTCAAGGGTTCAGGTTTGCAACCACTGCTGTCCAAGATATTCTAAAAAGCCTCATTTAAGAGAAATAACCTTCTGAAATTTCAGGCTTTTGGACAGGTTTTGCTCTCGCTCTGAAATCAGGCCCCAGATGCTGTCCGAAAGACGCCAGACCTTGTCATTCCCGCCCCGTATGGTACGGGGTAGACTCCAGCGGGAATCCAGGTCCAAAAATACCTTTAAAAAGCCAATAAACTGGATTCCCGCTTACTACCTGCAGGAATGACGAACCATTTTCGCTTTTTTCTCTTATTTGAAATGCTGTCCAAAAAATTTATTTTGGACAGGTGTGGTTTGTAACATGAACCCGCAAGCACCTGTATGAGGTCACCCGTGGGCGGGTGACTTCCACGAAAAGAATCCCCTCCCATAAAGGGAAGGGGGATTAAAGATAGAAGCTCTCCCCTCAAGCAGGAGCAGGGCTTGCTCTGCTCTCAGAAGGCCGTCTTCCCGAACCCTTCCAGAAGCAAAAAACTGCTGTTTTTTACACGGAAATTGCTCTTTTTATTTCACCTTTAAAAAATCATTGCCTAGGTATATAGCTTTTTCCTATACTATCGCCAACTTCTCCCGCGGGAAGGAGAAGCCTCTCAAAAAATATTTCGGTATCGAAGGCAACATCGAAGGAACAGTGGGGCCTTTTTAAGGCCGAATTTTATCTTCTAAAGGAGAGGGAGAGTATGAAGACTTTCTGCGGTATCGTTTTGGCATTTCGCGCAGGCATGAGGCAGGAGAGAATGGCCCATATGGGCGCAAACCACTAAAAACAGGGAGGGGCTGATAAAATGCGGGTTTTAAAGGCCTTGTTTATTGTTGCGGTTGCAGTGGCGCTTGCCGCCTGCGGCGGGGGCGGCAGTAAAGACAACAATCAAGTGACCGGCCAAACGGGACAGTCCACCATGGACCTTAGCGGCGGAAACGGCGGCAGTGGAAACGGCGGCACCGGTGGAGAGCTGTTTGTTAATTCATCCGGCACGGTGAGCATTTTGAAAAACGGCACCGTAGACGCCAGCTTCACCGTGCCCACAGTGGATAATTCTTTAGGCGCTAACCAGTTCACGGTAAACCAGGATACGATCGTCCCGGTCGATTCCGATAATATTCCAGGGGCTCTTTGTATGAGCACAGCGGATGCGACTCTTTATATAGGCAACGGAGACTTCACTTGTGGCGATAGCGGCGATACGGCTGTAACCGGCCTGGTTGTAAATAAGGACGCTGCGCTCACATTGCCTGATTTAGGTGGCGCCGCGGCTGTCAGCGTGGCCAATACAGTACAGATAAATGGCACTGTAACGGCTGATATGACAGTAAGCACAGAGTTGGACATCAATGCGGCAGTTATCGAGATAAGCTCTACGGGAAAAATAATTACCTCATCGAATGATCCTGCCGTCCCATCAGCGGCGATCAACCTGGGCTATCAACATTCCGGTGCTTATCCTTCTACCCCCACTCCGGTTAGCACAACGGCCATCATCAACCGGGGAGCCATAGAGGCCAATGGCTCTAACGGGGGGGGCGGACATATCACCCTGGATGCTAATGATTATGTAGTGAACCAGGGCATCATAAACGGAAGCGGCGGGGACAATCCTTCCGGCGATGGCGGGGCCGGAGGAGAAATAGACCTCTACGCGGAGTATGGCAATGTCTATAATTCCGACCGTATCATGGCCAACGGCGGTACAGGTGGCGGCAACGGCGGAAATGGCGGCACGATAGGGATATATACCGCATATACGGACAACTCCCACGGGATGAATGGCGATATAGTCCTGGGTGGCACGATACAGGCAAACGGGGGGACTGCGACCAACGGCAACGGCGGCGACATTGGCCATATCGACATCGAAAGCTATGCGCTTGGCAACATCACAATAAACGCCTCAGTAAGCGTAAGGGGTGGCGCCGAGAGCGGCACAGGCCCCGGGGGAGGCGGTGGCAAAGGTATCTCACCTGGTGGTCTGTTCATACACTCTGATTCCACTAAAGGCACTCCAGCCACGCCGGGCGCTATCCAGGTGGCCGGGCAGTTCGATCTGAGGGGCGGAAGCGGAGCAACCGGCGGCCTGGGCGGATACTGTGAGATAACAAGTGACGGCAACAGCCCCATTGAACTGGTTGGGTTTCCGAAGATATACTCGGATGGCGGAAGCGGAGCAACCGGCGGCCTGGGCGGGTCTGCCGATTTGTACGGGCATCAGGTTACTACCAATGATATTTCCGCCATGGGCGGAAATGGCACAACCGGCAGCGGCGGAAATGGCGGGACTATTACGCTTTACTCCGAAGGCGCAGCCTCGGGCGGCAAGTCAGTTTATGGCACCCTTGGCGTTACGGGTGGCTCGGGCGTAGCAAATGGCACGGACGGGACTATAACTATAGACGGCGCTATCCAATAGGCTGGATTTGATTTCATCGGGGGGCGGGATGAAAACCCGCCCCCCGATGATTTTTTCGGTGCTCCGGATTTTGGTCATACCGGCGAAAGCCGGTATCCAGCGACTTTGCCGTTTCCTGTCTGCGGGTTCAAGTTTGCAACCATATCTGTCCAAAATAACTTTTTTGAACAGCATTTAAAATTTTTCGTGGGAGTCACCCGCCCACGGGTGACCCGATCCGCTTTGGAACAGAAAAGTCCTTTTCAGATTATCTTGGACAGCTGTGGTTTGCAAACCTGAACCAGCATAGAAAAGGGTTCGTCATTCCCGCAGGCCTTAAGCGGGAATCCAGTTTATTGGCTTTTTAAAGACATTTTTGGACCTGGATTCCCGCTGGAGTCTACCCCGTACCTGATACGGGGCTGGAATGACAAGGTCTGGGTCTTTTGGACAGCATCTGGGGCCTGGGTTATTTCTCTTAAATGAGGCTTTTTAGAATATTTTGGACAGCAGTGGTTACAAACCAACCCGCAAAGGAGGCTGGATTTGATTCCATCGGGGGGCTGGACGAATCCCGCCCCTTTCTACCTTACCCCGCCCTTGCGGTCCTTCATGAACTCGTGCACCGTCTTTATGATCCTGAACCATAGCTCATCCGAGACCCGGGTTATCCTGCCCCCTATCAGATAGCCCCCGCGCTTGTGCTTCCGGGAGTGCAGGACGCTCGCGGCCAGTTCCATCTCGTTTTCGAAGGATTTCGGGGCGCTGACTACGCAGGTTATCTTCTCACCGGCCGCAAACGGCACGGCGCTGTCGAAGCGTATCCCTTGGCGGCTAAGGTCTATGAATTGCGCGGGGAGCAGCCTGCCCTCTTTTTTCACGACCAGCTTTATTATCTCCTGCCCGTCCGTGTCCATGGGGTGCCGGTCATTTTTCCTGCGCTCCAGCATCGGTTCGCTGCCGTAAAGAATTGGGACCAGCTGTTCCATATTGTCTATTATGTAGTCGGCCCCTTTCAGGTCTTCCCGTTTCGAATAGCCCCAGCCCACGGCCACCACGCACCGCACGGAGGCGCCCTTGCCGGCTTCTATATCGAACCTGCTGTCGCCAACCATCACCGCCTGCCGGCTTTCCAGACCCAGTTCCCTGAGCACATATTTAACCGGCTCCGGCGAGGGTTTCCTCTCCGGCACCGCCTCCGGCCCGGCAATCATGTCGAAATACTCGAAGAGGCCCAGACCCTTTAGTGTCTTCTCGCTGGAGGCGTACCGCTTGTTTGTGATCACCGCCTTCTTATAACCCCGGAGGTTCTCAAGCATCTCGCGCACGCCCGGGTAGGGGACGGTATGGTCCAGCATGTGCTTGTCATAGAAGGCAGAGTAATCCGTGAGCACGCTTTCTTTCAGGTGCGTCTTCTCCGGCCCCAGCGCCTTCTCTATCAGCCTCGTCACGCCCTCGCCCACCATCCCGGCCACCTCTTTTTCGGCCAGAGGCTTCAGGCCCTGCCTTTGGAGGGCATGGTTCAGCGCTCCCGTGATGTCTTGCAGGGAGTCTATCAGCGTCCCGTCGAGATCGAATATCACCAGTTTTACGGGCATAGGTAATTATAATACATGATACTTGCCAATATACTCATCGGCCATTTGACAGCCCTTCCCCTGTTGATAAAATTTAATCGAGAAGGATTTTCCAGAAGGAGGTGAGACAATGCTGGAAATGCCGAAGATAAAAATGTGTGACGTGACCGACTGCTCCTATAACAAGAACAGGGAATGCCACGCGGCCGCGATTACCGTGGGCGGAGAACATCCCTATTGCGACACTTACATGAGGAGCCCATCACAGAAGGGGGGTGTAACCCCGACCGGCGAGGTGGGTGCATGCAAAGTGGAAAACTGCAAGTTCAACAGGATGCTCGAGTGCACCGCCGACGGGATCAACGTGGGATTCCACCAGGAACACGCCGATTGCATGACTTTCTCTCCAAAGTAACCCACCCCTGCACCCCTCCGAGGAGGGGACTTGAAAGCAGGGCAACCCCTCCCAGGGGGGTGTTATGTAGGGGCGCCGCTTGCTGCGCCCTGTTAAAAAGGCCGGTGATACCGGCCTTTTTAATGCCCTATGAAGTTCAGGCAGTCCTTTGCGGTGAGCCTCCCTATGGAGCGCGAGGAATAGACGGCGTTTTCGATCTTCCCCTCCGGGCTTATCACGAACCCCGTGGCCTGTATGTAATTCTCCGTCTCGTTATAGAAGGCCCCGGTCATGGCCGAGAATTCCTTTGGGTTCAGCCCGTAGCCTACCTTGAAAGTGAGCTTGTAGCGCTCCACAGTCTGAAGCGCATGGTCCCAAGTGTCAGTTGAGGCGGCCAGTACCTGCGTCTCTTTCCGCTCGAATTCTTTGATGTTTCTCTGGAAGTCAAGCAACTGCTGACGGCAGTAAGGTCACCAATGGCCCCTGTAAACCAGAAACACGTTCCACCTTTCGCCGAAGTCGCCGGGGAGCACGATCCTCCTGTTCTCGATGCAATCAAACTCCATCTCCGGGAAGGCGTCCCCATTGTCAAGCAGCCTGCTGTTCTCTCTGGCCATATATCCCCCGTTTGAGTCCGCTTTGCTGATTCCATTTTAAAACATCCGCATCTTACAGGCAATTTTGCTCATTGTCCCGCTGCTGATATAATTGAGAAAGAGGAGGCGATCATGCTGCGCAATATTGACGAGGGGACGGGGTTCTTTAATAAAGGCGACTTCTTCGAGGCGCATGAGGCCTGGGAGGCCGTCTGGCGCAGGCTGCCCGCTTCCCCGGAAAAACGGTTCCTTGGAGGGCTGATAATGGTTTCCGCCGGCCTGCACCATTATATAAGAGGCGAGTACAGGGGGGCCATCAAGTTTTTAGAGAAGGGGATGGACCTGATCTCCGAGAACAGGCAGGTGGACGCCGGCATGGATACGGAGACTTTTCTGAAGGAGTTGAGGAGTTTTTACGAGCGCTACAAACACACCGCCGGCGAGCTGCAGGAAGAGCGCATAGCCTTCCCCAAGATCAAAAAACCCCATTACGTATAAAGGACTACTTTTCTTTTTTGCAAAAAAGAAAAGTAGCAAAAGAAAAAACTCTTGGCTTTTTCCGCTCCGGATGGAGCGGAAAAAGAGTAAAATTCTTTTTGGTTACCCCAAGGCGGATGGAATCCGCCGTATTAAATGTCCCCTTACAAGAAAAAATAACATTAACATCCGTTTCTAGCCGCACCGGCAGTTTCTGCCGGTCATTTTCAGGATCCAGCCTTCCTCATTCTTCTCCAGCAGGGTTACGCACCCGGACATCTCCATGAAGGCCCGCATCTTCCTGGCCGTCTTCTCGGCGGAAACCAGCACGTCCATTTTTACCTCTTCGCCGCAACCGGCCCGGAGGCTTTCCTTTATCTTCAGGAACGCCTCCTTCTCCCCAAGTCCCCTGGCATCCAGCAGCATCCCGGCCTCCCTTCGGTTTTTCTAAATTTTAGCACCCGGAGGGGGATTTATGCCATCATGCCGCCACCTCGCAGGCGCATCTGTCCTTGAGGAAACCGAAGAACAGGTCCAATAGCTTGGGGAATGTCCTTTTCCTGTGCATTATGATATAAAAGTTCCGGGTCATGCGGACCCCTTTTATCCTTATCTCCTCGATCGCGCCCCTCTCCATCTCCTCTTTAATGGCTATGCGGGAGAGTATGGAGGCCCCGGAGCCTGCCTTCAGGGCCTCTTTAATGGCGGCGGTGGAGCCGAAGGAATCCGTTATCCTCAGCTTCTCGAAGGGCAATCCTTTTTCCGTCAGGAACTGCTCGGTCATCCTCCTCGTGCCCGAGCCCTCTTCCCTCAGGAGAAGTGGCAGCCCCTTCAGGTCGTCCAGGGTGACGGGGTTTTTCCCGCAAAGCCCCGGCTTGGCCGCAAGGACCATCTCGTCAGCCATGAAAGGCACGAAACGCAGCGTCTTCCATTCCATTCTGGCCCCCACTATCCCAAGCAGCAGTTCGTGTTCGGCCACCTGACGGGTTATCTCCCTGGAGTCCTCTATTTTCACGTTGAAGAAAGCCCCCGGGTAGATTGCCTTGAAATCCGACGCGAGCCGGGGCAAAACATACGCGCCTGGGACGGTGCTGGCCCCTATCAGGACCTCGCCCTCCATCTCCTCTTTTGAATTCTTCACGGCCGACCTTATGGACTCCAGCCTTTCTATCAGGTCGAGCGCCCTGGGATAAAGCAGCATCGCCTCTTTGGTGGGGGCTATGCTCCTGCCAAGCCTGTCGAAGAGCCTGGAATTGAGCGTCTCCTCCAGGGACTTGATGTGGTCGCTTATCGTGGGCTGGCTCAGATAGAGGTCTTCCGAGGCGCGCGAGAAACTCCTGTTCTTGTAGACCGAGACAAATACCTTTAGCTGATGTATATCCATCCACCCCTCCTATAGGTTGTATTTTCATGAAATATATACAACCTCAAGTGGCAATGCAAGAAAAAAATAAAAGGGGGCGGAACGGGGAAGGCGGGCCGGAGCCGGTCAGGATTTTTTCAGGCTGTCCAGTATCTTTTTGAGCGGGATGCCGGTCTTCCTGGCGGCAGCCTTGCAGTCCTCGTACTCCGGGGAGAGAGTTTCGCCGCCGTCCATCCCGGACATCTTGAATCTTATCCTGCCGTAAGGGGTGCTTTTCGTGATTATCTTCCTTTTGAGCACGACCCTGTCAGCTTTCCGGATGCGTATGCCCAGCGTGGTGGTCTCTTCGAAGATTATCCGGGACAGGATGGGCAGGTCTTCCGGCCTGGATAAAACACCCAGAATAATGCCTGGTCGGGATTTCTTCATTATGACCGGCGTGAGATATACGTCCAGGGCCCCCGCCCCCAAGAACCGTTCCATTACGTACTCGTATATCTGGGGGTTCATGTCGTCGATATTGGCCTCGATTACCTGTATCTCTTCGTGATTCGCGGTTTCCGCGGTCTCGCCGGTAAATATCCTCAGGATATTGGGGGTATCTGCAAGGTTCCGCTCGCCGGCCCCTCTGCCAATAATGTCGACCTTCATGAGCGGCATCGGGCCGAACCCCGCCGAAACGCCCTTTGCCAGGGCCGCGCCCGTAGGCGTTGCAAGCTCGAATTCAACCCCGCTTGAGTATACCGGAATCCCTTTCAGCAGTTCCGATGTGGCGGGCGCTGGGATGGGGAGCTTCCCGTGCGCGGTCTTTATAAATCCGCTCCCAACGTTGATGGGCGAGAAGAACACCTTTTCTATCTTCAAAGAGTGAAGGCAGATGAGGCTTCCAATGATATCCACTATGGTGTCCGGAGATCCAAGCTCGTGCAGGTGGACATCTTTCACTTTTTGGCCATGCGCCTTCGCCTCGGCGGCAAAAAGGGATTTCAAGATTAAAATCCCCTTTTCTTTAATTTCCCCGGAAAGAGAGGAGCCTCCGATAGCCTCTTCCATGCGGGACAGGGGCAGAGGGTGGTGCGCCTTCGGGATATCCACGTCGAACTTTACAGCCTGGAAGCCATGCCGTTTTGTATTCCCCGCGCTTATCCTGAAGCCCTTCAGCTTCAGCTTCCGAAGGCCGCTCTGAAGCCCGGCAAAATCAGCCCCGGCATCCAGCAATGCCCCGATGAGCATATCCCCGCTGATGCCCGAAGAGCAGTCGAACCAGGCTGTCCTCATGCGGTCCCCCGCAGCCTGGTCACGTCTCCGGTGGAAAACCTGAGCTGGCGCTCCGCGCCCCCTCCGGCCACCCTGATGACGAGTCTTCCCTCCTCGTCCACGTTAAGGGCCGTGCCCTCGAAGCGCCTCCCCTCGGAAGTGAGCCTCACATTTTTCCCTATCGTGTCGGAAATGCCGCGATATGCCTTGACTAGGGCCGCGTGCTCGCCTTTCCGGATGGCCCGGATCCAGAAATCCAGCTCGGCGATGATACCCGCTATGAGGGCCGCGCGGTCTGACTCTCTCCCGGTCTCTATAAAAACGGAGGTCGCCTTTATCCCTTTTGGGAGGTCCTCCTTTTTCGCGTTCACGTTTATGCCGATGCCAAGCACCGCGTAGATGATCCTGTCCGGGTCGGAACGCAGCTCAAGGAGTATCCCGCCCAGTTTTCTTCCGTTTGCAACGAGGTCGTTGGGCCATTTCAGCCTTGCCTGCAGACCGGTCTGCGCCCTCAGGGCGAGGGCCCCCGAAAGGGCCGCGGCCAGTGTGAGGAGCGGCGCGTTCCGGGGAGATATTTCCGGTCTTAAAAGATAACTCATGTAGATGTTGAGCCCCGGCGGTGAAGACCAAGTCCTGCCAAGCCTGCCCTTCCCGGCGCTCTGGGAGTCGGCAACCACCAGGATGCCTTTATCGGAGAACTCTCTTTTTTCGGCTAGGCCAATCGCCAGATCGTTTGTGGAAGGGACGGATTGTTTGAAGACTATTTTTTTGTCCGGGAGATAGAGCGAGAGTTCCTCTTCAGAGAGTCCGGGCCAGGAAAGGAGCTTGTAGCCGTGTTTGCCGCCCTCTATCCCGTAGCCCTTTTTGCGGAGCCGCCCGATGCCCTTCCAGACGGCGGCCCGGGTGATGCCAAGCCTGCCGGAGAGATCGGGGCCGGAGACCGCCTCGCCCGCGTTTTCTTTCAGTATTTTAAGGAGGCGTTCGGGCAAGCGTCCGCTATTCCTTTGGGAGGAGCACTACCTTGACCTTGCCCTCCAGTTCCCTTTTGAAGCTTTCGGCATCGGCCTCCGTGCCCACTATCGACCCGTAATGCATCGGGATGGCGGCCTCCGCCTTCATGTCCAGGGCGGCCTGGGCGGCCTCCTGCGCGTTCATGGTGTAAGTGCCCCCCACGGGCAGGAGCGCGATGTCCACATTGAACCCCTTCATTTCCGGTATGAGGTCGGTATCGCCCGCATGGTATATGCGCTTGCCTTCCACGGTGAAAATATATCCCACCCAGTTATTTGACCTGAGGTGGAACTTCTTCTCCGGGTTGTAGGCGGGCACGGCCTCGATATCCACGCCCTTCACGGTGAGTTTATCTCCGGGCTTCATGGTTTTTACATCCCATTTAATCTTTTCGGCGCAGTCTGATGGCGCGATGATCACCGTATCTGATTTGATTATTTTGCCCACGTCCTCGGGCGAGCAGTGGTCATCATGCGCGTGGGAGATAAGGATGATGTCGGCTTTCGGGCCGCCCTGTATCTTGAACGGGTCCGTGTAGATCACCTTGCCCCCGGCCTCTATCCTGAAGGCGTCGTGCCCAAGCCAGTGGATATTTTCTATCAGACTCATAAAACCCCCTCCCTTTTAAAAGACTGTTCGCTACTTTTTCTTGTAAGAAAAAGTAACCAAAAAGAACTTTTGTATTTTTTTGCCCCATGCGGGGCAAAAAAATCCAGGAGTTTTTTCTTTGGCTACCTTTCTTTTTTGAAAAAAGAAAGGTAGGAATATTCATCGTTAGATTATACCCAAAAAGGTTTTAACCCGCTCCCAGGTATTTTAGCTGGTTTTCCCGCCCGGCAAGTTTTATGAAGCGGTCTTCCATCCCTAACCCTTCAAGGACCGGGCGGCATTCCTCTATCGTCTTCCCGCCGCCCATGAGGCGGCCCTTTTTTAATACCGGTCTTCCCATGCCCCCTTTTACGCTGTCAGAAACAAGCAGTATCCGGTCCGGCCTTTTCATCCGGAAGATAAGCTTCAATGCCTCCGGGGCGAGGTGTACTCCGTCGGCAATTACCTCCGCGTATATGTCTTCATCCAGAAGGCCGAAGCCCGCAAGCCCCGGCTCCCTGTGATGAAAAGGGCGCATGGCATTAAATAGATGCGTTATACCCCTGGCCCCGGCCTTCTTTCCATCAAGGGCCTGTTCACAGGTTGCGTCGGAATGCCCCATGTTCACCCGGATGCCGCGAGCGGCGCATTTTTCGATCAATTTCAAGGCCCCCGGAAGCTCCGGGGCCATGGTGATGATGCGCACGGCATCTTCAAAGCCCTCCAATAGTTTATTCAAGGTGGAGGCGGAGGGTTTAAGGAAATGGCCTTTGTCCAGCGCCCCGGCGCGCGCCGGGTTCAGGAAAGGGCCTTCCAGGTTTACGCCTCCTATGACGTTTGTAAGGGTCATCGCCTGGGCAACGGCCCTCATATGCCTGCGCATGGTGCAGATATCCGCAGGGTATATGGTGGGGAATATGAGGGAGGCGCCCTTTTCCTGATGCAGGCGGGCAAGCTTTAAAATGATTTCCGGGTTGTCAGTCCTGGTATCATAGCGGGCGAGGCCGTGCGTGTGCAGGTCTATATGGCCCTTCTTCAGCTTGCCTGGCAAGGGGGAGTCCGCTCCTTTAAAGATTTAAGCCTTTCCGGGGTCAGATCTGTCTTCAGTTCGAACCCCGGCTCCGCGTACCCGTCTTTTTTCTTTATCAGAAGCCAGTTCTCCGCGCCCTTCCACCGCATTTTTGTGAGCACGAAGACACCCTTCAGTTTTTTCCCTTTAAGAGAAAATTCGATCATGCCGCCTTCGATGCTGCCCTCCATCATCTTGAACTCGCCCGAGTCCCAGATTATCACCGCCCCGGCCCCGTAGCCTGCCGGTATTATGCCCTCGTAAGAGCCGTACTCCAGGGCGTGGTCTTCCACCTGTACGGCAAGGCGCTTGTCCGCCGGGTCCATGGAGGGGCCTTTCGGGACGGCCCAGCTTTTAAGCACCCCGTCCATCTCAAGACGGAAATCGAAGTGCAGGCGTTTTGAATGGTGCTCGTGCACCACGAAGCGCGCCATCTATTCCTGCCTCATCTTGAGGACCACAAGCATCACCGTCCCAATTGTAAAAAGTATAGCACCCGCAAGCGCCCATGGCGCGCCCGGCTCATGGGAGGCCTCGATGAGCGCAGCCGGCGAGGGCGAGAGCTGAAGGTCTTTCAGGTACAGACCGATCCCTTTATAAAATGAGGGCTTGTTAGGTGCAAGGGTATCTTCTTTTATCACCGTCTTATCACTTGAGAGGTATTGCACCCTGGCGCTCCAGTCCGTTGGGAAGCCCTCAGGGGACATATCGGCCCTGATGTCCAAAAGCCTGAATATCACGCCGTTTGGGAGTTTTACCGCCGCGTCCTCAGGTATTCCCCCCGAAAGCTTGTAGCTCCCAATTGAACTTAACAGATGGGCAAGCAGGATGAACAGGAATCCAGCGTGGATTATCTGGGGCGATATAAGGAGCAGAAATCCGCTCCGTTTTTTTATTAGCGAGTCGATGCTGCAAAAAAGGGTGTTCAGGGCCAGGACGGCGAGAAGCGCAATAGCCGCCCACAGCCACCATGTGTAGACC
Source organism: Nitrospirota bacterium (assembly GCA_014874185.1). Lineage (GTDB taxonomy): Bacteria > Nitrospirota > Thermodesulfovibrionia > Thermodesulfovibrionales > JdFR-88 > JACWAF01. Next base: position 80,250 of record JACWAF010000032.1, on the reverse strand, counting down.
AGCGGTGTCGCCAGCATCCACCCAAAAAGCGGGCCCGCGCTCATGCCGGAGAAGACTTCATGTGTGGGCATAACGACCGCGCCGTATAACGAGAGCAGGATCACGGCGGCCGTAAGCCAGACGGCAAGGCTTATGGACTTCGCTATCTCCCAGAGCCTTTTCATAAGCAATGCAACTCTTGTTTATTTGTCATATTAAAAATCCCTCCTAACCTCCCTTTTTCAAAGGGAGGGATTCCCCTCTTTGACAAAGAGATCCGGCATCAAACCCCTCCGCAGCATCGCGAGGGAACCGAGCGACAGGGGTGAGGGAGATTTTATGATAAATATTCAATTATGGTGCATCTCAGAAGGAGTGCGAGCTTTTCATCAACAGGCTCACCCCCAGATAGGTAAAGAGCACCACCGCAAAACCCGCCGCCCCGATAATGGCCGCCTTCTTCCCGTACCACTGCCGCTGAAAGCGCGCGTGCAGGTATCCCGTGTAATAGAGCCAGAGGATGGACGTCCATAGCTCCTTTGGCGTCCAGAGCCAGTAAGTGCCCCAGGCCAGATACGCCCAGACCCCTCCGAATATCATCGACAGGCTGAAAAGGAGATATCCAAAGAGTATGGCCTTGTACTCCTTCTTCTCCAACCCCGCATCAAGGGGGTTCCCGAGATATGTAATGCCAAGGGCCGCGCCGATTGCAAACAGCGCGTAGGAGAAGAACGAGAGCGAGACGTGAAGCTCGAACCAGTAGGTCTTCAATACCGGGGGAAGCGGCATATTATATGGCCCCTGCGCAAATGCCGCCGCGCTGAAGACCGCCGCCCCAAGGGCAACCATCCACCGGAATTTTTTAACCTTCAGAGTTCTGTGGAATGGTATGGAGAACAGGATTATGCTTGCCGCAAGGAACGTGAGGGTGTCGTTCACACCCACCAGGGGGAGCCGCCCAAGGTCGTATGCCCTGGAGAAAAGATAGACCGCCTGCGCCAGGAGCCCGGCATATAAAAAAGGCCATGCAAAACCGCCCGCCAGGTAGAACGGGACCGCGATTATGGCAAGTACCCGGAAATCCGCGAGGCTGTAAGCGCTCAAGGGAATATCTTCCCGGGGTTAAGGAGCCCCTTTGGGTCGAAGACCTTTTTTATATCACGCATGAGAGAAAGTTCGGTCTCCTTTATCTCCATGCCTATGAAGGGCCTCTTCGTAAGCCCGACACCGTGCTCGCCTGAAATGGTGCCCCCCAGATTGAGGACCGTTTCAAAAAGTTCCTGCAGAAGCGGGGTGAGATCGCGTTTTTCGGATGGCAATATATTCACATGTATATTGCCGTCTCCGGCGTGGCCGAATGAGGCGATCTTTATCTTTTCGCGCTCAGACAGTTTCTCCAGGGCGGCCAGCATCAGGGGTATCCTGCTTCTGGGCACAACGATGTCTTCGCTAATCTTCTTCTCGGATATCTGATAGAGGGCAGGGGATATCCCGCGCCGGGCCTTCCAGAGCAGGTCCCTTGCGTCATCGTCCTCGGCCATGCTCACCTCGGCCCCCAGCATCTCGCATATCTCGATTACTTTTCCGGCCTCGGCCCTTATGGCGGCGGGATGGCCGTCAAGCTCTATTAGCAGAAGCGCCCCGGCCTCTTTCGGAAGGCCTATAGGACTGAATTTTTCTACCGCCCGGATGGATTCCCTGTCCATGAACTCCAGCGTGCGCGGGATGATCTTTGAGGCTATTATGCGGGAGACCGCGCCGCCCGAGCGCTCGGCCCCGCCCTGGCGGGGGAATACGGCGAGCAGGGTCAGCACGTCCTCCGGCTGGGGGAGTATTTTTAGCCTTATTTTGGTTATGACGGCAAGGGTGCCCTCGCTTCCGGTGAGGAGGCGGGTGAGGTCGTAACCGACAACTCCCTTGCGGGTCTGCACGCCCGTGTTTATCGGCTTCCCCGAAGGAAGGACGGCCTCAAGCCCCAGGACGTAATCCCTTGTTACCCCGTATTTGAGCGCCCTTGGCCCTCCGGCGTTCTCCGCCACGTTGCCCCCCAGTGTGCAGAACTCCATACTGGACGGGTCCGGCGGATAGAAGAGCCCCATATCGGCAAGCTCTCTTTGAAGCCTTCCGTTTATCACACCCGGCTCAACCAGGGCCGTGAGGTTCTCCTCGTCTATCTCCAGGATGCGGTTCATGCGCTCCAGGCTGAGCACAATCGCGCCGGTCTCCGGGACGGCGCCGCCCGTCATCCCGGTGCCCGCGCCTCGGGGGATAACAGGGATGGAGTTCCCGTCCGAGTACTTGAGGACTTTTACAACCTCATCAGTATTCTCGGGCCAGGCGACCATAACCGGGGCCCCGGAGAGGCCGGAGGCGTCAAACCCGTAGGCCAGCAGGTCTTCCGGCTCGCTGGAGTAATGCGCTATGTCAAGCTTTGCCTGGGTCTTCATGCAGGGACTTATTTTATATCGCGGGCGGAAAGAAATCCAATTAAGCATATTTTTAAGGGCCTAAGACCGCAATTCTCTTTGATGTGCCACGGAATAACCTTTTCTTGTCATTCCCGCAAGCAAGCACTCAGGCCCTGAGTGCTCGGGCGTCGGGAACCCACCCCAGTCCCCTCCCCCGGAGGGGATAACGGGGTGGGTAGATTCCGGACAAGCCGGAATGACAAACAATCTTATGAGGAGATTTAGAAAGCCGGGCCTTTCGCTTTTTTGAGCACTTCCCTGTTGTAGGCGGAGATAACGGCTTTCCTGCTCACCATCCCGATCACCTTTTTCGGGTTATCTCCGGCCACGACCGGAATCTCGTCTATGTCTTTGAGGGTGAACCTTTCCACCGCGGCGTTCAGGTCCTGATCGGGGTAGAGGACGATTACCTCTTCCGTCGCTATCTGCCTGGCGCGGACAATGCCTTTTACCTCCTCCTCAAGGAGCACGGGCCTTACGTCCTGAAAAGAGACTATCCCGGTCATCATCCCCACGGCATCCACCACGGGGATGTAAAATTCCTCTTTCCGTATCATCTCGTTTACAAGGGCATCAAGCGTATCGTCTTCGTTGGCCGTTATGAAATCCGTCCGCATCACGTCCTTTACCTTGATGCTGCTCATTATGGCGGCTTCCCTGCCCATGTGTATCTTTATCCCCTTTTTCGTTATGTCCACGGTATCGATTGAGTCCGGGTAGACCCTTTTGGCGACCAGGGTGCCGATTATGGCCGAGAACATGAGGGGGATGATTATCTTGTAATTGCCCGTCATCTCGAACAGGAGGAATATGCCGGTCAAGGGGGCATGGGTTGCAGCCGCCAGGAACGCGCCTATGCCCACCGTGGCATAAGCCCCCGATGAGGCCGTGTAAGCCGGAAGGAGTTTATGCACAAGCCAGCCGTAACTGCCCCCGGCCATGGCCCCTATGAAAAGCGAAGGGGCGAATACCCCTCCGGCCCCGCCGGAGCCTATGGTGACGGAGGTGGCGATGAGCTTGAAAAATATCAGAAGGAGCATTACCGGGAAGATTATCTTCCCCAGCAGGGCCTGGTCTATGAACTCGTAGCCGTTCCCCATTATCTGGGGCAGGAATATCGCAAACGAGCCGATTATGAAGGCCCCGATCACGGGCTTTAACTGCGGATTAATATTGAATTTCTCGAACCCGTCCTTGATCTTGTGGAAGACCCTGATATAGAGCACGGCCAGGAAGCCGATGATCACGCCAAAGAGCATGTAGAGCGGTATCTCCACAGGGCTTCTAAGGTCGTACTGCGGCACGCTGAAGGCCGGGCTCGCGCCGTAGAACCCGCGCGATATTACGGTTGCAATGCCGGCGGAGATGATTATGGCGGCGAATGAGGAAAGCTCGTAGTTTCCGAGGAGGACTATCTCTATGGCGAACATCACCCCGGCAATGGGTGCGTTGAAGGTGGCCGCTATCGCCCCGGCGGCCCCCGCCGCTATAAGGACTTTCATCCTGCTGCCTGAACTTTTAAAGAGCTGCCCCACGCCGGAGCCCACCGTCCCGCCTATTATAGCTATCGGGCCCTCTATGCCCGCCGAGCCCCCGGAGCCGATGGTAAGCGCCGGGCCAAGCGTCTTCAGCAGGATGTTTCTGATCTTTATGACGCCGCCCCTGATGTTTACAAGCTCTATGAACCTGGGGAAGCCGTACCCGTTCACCTCGTCGGGGAAGGCCAGAGAGAGGGGGATAAGGAGCAGGGCCCCCGCTATGGGCAGAAGGGGCAGAAACGCCCTGTATATGCCTCCCTTGCCGATCGAGAGCAGGTTCGAGCCCTGTATGAATATCAGCTGGTGCACCAGGCCCATTACGGTGCGGAAGAGGATGTTGGCAAACCCGGCCAAGGCCCCTACCAGAAAGGAAAAGATTATCAGGGCCGTATGTTCGGGCAGCTGGAATTTTTTCAGGAGCAGGATAAGTTCTTCCAGCCAGCCTTTCCCGTCCGGGGAAGACTTGAAGACCTGCATTATTCGGCGTATGCCAAAATTTTCATTTCTAATCCATAACTATTTTAAAACGCGCCCGCGCAAATAGCCATCGGTTCTTTAGAGAATAGATGAGAAATTCCCCTTTAAAAGGAGGATTCTTTCTCTTCCAAGAATCGGAGCGGATTTCGGGGATTACGGAAACAGCATCCATTCTTTATTTATACTAATTCAATGGACAGCACCGCTCTCCTTATAAAAGAAGCCTTCGAGAAATTGACCCCTTATATCGAAAGGCACACGCAGCGGGTCTGCCCCGATTGCCGGAAGGTCTGCTGCGCCAACAAGCACGGCACCCCGGAGGCAGAGGACCTTCTGCTCTTCAGCGCTCTCGAAATCGAGCCGGTATCGGCAAGCGGCCCCCCCGACGCCCTGTGCAGCCATCTTACTCCGAAGGGCTGTCCGCTCCCCCGGTGGCACAGGCCCTTCAGGTGCAAATGGTACTTCTGCGGGCCTCTTTTGGAATCCATGCAGGAAGAGGGCGGGCGCGACTACCGGGCCTTCGTAGGCGATTTGGAGAGGCTGGTTACACTGAGGCGCGAACTCCTGGGTAATTTAGGGGAGAAGAAATAATTTTCATAACTCCAAAATAATTTTCATAATTCCCCCTCACCCCCTCTTATCTTAAGAGGGGGGAATAAACCATCCACCCCTGCACCCCTCCAGGGAGGGGGCCCCGGCTTAAGCCTGCCCCGTACTTGATACGGGGACCTGCCGGGGCATGCTTTAAAATCCCCCTTTCTTAAAGGGGGACAGAGGGGGATTACAAGATTGAATAAAAATCCATTATAGGAATTTATTCTGCCAGGTTCTTAATGGCCGGTTTTACATTTATTTTTCTTTTATGCTATTTTTTTGAACCTTAACAAATCTCTGGAGAAACAAATGAAGATAGTCGTAGCGTATTCGGGCGGGCTGGACACGTCTGTGATCCTCAAGTGGCTGAAAGAGACTTACAAGGCCGAGGTCATCGCTTTTTGCGCCGACCTGGGCCAGGAGGAGGAGCTTGGCGGCCTCGAAGAGAAGGCCATCAGGACCGGGGCCTCAAAGGCATACATACTTGATCTGCGGGAGGAGTTCGTAAGCCAATACATATTCCCCATGCTGCGGGCAAACGCCATGTACGAAGGCGTCTACCTGCTTGGCACATCGATAGCGCGACCCCTCATAGCGAAGAAGCAGATAGAGATAGCCGTAAAGGAAGGGGCCGACGCCGTGGCCCACGGGGCCACGGGCAAGGGGAATGATCAAGTCCGGTTCGAGCTTGCCTATTACGCCCTGAAGCCGGACATAAAGGTCATCGCCCCATGGAGGGTGTGGCCTTTCAAGTCCAGGCAGGGCCTGATGGATTATGCGGAAAAGAGCGGCATCCCGGTCACGGCCACAAAACAAAAACCATACAGCACGGACAGGAACGTGCTCCACATAAGTTACGAGGGCGGCATCCTCGAAGACCCCTGGGCCGAACCCCCGGCCGATATGTACACGATGACCCTGCCGCCCGAGAAGGCAAAGGACGGGCCCGCGTACATAGAGATCGAATACGAAAAGGGCGACCCTGTGGCTGTCAATGGGAAACGCATGGGCCCATTCGCCCTCTTGAAAGAGCTTAACCGCATAGGCGGCGAAAACGGCATCGGCAGGATAGACCTGGTGGAAAACCGTTACGTGGGGATGAAGTCCCGCGGGGTGTACGAGACGCCCGGAGGCACCATACTGCACGCGGCCCACCGGGCGGTGGAGTCCATCACCCTGGACCGGGAGGTGATGCACCTGAAAGAAAGCCTTATGCCCAAATATGCGGAGATGGTCTATTACGGCTACTGGTTCTCGCCGGAGCGCGAACTTTTGCAAAAACTGATAGATGAAAGCCAAAAAAAGGTGAATGGCACGGCGCGGCTGAAGCTCTATAAAGGAAGCCTGCTGGTGGTTGGGCGCAAATCCCCCGACTCGCTTTACGATCCCTCACTTGCCACGTTCGAGGAGGGGGCCGCGTATGACCAGAAGGACGCCGAAGGCTTCATAAGGCTTAATTCACTGAGGCTTCGCGTGGAAACACTCCTGCGCGGGGGAAAACCCCTCTCCTGAATGGAAGAGAAGGGCGCCAGCGACCTCAATCTGCTTGCCCTCGCCTACGTCCGCGAGATAGGCCCGGTCTCGATAAGAAGGCTCCTGGACCGCTTCGGCAAGGCTGACAGGATTTTCTCGGCCAGCCTGAAGGCCCTTGCACAGGTTGAAGGCATATCGGAGCGCAAGGCGAAGGCGATAAAGGATTTTTCCATGTGGAAGCAGGTGGAAGCGGACAGGGAGCAGATGGCGAAGATTGGGGTAAAGATCGTCTCCGAATGGGATGATAATTACCCTGTATCCTTGAAGGAGCTTCCGGACAGGCCGGTCTTCCTCTTTGCAAGAGGGGACATCATCCCTGAAGACCGCTACGCGGTCGCCGTGGTCGGCACCCGCAACCCGACCCCTTACGGAGAGCATTTCGCCGGGGAGATATCAGCCGAGCTTTCCCGGATGGGACTTACCATCGTGAGCGGGGTTGCAAGGGGGGTGGACACCGCCGCGCACACGGGCGCACTGAAAGCGGAGGGGAGGACCATCGGAGTGCTTGGCAGCGGGCCGGACGTGCCCTACCCGCGCGAGAATGCCGGTCTCATGGAGCGGATGTCGCGCTCCGGCGCGGTGATAACCGAGTTCCCTCCCGGCACGGCCCCAAACCGGGAGAACTTCCCCCGCAGAAACCGCATCATAAGCGGGCTCTCGCTTGGCGTGCTGGTGGTGGAGGCTGCGGCGGACAGCGGCTCGCTCATCACGGCGGGGCTGGCACTGGAGCAGGGGAAAGAGGTCTTCTCCGTTCCGGGCAGCGTGAACTCCGAGAATTCCAAGGGCACAAACCAGCTTATAAAAAAGGGCGCAAAGATGGTGACCGGGGCCGGGGACATCCTTGAGGAACTCTCGCCGGTGCTGAAAGGGTTCATAGCCGAGGCCAGGAAGAAAGCCATCCCGGACCTCACCGGCGATGAGGACAGGTTACTAAAGACGCTTGGCCCGGAGCCCCGGCACGTGGACGAGATATCCAGGGAACTGGGGATGGATACGCCAAAACTCCTCGGTATCCTGCTCTCACTTGAGCTTAAGGGAGTGGTCGCCCAGTCGGCTGGAAAAAAATTCTTTATCTGCTAGAATGGCTATCAAAGAAGAAAGACTAAAGGGCTACTTTCTCTCTTTTTTGCAAAAAAGAGAGAAAGTAGCAAAGAGAGAAAAAACTCTTGATAGTTTTTTCCGCTTCATAGAAGCAGGAAAAATCTAAAAATTTTCTTTGCTTCTTTCTTTTACAAAAGAAAGAAGGGTCTTTCGCTTTTTAGGGCGAACTTGACAAAATCGTCCTTTCTCGTGGAAGATGTGAAAAAAGGGCTTTCAGGCCCGCAAGATATTCTGCCCGCGGTTCGCGTGGACTAATTCTGATTTTTAATTGAGGTTTTGATAATGGCTTCTTCGCTCCTGATTGTGGAATCGCCCGCCAAGGCGCACACGCTTAACAAGATACTGGGGAAGGACTTCGTGGTGAAGGCCTCCGTGGGGCATGTGAAAGACCTGCCCGCAAAGGAACTGGGCGTGGATGTGGAGCACGGCTTCGCGCCCAAGTACGTCACCATCCCCGGCAAGGAAAAAATCATACGGGAACTGAAGGCCGCTTCGAAGAAGGCCGAGAAGATATACCTCGCGCCCGACCCGGACAGGGAGGGTGAGGCCATCGCCTTCCATATCGCAAACGTGATAAAAGACGGCAAACAGGACCAGATCTTCCGTGTCGGTTTTCACGAGATAACCGAGCGCGCCGTCAAGGAGGCGCTGAAAAACCCGGGCCGCATAGACATGAACAAGGTGGATGCCCAGCAGGCCAGGAGGGTGCTGGACAGGCTTGTGGGCTATAACCTGAGCCCGCTCCTCTGGAGGAAGGTGAGGAAGGGCCTCTCGGCCGGCCGGGTGCAGTCCGTGGCCGTGCGCCTTGTTGTGGAGCGCGAGAAGGAGATACAGGCCTTTCAGAAAGAGGAATACTGGACGATTGACGGCCTCTTCGCCGGGGCGGTCCCGCCGGAGTTCCTGGCCAGGCTTCATGAGCTGGGCGGAAAACTGGTTATTGAAAGGCGCCCCGAAAAGGATTTTTTCCTTCTGCACACGGAGGAGGATGCTGAAAAGGCGGCCTCATCCCTTCAGGGCGGGGAATATGTCTTAAGCAAGATAGAGAAGAAACTGAGGAAGCGCTCCGCTCCCGCACCGTTCATCACAAGCACGCTCCAGCAGGACGCTTTCAACAAGCTTGGATTCACGGCCAAAAAAACCATGATGCTGGCCCAGCAGCTTTACGAAGGCGTGGAGCTTGGCAGCGAGGGCTCGGCCGGCCTGATAACCTATATGCGCACCGATTCCGTGCACGTGGCCACGGAGGCCGAGCAGTGGGCCAGAAAATTGATAAAACAGGAATTCGGCCCGGAGTATGTACCGGAAAAGCCCCCTCGCTTCAAGAGCAAAAAAGGCGCGCAGGAGGCGCACGAGGCCATAAGGCCCACCTATCCCGACAAAGACCCTAAAGTGGTAAAGTCCTTCATTGGCAAAGACCAGTACAGGCTCTATAAGCTCATCTGGCAGCGGTTCCTGGCCAGCCAGATGTCCCCCGCGGAGTACGAAAATACGACTTTCACCATAAACTCCCGCTCCGGCGACCCCCGCCGAGGCGGGGCGGAATTCAGGGCAACGGGAAGCATCATAAAGTTCCCCGGCTTCACGAGGCTCTATAACGAGATGGAAGAAGGCGAAGAAGGCCGGATTTTTCCGGACCTGAAGGAAGGCGAGGCCCTGAAATTAAGCGGACTGAAACCGGAACAGCATTTCACCCAGCCCCCGCCCCGGTACTCGGAGGCGAGTCTGGTAAAGGCCCTTGAAGAGAAGGGCATCGGAAGACCTAGCACCTACGCCACGATCCTCTCCACCATACAGGACAGGAAATACGTGGAGAAGGAGAGCGGCAGGTTCAAGCCCTCGGACCTGGGCGTGATAGTGAACGACCTCCTCGTCGAGCGCTTCCCGGACCTCCTCGACGTCAGCTTCACCGCCCGCATGGAAGAGGAGCTTGACAGCATAGAAAACGGCGAGATGGAATGGACGAAGGTCATAAGCGATTTCTACGGGCCTTTCAACGAGGAGCTGGAAGAGGCCAGGCAGACGGTCGGCAAAGTGAGACCGGAGGACGTGCCAACCGAGTTCAAGTGCGAAAAGTGCGGCCTCCCGATGGTGAAGCGCTGGGGCCGGAACGGGTGGTTCCTGGCCTGCAGCGGGTATCCCGAGTGCAGGAACACCTGCCCCATAGACGAACCAGAGTGCCAGACCATGGCCGAAGGCGAGTTCTGCCCCAAATGCGGCTCCCCCATGGTGCTGAAATCGGGAAGGTTCGGGAGATTCCTGGCCTGCTCCAAATACCCCGAGTGCAAGACCACAAAACCCATATCGCTTGGGATAAAATGCCCCCTGGACGGCGGTGACATCGTGGAGCGCCGCTCCAAGAAGGGGAAACTCTTTTACAGCTGCTCAAATTACCCCAAGTGCAAATTCGCAAGCTGGTACAAACCCGTGAACCGCCCCTGCCCCCTCTGCGGCCAGAGCGATTACCTCCTTGAAAAGACCACCAAAGAGGGCACTTTCATCTTCTGCCCCCGCAAGGAATGCACATTCAAGGAAGAGGTCATGTGAGCGGAAAAAAGTAAAAATTCTCTTTGCTTCTTTCTCTTACAAGAGAAAGAAGGACTTTGCCTTAACAATCCTCCTGTCTGAATAAGCAAACTTTTCTCTTTCTAAAACAAATCGTTTTTATTTTGACATAAAGATTGCTTATAATAGATGAGTATGCGAAAAAGAGGGGAGAGGTACGCGCGGGTGGGCCTGATTCCACCACTGCGCCATGTGCGCGAAAAAACCTCTTGCATATGGATGGGCAGTAGCTGTAATTTCAAGATAAACTTAACTGATATTTCTATTTAGAGGTCAAGTGGAAGAGAGCGAGACCATGGAGGCATTAGAGGGCAGCTTTCAATTGAAGGGAGGCGACTTCATGGACGCGGGCGCGGCATCGAAGGAGATGCGCACCGTGCTCGCCAATCTGGGAGTGCCGCCCGAGACTATCAGGCGTGCGGCGGTATCGGCCTTCGAGGCCGAGATGAACGTCATAATACACGCGATTGCGGGAACGCTGCATTATGCCGTGGAAGGCGATGCACTGAAGATAACCATTATAGACATGGGCCCCGGGATAAAGGACATACAGCTTGCAATGAAAGAAGGCTATTCCACCGCGCCGGACTGGGCGAGGGAGATGGGCTGGGGAAGCGGCATGGGCCTTCCAAATATAAAAAACAATTCCGACGGCCTGAAGTTGGACTCGGTTCCCGGCGAAGGCACCACCCTGGAAATAACAATCAACCTGAAGGGAAAATGACCGTAGGCGAAGTAATCGATAAACTGAAGCTTGAGACAAAGGTAACGGGAAACCCCGAACGCACGATAAAGGGCTGTTATGTAAGCGATATGCTCTCCGACGTGCTGGCAAACAGCACGGAGGGCAACCTGTGGATAACCCGCCAGACACACCCCAATATCGTCGCCGTGGCGGCCATAAAAGGCCTTTCGGGGATAGTGATAACGGGCAATAAGCCGATAGACCCGGAGACACTGATAAAGGCAGCCGCCGAGGAAGTGCCTGTGCTCTCCACCTTCCTCAGCTCTTTCGAGGTCGCCGGGATCTTTTACAATCTCATAAAAAAACCGGAGGTCGCTTAGAAAATACATGCGGATGATGTCCGGCCCAGCGGGGGCAGATGAGGGAATTCACGGCGGATTTGCACATCCATACGTGCCTTTCCCCCTGCGGTGACCTGGATATGACGCCAAAGAGGATAATGAAGCGGGCGGCGGAACTGGGATTGGATATCATAGCCATAGCCGACCATAACTCGGCCGAAAACCTCGAAGTCGCGGCTGAGACGGCCCGGGCAGTGGGGATCTGTTTCATTCCGGCCATGGAGATGACCTCCCGGGAGGAGGCCCACATCCTTGGGCTCTTTGAGACCGTGCAAGACGCCCTCCGAATGCAGGAGGCCATCTATGAGGCCCTCCTCCCCGGCGAAAACGACGAGCGGCTCTGGGGCGAGCAGGTAGTAGTGAACGCCCGGGACGAGGTGCTCGGGTTCAATAGCAAACTCCTCATAGGCGCGACCCGCCTTTCATTAAATGAAATAATACAAAAGATACACTCCCTTGGCGGGCTGGCGGTCGCAAGCCATATAGACAGGGGGTCCTTCAGCATTATCTCGCAGCTTGGCTTCATCCCGCCCGATATGGAATTCGATGCCTTTGAGATCATAAATAGAAACAACAAACCCGCGGGGTTCGAGGACGCCTGTTATCTCACGAACTCCGACGCCCACAGGCTTGAAGACATAGGCAAAAGGACGAACAGATTTTTTATGGGTGCCCCAAGCTTTTCGGAGCTTAAGCTGGCCCTTAGGGCGGAGGGCGGGAGGGTTGTCCTGAATTGAGATGGAGGACCTCTCGCTGCACATACTGGATATCGCCCTTAACTCGGTGGAGGCCGGGGCGACGCTGATCGAGATAACACTGCGGGAAGACCTGAAGGCCGACTTGATGGAGATGGAAGTGAAGGACAACGGAAGGGGAATGAACAGGGACGTGCTTGCGCGGGTGGCGGACCCGTTCTTTACGACCAAGCCGAAGAAGAAGAGCTTCGGCTTGGGGATACCGTTTCTGAAACAGTACGCCGAGGAATGCGGAGGGAGTTTCTCTATAACCTCGCGGCCCGGCGCCGGCACGACTCTGAGGGCGAGTTTCAAGGGAAGCCATATAGACCGGAAGCCCATTGGGAACCTGGGCTCTACAATGGCCTCTCTGGTTGGAGGGCATCCGGAGATGGATTTTAAATTATCATTGGAAAAAAGCGGGAATTCGTATTATAAATTCGATTCGGCGGAACTTAAAAAAGAGCTTGAGGGCGTGCCGGTGGATTACCCGCCGGTGCTTGCGGCCATACGGGAAGAGATAAACGCCCAGGCCGCGGCATATGCCCTTAATACCCACCCCTACCCCTCCAGGGAGGGGACTAAAGGAATAAAAGAATGAGAACAGAACCCAAGGGGGCTTCAGCCCCCGTATTTGAAAAAGATCTTTTAAATTTTCCCGTGGCCAAGGAGGAATCAAAGGTGAAAGGCAGAATCCTCGTTGTTGATGACGAACCGATTGTCCTGAAGAGCTGCGAGAGGGTGCTCGCGCCGGAGGGGTTCGAGGTGGAGACCTCGGAGTCCGGCCCCGACGCCTTGAGGAAGCTCGATAACGGGAAGTCATTTGATGTCATAGTCACCGACATCAAGATGCCCGAGATGGACGGCATAGAATTCATGGCCGAGGTCAGGAAGAAAGACCCCGACGTGGGCATAGTCCTCATAACCGGTTATCCCTCGCAGGAGAGCATTAAAGAGGCGCTCACATTGCGCATAGTGGACTATCTTCCAAAGCCCTTCTCGCCGGCCCTCTTGAAAGAGGCGGTCAACAAGGGAGTGGAGCTTCGCAGAAAAGCGGCCCCCACCGGCCCTGGAGTGCTGGACTATAACGAGGCGATAGCGGCAAAGCTGGATGAGATAATAGCCCGCTACAAGGAAAAACCGGGAAGCCTGATACCTGTCCTTCAGGAGTCCCAGGAGCTTGTGGGCTACCTGCCCCCCGTGGTGCAGAGGCACATCGCGCGCGGGCTGAACCTGCCCGTAAGCGAGGTGCACGGGGTGGTCTCATTCTATTCCTTCTTCACCATGAAGCCCAAAGGGAAACACAACATAAGGGTCTGCCTTGGGACGGCCTGTTACGTGAAGCGCTCCGAAGAGATACTGGCCAAGCTCAAGGACAGGCTCAACATAGATATCGGCGAGGTGACGCCGGACAAGAAGTACTCTCTGGAGAGCGTCCGGTGCCTGGGGGCCTGCGGTCTTGCCCCCGTCGTTGTCGTGGACAAGGACACGCACGGCTCGCTTAATCCTGTAACGGCCCTTGATATCCTGAAGGAATACGAATAAAAGGAGGCCTTGTAATGCCGAAATTAACAGTAGACGACTTGAAGAAGATAAAAGAGGAGTACAAGTCCACCTTCACACTGCGTGAAGGCGGATACAGGGCCAAGATCACCGTCCACATGGGCACCTGCGGCATAGCCGCCGGGGCAAGGGAAGTGATGAACGCCCTCATGGACGAGATGGCGAAAGAAAATATAAAGGATGTGATTGTCACCAATTCCGGGTGCGCGGGTTTCTGCTCCAGGGAGCCGATGGCGACCGTCGAAATGCTTAACCATGCCCCGGTGAAATACCAGCTCCTGAACCCCGAAAAGATCCGCAGGATATTCAAGGAGCACGTGCAGGGGGGCAAGGTGGTGGACGAGTTTGCCCTTGTAGCGGGCAGCGAGACATCCTACTGAGGAGAAAGAAATAAATGGTCCGGAGGATGATATAGATGGAGACAGGATACAGAGTAAACCTTATGATCTGCGGCGGTACGGGATGTATCGCGAGCGGCAGCCTGAAGGTGAAGCACGCCCTGCAGGAGGAGCTGGCAAAACGCGGGCTGGAGAAGGAAGTGAACCTGGTCCTCACCGGCTGCAACGGCTTCTGCGCCCAGGGCCCGATCATGACAGTCTACCCGGAGGGGATTTTTTACGAGAAGCTGAAGCCCGAAGACATCCCCGTGCTGGTGGAGGAGCATTTCCTCAAGGGCCGGCCGGTGGAGCGGCTCATGTACAAGGAGCCCGAGAAGAAGAGCACCCTGCCCGTAATGAAGGACATACCGTTTTTCAACCTTCAGGTGCTCCGCGCCCTTCGCAACAAAGGTCTCGTAGACCCCGAGAAGATAGAGGAATACATAGCGAGGGACGGCTACCAGGCGGCGGCGAAGGTCCTCCTGGAGATGACCCCCGAACAGATAATAAAAGAGGTGAAGGAGTCGGGCCTCCGCGGGCGCGGCGGCGCGGGCTTCCCAACCGGCTTGAAGTGGGAGCTTTGCAACCGCGTGCCCGGAGAGCTTAAGTACATCCTCTGCAACGGCGACGAGGGCGACCCCGGCGCGTTCATGGACCGCTCCGTGATGGAAGCGGACCCGCACGTGGTCCTGGAGGGCATGATAATCGGCGCGAAGGCCATAGGCGCATCGAAAGGCTACATATATGTCCGCGCCGAGTACCCGCTGGCCGTCCAGAGACTTCAGCTTGCGATAGACCAGGCCAGGGCCTATGGCCTCCTGGGCGAAAACATACTTGGTTCCGGCTTTAACCTGGATATAGAGATCTACCAGGGCGCGGGCGCCTTCGTCTGCGGCGAGGAGACGGCCCTCATGCGCTCGCTGGAAGGAAAGCGCGGCATGCCCATACCCCGCCCGCCGTTCCCGGCCGTGCAGGGTTTATGGAAGAAGCCCACCGTCCTTAATAATGTCGAGACTTACGCGAACATCCCGCCCCTCATACTGCACGGGGCGCAGTGGTTCAGGAGCCTGGGGACGGAGAAGTCCACCGGCACCAAGGTCTTCGCCCTGACCGGCGCGGTGAACAATATAGGGCTCATCGAGGTGCCGATGGGCATACCGCTTAGAAAGGTCATCTACGACATAGGCGGCGGCATCAGAAAGGGCAAGAAATTCAAGGCCGTGCAGCTTGGCGGCCCCTCCGGGGGCTGCATACCGGAGAACCTGCTGGATACCCCGGTCACCTATGAAGACATCGTCCAGACCGGGGCCATCGTGGGCTCGGGCGGCATGGTGGTCATAGACGACAGCAACTGCATGGTGAGCGTTGCCAAGTTCTTCCTGGAGTTCACCACGGACGAGTCCTGCGGCAAATGCCCGCCCTGCAGGATAGGCACAAAGGTGCTCCATGACAAGCTGGTGGACATAACCGAGGGGCGCGGACAGCCCGGAGACATAGAGCTTCTGCAGGACCTCTGCGGAGACGTTATAAACTGCTCGCTCTGCGGCCTTGGTCAGACCGCCCCGAACCCGATACTCTCCACGATAAGATACTTCAGGGACGAGTACGAGTCCCATATACACGATAAATGGTGCAAGGCCGGCGTCTGCCGCACGCTTACAACATTCTATGTGGACCCGGAGACCTGCAAGGGCTGCGGCGCGTGCGCCAGGGTCTGCCCGCAGAAGGCCATAAGCGGAGAGAGGAAGAAGCCGCACGAGATTAACCAGGAGCTTTGCGTAAAATGCCGGAGCTGCTATGAGACCTGCAAGTTCGGCGCGCTGAAGATAGGCCCCGGCAGGCTCAGGGGCGAGCTTATCGCCAGGGCCAGAGAAAAAGAACTAAAAGGAGTTGAACAGGCATGATAGAGCTAACCATCAACGGCATTAAGGTCCAGACTCCCCCGAAGACCACCATCTTGCAGGCGGCCCTGGCAAACGGTATCTACATACCGCACCTCTGCTGGGACAGAAGGCTCACTCCTTACGGCGGCTGCCGCCTGTGCCTTGTGGAGGTGGAGGGACAGAAGAAGCTCTTTGCTGCCTGCTCCAGCCCGGCTGAAAACAATATGGTCGTCCATACCGAGACCCCCAAGCTGGAGAAGGCCAGGAAGACCGTCCTTGAACTGCTCCTCGTCCATCATCCTCTTGACTGCCCCATATGCGACAAGGCGGGCGAGTGCGAGCTGCAGGAGCTTGCCTTCAAGTACGGCCCGGCGGAGAGCCGGTTCGCGGCCGAGAGGAAGCACGACCCGGAGTCCCTCGCGGCCCCGCTCATAGAGCGCAACCCGAACCGCTGCATCCTGTGCGGCAAGTGTGTGCGCGTCTGCCGCGAGCACCAGGGCGTGGGCGCGATAAACCTTCTTGGCAGGGGGTTCAAATCGAAGGTGAGCCCGGCGTTCGAGGAGACTTTGGACTGCGAGTTCTGCGGGCAGTGCGTTGACGCCTGCCCGGTGGGGGCGCTTGGGACGAAGCCCTTCAGATACCGCTCAAGGGTATGGTTCCTTGAAGACAAGGAAAACATCTGCCCCTATTGCGGCGTGGGCTGCACCACGACCCTTTCCCTTAGGGAGGGCAAGATCGTGCGCGCCAGGGGCATCGACGGCACGGGAATTAACGAGGGCGACCTCTGCCCGCGCGGAAGGTTCGGCTTCGACTACATAGAAAGCGAGCACAGGCTCACCACCCCGCTTATCAGAAAAGAGGGGAACCTGCAGCCCGCCACATGGGAAGAGGCCCTGGGGTATATCTCCGAAAGGTTGTCGGAGATTAAATCCCGCTTCGGCGCGGAGACCATCGGGGCGATAGGCTCCGAGAGGTGCTCGGTAGAAGACAACTACATGCTGAAAAAATTCATGGACGCCCTGGGGTCGAAGAACATCGATTCGCGCGCCCACTTCGGATACGGGAAGATATCGGAGGCCCTCAAAAAGGCCTTCAACATAAGGGCGCTTCCTGTGGAGCTGAACGCGCCTTTAAAGGCCGACGTTCTCTTCGTGCTTGAGAGCGATTTGACTTCAACGCATCCGATTTATGGATTAAAGGTGCTTGCCGCAAAGCGCGATCTTGGCGCCACGCTTTTAGTGGCCGATCCCAAGCAGACCAAGCTGGCCCGCTGGGCCACAAGGTGGATGAGGATAAAACCAGCAACCGGCGCCGCTCTGGTAAACGGCATAATGAAGGCCATGCTGGATGAGGGCATATACGACAAAAAGGCCGAGGGCACACACGGCTTCGACGCCCTGAAAGAGGCCCTTGCCAAATACACGCCTGAAAAGGTTTCGGAGATCACCGGCATCAGCGCCGATGAGATCAGGAACGCAGCGAAGACGCTTGCCTCGGCCAGGAACCCGATGCTGTTCGCCTCTATAGGCAGCTCGGAGAACACCAAGGGCACGGGCACCATGCTTGCCCTGATGGACCTCTGCCTGCTGCTTGGCAGGGGGCCGGAGGCGCTGGGGCTTCCGGCGGAGTTCGCCGACACGCTTGGAATGCTTGAGGCGGGAGTAAGGCCCGAAGGCGGCCTCAATGTGGAAGACATGCTCTACAGGCCCAATCTCAGGGCCCTCTATATCATGGGAGAGAACCCGGCCGTCACATTCCCTGATGCGGCGAAGGCGGAAGAGGTCCTTAAAGGCATCGAATTCCTGGTTGTCCAGGATATTCTGCTCACCGAGACGGCGCAGATGGCCCATGTGGTGCTTCCTGCCGCAAGCTGGGCCGAGAAGGAAGGCTTCTTCGTGGGGGCCACCGGAAAGCCGCAGAAGTTCATAAAGTGCCTGCCCGAGACCGGCTCCTCCATGCCCGACTGGCAGATACTGAGGAACCTTGGGCGCCTGATGCAGCTTGATATGGGGGCAAAGGACGAAGAGGGCCTGGACGCGGAAATAGCCAATCACCTCTCCCTCTGCTTCAGGGAGCAGGCTGCGGCATCGTTTGTCCCGGTCGAGCAGGCCGAGATGGAGATGCCGGACAGCGGCCACCCGCTTATACTTGCCACGGGCATACTGATGCAGCATTCGGGCAGCCTGACCACCATATCCAAGAACATAAGCTCCGCCATAGCGGACGCCTATATCCAGGTGAACCCCAGGGACGCAAAGACTTACGGGGTGGTTGACGAGAAATTCACCAAGATAACGGCAAAAGACGGCGCGTCCATCTATGTGAAAGCCAAGGTGACGGACGAGGTGCCGGAAGGGATGCTCTTCGTGCCCGCGCACTTCGCCCACGCCAGGGTGAACCTCCTGACCAAGCCCTCTGCAAACGGCGAGGCCCCGACCGTGGCGGTGAAGATAGAAGGGGCGTAAAGAAATATCCCATTTAAGAGAAAAGGGGCCGAAAGGCCCCTTTTTGATTCTGCTCGCCTTCAAATCAGCGAGTTCTTGTCCGTCATTCCCGCGGACTGCTTTAAACGGGAATCCAGGTTTAAAATGTCTTTGAAAGAACAACTTAAAAATTGGATTCTCTTGCTGGTTCAGGTTTGCAAACCACAGCTGTCCAAGATATCTGAAAAGGACCTTTCTGTTCCAAAGCGGATCGGGTCACCCGTGGGCGGGTGACTCCCACGAAAAAGGCCTACAGACTGGATTCCCGCTTACTACCTGCGGAATGACAAACTATTTTCACTTTTTCCCTTAATTGAAATGCTGTCCAAAAAATTTATCTTGGACAGGTCTGGTTGCAAACTTGAACCCGCCAAAAGGAGTTATGAATCAGAACCGGACTAACCCCTCCTAACCTCCCCTTTCGCAAAGGGGGGAGGAAATTCAGTCCCCTCTTGGGAGGGGTGCAGGGTGGGTTGTCCCCTCGCCCCTTGGGGGAGAGAGGTGAGGGGTACTGTCTCTTGTTACTTGCCAGCTTGTCACTTGAAGGCACGGGTCTTGACACCATCCCCTGTCAATTGCTAATCTATTTTAGCACTCTCGCTCCGAGAGTGCTAAAGGAGTAAGGATGCTTAACGATCGCGCGGAAAAGGTCCTGTTCTCGATAGTCCGGAGCTTCATAGAGACGGCCGAGCCGGTGGGTTCCAGGCTGATCACGAAGAAGTATGTCTTCAATCTGTCTCCGGCCACTATCAGGAACATCATGGCCGACCTGGAGGACCTGGGCTTTGTCTGGCAGCCCCATACCTCGGCTGGAAGGGTGCCAACGGACAGGGGATACCGCTTATATGTGGACTACGTTCAAAAGCTCAAGGACATGGAGACCAGATATATAAACAGTTTCATCTCGAAGCTGGAGGTGCTCAGGGAAGACCTGAACGGCCTTCTGGACGGGGCGGCAAGGACCCTCTCGGAGAACCTCAATTACCTTGGGTTGGCCGCGCCCCTCACCAGCGAGAGGGCCACGCTGAACAGGATAGAGCTCTTCGGCTACAGGGGGAACCGGATAGCGGTGCTCCTTCTGACTGATGAAGGGATTATAAAACACAAGGTCCTCCCGATGGAGCAGGAGATAACCCCGCGCACGCTCCGCAGGATTTCCGAGTACCTGAATTCGGAATTTTCCGGCTATACGATAGATGAAATAAGACTTAAACTTATAAAAGAAATGTCCAGGGAGAAGGCCCTCTGCGACCTCCTTATCTCAAAGGCGGTAAGCATCTGCCGCGAGGCCCTCACATTCCCCACGGGCGAGATTTATATCTACGGGCTCTCGGACCTGATAGGCCTCCCGGATTTTTCGGACAGGATAAAGGCCATAGCGCGGGCCGTGGAAGACAAACACCTGATGATGAAGCTCCTCGAAAAGATCTGCGCCGAGAGCGAGGGCGAGATAAGCGTCCTTATAGGCTCCGAGAACCCGGTGAGGGAACTGAAAGACCTCAGCATGGTGGTCGCCTCTTACAGGCACGGCGAACGGAGCGCGGGCACCGTCGGCGTTATCGGCCCTACCCGGATGGATTATCCCAAGGCCATCGAGATGGTGCGCGCCACCGCCCAGTTTCTGACGGACACGCTCGCCGAGAAGCGCATCCGGGACCGTGAAATAGACTGAAGATAAAAAAACTTAAAGGAGTTCAGGGATATGGAAGAAGGGAAGATATTTGAAGGAGAAGGGGCGGAGGCGGGGCAGGGCCCTCCCGAAGAGCCCCTTCTTGAGGAAGCGCCAAGGGAGGAGGTCGTCCGCTCGCTGGAAGAGGAGATAAGCCGGCAGAAGGACAAGTACCTTCGCCTGTACTCCGATTTCGAGACATTCAAGCGCCACTGGCAGAAGGAGAAAGAGGAGTCCCTCAAATACGCGAACGAAGACATAATGAAAGATATCCTGCCCAGCCTGGACAATCTTGAGACGGCATTGAAGCACGCAAAGGAAGGCGCGGACGGTCTGCGGGAAGGCGTCGAGATGACCCTGCGCGAGCTTCTGAGGGTGCTGGACAAATTCGGCCTCAAGCAGGTGCCCGCCCTGGGGCTTCCGTTCAACCCGGAGTACCACCACGCCATCAGCCAGGTGGAACGAGAGGACGTTGAGGACAATACCGTGGTCGAGGAGTTCAGGAGAGGCTATTCATATAACGGCAAGGTCATAAGGGCTACGCTCGTCGCGGTCTCCAGAAGGCCAAAAAAGGAAGAATCCGCGGACGAAGTGAAGATAAAAAGAGGATAAACACATTTTTTCAAGGAGGAATCATAAATGGCAAAGGCTATAGGGATAGACCTCGGGACCACGAACTCGGTGGTCTCAGTGATGGTGGGCGGCGATGCCGTGGTCATTCCCAACCAGGAAGGCAGCAGGCTTACCCCCTCCGTCGTGGCGTTCACGGAGAAGGGCGAGCGGCTGGTCGGCCAGATCGCGAAGCGGCAGGCCATCACGAACCCGGAAAATACCATATTTTCGATAAAGAGGCTGATGGGCCGGAAGTTCAATTCCCCTGAGGCGCAGCACGCGATGAAGCGCCTCCCATACAGGATAGTGGAGGCCTCGAACGGGGACGCCCAGGTGGAGGTCAGGGGGAAACACTACTCCCCGCCCGAGATATCGGCGATGATATTGCAGAAGCTGAAGCAGGCCGCGGAAGACTATCTTGGCGAGCCCGTAACGGACGCGGTGATAACCGTGCCCGCCTACTTCGACGACAGCCAGAGGCAGGCCACAAAGGACGCGGGAAAGATAGCGGGCCTGAACGTGCTGAGGATAATAAACGAGCCCACGGCGGCCGCGCTGGCCTACGGGCTTGAGAAGAAGAAAGAAGAGAAGGTCGCGGTCTACGACCTTGGCGGCGGCACATTCGACATATCCATCCTGGAGATAGGCGAGGGCGTCACGGCCGTCAAATCCACTAACGGCGATACTTACCTTGGCGGAGACGACTTCGATATAAGAATAATGGACTGGATGGTGGCCGAGTTCAAGAAGGACGCCGGGATAGACCTGCACCAGGACAGGATGGCCCTCCAGAGGCTTAAAGAGGCGGCGGAGCGCGCGAAGATAGAACTTTCCACCGCCACCGAGACCGAGATAAACCTGCCCTTCGTAACGGCTGACGCAACCGGGCCCAAGCACCTGTTAATGAAGCTCAGCAGGGCCAAATTCGACCAGCTTACGGCCGATCTTGTTGAAAAGACCCTGGGCCCCTGCAAGAGGGCGCTGGAAGACGCCGGGCTCAGCCAGCAGCAGATAGACGAGGTGCTGCTGGTGGGCGGCCAGACCCGCACGCCCAAGGTGCAGCAATCCGTACAGACTTTCTTTGGCAAAGAGCCCAACAAGACCGTGAATCCGGACGAGGTCGTGGCGGTGGGCGCGGCCATACAGGGCGCTGTGCTTAAGGGCGAGGTGAGGGAGGTCCTGCTGTTGGACGTTACCCCGCTCTCACTGGGGATAGAGACACTGGGTGGCATCTTCACAAAGCTCATCGAAAGGAATACCACTATCCCGATAAAGAAGGGCCAGATCTTCTCCACCGCATCCGACAGCCAGCCCGCCGTGACCATAAAGGTCCACCAGGGCGAACGCGAGATGGCGGCCGACAACAAGCTGCTGGGAGTTTTCGAGCTTCTTGGCATACCCCCGGCCCCCAGAGGCGTGCCGCAGATAGAGGTTGCCTTCGATATTGACGCAAACGGCATCCTGCACGTCTCGGCAAAGGACCTGGGGACGGGCAAGGAGCAGTCCATAAGGATAACGGCCTCCAGCGGCCTCTCGGAGGACGAGATAAAGAACATGACCCGCGACGCCGAATCCCATGCCGCCGAAGACAAGCGGAAGAAGGAGCTTGCCGAGGCAAGGAACGAGGCCGACACACTGGTCTATTCCGTGGAGAAGAGCCTGAAGGAGTACGGCGACAAGCTTACAGCGGACGAGCGCAAGGACATAGAGAGCGCCCTTGAGGCCTGCAAGAAGGCAAAGGACGAGGCCACCGAGGCGGCACCCATCCGTTCCGCAATAGAGAAGCTGACCACGGCCTCCCACAAGATTGCGGAGCACATCTACCGCGCGGCACAGGCCGGCACGGCGGCAGGTGCTGGCGCCGGGGCACAAGCGGGCCAGGCCGGGGCAAAAGAGGGGCAGGGCGGCCCCGAGGAGAAGGTGGTTGAGGCCGAGTTCGAGGAAGAGGACAAAAAGTAGACCGAAAAGTTAAAATATTAAGGTCTCATAATGAATAGACATTTTGGCGAAAAATCTCCCCTCGCCCCTCTTTGCCAAAGAGGGGTAAATCCCTCCCTTTGGCAAAGGGAGGTTAGGAGGGATTTATTTGGATGTGCATGCTATTATGGGACTGCTAATAACCGTCAATGAGAGACTATTACGAGATACTCGGGGTGTCCAGGGACGCCTCGCAGGAAGAGATAAAAAGGGCCTTCAGGCAGCTTGCCCTGAAGTACCACCCGGACAGGAACCACGGCAACAAAGAGGCCGAGGACAAGTTCAAGGAGATCAACGAGGCCTACTGCTGCGTTGGCGACCCCGATAAGCGCGCCGAATATGACAATACCGGCTCCTGCCGCACCGGGTTCGGCGCAGGCATGGGGGCCGCCGGGATGGGCGGATTCGGCAATTTTGGGGACATCTTTGGAGACATCTTTGGAGAATTCTTCGGCGGATTTACCGGGGCCGGGCGAAGGGGCCCCCGTCCCGAGCAGGGCGAGGACTTGCGCTTCGATATGGATATCACCCTGGAAGAGGCGGCGCACGGGATAAAAAAATCCATAAAGATCCCGCGCTCGGTCAACTGCGGCCAGTGCGACGGCACGGGGAGCAAAAGCAAAAAGAAGACCCAATGCCAGGACTGCCGCGGCACGGGCAGCATGCGCTACCAGCAGGGCTTCTTCACGATAAGCCGCGCGTGCGCGCGCTGCGGCGGCACCGGGCAGATAATCACCGAGCCCTGCGAGCGGTGCAACGGGAGCGGCAGGGTAAAGACCGAGCGGGAACTCACTATGAATATACCGGCCGGGGTGGACTCCGGACAGCGGTTCAGGGTGACGGGCGAGGGCGAGTCCGGCTCTTACGGCGGCCCTCCCGGCGACCTCTATATCTTCATAACCGTGCAGGAGCACCCGGAATTCAGGCGGGTCAATGACGACGTCATCTATGAGGCCCCGCTTTCGTTCACGCAGGCGGCCCTGGGCACCGAGATAGATGTGAACACCCTCTGGGGCGAGGAAAAACTGGTCATCCCGCCCGGCACCCAGCCGGGGCAGAGCTTCAAACTGAAAGGGCGCGGAATGCCCCGCATGGGCAAGACGAGGCGCGGCGACCAGATTGTGATCGCAAAAGTGGTAATCCCCAAAAAGCTCAACGAGAGGCAGAAAGAGATCCTTGAGGAGTTCGCGAAGATAAGCGGCGAAGAGGCCCACAAGGAAACCTTCAAGGAAAAGATCCGCGGCATGTTTGCCTGATGCGCCTCTACTTTCCTTCTCTTCCGCAGTCCGGTCCCGTAACGATAAAAGGCGAGGATTTCAACTACCTGAAGAACGTCCTGCGGGCGAAAACAGGCGACAGCGTTTCAGTCTTCGACGGCAAAGGCCGCCTTTTAAGGGGAAAGATTACGGAGATCGGGAGATCGAGCCTGTCCGTAGAACTTGAGGAAGAACTCTCGCCTGCCACCGAATCTCCCATCCGGATTACCCTTTTACAGGGGGTCCTTAAGGCCCAAAAAATGGATCTGGTGATCCAGAAATCAGTAGAGCTTGGGGTTTCTCAAATTCAGCCGGTCATTACGGCCCGCTCCGAGGTGCGCGAGACCCGCAAGGTGGACAGGTGGCGGAAGATAGCGCAGGAGGCGGCCAGGCAGTGCGGAAGGGCCGTGGTGCCCGATGTTGACGGGCCCGTTTCGCTTGAAAATTTTTTATCGGGATTTGAAGGGCAGGGAATCGTCTTCTGGGAGGAAGGGGGCAGGGGGCTCTCTGAACTCTCTGGAGAGCTGAAAGATGTCCGCTCGCTGTCCATCCTGATCGGGCCGGAGGGCGGGCTTGAGCCGGGGGAAATCTCCCTTTTAACGGGAAAGGGTTTTCTGGTTTCCTATTTGGGGCCGCGGATATTGCGTGCGGAGACGGCGGCCATGGCCGCTATTACACTTGCTCAGTTCCTGTTTGGGGACCTGGGATAGACCTTATCTGCTCGGTGCCGCCCTTTTTCCCCGGGGCGAAATCCGGGCTTAACTGCTGTAATTTTTCCGGGCCGATCTTTATCACAAGCGCGATAATCAGGATGGCTATCACAAAACCCAGGGCCCAGATTATAAGCCAGCTTTTCCTGTCTGAAGGGGAGGGCGCGAAGGTCATCTTCTCTTTCACCCTCTTCAAATCCAGATAAAGAAAATACGTGAATGCGAGCACGAAGGGCATGAACAGGACCGAGAGAAACGGGCCCGCCATGGGCACCCAGCTTAAGACCAGCGATATCGCCCAAAGCCCCAGGAGCCTTGAGAAGACCGGCAGCCAGAGCCCCCGCACGTATTCCTTGCTTTTGAGCAGCGCGTGAATCCCCCTGTCCCCCTCCGCCGCGAAGACGAAGAAAGAGAAGGAGAACCATACCAGGAAGACGATCCCCGGAACTATAAACAGGACGAAGCCGGAGAGGGCGATGAACAGGAAGAGCACGGAGATCCAGAAGAAGGGCAGGACACCGCGCCAGCCTTTTCCAAGCACTCCTTTCAAGTCCAGGCCGGTGTCCGTGATAGAGAAGACAAGTGACGCCTGCCCCCATATTGAGAAGATTATCGCCGCCGCGGAGCTTATAAAGGCAAGCAGGGCAAAGGGGGCGGCCACCATGGGGTTTGATTTCGATATGGACTGGGAAAGACTGCCAACTACGGCCAGCAATACAAAAGGTATGCTTGCAATTAAAAGTATCAGCATGAATACCTGGAACCGCCGCCTGTAAACCTCCCAGGACTGAGAAAGGAGCTTGCCGAAGCCGGAAAGCCCTTCCATACGGGGACCGGCAGGGGCTGGCCCAGGCGCTTTTTGAGCGGGTTCCGGCCGGCCCTGCCCCTGTGCCTGCCGTTCCGGCAGGACTTCCGGGGGACGGGGTTCGCCGGCTTCCGGAGGCGTCGGGCCTCCTTCCGGCGGGCCTTCCTTTTTGAACGGGCCGAATTTTTTTAAATCCATTCCTGTGCCGGACTGATAAATGGGATTACCCCGCGGCCCGAAGCCGCAACATGGGCAATCTGTATTGTTCTCTTTCAAAAAACCGCGCCTCTCCTGAATCAGGATAAGGTAAACGAGATGGCAAAATATGTCAATGGGGAAACGGAACCTCTCAAAAATTAAAATATCGTATGGATGAGAATGATACATCTGTAATCTCCCCTCGCCCCTCTTTAGAAAAGAGGGGGACAACCCACCCCTGCACCCCTCCCAGGACTTTAAAAATCCCCCTTTCCTGAAGGGGGATGGATGAGGGGGGGATTACCAATTCACGTTTTAAAATTCCTATTTTGAAACAGGTACAAGTCTCTAGTTTCCCTTTCAGGGGAGGGTGGTGGCGGAGACCGGGTCTGACCTGTCCGATTCGTTCCCTGCGGAATCGTAGGTGCTGACCTGATAATTGTAAGTGGTGCCGTTATGGAGGCCCACGTCCGCAAAGGCATTCGCTATGAGCGCGGTAATGAAAACGTTGTCTCTGTAAATTCTGTATCCGGTGACAACGGGGTTGGTGAGCTGCATATTGTCCCAGTGCAGGTTTATCTGGCTGGCGCCGGCCGCGTTCGCAGCCAGTCCGGTGGGCACGGGGAGGGTTGGCTTCAGGCTGCCGCTGCATGCGTTAAATATGCCGACTCTGAAACCGGCCTGCCCTTTAAAGCTGAAGGGGTTGCCGAACGAATCCTGCCCGGAGACGGTGTAAACGGCGGTGTAGCTGACAGGGCCGGATGCCTTTATGGCGTTGTGATCAAAAAGGCTTGCCTTCCGGTCCGCGCTCATCAGGATTGTGTTTGTAATGGACGCGCTGCCAACCCCGTTATTGAGGAAGACGCTCGCAAAAAAATTGTTCGTGATGCCTGGGACCCCGGGGGCGCCGGGTGTAACGGGAATATACTGGATCGTGTAGCCCGTTATCTGCTGGGCGCCAGCCGGGCGGGTATCAAGCACCTGAACGGCCTGGGCTGAGATGTCCGCGAAATGGTCCCTGGTTACGGGGGGCATTTCGCCGGGGCAGATATCCGCCACGTCAGTGGCGTTTGAGATGTCCACGTCGGAGGTGATGGTGGAGATGTCCCTTGGAACGACCGCCACCTGCCGCCAGTCGACATTGGTCTCCTTCACCCCAGTGGTCCCCGGAGAGCCGTAATCGCCCCCGCAGGAGACGAAGATCGGCGAGGCCACAAGAAAAAACAACGGGACCAGGATTTTTTTTCTGATCTCACCCTCCCGCAAAACAATTTTCTTTTATCAGATCGTAAATTGCCTGTCAATAGAAAAGCAGCCAGGAGGTGGCCGGGGGGGATGCTATTTGCGGGATTTCTCCCGGAAAAAGGCAAAAGGGGGCCTTCTCCTCAGGCCCAGGATTTTCCTTATATATCTTCTTGTTGTCTGCCCGGGCCCGGGCAGACGCTTCCTTCTGATTAAAAGCACTCTGCTCAAATCGCAATCTCTCTTTATTGCAAATGGGTGGCAACGGGGTGCCTGATGATTAAAAAATTACTACAGTTTTCGCGGTTGTCAATCCCCGGCGGGAGGGCAATTAATTTCCCAAAAGGGTGAAAGCGCGTTATGGTTGTCCCCTGGATTGCGCGAAAGGGCGCATTTTCAAGGCGGTCTGGAAAAGGGTGCGATTTTGAAAGAAAGAATTTGCAAATTTCCCGTGCAGAAAATTTTTGGGTTCACTTGCGCAATTTTTTACAGATAGTCTAAAATTGTCAATTGAGGATTTTTTGGGGCTTTTGGTTTTATAATCACCGAGCAGGACATTTCGAGCATGTTTGGAGAACGTGAATATGAGTCATGTCTGGAAACCGGTATGGGTAGTGCTCGCGATAGTCGGCATAATCCTGGGCCTGCGGTTCATAATCGTTCCGCCGGATTTCGGGATATGGGACCGCGGGTACATGTATGGTTGGCACAGGCACTCGGCCGAACTCTTCTGGAAGGATCAGTTCAAGGTCAAGTACAAGGGAAGGGATTACTGCAACAACTGTCATCCTGACAAAGTTTCATCCATTTTAGCATCCAGTCATAAGAACATCCAGTGCGAGGATTGCCACGGGCCGGCGATTGACCACCCGGACAATCCGCCGAAGCTGGCGATAATCAAGGACAGGGGCCTCTGCCTCCGGTGCCATGCTTATCTGCCATATCCGACCTCTCTGAGGAGCAAGATCGCGGGCTGGCCGAACCCCGACGAGCATAACCCGGGGATCGCGTGCGTTAACTGTCATAACCCCCACAGCCCGGACTTCAGCAAACCCGACCTCAACAAGGAAGTCTTGAAGGTGAAGGACATTACGGAGCGTTACGATGGAAATTAAGAGAAGAGACTTTTTAAGGGTAATGGGGGCCGCCGCGGCGGGGGCCACCGTGGGCGGGCTCTTCCGCACGCTCACGCCCAAAGAGGCGCGGGCCGCCGTTTACGCCACAAACAAGAAGAGATGGATATTCCTGGTGGACACCCATAAGTGCGTGGGCTGCGGGATGTGCGTGAGGGCCTGCAAGCTGGAGAACGAGGTGCCCTACAACGACCCTGTGACCCGCACATGGGTGGAGAGGTACGTCATACTGAAAAGCGGCAAGGCCATTCAGGACACCCCCATGGGGGGGCTGAACGGCTATACGGCCGACGACCCGCAGGGGCAGAAGATTAATTCCGACGACATAGCAAAGGCCTTCTTCGTCCCCAAGCTCTGCAACCAGTGCGAAAAGCCGCCCTGCGTGCAGGTCTGCCCGGTGGGGGCCACCTTCCAGACCGCGGACGGCGTAGTGCTTGTGGACCGCACCTGGTGCATAGGGTGCGGCTACTGCATAATGGCCTGCCCCTACGGCGCAAGGTTCTTCCACCCCATATACCACACGGCCGAGAAATGCACTTTCTGCTATCACAGGATAAGCAAGGGATTACAGCCGGCCTGTGTGTTTGCGTGCCCCTTCGGGGCCAGGAACATAGGCGACAAAAAGGACCCTAACGATCCGGTCACAAAGATAGTCCTTACAGAGAGGGTCTCCGTACTGAAAAGCGAATATGGAACGAGCCCGCAGGTCTTCTACCTGGGTCTCGATGAGAATGTGAGGTAGGGATGGAAGGTTACGTACACGGCTTAGAATGGACTACAAAGCAGCTGTTTGTTTATCCTAACGAATTCATCTACTGGTCGATACAGATTGTCATGTACCCGCTCATGACGGGTCTGGTTGCCGGGGCCTTCGTCCTCAGCTCCCTCTACCATGTGTTCGGCCAGAAGGACCTGAAGGACATGGCCAAGTTCGCCCTGGTCTTCTCTCTGGCGCTCCTCTTCGGCGCGCCGATACCGCTGATGCTTCACCTTCAGCATTGGAACAGGGGCTTCTACATCTTCTTCACCCCGCATTTCACGTCGGCGATATCGGCCTTCGGAATAGTCTTCCTGAGCTATATGCTGATAGTCATAGCGGAGGTATGGTTTGTCTACAGGCTCTTCTTCATAGAGCAGGCGCGGGCCCTCAAGGGCAAGGAAGGGCTCTGGAACCGCTTCCGCTGGCTCCTTTACAGCGTCTGGACACTTGGGGCATGGGACACCAGCGAGAAGGCGCAGGAGGTCGACCACAAGGCCATCAAGGTATTGGCTGGAATCGGCGTGCCGGTGGCGATGTTCCTTCACGGCTATGCGGGCTTCATATTCGGCTCGGTCAAGGCCAACGCCTTGTGGATGACCCCCCTCATGCCGGTCATCTTCATAATGAGCGCGATAGTCTCGGGCGTTGCCCTCTGCATACTCACCTACATAATAATCATGGAGTACAAGAAGCATGTAAAGAAGAAGGAAAGGGCCAAGGCGCGCGGCATAGACGCTACCTACGAGGAACTGAGGGGCGCCGAGGTCGATGTCATAAGGAAGACCTCGCGCTACCTGGTGGCCTTCATGATCGCGGCCTTCACGCTGGAGCTCTTGGACCTCATCTTCAGGGGCTACACGGCCGTGAAGAACTGGGAGATCCTGAGGCAGGTCATCTACCACAGGGACTTCATCAACATCTTCGTAAAGCAGTACCTGATCGGCAACATATTGCCTTTCATATTGCTCCTCTGGCCGCGGCTCACTATTCGCAGGGCGGCCCTGGCTACGGCGCTGGTGCTCTTCGGCGTGTTCATGATGAGGTATAACGTCGTCATAGGCGGGCAGTCCTTTTCGCTCACCTTCGCGGGCTTCATGGAGTACAATCTGCCCATTATCCCGCACAACATAGAGACATACAAGGAAGGGCTGTTCGGGGCGCTCACGACGGGGGCGCTGCCCTTCATATTCTTCTACTTCATCAACAAAGTGCTCCCCTGCGTGCCGGAAGTTGTGCACGTGACCGGGCAGGCTGGCATGGCGGAGTCCGTGCTGAACCTGAAAAGACAGGCGAAGTAGCTCCTGGTCCCGAAAGAAAACAAGACCGGCGGAGACCTCAAGTCCCCGCCGGCCTTTTCATTATCCGGTAAACCGGCGCGCCTACATACCCGGCCGCATGCGCGGCGGGCCGCCATAGGGTGCGTTCATCATGCCGCCCCCCTGCATCATCCGGCAGCCCTGCCCGCAGGCCATTCCCATGCGGCATTCCTCAAGGGACTGTTTAAGCTTCTTTATCTGTTCCGGGGTGAGTATCTGCCTGACCTGCTCGCGGGCCTGGATATGAGCAAGCTTTATCTCCGTGCGAAGCCCCTCTATCTGGCGGAGCTTCGCCTCTACGGCCTTCATGTCCACCGGCTCCTTCTCCAGAAGGTCCTTAAGCTCCAGCCCGGCTATCTTCAGATCGGCCGACTTTTTTATCACTTCCTTGGCGGTCTTCATCTTTACGTCTCTTATCCGGGTTTTCTGGGTGTCGCTGAGGTCCAGCTGCCAGATATGCATCCATTCGTGCTCCATCCACATGCCTTCGCCCATCATCCCGTGCTTCATCATACCCATGCCCATCATGCCTCTGCCCATGCCGCCCCGCATCATTCCTCCTCCCATCATCCCCCCGCCCATCATGCCGCCACAGCACTGGCAGCCGCAGGGACCGGGATCAGTTGCGCCCTGAACAGCCATATCGTTGTCGCCTGTCGTGTCCCCGTCCATCTGGGCGAACGCCGGCAGGACCAGAAGCAGCGTGACCAGCACGGAGAAGACGCCTATGCCTAATTTCTTCATCAAAATACCCTCCTTGGCTTCTTTTTTTAAAATTATACAGCCAAAAAGGGGGGCAGGCAAAAAGGACGAAAAGGACTTCTTTTCTTGTAAGAAAAGAAGCAAAAGAACTTCTGGATTTTTTTGCCCCTTTCGGGGCAAAAAAATAGAAGAGGCCGTCGGGACTTTAGTAAAAATTCTTTTTGGTTCTTTTTCTTATAAGAAAAAGAACAATTTTCTTTTATTAGCCCTTTTTGAGGATTATATATGTGGCGCCAAGCCCGCCGTCGGAGCCTTTGGCGGTGCTGTAAGCCCAGATCTTTTTCCTGTATGGGCCCTTAAGCCAGCCAAGCACGGCCTCCTTGAGGACCGGCCCATTGGGGGAGCGGAGCCCCCTGCCGTGAATCACCTTTATGCAGAAGAGCCTTCTTCTGAGGGCATCCCTGAAGAAATCCGCGAACGCATTTTCAGCGTCGGCAAGCGTGAAGCCGTGCAGGTCCAGCGTGTCCTGGACGGCGAATTCGCCCCCGTGCAGCCTTTTGGCTATGTCCGCGGCCGCCTTGGGGCTTGCCCACTCGATGTACTCATCGGTGTCGGAGAGGGTTATGCCGGCCTGCCCGGCTACGATCTTCCTCAGCTCTATCAGGGCCTCCTGCCATTCGGGAACGGCCCTGCGGGGCGCTGGGCCGGGCTTTCCGGAGTCCATCCGCCTGAATTCGCGGATCTCCTTCACATCGGCCATGGCATTTTTGAAAAACTCCAGATCGGCCTCCGGATCCGGGGCCTCGCTCGCGGGCCTTTTTGCGGGCCTGGCCGGTTTGGCCTTCAAATCCTTGAAAGGCTTATAGGAAAGAGATTTGTTGACGGGAGACCTGTCCATCCTCAACCTCCCGGAAAAAGCTTTATGAAATCTATTATAACAAATGGGATAATGTTGCCAGGAGGCAGGTATGATTATCTCATTTGTCATCCCGGCTTGCCCGGGTAGCCGTATCTAATGCGCTTATTGGTAAAAGGCGGAACGAAGGGGAGCAGTGGAAGTTTCGGATTGAACCGCAAAAAGGGAGGAACCATGAGAAAGGCGATCGGCATTGCGGCGCTGGCCGTGCTTGCCCTTGCCGTCCTCTACGGGACGGCCGTGGCGGGCAGTCTTACGGTAACGGATGAGACCTGCATGAAAGCGCCCCCGCCCGCGGAGGGGAAGGCTGTAAGGGAATACATATTCAGGACAAGCCCGTATTCAAAGTGGCAGTTATGGCCCGGCGAGGAGAGGTATAAAAAGGGGACCCGGCCGCACGGCGCCTTTGTTGCCGTGTACCTGAACGAGGACGCAGCGCAATCCGTAAAAGACCAGAACGGCATGCGCGAGGGCTCGATGATGGTGATAGAGAACTATTCCCCCGGGAAGTTGCTCACCTCGGTGCAGGTGATGTATCTGCTGAGGGACTATAACCCCGCCGGAGGCGACTGGTTCTGGGCCACGTTCAGTCCCGACGGACGGAAGACGCTGGAATCCGGGAAGCTGCCCTCGTGTCTGAGCTGCCATGCCGGACGGAAGAATAACGATTACGTCTTCACGGGGAAGGTCAAGGTCATGTAGGCGGAAGGAAGACAGGCGGGCGCGGGCACTGCGGCTTGCGCCCGCCTCGTCCTTTTGTTTCCTGCTGATCTACGCGGCCCGCGCCTGGGGCGGCCTTTTTATACCAAGCCCGTTATGCCCTGTGGCCAGGGATTTTCGGCAGCCTGTTAGAGGGGAAGGCCGGGCTTTTTACCGAAGCTCTTGATGTTTTTCTTTTTCAGGGCGGGCACGGGAAAGCCGTCCCTCATGGCTATGAAACATGCCTCAAGGCGGCTTGAGCACCCGAATTTCCGGTAGATGTTGTCCAGGTGCGTGTTTATGGTGCCGGGGCTCACTTCAAGGAGACCCGCGATCTCCTTGTTCGAGCACCCCCTTACCAGAAAACCGAGCACCTCTTTCTCCTTGGCCGTAAGCCTGCCAGCCTGATCTTCTTCCTCCGTAAGGTGAACGAAGAAGTCCCCGCCCGGCAGCCTCAGCGAATTCAGGGCTATCCCCCCGTAGTAGATCCTGCCGCTCCAGGAGGTCCCGGCATTGAGGAGCTCGAAAAGGTCCTGTGAAGCGATGCCCCTTTCCTTGAGGAAGTCCCTGGCCCTCAGGTTCGTCCAATGCCTGCCGTCAGCAGACACAAGCATCACCGGCTCATCGTCGAGCATCCGCTCCATGAGCCTCAAAGATTTTTTAGCCCTGCCCTTTAACTCGTAGCCCCTGCTCAAAGATTTTTCCTCCTGCCTTTGAACCAGCCTTCTTTACCTCTAATATAAAAACCTATTTCCTCAAAAAATAACATCTCCCATCCGGGTTACCCGAGTACTTATATTAACAAAGCGGCCCCTTATTTCAAGAAAAACCGCCCCGGTGCAACCGCCGGGATGCATATTCGCCCCCGAATGGTTGGCAAAATTCAGGTTTACATATAAGATAAAGTGTCAATTTTAGGGATCAAATGTCAATACCGAAGATATTGATAGCCGAAGACGAGCCCACGATAAGGTTTATACTGGGACAGGTTTTGCGCGGAATTCCGGCCCAGGTGTTTGAGGCGGAGGACGGCCGGCAAGCCCTGGAGATCACGGGAACGCATAAGGATATCGACCTGGCCGTGCTGGACCTGAAGATGCCCGGAATGAGCGGAACGGAACTATGCGCCAGCCTGAGGGAGGCCCTGCCGGGTCTCAAGGTGATCATCTCTTCGGCCTTCATAACCGATGAGGATATCTCCGAACTGGGCGCGCTGGGCGTGAAAGTCTTCCTGAGAAAACCGTATTCCATCAGCAGGCTGAGGGAGGCCATACAGGAGCTGACCGGCTGCTGACGCCCCGCATCTTTCCCCTCTGAAATATTTTTCCCTTCAGGACATCTCTATATCCATCTCCGGACACCGAGTTCATGTAGCCTGTCATATGGACTCCTTCAATCCAGCGGCTTTATCCTCTTTGCATGATGAACGCCGGGTTCATTAGCTGGAGCAGAAGGAGACTGAAAGAGAGGGCAAGATGCCGGGTGGAGAAGAGCCTCCGCTGCATCCCCCTCCCGGATGACGAGATTTGTTTTGGCTGCTTCAACGGGGAAATTGAAAAGGAGGTGACCGGATTGAGAGACCCACAGGCGCTAAATCCCCTTGCTAGAGCGAAGCTCGGCGAGCTTGAAAAGCTTGCCGCCCAAAGGGGCCTGGAGTTCAAGGTCATAAGCACATTGAGAACGGAGAAGGAACAGCTGGCGTATTTTGCGCAGGGCAGAAAGCCCCTTGCAGAGGTGAACAGGTTGAGGGCGGAGGCCGGGCTTGCCCCGATAGCCGGGAAGGAGAACAGGGTGGTCACCCGGAACCTGACCTCCATCCACCAGTTCGGGCTGGCCTTCGACGTGGCATTGATAACCCCCCCAGCCCCCCTTAATTTAAGGGGGGCTGGGGGGGTTATCTTAAGGGGTGACTCAGTGGAGGGTAATTCAAGGGGGGATCAAGCGGGGTTAAGTGGCGAAGAGATCGTTTGGGACACGAAGGCTGACCTGAACGACAACCATCTCCCCGATTACGAAGAGCTGGGAAAGATTGGCGAATCACTTGGCCTCAGATGGGGCGGCAGGTTCAGGTTCAGGGATTACGGGCACTTCGAGTACACTGGCGGGCTCAGTCTTGCGGACCTCAAGGCTGGCAAAAGGCCGGCAGGGTAGGCCGGAAGATTTGGAAGAAAAGGCGGAGATGAAAATAAATCGGTAATCCCCCTCCGTCCCCCTTTAGGAAAGGGGGATTTTAAAGTCCCCTCCTTGGAGGGGTGCAGGGGTGGGTTAAAGTCCCCCTCTTTTGTAAAGAGGGGTGAGGGGAGATTACAAATTGATTTGCTCTCCTTATTGGTTCTTTTTACCGGAATATTGATTCCAATCCCTTTTTAAAAGGAGGTTTTTTCATGTTCCCAATCGAGGCGATATCCACCATCGGGGGGCTCGTCCTTCCGCCAGTCCTGGACCTTATCAAAAAGATATTTGTCAAAAAAGAGGACGACACGCCGGAGCAGACGATAAGCTCTTTGGCCACAACAAAGCCAGACGTGCTTCCGGCCTACACGGAGGCCTCGGCCAAGCTGATGGAGGCAAAGACCCAGTGGTTCAACCGGGACGTGGTGGGCACGGTGAGCCCGTGGGTCTCTGACCTGAGGGCCACGATAAGGCCTGCCACCGTATGCCTCTCCATGCTTTTCATAGGTTTCCAGACGCTTGGCACCCTTCCGCTGGACGCCTCCACCCGCGCTGCTCTCCTCTTCATAGTGGCAAGCTGGTTTGGCGGAAGGCTTAAATGAGTTTCGAGGGGGACCTTGCGAAGGCCCTGGCCAACGCGGGCGTGGGCGCCGCAATAGCCTTCATCGTGCTTATCGGCCTTTACCGCATAGCCAACCGTCTGGGCCTGGAGTTTGTGCGCGCCCAGCAGGCCCAGGCAGACGCGCTTGGCAGGCAGGCCCAGAGCATGGAGATGCTGAAGGACAGCGTCCGAGAGCTTGTGACAAAGGACAATTCCGAGCACAGGGAGATGCTTGTGCTCCTCCGGTACATAGCCCAGGACCATACGGAACTTGAACGGGTAAGGCGCGAACACGACCTCATACACAAAAAGGAGAGCCGATGAGATCAATAGGGGCTGAGAAGAACAAGCGGATAAGGGCCGCCGTCCTGGAGATACTGAAGACCCAATACCCCGGCGCGCTCGATCTGAAAGTGCTGAGGTTCACCCTGGACAACCTGGGTTTCCCGATGACTGAAAGCTCCCTTTCGGCCCACCTCAAGTATTTGCAGGAGAAGGGCCTTCTGCGGGCCGAGACCAAAAAAGGCGCGGGCTTCAGGCTGGTCTACGCAAGCCTCACCGCCAAAGGCTGGGACCTGCTGGACGGCAATATCGCGGAGACCGGCGTGGACGAATCCCTATGAGTCCGGCAAAGGAAAAAAAGGAAAAAGACCTGGAGCTTGAGTTGATAAAAGACCTGCTCAATCAGAAGAAACGCTATGAAAAATACTTCGAGTCCAAACCGGAGAAGATCGAGAACCAGGCCATGAGCGCCTACACGGGCATGGTGAAGACCGCCGTCGAATTGCTAAGAAAGATGAAGGCCGAATCGAAGGGCAGGCTTACCCCTGACGAGCTGAAAGAGATAACCAGGGACATCCTTGAAACGGACTATGGCGTCGGCATTGATGGATAAGACGATACTGCTTCCCTATCAGAGGCGGTGGCTTGCAGACCGCGGCCCGCGCAAGATATGGCTTGCCGCGCGGCAGACGGGGAAGTCTTTCACTATCGCGCTTGAGGCTGTTGCCGAAGGCCTCGAGGCCCGCTCGGCAAACCTCATACTATCTGCCTCCGAGAGGCAGTCCAGAGAGGTAATGGAAAAGGTTCTCGCCCACCTCAGGCACTTCTCCTCCCGCGAAGAACGCATTGTGTTCGACGATACACGGGAAGAAGTGCGCCTGCCAAACGGCTCCCGTATAATCTCCCTCCCGGCTAATCCGGACACGGTCCGCGGCTTTTCCGGAAACGTGTACCTGGATGAGTTCGCCTTCCACAAGGACGCAGGAGAGATATGGCGGGCGATGTATCCCGCCGTAACACGGGGCTACAAGCTCCGCGTCTCCTCGACCCCCAACGGAAAAGCAGGGAGCCTTTTCCATACCCTCTGGAGTCAGTCCGGCTACAGTCAGCACAAGACCACCATTTACGACGCCGTAAACGAAGGCCTGCCCATCTCTATTGACGAACTCAAAAAAGGCATCTTCGACCCTGATTCATGGGCGCAGGAGTACGAGTGCGTCTTTCTGGACAGCGCCGGGGCATTCATCAGCTACGAACTCATCGCCTCATGCGAGAGCGAAGAGGCCAGCTGCGATTTGGTAATTCCCCCTCACCCCCCTTTAGAAAAGGGGGGGAGCATGGCAGATCCCTCATTTAATGGAAATGCCCCGTTTCGTTCCCCCTTATTGTTACCAGATGTCTCCCCACTTAAGTTAAGCGGGGCCAAGGGGGAATATCCAAACCCGGATAGAAATTCGGATGGAACAGGACTTTCAAACGCGCCGGGGTTTTTGGTCCCCCCCTTTGGAAAAGGGGGGCAGGGGGGGATTTGTCGTGATTTCTACCTGGGCGTGGATATCGGAAGAAAGCATGACCTCACGGTCTTCTGGCTTTGGCAAAAAGAAGGCGACGTCTTCCGGACCCGCATGGTGCGCGAGCTTCGGGACACGCCGTTTTCCATCCAGCGCGATTTCCTATACGCCCTTCTTGACGGCTCTTTCGGCATCCGCATAACCCGCACGGCCATAGACTCCACCGGGCTTGGCGCGCAGCTTGCCGAAGAAACGACTGCAAAGTTCGGCCCGCAGGTGGAGGCGGTCACATTCAGCCTGCCCGTCAAAGAAAGGCTCGCCCTCGACATGAGGCGGGCACTCGAAGAGCGCAGGGTGCGAATTCCCATTTCCAATTCCATACGCGAGGATTTTTACCGCATACGCCGCGAGGCCACATACGCCGGGCACTCCCGCTTCCTGGCCGAACGGGACGGGGACGGCCACGCGGACAGGTTCTGGGCCGCCGCCCTTGGCATATACGCAGGCAAGGCCCCCACCGCCCTCTTCGAATACGAATCCGCCGGCCACAGGGCGTTTAGCTCACTGAGGGGGTTTTGAAATGAAAAGAGAACTGACTTCTTTCTCTTGTAAGAGAAAGAAGCAAAGAGAATTTTTAGATTTTTTCGCTCCCGTCCGGAAGCGAAAAAATACAAGAATTTTTTCTCTTGCTACTTCTCTTTTTTGCAAAAAAGAGAAGTAGGACTTGGACTCTAAAAAGAAAGGAGGCGAGAGATATTGAGCACTATTGAAAGACCCGTTCTTGACGAGATAGCTGGGGCGGAGAGGGATTTTTCGCTCTTCGGGGATTATCTGGGCAAGGTGGTGCTTAACCCTGACAGGCTTTTGCGTTCGGAGGGGCGGGGGATAGGGCTGTATGAAGACCTGGCGCGCGACCCGCAGGTGAGGGCGTGTCTTCAGTCCAGGCGATTGGCAGTGATCGGGAAGGAATGGGAGGTGGTGCCCGGAGGTGAAGACCAGCAGGACTTGGAGATCGCCGCGTTCATCAAGGACGCGTTCCTGGCCTTCGACTTCGATTCGTCTAGATATGCGCTCCTTGGGGGCATACTCACGGGATTCAAGGTGTGCGAGGTCTTGTGGGAGTACTCCGAGGGCTCTGTCTGGGTGAAGGATATGCCGGGCAGGTCGGCTGGAAGGTTTGTCTTCGGTACGGACGGAAGTTTGAGGCTGCTTACGCCAAAGGAGATGGCCTTTGGAGAGCCGGTGCCGGATAAAAAGTTCCAGATATTCCGGTATGGGGGCGAGAACGGATCGCTTTATGGCGACGGGCTGGGCGCAAGCCTTTACTGGCCCTGCTGGTTCAAGAAGAACGCGATAAAGTTCTGGATGATCTTCGCCGAGAAATTCGGCTCGCCGACAGTAATCGGCAAGTACCCGCCCGGCACGCCAAAGGAGCACCAGGACGCGCTCTTGTCCGCGCTGGAGGCCATCCAGCAGGAGACCGCGATAAAGATCCCCGAGACCATGCGGGTGGAGTTGTTGGAGGCCCAGCGCACCGGCACGGTGAATACTTACGAGGCCCTCTGCTCGTTCATGAATGAGGAGATATCGAAGACAATCCTGGGGCAGACGCTCACGACCCAGGTGGGCGACACTGGCTCCTACGCGGCGTCGAAGGTGCACGATGGAGTGCGGCAGGATTACGTGAAGGCCGATGCGGACCTGCTGTCAAACGCACTGAACAAGGGGCTCATCCGGTGGCTTGTGGATTTCAACTATCCCGGCGTGAAGCGGTATCCGAAGGTGTGGATCAAGTTCGACGAGCAGGAGAACCTGGAATCACGCGTGCGCATAGACGAGGCGCTCCTCCGCATGGGCGTCCGCATTCCGAAAAAGTATTTTTATTCCACTTACGGGATACCGGAGCCCATGAAGGACGAGCCGATAACGGGCCAGGTTTAGGAGGACTGACATGTGGACTGCTGTCTTTAAGGCTGGAACGCATACGGATTCACAGGGGAATGAAAAAAACTGGACGGAGGCGGATTTGGAGAAAATCGCCCAGAGCTACGAACCCGCGCGGCACGAGGCCCCCGTGGTGATCGGCCATCCAATGGACAACGCCCCGGCCTGGGGCTGGGTGGAGGGGCTTAAAAGAGAAGGCGGCGTGCTTTTGGCCAAGCTCAAACTGGTGCCGGAGTTCGCTGAGATCATCAGGAAGGGCCTTTTTAAAAAGCGCTCCATCTCGCTCTACCCGGACCTCACGCTGCGGCACATAGGATTCCTTGGCGCGATGCCGCCCGCCGTGAAGGGGCTGCCGGAGTTCGAGTTCAAGGACGCGGGCCCTCTGGTGGAGATCGAATTAAATCCGGAAAGAAAGGAGGTAGAAAGGATGAAGAATTTTCTTTCGAGGCTCAAAAGCCTTATAAGCGAGGAGTTCAACGAGGAGCACGCATTCTCAGAAGAGCTTGAGAGGCGCGAGCGCGAACTCCAGGAGAAGGAGCGCGCCCTGAGGGCGAAAGAGGCCGCGGAGTTCTGCGAAGGGCTCCTCAAAAGGGGCAAGGTCACACCCGCCATGATGAAGGCCGGCCTGCCGAAATTCATCGAGGCCATCTCCCGAATGGAAGAGGCCTATTCCTTCGCCGAAGGCCAGGGCGAAAAGACCCCGGCAGTTTTTTTACACGAATTCCTCGAAGCCCTGCCCGATATCGTCAGCTACTCCGAACTGGCAAAACCCGACGGGGACCCGGAGACGAAGAGGCAGAAACTCCTGGACCAGTACATGAACGCAAACGGCGGCTCAACCTACCGGGACGCCCTCATGGCCCTCTCCGCGGAAAACCCGGAGATGTTCAGATAGGGAGGGGCTCCGCCCCTCACCCCCGGTTCTTTCTCTTGTAAGAGAAAGAACCAAAGAGAACTTTTACTTAAAGTAAGAATTTTTTCTCTTTGCTACTTTCTCTTTTTTGCAAAAAAGAGAAAGTAGATAGAAAAGAAAGGAGGTCTTTTGATGATAGGACAGACGAGTGGTATTGAAAAGAGCGCGAAGTGCGCGGCCGCGATAGGGGCGGCCTACACGCTGGCCGCATTCGGCGCGGACGATGACACGCTGGCGGTTGCCGGGGCGGCAACCGATGTGCTGGTGGGGGTTTTCCAGCACACGACGGACAACGCCGGGGACGCGGTGAGGGTGATGCTCTCGGGTGTTTCGCGGGTGGTGCTGGGAGGTCCCGTCAGCAGGGGGGACAGGCTCACATCGGACGCGAGCGGGAGCGGCGTGGCCGCAGCCAGGCACACGCACACTGAGAACACGGCGGCGGCCTACACGCAGAACGCTGTTACTGGCGCGGCGGGGACCGTGAACACGATCGGCATTGCGCTTGCAAGCGGCTCTGCCGGAGACATAATCCCGGTGCTGATAGCGCCGGCACTTGTTTAGGAAAGGAGGAAGAAGATGCCGGAGACCAAAACGCTTCATGTTGACACGGTCCTGACGGACCTTTCGGTGAAGTACACGAATGAGGCCATGATCTGGCCGCTGGTTTTGCCGCTTGTGAAGGTAGCGAAGCGCTCGGACAAATACTTCATCTACAAGAAAGAAGACAGCTATAGGCTGGCCGATGACGCTGTGATAGCGAAGGGGCTTCCCAACGAGATCACCTGGGGCGTGCTGGAGGACAGCTATTCGGTGGTGGACCACGCCCTGGGGGACTGGGTGCCGCAGGAGGTGATTGATAATGCGGACAACCCGCTTTCGCCCGAAGCGGACACCGCGCTGTTTCTGAACCTGCTGCTGGACGTGGCAGAGGAGAAGAGGGTTGCGGACGTGGTCTTCAATGCCAATACCTATCCCGCGGGCAACAAGGTGGCGCTTTCGGGGACCGGCCAGTGGGGCGGGAGTGCGGACGACCCCATCGGGGACCTGATGAGCGCCGTCGAGGGCTGTTTCATGAGGGCCAACACGCTGGTCTTCGGGGCGGAGGCGTGGGCCAAGTTCAGGCAGCTCCCTGAGGTGCTGGACGCGGTAAAGCCTTTTGGCAGCCAGACGGCGGGTTTCGCAACACCTTCCGAAGTGGCCGCCCTCTTCGAGGTGGAGAGCGTGCTTATCGGAAGGGCCCGGTACATTACCAGCAGGGAGGGGCAGACCGCCTCTTACGCCCGCCTGTGGGGCAAGCACTGCGCCGCTTTGTACGTGGCGAAGAACCCCGGCATAAGGAGCATCACATTCGGCACTACGTTCTGCGAGATGCCGCGGCAGGTGCAGAGGGACTTCGACCCGAAGCGCGGCGTGAAAGGGGCGCATTACATAAAGGCCGCCTGGAACTCCGACGAGAAGGTGATAGCGCCGGAGCTTGGCTACCTCATCCAGAACGCCATAGTGTAAGAAAACTTTTATCTCTCTTCTGGAGAATTGTTTAGGCAATCCCCCCTTTGGAAAAGGGGGTGAGGAGGGATTTTAAAATGAATTCTCGCTAGAGGGCATCGGATGCGGATATGGAGAATGCTTGGAATATTCGGAAAATCTCCCCTATCCCCTCTTTGCTAAAGAGGGGGACTGGAATGCCACAGCAAATCGAAGAGATATAAACCTTAAAGGGGCGGCGGTAGAATACTGCCGCCCCGAAAAGGAGGGACCAAATGCCTTACTGCACATTGGACGACCTGGAAAACATGCTGCCCGAGGCGGAGCTTATACAGCTTACGGATGACGAGGGGCTTGGCGTTGTGAACCAGCCGCGCATGGACCAGGCCATATCCGGGGCCGATTCGCTGATAGACGGATATTGCGGCGGGCTTTACGACGTGCCGTTCACGAGCGTACCGGCGCTGATACAGGAGCTTTCGGCGGAGCTTGCCATCTGCAGCCTCTTCGAGAGAAAGGCGGACGTACTGCCCGACACGCTTGCCGAAAGGAGAAAAGAGGCGGTCCAGAAACTGGAGGCCATCGGGGCTGGCGCGCTTTCGCTTGGGATCCAGACAGCGGGAGGGAAGCCCGCCACCAATTCGGACGTGAATAACAGGATCCTGACTATGGAAGGCATGGAGGAATTCTGAGTGGAGCCCCTCAATATCCGAAGAGGCGAGAAGGTCCTTTTGCGTTATCAACTCACTGAAAACGGAAGCCCCGTCAATATAAGGGGGAAAAATTTCAGCTTCCGGGTAAAGACCAAAGGCCCTGCCAAAGTCCCGCTTAAAGCGGGATTCCGGCCCGTTGAAGGCGTAATAGAGGATGAGAAGAAGGGCAGGTTCTTTTTCACCGTTCTGGACACGGAGGACCCTTTAAAGGGGATTTACGAGGTATTCATGCGAAGCGGAGATGGCGCGGAGATAACGCTTACGCCGCCCGGCGGGATCGGGATAGAGATCGTCTGAAGGAGGCCCGATGAGGTTCGAGGACATAGAAAAGAAGATCGCCGAAAAGCTGAAGACGGCGATGCCGTATCTGAAGGCGGTGCAGGCCCCGGGGGGCTTTAGCCCCGTATTCATGTCGAGCGGGCAGATGAAGGAGAGCCTGAAGACGCTTGCAACGGGCTTCCCGGCGGTATTCATCGCGTATGGCGGCTCGGAGTTCGAGAAGCTGGATAATCTCACCTTGCAGGAGACGCTCGGGTTCACGGTTTACGCGGCCGCCAAAAATCTTGCCGGGCGCGGGCAGGCCAACTCCACAGAGTACGGGGCCTACAGGATGATAGAAGACCTGCTCACCGCGTTTGCCAATCAGGACCTGGGCCTGGATATGGAGAAGCTTGCTCCGAAGAGGATTTCGATTGTGGAGCTTTCTGGCGCTTACGCCGTCTACACTATAGATTTTCAGACGAGGTTCGACAGGACATATGCCGCTGATTGATACGATAGAACAGCCCGCGCCGCAGGCCCTTGGCGCAGGCGCAACGCCTAATTTTTCGGGCCTCAGCCTGAACGGGGATTTGAACTTGAACGGGTTCAGGGCAGTGGCCCTTTCATGCGACAACGGGCCCGCCCTTCCTTCATCGCCCGCACTGGGCCAGTGGTTCCTGCACACTCCCGCCGGACGGCAGATACTTTTTCAATATAACGGCCATGCCTGGGTGCCGATATTTTCCTTTATCCAGATGACCATCTATGTGGACGGGGCGCTTGGGACGGATGACCAGAACAAGGGCTTTGGCTCTGGAGCGGACGCCTTCCGCACGGTGCAGTTCGCCATTAACCAGATTCCTCCCATGAACTCCGGCAACATCACCGTGGACCTTGCCGCGGGCGCTTACAGCGAGGCGGTCACCATACAGGGCAAGTCCTTTACAGGGGCGTATAGCCTTTCAATAAACGGCGGGCTTACTCAGCTTGCGGCGGGCACTCTCACTTCGGCGGTGCAGGGCACGGGCGCGACACAGGGCTCTATTGCAAACGCCGGGGCCTTTCCCGTTACGGCCTCCTCCAGCGTGAATGCCGATTCCGCCGCGGGCGGCACGGCCCTGAACGTGGCCGGCACGGCCAGTTTCACCGTTGGCGGCCAGGTGGTGATCAACCCCGGCGGGCCCAGGGAAGAGGTGCGCCATATACTCTCCATCCCGTCCGGCACGCAGCTTACCGTAAACGGCGCGCTCCAATACGCCCACCTTGCAGCGGATGCCGACCAGGTGGTGCAGGGCGCGTACGCGAACAGGATTTTATA
The DNA here is from genome assembly GCA_014874185.1 of Nitrospirota bacterium. Classification (GTDB taxonomy): domain Bacteria; phylum Nitrospirota; class Thermodesulfovibrionia; order Thermodesulfovibrionales; family JdFR-88; genus JACWAF01. The sequence goes on along the minus strand of JACWAF010000032.1, from coordinate 36,677 downwards.
TGTAAACGGGGCCTACCGGATAATCGACTGGAATACGGCGGACAAGCTGGCGATCGTGGGCACATTCGATTCCGTTCCAGCGGGCGCTTATACCGTTTACGACTGGGGCACAGTGATACAGAACTCAGGGACTCCGCTGTCCATAAACCCCGGGCAGAGGGGCGTAAATCTGAACTTTATCTTTTTGAACAGCACTGCAAGCGGAACGGCCCTGAACCTCACGAACGCGCAGGCCACGCCCGCAGTCTGCAAGCTCACGGGAAAGGTAAGCCTTTCAGACCAGTCGAGCATCTTCGTGCAAATATCTTATATGGGCCAGTCGGCGGTGAACCCGGTTGTCTACCTTGAGAAGGGCTCTACGGCGGCATTCGAGAGGACGAAGGTGGTAAACGGAAAGGACTCCACCCCCAACCTTCGGGCCACGATGAGCTGCGGCCTTTTCGTGCGCGCGGGCTGCGTCTTTGACTCCGGCGTTTACAGGTGGACGACCGGGCTCTACGCAAGCGACAAGACATCCATAAGCCTCTGGACGGCCGCGGCCTGGGGGTACCCGAGGATAAGGAACTTCAACCAGGGAAACGGATTGTATGCCGAATTCCAAAGCTCGATAACGTTCACCTCTACAAACCAGTATTCGGGCAACACCACGGACGAAAGCGCGAATGCGGCCACTTACGGCTATATCGACTAGGAGGACGGATGAGAGTTCTATTCAATCCGGATGACGGCGAGGTCTTTTACACGGTGCCTGACCGTGACTGGTTCATGTTCGATCACAAGACGAATATCCCGCTTGCCGAGTTTTTGGTAGACGAGCTTCTGCCGGACAACAAGGGCATCTGCCTGGATTTATATAAGGTGCAGGGCAGGAAGGACGCAAGCGGTCAGGGGAAATATTTTCTCACGCAGGGCGCAAACGGATGGGAGCTTCATCAGAGGGACGGCTGGGAGGAGATGGATGAGCAAGGTTAATGTGGCGCAGTGCCCGGTAAAGAAAAGGCTTTGTGAACTGAACGGAAAGCAAAAGCTCTCCGATGCCGAATTGAGGGAGATGCTGGCACTGATACTAAAGAAACTGGGGGTGAGCTGATGGAGCTGTTATGGAGCATCTTTGACGACTCGAACAATCCGGTCACAGGGGCCGCTTCGGCTATTGCCCTGAAGCTACGGCGCGCATCGGACGGCTTCCTCCTGGACTGGAGCGACCTTGCCTTCAAGCCTTCCGGGTGGGCGAATGTCTCTTCCAACATGGCCGAAGTGGATGGGGCCTTCCTTCCGGGCATGTACGAAACGTTAGTTGACGAGTCCCTTTGGCAGGACGGCTATTACCAGGTGGTCGCGCGCTGCCAGTCCGGTTCCTTGGTCCGGAACGGCATATTCGAGGGGCTTGTAAAGGGCGGCAAGCTGGTGGATGAGGGCCTGCATGGGCTTTTAAGCGATCTCACGGACGAGGCATTCGGCAGATGGGTGCTGGACGCAGCGGCGGGCACGCTCACCCTCTACCGCGAGGACGGCGTTGCCGTCCTCAAAAAATTCAACCTGGGCGCGGCATCGGGGCCCTGCCCGGCATACATATCGAGGACACCGGCATGAGCATAATCACGAAGGGCTACGGGACGGGTGGAGGGACCACATTCAGCCTGCCCCTCATTACAGTCGAGACCGGGGGCCGCGAGGCATTGGATGTAACGCCTCAGGTTGAGGCTGTCGAGATCATGGGAATTGATGTGTCGGATGTCTTGTCCGTCTCCGCAGTAAATGAGACATCCCAAAGCGAGGTGATACAGCAATGAACGCGCTTAAGATCGTGAAGGGGGACACGGTCACCCTCAAATACCAGCTGACCGGGAACGGCCAGCCCAAAGACATAACCGGCATGGGCTTCAAGTTCACCGCGCGGGAGAAGAAGGAAGACGCGGCAGCCGTGATCGGCCCGGTCGCGGGCGTGGTGGACGATGCCGTGAACGGGAAGTTCTCCATAACGCTCTCGGCTGCGGATACGGGGGCGGTCTTCACCGGGGTTTATGAGGTCTCGATGTTCGATCCTTCGGGCGCAAGGACAACGCTCACTCCGGCCGGGGGGTCGCAGATATTGGTCATAGAGGACATCTACTCTTGACTTTGAAATGTCTTTTGGCCGTTTTGTCATTCCGGCTTGTCCGGAATCTACCCACCCCTTTATCCCCTCCGGGGGAGGGGACTGGGGTGGGTTCCCGACGCCCGGATCCTGAGTGCCAGGTTGCAGGAATGACAATTTATAAAGCGCTCATCTTAATAATGGTCTCATAGTATGAACATAATTTTTCGAAAAATCCCTCCTAACCTCCCTTTGCCAAAGGGAGGAACCCATGAAGGAGCGCCTCTGTTTTGGTCCCCCTCTAAGGAGCGCCTCTGTTTTGGGTCCCCCTCTAAGGAGCGCCTCTGTTTTGGGTCCCCCTCTAAGGAGCGCCTCTGTTTTGGTCCCCCTCTTTGGAAAAGAGGGGATAGGGGAGATTTCATGACTAATGTCAATTCTATTTTGAGACCATTTATAAAGGAGTCCTTTCATGCGAGCATCAGCACTGGAAATCAAAGCGGCCGTAAAGAGGGCGTCAGCCTGGGGTACTGCGGCCTTGTGCGGGGTGGAGGACGGGATATTGGCTCTCCCAAATTCCATAGAGAGGTCTATCAAAGGCGCACCCGAAGACGCCCTGGGCGCACTCTTCCAGAAGACCCGCTCAAACGGAGCGTTAAACTGCGGCGGGGTACTTCCCGCGTTTCTCCGGTACGACTCGCTGGATATTCTTCTGGCCCTTGCCGTGGGCGGGACGGCGGGCGCTCCGGTGAAGCAGGGCGACGCCTCCGCATACGCGCAGTCGTTCATTCCGCAGGAGGGCACGGACGGGCTTTTTGCCACAATATGCCTTCAGAACGCGGTCAATATAGACGAGGTGACCAGCGCAAAGATTACCGGCTTCGATATTGGGGGCGTGGCGGGCGCGCCCTTGAGGATCGGTTTTCATATCCTGGCCGACCGGATAAACACGGATTCGGCAGTGAATACGGCCGCTTCTTTTAATAACGTGACCTGGTTTGAGATAGCGAACCGGGTGCTCTTCTCACAGGGCGCATTCCGAATGAACGCGCAGGACGGGCCTGCGCTGGCGGATATCGATGCGATATTTCCATCCGGGTTTTCCTTCTCGTTCATGCGGCGGATGGAAGGGGTGCGCGGGGTGGGGAGCGCGTCGGACCAGATTGACGAGCCCTCCCAAACGGGAGACCCGGAGATAAAGCTGAAACTCCTATTCCCGCGATATTCAAGCGTGGAGGAGGGCTATTTCAATGACTGGGAACAAGGTGCGGCAAAAAAACTGGACATGACCTTTACGGGCACGGCGATAGGGAGCCCTGTAAGGAGAAGTTTCAAACTGAGTTTCCCGAACCTGGCAGCCTCCGATGTGAAGACATCCGCCAGGGAGGGGATTCTTCAGACCACGGTGGAGTTCGACTGTCTTGCCGTGGACACCGCCCCGCCAGGGATGAATACGGTAAAGCCGTTCCAGATAGACGTGGTAAACCGCAGGGCTGCGAATGTTCTGGGGTAAGAGGAATAAATCAAGGTTCTTCCGGGGATTGCGTGGAAGCAGTGTCTTATCCCTCCCCTTTGCTAAAGGGGAGGTTAGGAGGGGTTAACTCCCCCTTGCCCCCTCTTACCTTAAGAGGGGGGATAAGACCCACGGAAATTTCTAAAGAGCCAAACCATAACCCCCCCCTCCGTTCCCCCTTAATTAAGGGGGAATTAAAGGGGAGTTGAAAAAGAGGACGCTATTATGAAACACTGCTTCAAGAACATCCTGGAGACCTCCACGGTCACGCTGGCGGCCGGGGCGGAAGACCCCGCTTTTCCCCTTTACAGGCTGTATGACCGCGACATAGGCAAACCCTTCAAGGCGCAGACCGCGTCCACATTATCAATAAAGATAGATCAGGGCCCCAACCTTATCGGCGCCGCGGACAGGCTGCTCATCCCCGCGGGGCACAACCTGGACGGGATGCTTATGGACATCCAGTATTCGGATGACGACATCTCATATACAAATATTACGCCCCAGTTTACCCAAATGGGAGATGGGCTTATCGAGAAATCCTGGACGGCCCGCGCCTCCCGCTTCTGGAAGTTCACAATCACAAACCCTGCCGTGGTCCCGCAGATGCCGGAACTCTTTCTAACGGAGACGCACGAGTGGCAGAAACTTCCGGCCCGGCCGGGCGGGCCGTTCGAGGACGTTTTCAATGTAATTGCGGGCGAGACCGTATCCGGCCTTGACAGGTCCCTCATATGCGGCGGCCCGAAGCGCCAGAGGGTCTATAACATGAAGGATGCGGGGGAAGCGCAGAAGGCGGACATACTCGGCCTGAATTCCGCGTGGCAGGGGGCCAAGCCATTCTGGCTTTATGACCACGAGGGCAACTGGATTTATGGGCGGCTCAGGTCGCCGCTGGCGCTCATCGAGGACGCCTATTCAAGCTATTCATATAAATTCGATTTCGTCGAGGTGCTTGGATGAACATCGGCGAGGCGCGCTCGCGCCCTTATCTGGAGCCGGTCTATCTGGTGGAGATCACGCTGGGCAACTCCGGCCCCACGCTTTATCTCTCCGAACGCAACATCTCCGCAGGCGGACAGTTGTACGAGGCATATCTGAAAGACCTCTCCGGGATATCGAACCAGGCCGGAAGGAGCACGCGGAAAATCCCCGCCTCCCCGGTGCAGATCATCCTGCTGAATGATGAATTCAAGACTTACAATTACCTGGCCGGGATAGGGGACACCTACCCCTTCGAGGGTGCGGGCTGCGTAATAAAAGAGGCTTACATGGATGACTCGGGTTCGGCGTCGGACAGCGTAGTCCTCTTCAAGGGCATAATAACAGCGGTGCGGGAGATAGGGCTTTCGGAGTTCACGTGCGAAGCGGTCTCCATGCCGTTTGCGATGGAGAGCTTCTGGAGGCAGGGGGTGATAAACCTCTCGGACTATCCGAACGCCTGCGAGGACCTGGGAAAGACAGAGCCGGTCATATACGGCTCCGATATCCTGGTGCCGGCGCTGCGCATAGACTGGGGCGCAAAGACCACACTGGTGGCGGACATAGACGCACTGGTCACCTCCATCGAGCTGTCGGACGCCTCGCGCTTCCCCGCCTCAGGCACGCTGATCGTGGATGACGAGGAGATAAACTACGCCTTCAAGAATGGAAACATGGTCTCCGGCTGCGTGCGCGGGGCGAACGCCACGGCTGCCAGCCCGCACAGGGCCGGGGCAGACACGGGCGAGAAGCGCTCCCGATACGATTCGCTCCTTGCCGGGCATGAGCTTCAGTCCGTGGGCGACATATTCGCCGAACTCGACGGGCATCTCCTGAGGGTCACATCCGGGGTGACCTCCGTCCTTGAAGGCGGAAAGCAGAAGCTGCGCGCCACAAGGCAGGTGGGACTCAAGCCGGTGAAAGACAATATCGGGCTGGCCGAAGCCAGCCATACCCATGGATCTTCCACTACCAAGGTATACAGGCCGGCCAGCGCCTCTCATAACTCTCTGGGCAACGTGACGTGGAGCGGAACGGATTCCAACGTCATAGACCAGTCTGATTCCACTTACCTGAAGGCGGTCACATCCAGCGTTGGGCTTTATTCGGGCTCGGTCACGGTAAATTTCCCGGCCTACACAGGCCCGCAGGCCGCGCGTGTCTACCTCTGCGTTTCTCATCATGTCGAGCTCAATTACCCAGGCGTGAACGAGTACGTAAAGGCATCGGCCAACTCCGTCCAGAATACGCTCTACTATTACCAGGTGGGGGATTCAAGCCGCACCACCCAGAAATTCGATGTGACGATCGGTTCGTCGGTGCCCGCCAGCGCGGTGATAAGTTTCTCCTCGGACAGCCACGTCGTGACCTGCCAGATATTCGAGGTCTGGCTGGAGATAGAATCCGACTCGACCGGCAGCGCCCTGTCAGGCGTGAGCAAGACGGGCGGGCTTGCCGCCACGAGGTTCATAGACCGGTTCCACGCGGTGGTGAGCGGATACAAGGACCCGGACGGCTCCTACGGGGGACAGGGCACCGTGATCGAGCGCCCGGACCACGTGATAAGGCATTTCCTGAAGACCCGGAGCATCTTTGCCGGCGCGGACATCGACCTTGCCTCTTTCTCGCAGGCCGGCGCCGCTTATGCAGGCTATGTCCCGGCCGGCTACAAGCTGGCCTTCTCTATAAACCGGGAGATAAGCCCCTGGGAATTCCTTCAGGAAGCGGCATTCGAGTGCAGGTCCGCGCTCAGCTGCACGGGGGGCCTCTGGCGTTTGACCGCTGTGCCCGACGCCTCGCCCGCCCCGGTGAAGACGATCTCCGGCGGGGAGCTTGCGAAGGGGGCCGGCGGGTTCGTCTTCAGGAAGCGCGACATCCAGGAGATGATGAACTCGATTATCCTCAGGTTCGGCAGCGCCTACACGGTCCCCGGCACCAGGTCCCCATGGCTGCAGACGCTCTCCGCCAGCGATCCCGCTTCCATAGCCAAATATGGCGAGCTTTCAAGGACACTGGATTTTGAATGCGTGAGGGACACCGCCACGGCCCAGAGCGTGCTGGACCATATCCTCCTGGAAAGGAAAGAGCTGCACATAACGGCAGTATTTCCGGTCTTCTGGGAGCACTTTGACCTCGATCCGGGAGATACGGTGCAGATAGACAGCCCGCTCTTTGGCGGCAGAAAGCTCTTCATAGAGAAAGTGGAGCGCGCAAGCCGGGCTGTGTGCCTGATAGAGGCCCTTGAATGGTGGTAATTTTACGGCTGCAAACGGCCCGGGAAGCGTTCAGGCCAGCGCCTTAGAGGTTATGCGCCGCATCGTTCCTGGCCACCTGGACGCGCCTGCGCTTTTTGTGCAGCCGCCTGGCCATGAAATGCCTGGGCTTTTTGATGTGGCGGTGATGCCTGACATGCAAGGCGACCCTTTTGTACTTCCTGGCGGAGGCTGTCATGACGCGGTGAGGTCTATGCCTTACAATATTATGCCTTACAATATGGTGATACCGGCGCCTTAGCTTTCCCGGCCGGTGCAGTACCCTTCTGGCACGGTGGTGCCTGACATAAGAGGCAAGCACTACGGGCCTATCGTTTGTATCGTTTACGTATATTTCCGGCTCTGACGTGCCGGCGCTCACCTGATAGCTTTTTGCGAGCAGGCTTTCGGCATTCGGCCAGAGCTTGTCCCTGTAAGGCTCGCCCAGAAGGGCCCCGACGTAGATGGTATTGTTTTTTTCAGCGGCGAAGGTGAGGCAATGGTGCGCGGCCCTGGTATAGCCCGTCTTGCCGCCTATTACTTCGCCATCGGTCCAGAGGAGCTTATTGGTATTCCTCAGGTAATAGCTTCTGCCGCCGGCGTCCACGACCTTCTCCCGGGTGCTTATTATCCGTCTGATCACCGGGTAACCGAGGGAGGCTTTCATTATCCGTGCAAGGTCGTGCGCTGTGATGTACTGGCCAGGGGCGGGCAGGCCCGAGGCGTTTACAAACCTTGTATTCTCTGTGCCTATCTGGGCCGCTTTCTGGTTCATCAGGCCGGCAAAGGCCTGCTCGGAACCTGCGGTAGCCTCCGCAAGGGCCACCGCCGCGCCGTTTATCGAGCGCATGAGGGCGAAATAAAGCAGGTCCTTGACGAGCACCTTCTGGCCGGGCCTCAGGTGCGGGCTGATGGAAGGCGTCTCGGCGGCATGCCTGCTTACGACCACAACGCTTTCCGGGTTAAGATGGTCCAGCGTCACCATCGCCGTAACCAGCTTTGTAGTGCTTGCCGGCAGGAGCTTCAGCTCCGGGTTTTTGGCATAGAGTATCCGCCCGGTCTGCGAATCCATTACGACCGCGGCCTTTGCCGAGACATCGACCGCCTGCGCACCGGAGGAAACAAGAAGCAGAAGAAGGAGGACGATGGCTGAAAAAAGCGGCTTTACAACCTTCCCCGGACCCGGATCGTGCTCTGCCAAACCAGCTCCTTTCTTAAAAAGCCGTTGATAAAAGATCCTGCTACAAACCTTGCAGGTAAATAATAAAAAATTTTGTTAAAAAATGAAAGAAATTTTTGCAGGCTGAGACGGTTTGTTATACATTTTAGGAAGAAAACGGGGTTTATGCAACCATAAGGCTTTTTTGGTAGTGTCTCAGTTTGGATTGTTTTTAAGCCTTGCGACTATACTAAAATAGCATACGAGCAGGACCCCGAAGAAGATCACCGTAATATTTATCGTTTGCGTGAATTAAAATAAATCCTGTTGATAATGAGCGGCGCAGATTGACAACCCTATTCCAACCGCTATGATTAAAAGAAGAAATCTCTTATCCCGAAATAGGAATAGCAGGGTGGAGAGTTTTTTATCTTGACATCAAAGAACTTCTCTGCTATTATGGCGATTATTATTGATAATAACCTTTAAATAAGGTGAGGGTTAAAATGGCGGAGCCTAGAGAAGATGATTTTATAGTATTTGATAATCTGGTGCAGGCTGCCAGTGATATCGCAGGGGATAATCAGCCCGTGAGAGCCAGAAAAGAAACTGGAAAAGAAAACAAGTATGCGCAGGAAAATGCTAGCGGCGAGCCATATCGGCCAACGGACCTCGACGACGTTAAAGATCGTGCCATCAGGGCAGGTGAGCGCTTTAATGTTCTTTTCAATACTGAAACGGCGAATTAATTAGAAGTGATTTTTATAGATCCTCACACCGACCTCCTGAATGTCTTGAGATTTATAAACGACTTTTCTAAGACTATTGGCGTAAGGGATCTTAATATCGATACGCGACGCATAAGCGGGATTATCAATGGTGCTGTATTTGATGGTGATTATTCTGTTGCAAAAGCTAGCCCATTTAAGAAACTTGCAGCATTTGTTGCTTATTTTGTTGCTGAAAAACCAATATTGTCTCCGTTGCCTATAGAAAAATTCAAAAAAATAGAAAACCATCAAAATGCTATTTTTGCCTTAGAGATTGCCATAGATTCTTTGCATGGCGCTAAGATACATCGTTCCGATGGTGAATTTACATTAGCAAACAGAATAGAACTGTCACATCATTCATATATTGATATTATAGATGCAATTTCTTCCGTTACACCACAAAGTGGCAAAAAATTGGTAGCAGTATTGCTTGAACAAATGTGTTACAGAAAAAATCCTGCATGTGAATATGCATAATCTGTAAACGGGAACTCGCAATTCCCGCCTTTTTTATTTACTCATCATGTTGCATTCCTCTTTCTTTTTAGATTCTTCAGTTTGGCTGTAAGGCACCCCTATAAGCCCGATTGTTCCCGGGGATGGGCTAAAAAATATTTTCCCCTCTCGAATATAAGCGCCAATTGAACCCCGGAGTGTAGAAAGATTGTGCCTATTTATTTCCAAATCAAGCGCACTTAAGATTTCTTTTGAGTGCATCGGTTTATTAGAGCCTTTTAGAACCTCGTAAGTTTTTTGAGTAATGCTCCCGTGTCTAAAAGTAGGCTTTTCAACGCCGCCGCTTTCCTCTTTGGGTAGGAACCTCATTGAATCTTGAAGCGCCTGCACGTAAATCCGCGCTTCACGAATTTTATTTTCAAGCTCTGCGATCTCCTGCTCCTTCTCTCGAAGTCTTTTTTCGAACTTGTCCCGAACGCCCATTATCACACCTCCTCAAGTGATAATTGAGTATATATGGTGTGACTTAAAAATGCATGGAGAAATAATATTGATATTAATTACATCACACGCTTTATAAAATACCTTTAAAACAGGAGGTTGGCACACTACGCAAAGGATTGCTAACCGGGGCACATAGTGTGGAGGGCGTTTAACTTTTACTCTTCTTCCAGCGGGATTGTGCGGCCTTTTGCGCTATCTTCTTACGCTTTTCAGCCGTAAGCTTTTCCGCTCGTGCCTTCCCGCCTTTTAATCCCCCTAACCTACCTAGAGCAACGGCGGCAGGGTTCTTTTCGGGTTTCGGGCTTTCTGGTTCCGCTGTAACTTGGTCAACAATAGACTTGGCAGGCTGATTAACATCGGTAGGTTGTTTCTTCTTTTCCATGATCCTATTATACCAAAGCGGTCAAGCATAAAACAGGAGGAGGAAATTCAAACTGTACCATAAGGCTTTTTTGTTTGAAACGCCTGCTTTTTTCTATATGCTTTGAGTTGTAAAAATTTTTTTTTAAGCGGGGGGGGAAATGAGACTGACCCTGTTGGCGGTGTGCTTTTTCGTCCTGACGGCCTGGATTTTCCCGGCGGGTGCGCCTGCGCGGGAGCTTTACGTCTCGCCCTCCGGGAGCGACTCGAACGACGGCTCCAGCGGACTGCCCCTTGTCACATTTCAAAAGGCCATGGGGATGCTGGGCCCGGGGGACACCTTGATATTAAAGGACGGCACCTATTACCAGACCCTTGATATCACGGCTTCCGGCACCCCGTCCGCCCCGGTTTCCGTCAGGGCGGAAAACGACGGCGGCGCGGTAATAGACGGGCAGAACGTCCGACCGGCCTGCCGGATTTACGGCACCCCCGATTCCGCCCCGAGGCACGACATAGAGGTAAGCGGCATCCAGTGCAGGAATTCCTCCGGCGAGGTGTTTTACATCTACGGCGCGGACCGGATAAGGCTTCGAAGGGTTTCGGGCTATAACGCCGGATCCGGAAACCAACATGTATTCAGCGTGAACATGACCAATGACGTGCTCCTGGAGGACTGCGCGGCCTCGGGCTCCGGGAGGCAGATGTACAACATCATGTCCTCGGAGCGCTCCACCCTCAGGAGGTGCTGGGGCAGATGGCAGGGCCACTCGGGCGGGGGCGGCCCGAACGGCTTCATGCAGATTTACGGCAGCAACCACTCCATCGTGGAAAACTGCATCGGCACCATGGACCCCTCCGTTACGGACGAGGTGCAGGGCGCGGCCATATGGGCCAATTACTATAACCCCTCGGCAAATTACAACAAGTTCTTCGGGAACGTCATCTACGGCCTGAACTTCTGGGCCTATATAGACAGCAGCGTCAAATACCGCATTTACGGCAACCGCTTTGTGGACAATGTCTCCATTGACAACCGGTATGGATTTCTGCAGAAAGGGGACGCGGACCTGAAGGTGGACAGGATGACCATCGTGGGCTCCGATATGCTCTACGGGCTTGCCGAGGACCCGTACGAGCCCAAGGAGCCGGACTTCGCCATAAAAGGATATGTGAAAAACTCCATCCTCCTGTCCGGTCAGTCGGGGTTCTCCATCTCGTCAGGGGGGCGCATACGGGGCTTCAAAAGCGAAAACAACGCGTTCTATAAACTGAAACGGCCTTATGCCGGCATGCTTGCAAAAGGCAGGAGGGACATAAAAGAGAGCCCCCGCTTCGATACGGCCAGATACGGCAGGGGCGGATACCTTTTCGTCCCCGGCAACTCTCCTTTAAAAAAGTCTGGAAAGGACGGCGGGCAGGTGGGCGCCTCCGTACTGTACAGGTACGAAAACGGCGTGCTCACGAAGACCCCTCTCTGGCCCTGGCCGATGGAGGACAGGATAATGCGCGAGACCGGCGTAAGCGTTACCTGGGAGGCAAAGGGCGGCCTCTGGAAGACACTGGACGGGGTTTATAACTAGAGGGGACCCGCAGGCCCTGGAAAGGACGGGGACATACATTGCCTTCAGGCGTACAGGTGCACAGGATAGAGGCGGCCGTTCTGCGCAGGAAGGGAGGGCCCTTGAGGATCGAACCGCTCGAACTCGAAGGCCCGCGGGACGACGAGGTCCTGGTGCGCATCGCCGCCAGCGGCATCTGCCATACCGATATAGCGATGCCGTACCACAGCGCTTTATCCCCAGGCTGATAGAGAAATATCAGGCAGGGCAGTTCCCCTTTGACCGCCTCGTGAAGTTCTACGGCTTCAGGGAAATCAACCGGGCCATCCGCGATGAGGCACGGCCGCGCCATTAAGCCCGTGCTGCGAATCAGCCGGGCGTAGCAGCGCAATTTCACGGGATGATTTGACTTTCGGCATCCATTCAATTAAAGTGTTTTTGTACTTTGGTTCGTAAAGGTTCTTTTAAAAACGGCAACCGTTTTTTTGGGGGAGGTTTTTCCATGGATCTGTCGCGAAGGGATTTCATGAAGCTCTCGGCCGGTTCGGCCCTGCTTGGCGGGCTGGCGCCGGCCATTTTGCCTGATGAGGCAAAAGCGGCCGAACTGGATATCAAGGGGGCCAGGCAGACCGCTTCAATCTGTCCGTACTGCTCTGTTGGCTGCGGGATCACCGTCTATGAAAAGGGCGGCAAGGTAATCAATATCGAGGGCGACCCGGAGCACCCGATAAATGAGGGCGCCCTGTGCTCCAAGGGGGCCTCTCTGGTCCAGCTCGTAAACAATCCCCAGAGGCTCACCAGGCCGCTTTATCGCGCACCCGGAGCCTCCGATTGGAAAGAGGTGGACTGGGACTGGGCCCTGGACCAGATAGCCCGCCGCGTAAAGGACACCCGCGACAGGACTTTCAAGGTCAAATCAAAATCCAAGGTCAAAGAGAAAGGCCCCGGCGGCAAAGAGGCCGGGGTCGAAAAGGAATTTGTCGTAAACCGCACGGACGGCATCGCCCATGTGGGCAGCGCCGCCCTGGACAACGAGGAATGCTACATGCTCCAGAAGCTCATGCGCTCCTGGGGCATTGCGGCAATAGAGCACCAGGCCCGGATTTGACACAGCGCCACTGTAGCGGCTCTGGCAGAGTCGTTCGGACGCGGCGCGATGACAAACCACTGGATAGACTTCAGGAACGCTGACGTAATCCTGGTGATGGGGGCCAACCCGGCCGAAAACCATCCCATAGCAATGAAGTGGATAGCGCGGGCGAGGGAGCGCGGGGCGAAGCTCGTCGTGGTGGACCCCCGGTTCACCAAGACAGCCTCCAAGGCCGACCTCTACGCGCCTATCCGCCCCGGCACGGACATTGCCTTCCTGGGGGGCCTGATAAATTACATCCTTCAAAAAGGGCTATATTTCAGGGAATACGTCGTAAACTATACCAACGCCAGCTACCTGGTGAACCCGGAGTTCAAGGGCCCCGGCCAGCTTGAGGGCCTCTTCTCCGGCTACAACGAAAAGGCAAGGCAGTATGACAAGAAGACCTGGTCGTTCCAGATGGACGAGGCGGCCGGGGTGCCCAGGAAAGACCCCTCTCTGAGGGACCCGCATAGCGTATTCCAGCTCATGAAGCAGCAATATTCCCGCTATTCACTGGAGCGCGTCTCCGCCATCACGGGAACACCCGCTGACAAGCTTGCCGCGGTCTACCAGGCCTATGCCTCAACGGGCAGGCCCGGCCGGGCGGGCACGGAACTTTACGCGATGGGCTGGACACAGCATACGGTAGGCACCCAGAACATAAGGGCCATGAGCATAATCCAGCTACTTCTTGGCAATGTCGGGATCGCGGGCGGCGGCATAAACGCCCTGAGGGGGGAGTCCAACGTGCAGGGTTCCACCGATCACGGGCTGCTCTTCAACTCGCTTCCGGGATATCTCTCCGTGCCCACGGCCAGCATGGCCGACCTCGCCGCGTACAACGACAAGAACACCCCGAAGAGCAAGGACGCAAAGAGCGTGAACTGGTGGAGCAACAAGCCCAAGTACATGGTGAGCTACCTGAAGGCCATCTACGGGGCGCACGCGAAGAAGGAGAACGACTTCTGCTATGCCTGGCTGCCCAAGCTGGACGAGGGCATGAACGCCTCCTGGCTGATGATCTTCGACAACATGATAAAGGGCAGGTACGAGGGGTTCTTCGCCTGGGGGCAGAACCCGGCCTGCTCGGGCGCAAACTCCAACAAGGTGCGCAAGGGGCTGGCGAAGCTCGAATGGATGGTCAACGTAAACCTCTTCGACAACGAGACGGGCTCTTTCTGGAGGGGCCCCGGCGTAAACCCCGCCGATATCCAGACGGAGGTCTTCCTGCTTCCGGCCTGTTCCTCCGTGGAGAAAGAGGGCAGCATCACAAACTCCGGCCGCCTGGCCCAATGGAGGCGGAAGGCGATAGAACCCATCGGCCAGTCCAGGCCGGACGCCGAGATAATGAACGAGCTTTATTTCAGAGTAAAGGGCCTTTACCGCAAGGAAGGTGGGAAGTCCCCCGCTCCCATCCTGGAACTGGCTTGGGACTATGGCGCGCCGGGGCCGGACGGGAAGATAGAGAAGGTGGACATCAGCCGTGTGGCCATGGAGATAAACGGCTATTACCTGGAAGACGTCTGGGACAAAAAGGCGGTCCCGCCAAAACAGCTTGGCAAAAAAGGCGCTCTCTGCGCGTCCTTCGTGACCCTTCAGGCGGACGGCAGCACCTCCTGCGGCAACTGGATCTACAGCCAGAGCTATACGCAAAAAGACGGAAAGGCCGTAAACATGATGGCCCGCCGCTCGAAGGAGGACCCCACCGGGCTAGGCCTCTTTGCGGGCTGGGCATGGGCATGGCCCGTAAACAGGAGGATACTCTACAACCGGGCGGGGGTGGACCCGAACGGCAGCCCCTGGGACCCTAAAAGGGCCGTTATAAAATGGGAGGCCCTCGCGATCGATAAAGTTACCGGCAAGCCCGGCCTGTGGAAGGGCGACGTCCCGGACGGGCCGGCCCCGCCGTTGGCGGCCAAAGGCGGCAAGTATCCTTTTATAATGAAGCCTGACGGCATGGGGGCCATCTTTGGCCCCGGCCTTGTGGACGGGCCCTTCCCGGAGCACTACGAGCCCCTGGAATCCCCCCTTCAGGCCAATCCGATGTCCGCGAAGGTCAGGATAAACCCCGCCGCCAGGATGTTCTACACGGCACAGGGCGGCCTGCCCGAAGACGTCTTCGCCAACGCCGACCCCAGGTTCCCCATCGTGGGCACCACTTACAGGGTGACCGAGCACTGGCAGACGGGCGTCCTGACCCGGCACCTGCCCTGGCAGATGGAGCTTCAGCCCCAGCAGTTCGTGGAGCTTAGTACGGAGCTTGCGGGGCAAAAGGACATAAAAAGCGGCGACAAGGTGACGGTCAGTTCCGCCCGCGGCAAGGTCTGGGCCGTTGCCATCGTGACGGAGAGGTTCAGGCCCGTTATGGTCATGGGCAAGGTGGTGCATCAGGTGGGACTGCCCTGGTGCTACGGCTGGCAGTATCCCACGGACGGAAGCGGGGGGGACAGCTCTAACCTGCTCACACCTACCATCGGGGATGCCAATACTCTGATACCTGAGACGAAGGCCTTCATGGTCAACGTCCAGAAGGCATAGGGGAGGCTGAAGAAGATGGCTAGAATGGCCTTGCTGGTTTCGCCCGAGCTGTGCATCGGGTGCAGGGGCTGCCAGAGCGCCTGCAAGGAATGGAACGGGCTGCCCGCGGTGAAGACTGTCAACAGGGGGACATTCGAAAACCCCCCGGACCTCACCGGCGCGGACTATAACAGGATCAGGTTCATGGAAGTCCCCTCCGCTCAGGATGCCCAGCGGTGGCTCTTCGTTAGCCAGCGGTGCATGCACTGCGGGGATGCGGCCTGCATGAAGATATGCCCATCCTCCGGGGCCCTCTTCCGCGCCAAAAACGGCGCGGTCGTCTTCGATAAGGGCAAGTGCATAGGCTGCAAACTCTGCGGCTCCGCCTGCCCTTACGGCCTGATAAGATTCGATCAGGCCAACAAAGTCTCTAAATGTCATCTATGCCACGACAGGACCGAAGCCGGGCTGACGCCCGCATGCGTAAAGACCTGCCCGAGCGGGGCCCTGAAATACGGGGACAGGGATAAGCTTGCCGCGGAGGCCTCCGCCGCCGGTTACTCGAACCTTTACGGCGAGGCCGATCTGGGCGGCACGGGCGTGCTTTACGCCTTCAAGGATTCCCCGAAAGTATACGGGATGCTGCAAAACCCGGCCTTTCCGGCGGAAGTGCATTTCTGGAGCGGCATAAAGTCCCTGGCCTATCTTGGCCTGGGCGCCACAGTGGCCGCCTCAGCCTTGCATTACCTGGTTATAGGCCCGCACAAGGAGGAAGGGGAGGAGGTAAAGAAAGATGAGTAGAATGGTGAAGAAGGCCGGGGCCTTCGAGATAGTGAACCATTGGATGCTCGCGGGAAGCTGCCTTGTTCTTGCCCTGAGCGGTTTTGCTTTTGTATTTCACCTGGACGGGGTTGCGGCCCTCTTCGGGGGGTTCCCGCCGATGCGCGCCTGGCACAACATATCCGGGGTGGTGTTTGCGGTCTCACTCTTTCTTACCGTCTTCAGCTATCTTCCGGTCTCACTCAGTTTCAGCGCGGACGACATGAAATGGCTTTCGATGGGGGGCGGGTACCTGTCCAGAAATAAAAAGGAGCTGCCGCCCCAGGACAAGCTCAATACCGGGCAGAAACTCTATTATCTGGTCCTGCTCGGCATGGGGGCGGTCATGTCCGCGTCAGGATTCACCATTTGGCTTCTCGGCAATAAGGGACTGGTGCTTCTGTCCTATTTCGCACATAATCTGTTCTTCGTCTTCTTTATGGTCGCCATCCCGGTCCATATTTACCTTGGCACCTTTGCCAACCCCGGCACATTGAGGATCATGCTCTCTGGGAAGGTGCCGCTGGACTGGGCCAGGCGGAGATATGGCAAATGGGTAAGCAGGATGGGATTGGGCTAGGGGGGGGAAATGCATGAGAATTTATGATTGATAAAATCTCCCCTATCCCCTCTTTTCCAAAGAGGGGAATGCATGGAAAAATCTGAGGAACCTTATTTTATGATGATTCCCGCGTAGCCCACGACCTGAAGGAAGTCTCCGCTCACCTCGGCGCTGGTGGCATATTTCACAAGCCGGGCCTCTCTGGCCCCAAGCTCGCGAGCGGCAAACAGCATCATCACGGCGGGCATGTAGCCGCACATGGTGATCCGTTCGGCATGGATTACGCTGTAAAGCCCGTCCGGGTCCAGGGCCAGTATCCGCTCTATCGCAAGCCCGTCCTTCTCCCTGGCAAGCCCGTCCGGGATGTAGTGGCTCATGTCGGAGCTTGCCACCATGAGGACGCCTTTCACCGATGACTTTATCGCGCGGGCAAGGCCCTTTCCGGCCTCCTCCAGTTCGCCCAGTTTGGCGTTCATTATCACTATGGGCACGATCTTCACGTCCTGGCTGAACCAGGCTATGAAGGGCAGCTGAACCTCCAGCGAGTGCTCGAACATATGGGCCGACTGGTCGCGCTCAAGGAGGGGTATTTCCGAGGCAATCCTGTCCGCAAGCAGGACATCTATTTCGAATTTGGCGTTCGGCACCGGCCACTCGCCCTCGGCCATTATGGAGAACGCCGGGCCGTAGCCCGTATGGTTGGGGCCGATGAGGACGACCTGCCGGGGTATTTCGATCCGCGAGTAAACGGCCCCGGCCACGGCGCCCGAGTACATGAAACCCGCATGAGGGCAAAGAATGCCTATTGCCTTTTCCTTCTCCAGCCCGGGTTCGGTATAGTCCCGCAGTTCGGCTTCGAGGGCTTCCCTGCGCGCGGGATAGAACTGTCCCGCAACGACCGGCGGCCTTATCATGTTAATAAAAGCTTCTTCTTTCTCTTGTAAGAGAAAGAAGCAAAGAGAATTTTTTGATTTTTTCCGCTTCGTTGAAGCGGAAAAAATACAGGAGTTTTTTCTCTTGCCCCAAGGCGGATGAAATCCGCCGTATTTGTCCCTCTTTTTTGTAAAAAAGAGAAGTAGTCCTTGGCCATTTTAAAACGCCTCTTCTTCCCGATAGACGTAGTCTTCCGGCGAGTGGTCGGTGAATTTGGTGTACTGCGGAAGGAACGTGAGCTTCAGGCTGCCCGTGGGGCCGTTCCTCTGTTTTGCGATGTCCAAATGTACTACCTCTGCTCTCCTTATGCCTTCTTCGCCGGGGAAGCCGGCCCTTTCCTTGTCTTTTTCCTTTTCCTTGTCGTCCTTATATAAAAAGAGTATCACATCGGCGTCCTGTTCGATAGCGCCGGACTCGCGGAGGTCGCTCATGTTGGGTTTCCTTCTCTCCCGCTCGACGGAACGGTTCAACTGGCTCAAGGCAAGCACGGGCAAATCAAGTTCTTTTGCCAGGGACTTCAGCGAGCGGGATATCTCGGATATCTCCTGCACCCTCTGCTCGTAGTTGCCGCTTCCCTTCATCAACTGGAGGTAATCGACCAGGATAAGCGAGAGCCCTCGGCCCTTCTGCTCCCTTTTCAGCCTCCTTGCCTTTGCGCGCATCTCAAGGGCCGAGATGCCGGAGGTGTCGTCAATCCAGACGGGCGCCTCGTGCAGCCTCCCGGCCGACCGGGTGAGCTTGTGGAAGTTGTTTTTTATGTAGCCCCTGCGCACCGAGCTTGCGTCCACCATCGAGTCCGAGCAGAGCATCCTGATGATCAACTGGCGCGTGGACATCTCCAGGCTGAATATCGCTACGGGCTCTTTAAGCTCCAGCGCCACGTGCTGGGCTATGTTCAGGCCGAAGGCGGTCTTCCCGGCCGAAGGCCTGCCCCCAAGTATTATCAGGTCGCCTTTCTGGAAACCGGCGGTATACTCATCGAGGTCCTTGAACCCGGATGGTATGCCCGTTATCGCTTCCTTCCTCTCGTAGAGGCCCTCTATCATCTTGATAGCGTCTTTGGTCGCGATATTTATCGGGGTGAAGGAAGAACGTATGCGGTTCTGTGCGATCTCGAATATCTTCTTCTCTGATTCATCCAGGATGTCGTCGGCCCTGAGCCCGCTTGAGGAATATATCTGCTCCGCTATCTCGGTGGTGGCATTGAGGAGCCCCCGGAGAATGGATCTCTCCTTGACTATCTCCGAGTGATAGGCGACATTTGCCGCGGACGGCGTGGAATCCGCCAGGGTCTTCAGGTACTCAAGCCCTCCAACCGCGTCGTAATCCCCAACGCGCTTCAGCTGTTCGGAGACCGTCACGATGTCTATCGCCTCGCTCGCCTCGAAGAGGGCCAGCATGGCCCTGTATATCTTCTGGTGGACGCCGCGGTAGAAGTCCTGTTCCTTTAAAATCTCTATGGCTTTAAGTATCGGCTCGCCCTGAAGGAGGATGGCGCCCAGCACGGCCTGCTCCGCCTCTATGTTCTGCGGCGGGAGCTTTATATTCTGAGGCTCGCTTCTCATTCACCCCCCCTATTCGGGGACTACGTTGACCTTTATCTCCGCGCTTACCTCGGGATGGAGCTTTATCGTTACCGTATACTCGCCAAGGCGCTTGATGGGCTCTTCCAGGGTTATCTTCTTCCTGTCTATCTCCACCCCCTGGGCCTTCAATGCCTCTTCGATGTTCATCGAGGTTATAGAGCCGAAGAGCTTGCCTTCCTCGCCGGCCTTGGCCGTGAAGGTGAGCGTGACCTGGGAGAGTTTGTCTTTAACTATCTGGGCGTCCTCTTTCTCCTTTATCTCATGCATCGCGTGCTCCCGCCTCAGCCGCTCGACCGCTTTCCGGTTCTGCTCGGTGGCCTCCATCGCCAGCCCCTTCGGGAAGAGGAAGTTCCTCGCATAGCCGTCCTTCACGTTCACTGTATCGCCCATTCTGCCAAGATTTTTAATATCCTCTTTTAGAATGACTTTCATTCGGGAACTCTCCTTTCAGAACAATCGGGTGTCAACTAGTATACTTCAGCGGGCAAGTCAAGTGAAACCCCCCATCTTGAAGTCCATTTCTTCTCTTCTTGACAATCCGATGCCCGATGGGATTAATATAGAGGCAGATTCAGCCGAAATCCGCCCTACGGGTCATTGACCCAGGGGCGGATGCGGGGGACCCGTAATTCGGGGCGCATTCCGCGGGGCTGGCACTGGACCGGCAACGGGTTGGTTTTTATCTTCTTTTCCGCTTGTTGCTTGTCCCTTGTCCCTTGCCCCCTGGATAGGGCACTTCCAAGCCCGAGCCCGGCAGCTAACCTCGTAGGCTTTTGGAAGGGCAGCGGACGGGAAATCCAGCCGTTTCCTCCTTGCCATGCCCTGCCTTGGAGGGATTGAATGTCTATTAAACGGTTTCTTCTGGGGACCCCTCTTGAGACCTACAGAGAAAGTCACGAACGCCTTACAAAGCTCATGGGGCTTGCCGTGTTTTCGTCCGACGCCCTCTCCTCCGTGGCATACGGCCCGGAGGAAGTCATACTGGCCCTTACCGCCGGGGGCGGCATAGCGCTTCTGAATTACACGATGCCGATAGTGATCGGCATCGTGGCCCTGATAGCTATCGTGGCCACATCCTATTTCCAGACCATACACGCCTATCCCTCGGGTGGCGGGGCGTATATAGTGGCCAAGGACAACCTGGGCACCTACCCGGGGCTGATAGCCGGGGCGGCGCTCCTTATCGATTATGTGCTGACGGTCACCGTCAGCATCTCGGCGGGGATAGCCGCGATCACATCGGCATTCCCGGCCCTCAGCGCACATACCGTGCTCCTGTGCCTTATAGCCACGGTTTTCATAATGCTGGTGAACCTGAGGGGCCTGCGCGAATCGGGAAAACTTTTCTCCGTACCCGTTTATATCTTCGTAGGGGGCCTGGCGCTTCTAATAGCGGAGGCCCTCCTGAAATCCTATCATTTCGCCCGTCCCCCGGTCAGGCATATGGCCGCTGTCCCGGTGCTGGACCAGGCGGTCCCCCTCTTCCTGATACTTAAGGCGTTTGCCTCCGGGTGCGCCACGCTGACAGGGATCGAGGCGGTCTCGAACGGGGTGCCCGCGTTCAAGCCCAGGGAGGCAAGGAACGCAGGCATTACCCTGGCCTGGATGGCCATAATCCTGAGCGCCCTTACTCTTGGCATAGCCTATTCGGCCGATTATTTCCGCATCCTGCCAAAAGAGAACGAGACCATATTGTCCCAGCTTGCCAGGTTCGTCTTCTCAAAGGGCGTAATTTACTACATAATCCAGTTTTCCACGACCCTCATACTGGTGCTTGCCGCCAACACCTCCTTTGCGGATTTCCCGAGGCTCTCGTCCATTATGGCCAGGGACCGCTACCTGCCCCGCCAGCTTGCCAACCGGGGAGACAAGCTGGTCTTCTCAAACGGGATAGTAATTCTGGGCGTCCTTTCGGCCATACTGCTTGTGATATTCAGGGGGGACACCCATGCCCTGATACCGCTGTACGCGGTGGGCGTCTTTACGGCCTTCACCCTCTCGCAGGCCGGCATGGTAAAGCGCTGGATTGCGAGAAAAGGCGAGGGATGGCAAAAGGGGGCGATAATAAACGGAGTGGGGATGGTGGTCACCGCCGTAGTCCTCGTGATAATCGCGGCCGAGAAGTTCACCCGCGGAGCCTGGATAGTGCTGCTTGCCATCCCCAGCCTCGTCCTCCTGACAAGGAAGGTCCACGCCCATTACGTCTCCGTGGCCGAGCAACTGTCCCTGGAAAAGTGCATTACGGAGGAGGTCCCGTTCAAGCACCATTCGGTTGTAGTGCCTGTCTCAGGGATGCAGCAGGCGGCCATAGGAGCGATAAAATACGCCAAGGCCCTCTCGGACGACGTGGCCGCGATATATATAAACATAAACCCGGCTGAGACGGAGAAGGTCAGGGCCAAGTGGGACCGCTTCTGCATGGGCGTGCCGCTGGTCGTGCTGGATACCCCTTATCGCTCGATAATCGAGCCGCTGATGAAGTACATCGAGGGCATCAAGGAGAGATACCCGGAAGGGATAATAACGGTTGTGCTGCCGGAGTTCGTCCCCTCCAAGTGGTGGCACCACTTCCTGCACAACCAGTCCGCACTGTTCATAAAAGGCGTGCTGCTGTTTAAAAAGGGCGTTGTCTCAACCAGCGTGCCGTTCCATCTGCAAAAGTGAGGCCCCTGCCGTTTCAGAAAAGGAGAAGCATCACAACTGCCATGGGATGAATTGAGCTGCCACCTCCAAAAAACAACTTGACAGCCAGGGAACATTTTGATAAAAATTAACTTAAGCAGCCATCCGTTTTTTCCTATAGGTCTCATTCGGAGTAAACTCTCAGGTTTTTCCAGGCGCAAGCTGAAAAGCGTCTAATCGGAACCAATTATGGCGCGCCGAAAACCTGTTTCCTGTCCGGAAGGGAAACAGGCGGGAAAGGTCTCACCAGGCAATCAACGGTAAATTGGAGGGAACAAATGAGAAGGATATATAACATTCTGGCAATTGCCGCGACGGCAGTGCTGCTTTTCGGCGTCAACGGGATTGCGCAGGCGGGGATAAACGGACACGATCACAAGAATTCTGACAAGCATTACAGCAATGACCGTGACCGCGGCCATAATGACAACGACCGCCACGACCGCAACGGGGGCCATAATGACAATGACCGCCACAGCGGCAACGGGGGCCATAACGACAACGACCGCCACAGCGGCAACGGGGGCCATAACGGCAATGACCGCCACGACAGCAATGGGGGCCATAACGACAATGACCGCCACAGCGGCAACGGGGGCCATAACGACAACGACCGCCACAGCGGCAACGGGGGCCATAACGGCAACGACCGCCACAGCGGCAATGGGGGCCATAACGACAATGACCGCCACAGCGGCAACAGGGGCCATAACGACAATGATCGCCACAGCGGCAACAGGGGCCATAACGACAATGACCGCCATGACAGCAACGGGGGCCATAATCATGGCTCGGACCACGGCAGGAACTAGCATAAAAACAGCCGTGGATGCGGCGACAGAAAAGTAGATATACACCTGTCGAAGGCATCTGAAATAGACCGGAAGGGGCAGAGTTCCTTCCGGTCTGTCAAATGTGAACGGAAGACGATTTAATCCGGCGAACCGGAGGTGGAGCTTGAAGAAGCTGACGGCCTTCCTTGCCCTCTCGATCGCGTTTTTTGTGTTTGATCACCTGAATGCTGTCTCGTATGCGGCCGGGAGCCAGCGTATGCCCGAGGAATTGCAGGCGATACTCAAGGACGATACGGACGCGGTCGACATCAGCAGGAAGACGGGCGATTTCTACTCCTCGCGGAGGCAGTATGCCAAAGCGGCGGGCTTTTATCTTGAGGCGCTGAAGCTGGACAGAAAAAGGTTCACCATTGGCGAGCGCCTCCAGATGGCGATCCGGATCTCCTGGGCCGGGCGGCTGAAAAAGGCTGAACACGAGCTTCGGCTGGTCCTGGTGGAAGCCCCCAAAAACATGGAGGCCAGGTTTGCCCTGGCCCGGGTGCTCTCAAAAGAAGACAGACTGAAGGAGGCCGTCCGGGAGACCGATATCATACTGGCCGCGAGGCCCGGCGAGACGAATGCCCTTTTGCTCAAGGCCGACTGCCTGCGCTGGGCAGGCGATTACTCTGCCGCCCGGAAATGTTACCTGAAGATCCTGGAAAAAGATGATGATTTCTACGCCAGGACCGGCTTGGCCCGCACAGATATTCTGGCTGAAAATTACTCGGAATCGAAGGCAGAGATCGATTCCGCGAAACCTGCATCCCCCTCGCAGGCCGAAGATCTGAAGAAATTGAAAGAGGCCTACAAAAAGGCCACGGACCCGGTCCTGAATACCGGGTATCTGCATTACTGGGACACCGACCATAATAATATAAACGTGTATTATGCCGGTTTCGGCTTCCTGGCCGGGGATGTAAAATTCGATACGGTCTATAGTCATACACTGGCCGGAGACACCGAAGGGCATGTAAACGCCGAGGAGGGCTCCGCAAGAGCGGCAGGCAAGCTGGCCGACAGGATCTGGGGGGCGGCGGCGATAGGGGCTACCCAGATGGAGAACAGCTCGGACGGGTTATACCCGACATGGATGGCCAGGACCGATATCAGTCTTTTGAAGGGAAAGGCCGGCGTAAGTGTCTCCCGTGACGTCTTTACCGAGACGGCCGATCTTATCAGGTTCAGGATCAGGTATTCCAGTGCGCGGGCCTATATCGCGCAGACATTATGGCGCAGGCTGGACCTTTATCTGGGGTTTGCTTATAAGAACTATTCGGACCATAACGATTCCCGCGACTGGAGGGCGGAAGCCAATTACAAGATACTTGCGGGTAAGCCTGTGGTCAGGCTGGGATACCGTTTCAGGCACCTGAGCTTCAATACTCAGACGGAGCACGCCTATTTCGATCCCGACACCTTTTTTTCAAGCGAGGTCTTCGCGTCCCTCTATTACGAAAAAGGGAAATTCTATACCTATGTGGAGCCATATACCGGTTACGAATCATACAGGAGGTTCGGCGAAGACAATCATACGGTGCTGATCGGCGGGGCGGGCACTCTGGGGCTGCATCTCCTGGACAGGCTCACATTCGAGCTTAACGCCGGGGGCGGCAATTTCTCGCTTGCCACCGTAAGCGGGTTTAAATCCTATATGGTCGAGGGAAAACTGCTATGGCGGATATAGCGTTAGCGCCGGATCAGAGGTTTTTGTCCAGGCTCCGGTACTGAATTGCCTCTGACAGGTGGTGGGCATGGATGTCATCGGAGCCTTCCATGTCCGCGATGGTGCGCGAGAGTTTTAAAATCCGCGTATAGGCCCTTGCAGATAACGCCAGCCTCTGCGCGGCGGTCTCAAGAAGGCCCTGGGCGTCGGGCTTCAGCCTGCAGAACTTCTTTATGTGCCTGGACTTCATCTGCCCGTTCGCGTAGATGCCCTCGCCCGAAAATCTTTTTAATTGCCTGCCCCTGGCCTCCACCACCCTGGCCTTTATGGTCTCAGAGCGCTCGCCGGAGTGCTCCTCGCGCAGGTCCTTATATGGCACGGCGGGCACCTCTATGTGTATATCTATCCTGTCCAGAAGGGGGCCTGAGACCCGCGCCCTGTACCGCGATACCTGAAACGGGCTGCAGGCGCACTGCCTGCGGTCGTCGCCCAGGTAGCCGCACGGGCATGGGTTCATGGCGGCAACCAGCATGAACCGCGCCGGATAGGCCACGGAGGCCGCGGCCCGCGAGATCGTGACCTCCCCGTTTTCAAGCGGCTGGCGCAGGACTTCCAGGACATTCCTCTTGAACTCCGGAAGCTCATCCAGAAACAAGACCCCGTTATGGGACAGGCTCACCTCGCCGGGGCGTGGGATCTGCCCGCCGCCGATCAAGGCGATGTCCGAAATCGTATGGTGCGGGGCGCGGAAACTGCGTATGGCAAGGAGCGCCCGGCCGTTGTTCAGAAGCCCGGCAACACTGTGTATCCGTGTGGTCTCAAGCGCCTCCTCGAAGGTCATCGGCGGAAGTATCGAGGGGAGCCTCCTTGAGAGCATCGTCTTCCCGGAACCCGGAGGGCCTATCATAAGCGCGTTGTGCGCCCCCGAGGCCGCCACCTCAAGCGCCCTCTTCGCGTGCTCCTGCCCTTTGACCTCGCTGAAATCCTCCTCGTAACGGCTCCCCACCCGCATCGAGTTCTCTATGTCGGCGGTAAACCGTTTCAGCTCTCCCTGCCCGCGCAGGAAGTCTATCACCTCCGGCAGGCTTTGGGCCCCGTACACGGCCACGCTGCCAACTACTGCCGCCTCGGGGGCGTTCTCGGCTGGAAGTACCAGCTTCAGCCCCTTCTCCCTGGCAAGGAGCGCCACCGAGAGGGCGCCTTTTATGGGCTTTATCCTGCCGTCAAGAGAGAGTTCGCCCGTTATGAGATAACCACTTACCGAGTCCGGCTCCAGGAGGCGCTCCGAGGCGCAGAGCCCCACGGCCATGGGCAGGTCGAACGAGGAGCCTTCTTTCTTCAGATCGGCGGGGGCAAGGTTTATCGTGACCGGGCGGAACGGGAAGTTGTAGCCGTTATTTTTGAGGGCGGCCCGCACCCTGTCCCGGCTCTCCTTCACCGAGGCGTCGGGCAGGCCCACTATCGAGAAGTGCGGAAGCCCCCGGCTTGCAATGTCCACCTCCACCTCCACCAGGTACGCCTCAATCCCGAAGAGGCTCGCGCTTTGGACTTTTGAGAGCATGACGGATTAGATTATATATAAGGCGGCACAAATTCAAGGATTTTTGCCCTGATTGCCCCTCTTGCGTGCAAGAATAGGACGAAATCCCTCCCCTTTGTGAAAGGGGATTTTAAAGCATGCCCCGACAGGTCTTAAGCCGGGGTCCCCTCCTTGGAGGGGTGTAGGGGTGGGTTATGGAACTTACTTTAGACAGCGTTAGAGATATTCAAATCTATCAGCGCAAAAGCGGATACCGCTTTTCGCTGGATGCCCTTCTACTGTTTGATTTCGTCAGGCAGCCCCAGGCGGCGGATATAGTGGACCTTGGGGCGGGCTCAGGCATCATAGGCATCCTGCTGGCAAGAAGGTACAAAAGGTCACGGGTTGTGCTCTTTGAATTGCAGGAATCGCTGTTCAGGCTGGCGGAAAGGAATATCGAACTTAACGGGCTTGCCGACCGGGTGCGCGCGGTAAAGGGAGATATCAAGGAGATAAAGGCCTCCGGGCTTCCCGCCGGGGGCTTCGACCTCTGCGTCTCGAACCCGCCTTTCAGAAGGCCCGCCACCGGCAAACTCGCCATCGGGGAAGAGCGCGCCATTGCCCGCCACGAGATCGGTATGCGACTGGACGACCTCATTCATGCGGCTGGTTACCTTTTGAAAAATGGGGGCCGGTTCTCAATGGTCTACCACCCCGGAAGACTGCCCGAGGTGTTTGAGAGATTAAGGTCTGAAAGGTTCGAGCCAAAGCGAGTGCGGTTCGTCCACGGCAGGCGGGGGCTTCCCGCCAAGATAGCCCTGATAGAGTCTGTAAAGGGCGGCAGGCCGGGCGTGGAGGTGGAACCGCCCCTCTTCGTTTATGAAGAGGACGGGAGTTACACTCCTGATGTCCGCTCCATATATGAAATATGAATTTTCAAGAGGCTCAAATTGAATGGGCATTTTGACCGGAAAATCTCCCCTTGCCCCTCTTTGCCAAAGAGGGGTAAATCCCTCCCTTAAATCTCCCCTTGCCCTCTTTGCCAAAGAGGGGTAAATCCCTCCCTTAAATCTCCCCTTGCCCCTCTTCGCCAAAGAGGGGTAAATCCCTCCCTTTGGCAAAGGGAGGTTAGGAGGGATTTTTTTGGTGTGGGAGTCACCCGCCCACGGGTGACCCGGTCCCTATCTATCTAAAATTGCCGTTCCTTTCGGCACCCGTATAGTCAAACCCCGCGCCGCTAGCTATAATAAAGACTGGCATATGATAAGAAATACCTTTAGTATTCTCAGGGGGATAGGCGAGAAGTTCGAAAAAAAGCTCTGGAAGAAAGGCATCCTGGACTGGGGGGACTTCCTGAAGACCCCGGAGATAGGCTTCATAAACCAGGAGAGAAAGCAGTCCTTCGACAGGTCTCTGGTAGAGGCCGGGGAGCGGCTTGCCCAAGGGGATTCCTGCTTCTTCGCGCGCGCCCTGAAGCAGAGGGACCACTGGCGGCTTTACGAGAATTTCAAAGGCAATGCCGTCTGCCTGGACATAGAGTCCAACGGCTATCCCGCCTGGGGCGGGGGCTATGTGACCGTGGTAGGGCTTTATGACGGCTTCGACTACAAGGCCCTCGTAAGGGGCGAGAACCTTAACGCGGAGGCCCTGGAGCGGGAGCTTTCAAGATACCGTTACCTGATAACCTTCTTCGGGACGGGTTTCGATATGCCATTTTTAAAGGACGCGCTTGGCGTGAAGTTCAGGGGCGCGCACTTCGACCTCTGCTTCGGGGCGAAGAAGCTGGGCCTCTCGGGCGGGCTTAAAAGGCTTGAGGAGCGCATGGGACTGGAAAGAGATGCCAGCGTGAAGGGCCTGGACGGCTATGATGCCGTAAAACTCTGGCGCGAGGCCAGGCGCGGCAACCTGGCGGCCCGCGAACTCCTTATTACCTATAACCGGTATGACACCGTGAACCTGTACGGGCTTGCCAGCACCCTGTATGAGATGCTCAAGGTGCGCACCGGGATAAAGGAATACCTGAATTGAGCGCCAAAACCACTCCGTTATCCAGCTTCCTGGTCTATCTTGCCGTGGAAAAGGGGCTCTCGAAAAATACGGTCGAATCATACGGGCGGGATTTGGGAAAGCTGATTGGCTTTCTTGAGCAGAAAGGCATCGGGCCGCTCGGGTTCAGCAAGGAACACATCATCGACTTCCTGGATGAACTGAGGGGCACCGGCTTGTCCCCGGCCACTCTGGGCCGGCATCTTTCCTCTATAAGGGCGTTCTGCCGGTACATGGTGCTGGAAAAAATTCGTGAGGACGACCCATCTGAGAACCTGGAGAACCCCAGGCTCTGGCAGCGGCTCCCGAAGGCGCTTGCCCGTGATGAGATAAAAAACGTCCTCAAGGCAGGGGCCGGTGCGCGCTGTCTCGCGCGGGACAGGGCGATGCTGGAGCTTATGTACTCATCCGGCCTGAGGGCGACCGAGCTGACAACTCTCAAGCTCTCTGACGTGAACCTGGAGGCCGGGTTCCTGAGGATAATGGGCAAGGGCTCCAAGGAGCGAGTGGTGCCGATGGCCCAAAAGGCCGCAAAGAGCATCAAGGAATACATCTCCGGGCTGAGGACTAAGCTCCTCAGGGGCAGGCAGTCAGATTACCTGTTCATTACCGGAAGGGGAAAGCCCATGAGCAGGCAGAGGCTCTGGCAGGCCCTGAAAATCTACGGCAGAGAGGCGGGTGTTGCCTTGAGCCCGCACATGATGAGGCACTCATTCGCAACGCACCTGCTGGAAGGCGGGGCGGACCTCCGCAGCCTTCAGAAGATGCTGGGGCATTCCGATATATCGACCACCCAGGTGTACACGAAGGTCTCTCAGGACAGGGCAAGAAAGGTCTATAAAGAGCACCACCCAAGGGCTTGATAGAAACGGGAGGGATTATCAGAAAATCTCCCCTCACCCCTGTCGCTCGGTTCCCTCGCGATGGTGCGGAAGGGTTTGATATCGGATCTCTTTTCCAAAGAGGGGAATATTCCTCCCTTTGGCAAAGGCCCTTTGACAAAGGGTAGGTCAGGAGGGATTTTAGAAATTAAAATTTGTCATCGCGAGACTGTTTACTATCCACTCTGAAAGGAGGCTTTAGATGCTTAGAAAGCTTTCGCCGGATGAGCTTTATAAATGCTGCGACCCCAAGGTGCTGGACTTCAATACCACGCTGGACATAAGGCCCCTTGAGGGCACTATGGGGCAGGACCGCGCGATGCACGCGCTGGATTTCGGGCTCAATTTCGAGAACTCGGGCTTCAATATCTTCGTCCTTGGGGATTCCGGCACGGGAAAGCGCACCACGATCAAGACGCTCCTTACGGAACTGGCGGCTAAAAAGCCTGTCCCCTCGGACTGGTGCTATGTATACAACTTCAAGGACCCCGACATGCCTCGCGCGATAGCCATGGAACCCGGCAAGGTGCAGGAGTTCCAGAAGGACATGGACGAGCTCATAAAGAACCTGCGCGCGGAGATACCGAAGGTCTTCGAGTCCAAGGAATACGAAAAACAGCGAAACAACATAATGGAGGATTTCCAGAAGAAGCAGAAGGAGCTGCTGGGGAGCCTTGAGGAGGAGGCCCACCAGAAGGGCTTCGCCATAAAAAGGACGATAGCCGGCCTCGTGATAGTGCCCGTAAAGAAAAGCGGCGAGCCCCTCACCGAGGAGGAGTTCGAGGCCCTTGAGGACAAGGTCAAAAAGAAGGTGGAGCAGATAGGAAAAGAGCTCCAGGAGAAGCTTGACGACGTGGTCCGGGGCATCCGCGAGGCGGAGAAATTCGTCAAGGAGATGCTCGCGCGCCTCGAGCGCGAGGCGGCCCTCAGCCAGGTGGGCCACATGATAGAGGACCTGAAAGAGAAATACGCCGCTTACCCGAAGATTACCGTCTACCTGCAGGACGTGCAGGAGGACATCCTTGAACACCTTGAAGACTTTAAACCCGAGGGGGGGGAGCAGCAGCCGGCGCTCCCCTTCATGCGCCAGCCCAGGATGGAACCCTCATTCACCAGGTACGCGGTCAATGTCCTGGTCAACAACGCGGGGCTGAAGGGCGCCCCCGTTATATTCGAGAGCAACCCAACGTACAACAACCTCTTTGGCCGCATAGAGCACAAGTTCCAGTACGGGGTCGCCGTGACGGACTTCTCGATGATTAAGGCCGGCGCCCTGCACCGGGCAAACGGCGGCTACCTGATTGTGGAGGCGCTGGACCTCCTGCGGAACCTCTTCTCCTATGAATCCGTAAAGAGGGCCTTGAAGAACAGGGAAGTGAAGATGGAAGACCTCTGGGAGCAGTACAGGGCCATATCCACGGCCATGCTGCGTCCGGAAGGCATACCGCTGGACGTCAAAGTGGTCCTGATGGGCAATCCCAATATTTATTATCTCCTTTATAACCTGGACGAGGAATACAGGGAGATATTCAAGGTGAAGGCCGATTTCAGCTCGATCATGGACAGGACGGACGAGAACGTCCGGAGATATACCGAGTTCATAGCCCTCAAGTCCCGTGAGGAAAACCTGCTGCCATTCGATAGAAGCGGGGTTGCAAAGGTAATCGAGTACGCCTCAAGGCTTGCAGACGACCAGAACAAGCTCACCGCCCGCTTCAGCGCCGTGGCCGACCTGATGCGCGAGTCTTTCTACTGGGCCAAGAAGGCTGGAAGCGATGTGGTCAGGCTGGAGCACGTGGAGAAGGCCCTGGACGAAAAGATATACCGCCACGGCAGGATAAGCGACCGTCTGAGGGAGATGATGCTTGAAGACACATTGATAGTGCAGACCACGGGGGCGGTTGTGGGGCAGATAAACGGGCTCGCCGTGATGGGGATGGGCGATTACATGTTCGGAAAGCCCTCGCGCATAACCGCGCGCACCTACGCGGGCAGGGCCGGCGTTATAAACATAGAGCGCGAGAGCAAGATGAGCGGCAGGATACACGACAAGGCCGTCCTCATCATAACGAATTACCTCTGGAGCAGGTACGCTTTCAGGAAACCCATCTCGCTCTCGGCCTCGCTCACCTTCGAGCAGCTTTACGAGGGGATAGAGGGCGACAGCGCCTCCTGCGCGGAGCTTTACACCATCCTGAGCAGCATAGCCCAGGTGCCCATCAGGCAGGACCTGGCCATAACCGGTTCGATGGACCAGAACGGCGATGTCCAGCCCATAGGCGGCGTGAATGAAAAAATAGAAGGTTTCTTCGAGCTTTGCAAATTCCGCGGTCTGGATGGCAGGCAGGGGGTTATAATACCTTCCAGGAACATCCGGCACCTGATGCTGCGTACAGACGTGGTGGACGCCGTGCGCGAGGGCAAGTTCACTATTTACCCGATAGACTACCTGGACGACGGGATAGAGCTTTTGATGGGCCTGCCCGCCGGGCAGCAGGACGAGAAGGGCAACTACCCGGAAGGCACGCTGAATTATCTTGTAGTGAAGCGCCTCGAAGAGATAAGCGAGGCCATAAAGGCCAGGAAGGAAGAGCCCATCGTGGAGGCCGTGAAACCGGCCCAGACGAACAATAACAAGTGAGGGGCTCTTCAATAAATGAGAGGCTCTTCAATAAATGAGGGGCTCTTCTTGGAATTCGCGTCGGCAGCCCCCCTTTGAAAAAGGGGGGTGAGGGGGGATTTATAAGATGGGGATTCATAAGATTATGAAAGAAGTACTCAGAAAAATGAGAATTTATGACCTCTAAAATCTCCCCTGTCCCCTCTTTGCCAAAGAGGGGAATTCTAT
Source organism: Nitrospirota bacterium (assembly GCA_014874185.1). GTDB lineage: Bacteria > Nitrospirota > Thermodesulfovibrionia > Thermodesulfovibrionales > JdFR-88 > JACWAF01. The sequence continues at coordinate 5,022 of JACWAF010000032.1, read as the reverse complement.
CAGGAAAATGAAGAAAGTCTTCCGGGCGGCGGAGCTTGTCGCGGTATTGTTTCTCGCATCACTGATAGCCCTGCTGCCTCAAAGGATGGCGAAGGGGGCCGGGAAAATATCCGGCCTCCTTCTTTTTTGGCTCTGGGGCCAGCGGAGACGTGTCGCCATAGAGAACATCCGCGAATCCCGGAGGCTTGGGGCACTGGGCGCTGAGCTTCAACCAGAGGGAACGGCGCGAAAGAGCTTCGAGAACCTTGGCATATCCGCAACCGAGCTTGTCAAGGTCTATTACGGTTTGGGCGGGACTATCCTGGACCGGATTGAAATGCATGGACTTGAAAACCTGAAAAGGGCAAAAGAGGCGGGCAGGGGGGTGATCCTGCTTACCGCCCATGCGGGCAACTGGGAGCTTATGGCGCTGAAGTACTCAAGAGACGTTGAAAAGGCGGGCGTTGTGGCCAGACCGCTTAACAACCCCTTCCTGAACAGGGTTGTGGAAAATTCGCGGGAAAAATTCGGCAACGAGATAATCCCCAAAGGCGGCGCGTTAAAAAAGCTCCTCAGGCTTCTTAAGCAGGGCGGCACGGCCGGTGTCCTGGTGGACCAGGCCGTTATCAAGGAAGAGGGGCTGATAATCAAGTTCATGGGCAGGGGGGCATGGACCAGCAGGATGCCGTATCTACTGGCAAAGCGCACCGGTGCGGCCGTGATCCCCGCCTTCATAAGGAGGACGGACAAAGGGCATGAGATCACGATTTATCCGGAGGTCGATATAAGCGGCACGGAGGAGGAAGTCCTCGGGCGTTTCAATGCGGCCGTCGAGGCGCACATAAAGGCCAACCCCGCCGAATGGCTATGGCTTCATAAAAGATGGAAGAGGGTGGGTGAAGCGGGTCCCATCCCGCAGTCCGCGCTGCTTAAGACTGGGGAAGGCCGCTAGCCTACTCCCAGCTTGTTATGTCCTTGTCCTCGTCCTCGCCGCCCGGCTGACCGTCCCTGCCAAAAGAGGCCAGGTCGTAATCCCCATGAGTGCCTGGACACGTATATTGGTATTCCTTGTTCCAGGGGTCTTTGGGGATGATCTGCTTTTTCAGGTAAGGACCGTGCCAGCCGTCTATGCCGGGGTTCTGAATAAGAGAGGCGAGGCCTTCCTGGGTGGTTGGATACCTGCCGGTATCCAGCCTGAGGCTGTCCAGTGCCTGCCCGAAAAGCTCTATCTGCGCCTTCGCCGCGGCCTCTTTCCCTTTTGCCACCTTCGGGAAGAGCTTTGGCAGCACCAGCCCCGCAAGCAGCCCGATTATGAGCACCACTACCATTAATTCGGCAAGGGTGAAACCCCGCCTGTCCCTTACCAGTTTGAAAGCCAGCCTGAACTTGTTCATGGAACCCTCCCGCGTGCTAATATTACCACAAGAAAAAGGCCATGTGTACAGGCCGTGGAATCCTTTTTTCGTCCTCTATCATTTCGTAATTCCCTATAATCTCCCCCTCCCTTGACGGGAGGGGTTAGGGGAGGGTGAACGTTATCACCCCCACCCTCGCCCTCCCCCGTCAAAGGGGGAGGGGAAAGTAAGGAAACTTCCGTGCGAAACCCTGAATGTGGTTTTACTAGGGAACTGTCTTTTATAATAGACCATGCCGGATGAGCTTACTCTCGGGTTTTCCCCATGTCCCAACGACACCTTCATCTTCTACGCGCTGGTGCATGGGAAACTGAATGCCGGAGACATCCGTTTCAGGGAGCATATCGAGGATGTCGAGGCCCTGAACCTGATGGCCCTCCGGGGCGAACTGGACATCACAAAAATATCCTTTCACGCACTCGGGCATTTCAGGGAAAGCTATGTGGTCCTGCGCTCCGGCGCGGCCCTGGGAAAGGGCTGCGGCCCGCTCCTTCTGTCCCGGGAACCCATGTCGTCTTCAGAACTGGAAGGTAAAAGGATCGCAATCCCCGGCGGGTACACTACGGCCAACCTCCTGCTGGCCCTCTATCTTCCGGGGGCGAAAAACAATCCCGTCCCCATGCTCTTTTCGGATATAATGCCCGCCATCAGGGACGGCAAAGTGGACGCGGGGCTTGTGATACACGAAGGGCGGTTCACATACCCGGCTTACGGCCTCTCCCTTGTCCGGGACCTGGGCGAATGGTGGGAAGGTGAAACCGGGCTTCCCATCCCGCTTGGGGGCATTGTGGGTAAACGCTCGCTGGGGGAGTCTTTATTAAAGCGGATAGAGGACCTTGTAAGAGAGAGCATCCTCTACTCCCGGCGCAATCCGGAAGAGGCGTCGGGGTATATAAAAAGCCATGCGCAGGAGATGGACGACTCCGTCATCCAAAGCCATATCGGCCTTTACGTGAATGACGATACCGTAGGGATAAGCGCCGCGGGCGAAGGTGCCCTGCGGGTTCTCTTTAACCGGGCCGAAAGGGCCGGGCTTATCAAACCCTGCGGCTTGCCTCTTTTCCTTTAATTGAACTATCCTGCGGCAGGGATCGCAGGGCATCCAAAACATTCCCTCAATCTCAGGCTCGAATCCTGGGCAAAAACCTGGGCACTCTTTTCATATAGTCCCTGTATTCTTCCCCGAATGCCTTTAAAAGCCTTTTCTCCTCTATGAACGCGCCAAGAATAAAATAGACATCCGCCAGGGCGGAGATGACCAGCATGTTCCGGGTGATATAGGGCTGGAAGGTAAAGATGAGGATCCCGGCTATATAAAGCGGGTGGCGCACCCTGCCGTATATCCCGGTTGTGGCCAGCCCTCCGGTAAGCCCTTCCGCCTCGCCCGCAAGCTCGCGTTTTTTCAGATGCCTCCAGGCCTGGCGCACCCCAATGAACTCCCAGGCGTCTATATCCCTGAAAGAGAGCAACCCGAGCAGGAGACCTGTAATCTGGATCGCGGCCATGGCAAGTGCAACGAGCGGGGGCTGCCGCCAGAGCCGCACGTCCGGGATATTAAAGAAGATGTAAACTGTTATCAGGAAGAGGATTCCGCTTATCGTGGAATAAATCAGCCTGTAAAACGCCTTCACGAATCGGGGGCCGAACAGCCTGGCGGCAGACTCTTTTATAGGTGAAAGGACAAGCAGGCTATGGACAGCCGCGAATCCGATGAACAGCAGGGCCGTGTAGATAATCTCCTTCATCCCATATTGTATACTTTATTAAGGTCTTGAAAACCGGACGTAAAAATATGAGAAAATCCCTCCTGGCTTCCCTTTGTCAAAGGGCCTTTTCCAAAGGGAGGGACTATCCCTCTTTGGAAAAGAGGGGTGAGGGGAGATTTTCCGGTCAAACGCTCAAGCACTCTCTGGGCTTTTGGCATAAAATGCTATCTATCCCTCCCCCTTAATCCCCTCCCTCAAGGGAGGGGGGAAATAAAGGAGACCACAGGAATCCTGGAAGAGCCGTAATTCCAAATGCCCGTAATCCTTCACATAGACATGGACGCCTTCTTCGCCTCGGTCGAGGTGCTGCGCCGCCCGGAACTGAGGGGCAAGCCGGTCGTCATCGGCGGCTCCGGAGACCCCACGAAGAGGGGCGTGGTCTCCACGGCCTCTTACGAGGCCCGGAAGTTCGGCGTGCACTCGGCCATGCCCCTCCGCACGGCCTTGAAGCTCTGCCCCAACTGCATCTTCCTGCCCGTGGACTACCGGGAATACTCCAGGGTTTCAGCGATAATAAAAAAGATATTCCTTGAATTCAGCCCCTTGATGGAAGACGTGGGCATAGACGAAGCCTATCTGGATATAACAAACAGGCCCGAAGCCCCGGAGACCACCGCCTCATTTATTAAAAAGCGCATCCTTGGGGCCACCGGCCTTACCTGCTCCATCGGGCTCGCCCCGAACAAGCTCCTCGCTAAGATAGCCTCCGACATGAACAAGCCTGACGGGCTTACGGTTGTCGGTATGGACGACGTGGCCCGGCTTATATGGCCCCTTGCGGCAAGAAAGCTTCCCGGCATAGGACCGAAGACGGAGGAACACCTGAAAGGCCTGGGGATAAACACAATCGGCGGAGTGGCGGCGAAATCTATCGAATGGCTTCAGGCCGAGTTCGGCCAGTCCTACGGGCATTATCTCTACGAGGCATCGAGGGGCATCCACGAAAGCCCCATCGTGACCTCGTGGGAACCTAAATCAATAAGCCGCGAGGAGACCTATGAAATTGATACCGCTAACTGGCAGGCCATAGCCAAGACCCTGGCCTGGCTCACCAGCGAAGTGGTTGACTCGCTGAAAGATGAGTCCTGCAAGGCAAAGACCGTGACCGTGAAGATAAGATTCGAGGACTTCAAGACCCTGACCAGGGCAAAAACTCTCCCCGAAGAATCCGACTCCCTCGAAACCTTGAGGCGCGCCGCCTTCGAGTGCCTGGGCCGCATCAGGATTGAAAAGCGCGTCCGCCTTGTGGGCGTAAGACTAAGCTCACTTAAGAGGCAAGAATAAAGGACTACCTTTCTTTTTTGCAAAAAAGAAAGGTAGCCAAAGAAAAAACTCTTACTATTTTTTCCGCTCCATGGAGCGGAAAAAATCCAAAAGTTCTTTTTGGTTACTTTTTTTTACAAGAAAAAGTACGTAGGAGGGGTGCGCGGCCCGCCTTTTTGTTTTTGCCGTCATTCCGTGCCACGACACGGAATCCAGCGACTTTGCCGTTTTTTTATCGATATAATTAAGAATGGTGTCCGTACGCGGTAACCGTTGTTCTATCTAACGGGTTAAAGTCCCGTCCGGGAAGTTGTCCGTGCATCCCGGTAGTGCAAGGGAGCGGCGTCTGAGCAATCAGGGGTCGTAAGTTCCCAAATGGCAAAGCAGCAGGCCGTAACGCAAGTGAACCTATATGTAGCCTCGTTAAACTCTTTGGAGACGCCGACCCAGTGGACACATGGGGAAGGCCGATGCACGCGGGCTTGGGAAAACGGAAGCAGCCGGCGTGGTCTTCCGGGGTAGCAGGGGCGGCATGTTGCGGAAGATAGGCAGCCCAGTGCTGGAGACCCGCTATGGTGGTGTTTAAGGGACATCAACCG
>JACWAF010000031.1 GCA_014874185.1 Nitrospirota bacterium | reverse complement strand
GAAAGAAGGAGAAGAAGGAGGCGGCGGGGGCGGGGGCCTCAGCGCGAAGCCCATGGGAATAGTGGAAATAACCGGCGCGGGCGCACGTTTCCTTTCCTTCGGATTGGGGAGGAAGCTTGCCCTGGCCGCGGGCGCGGGGTTCCTTTTGGGAATTGTCTTCGGGAGGAGAAGGAGAACTTAGTGTTCGAGGAAAGGCGAAACGACGGCAGAACGAATCTCTCGGTGCCGGTAAGCTGCAAGTGCTTTTTCAACCCGAAAGACGAAAAGGGCCTGCCCATAGAGAGCGTCACCCTTAACGTGAGCGATTCGGGGCTCTGCCTCTACAGCGTATCGGACCTTAGCAGGTGCTACAAAATAGAGGTGCACAGCGTAAACGGCGTGCCAAGACATGGCAAAGTGGTCTGGTGCAGGCCCTCCGGGGACCTGGGCATCTATCAGGCCGGCATATCGTTCCGCCATGAGGACGATGAACTGGTGTTAAGGAAAGAGGGTCTGTTATCGCCGTCTTTCAGATGAATGATTCAGAGGCCTCGCAAGTAAACCTGAACTTGAAAACGCAAGGAGTGCGAGATGAAAGCCATGGTGTTTAAAGGAGTTGGCGATATCAGGCTGGAGGACATGCCTGATCCCAAAATACAGGACGGCACCGATGCGATAGTGCGGCTCACCGCAAGCGGGATCTGCGGGATGGACCTGCACATGGTGCGCGGCACGATGACCGGGATGGTGCCCGGCACGATACTGGGCCACGAGGGAGTGGGCATAGTGGAGGAAGTTGGCCGGGACATCAGAAACCACAAGCCCGGAGACCGCGTGGTCATCGCGGCCACCATAGCCTGCGGCTATTGCTCTTATTGCAGGGCGGGATACTTCGCCCAGTGCGACAACGCAAACCCCAACGGCAAGCGCGCGGGCACGGCCTTCTTCGGAGGCCCGAAATCATCGGGCCCCTTCAACGGCCTTCAGGCCGAAAAGGCGCGCATCCCCTTCGCCAACGTGGGCATGGTGAACCTGCCAGCGGAGATAACCGACAGCCAGGCGATAATGCTCTCCGATATCTTCCCAACCGGCTACTTCGGCGCGGACAACGCGGAGATCGTGCCGGGCGATACCGTGGCCGTCTTCGGCTGCGGCCCGGTGGGACAGTTCACAATCCTCAGCGCATTCCTCCTGGGCGCGGGGAGGGTCATCGCCGTGGACAGGGTCCCATCCCGCATGGATATGGCGCGCGCAAGCGGGGCCGAATGCGTGAACTTCGACGAGGAAGACCCGGTGGAGGCCATACTTGATCTCACCGGCGGCATCGGCGTGGACAGGGCCATCGACGCCGTGGGCGTCGACGCCCAGCACCCCTCCAAAGGGCCCGCCGCCCAGAAATCCAGACAGTACGAACAGGAATTCCAGAAAGAGCTTGGCGAAATAGCACAGCAGGGCCTACCGAAAAGCGGCGAATGGACCCCCGGCAACGCCCCTTCGCAAGCCCTCATCTGGGAGGTGGACGCCCTCGCCAAGGCCGGCACACTCTCCATAATCGGCGTCTACCCCGAGACCCTCAACTACTTCCCCCTCGGGAAAGCCATGAACAAAAACCTCACCATCAACATGGGCAACTGCAACCACCGCAAATATATCCCCATGCTCATAGAGCTTGTGAAAAGCGGCGCCGTTGACCCGGAAAAGGTCCTCACCCAGGTCGTCCCCAGCGGCTCCGCCATAGACGCCTACAAGGCCTTCGACAAGCACGAGCCGGGCTGGATGAAAGTGGAGATACTGCCCGAAATGGCCGCAGTATAAAAAAAAAGCAAAACCGTTCTTTTTCTTGTAAGAGAAAGGACCAAAGAGAACTTTTACCCCCCGCGGGATAATCCCCCCGCGGGGGGATTTTTTTGGTCCGATTTCATCTATGAAATCTACAGGCTGCTGAAAAAGTCTCATTTTAGGTCATTGCGAGGAGTGTAAGCGACGAAGCAATCTCCCTGAGGCGGGTTCAAGTTTGCAACTTGGACCCGAATGGTTGGGCTTTCAGAACACGAAGTTTTTTGGTTCAGGTTACAAACCATTACTGTCCAAGATAATCTGAAAAGGACCTTTCTGTTCCAAAGCGGATCGGGTCACCCGTGGGCGGGTGACTCCCACGAAAAGACCCTTTTAAGAGAACTTGTTGAAATAGCAGTCTTTTGGACAAGCCTTGCCTTCTCGCCCGGAATCAGGCCCCCGAATGCTGTCCAAAAGGCCGGCCTCGTCATTCCCGCGAAAGCGGGAATCCAGATCCAAAAATGCCTTTTAAAGGCCTACAGACTGGATTCCCGCTTAAGACCTGCGGGAATGACGAACTATTTTCGCTTTTCCCCTTAATTGAAATGCTGTCCAAAAAATTTATCTTGGACAGGTCTGGTTACAAACCTGAACCAGCGGAGGCAATCTCATAACAATAGATACCAAAAGACGAGATTGCTTCGCTTCGCTCGCAATGACAATCAAAACAGTTTTTCAGCAGTCTACTGAATTATTTCACCTTGGCCTCCGGCTTTGATGCCCGCTGCGGAGCGGGTGCCGGGGCGCCCCCGGTCTCCGTGCCGTAATATATCTTCACGCTGGAGGCGGACGCCTTGCCCTTGCCCGGATGGCATACGCCGCAGAAGGACTCCATGCCCGCCTTGGTGGACACGTCCACCCGGAGATACTTCGCATTGGGATTGGAGGGATGGGGCTCGTGGCAGCCCGTGCACTCCAGCTTCCCGTTAATAAGGAGCTGCGCGGGGACTACGGCCACCTTGGGGTTGGGCCTCACGTCAAATGGATGGCTCATCATGGGCTCTACGGGCTTTATCCCGAAGCCGCCATGGCCGGTCGTCTCGTGACATCCGAGGCAGAGGGCGGTCACGCCGCCGATGGGTCGCTTTGTGGCCGGATTGACCTCGGTATTGGGCTTTACGGCGAAGATCATATCGCCCTTGGCATCGTGCATCGAATGGCAGCCCACACACCTCAGGGCGTCATGTCCGGCCGCGAAGGCGAAAACAGGCATTGTTAAAAGGACAGCCGCTAAAAACAGGACCTTCTTCATAGACCCCTCCTTTGGTTGGAATATCTCTTCATGGCGGTTAAGGATTTTTTAAGCGGATACCGGCGAAGATACTTACATCATAGTAGCAAACCGGCCCCGCGTCAAAGCCGGGCAACAAATCGGGCCTGAACCGGAAATCTTCCCGGAAAGGAACGCTTGCGCGCCTTCGGGCCGCCTGCTAACATTGAATAAACATCTCCCTTTTTTTCCTTGTCCTTTGTCTCTTGCTTCTTGAAAGGAGGCACCATGGGCGAAAAGGTGGTAGTCCGCCAGAACAGCGACTTCGAGACCGAGTTCTGGGCCCTGGACCCGGAAGAGCCCGAATCAGGCCTGTATCCCGCCGAACACCTGAACTCGCTGACCCCTTACGGGATGCTCCTGGCGGGCCTCGGCTCGTGCACCGCCATAGTGGTGAACACCTACGCCCAGCACCACGGCATCGAACTGAAAGAGGTGGAGCTTTCCACCGGGTACGCCCGCGTCTTCGCCGAAGACTGCAAGAGCTGCGAGGGCGTGAACGAATACGAGGACCGGATACAGATGGAGATATCCTTCAAAGGCGACATCACCTCCGAGGAACAGCAGAAACTCTTCAAGATAGCCCTCCAGTGCCCCATCCATAAGATGCTCAGAAAAGGCGCCCAGGTGAAACTGGTGCACGCCAAACCCGCCGCAAGCAAGTAAGCACTGACTACTTTTCTTCTTCGCGAAAAAGAGAGAATTTATCAAATACGGCGGATTTCATCCGCCTTGGGGCAAAAGAAAAAGCTCTTGGCTTTTTTGCGGGGCCTTGCCCCGCAAAAAAAACTAAAAATTCTCTTTGCTTCTTTCTCTTGCAAGAGAAAGAAGAAATCTTTTATCCCTTCTTTTCCGCCTCTTCCGTTTCGATATAGGCGTGGTGGACGCTGGGGTGCTTATAGTGCTCCTTCTCGTAATAGCGCAGGAGTTTTTTTACGAGTCTTTCGGGCTCGGTATCATAGATTACACGGGAGCCGGTCTGTTTCTTTATGACCCGCAGGATGTATTTTATTTGCGATGTTATTCCGCCCGTGCCCAGAAGGACGCCCACCAGTTTCCCCTCGTCGTAGGCGATGGAGAACTCGCCCAGGGTGCCGGAGCGCCCGCCCACGATGACGACGATATCCGAGCTTCTGATGTTAACGACTTCCCTGCCCATGAGGCCGCTTCCCGTATAGATGAGCACTTCGTGGAACTCCACGGGCGAGCGGTATTTGTGCTGGTGCTCCCACCTGCTGAGCCCCGGGGAGATGCCCACCACCACCCCGCCGGCCTCGGTCGCCCCCCGCGCCGCCTCGAATGGATATCCCGGCGCGGCGCCGGTGATGCAGACGCAATTGCTCTCGGCTATCGCCCGGCCAAGCTGGTAGGCCTTAAGCCTGTTTTTGCTGGAGAGCACTCCGGACGCAGACCCCATTACCCCGATCTTCAGCTTCATGTGATTTTCTCTCATGACCATCCCTTTTAAAAAAATTTGTCTATTTTACAACAGGGCTGAAAAATTTAGCGGAGAGAAATTATTAAAATTCCCCTCCCTTGACGGGAGGGGTTAGGGGAGGGTGAAGCACGCTTCAAGAGGATTGCTGCTGGACAGCAACCGGAATGAACAAAGCCATGGCGGTTACCGGAGCTTTCTTGAGATGAGCCGGTCCACGGACCAGCGGCCCCCGCCTTTGATGATGAGGGCCAGGGCGATGGCTATGGCAAGGATGTGGTACTCGAAACCCTCGCCTTTTTTCTGCCCGTACCAGTTCATGAAAAACCCGTAATGGATGTGAATGGTAAAGACCGCGACCACCATGTTGGTCGCGGTCTCATTGCCGGTGCTGGTGAGAGACCGCAGGATCTTTTTCAGAACGATTCTCCTTCGTATGCCTTTGCCTCCGCCATTTCCAATGAGGAGACCATTTCAATGAATTCCCGCTCCGTGAAGGCGCGCAGGGTTTCGCTCTGGACGTTGCCTTTTGAGTCTATCGTGTAAAGCGCCTTCGCCAGCGACGCGTCGTCCGGGGCATCAACCATCATCATGGTATCGTAGCGGCCCATGAGGGCATAGAACTCCTTCACCTCGGCGCCGGCCTGGCGGAAGACCTCCTTGGCGTCCTCGAGGCGGCTCTGGGCATCGCGGATGTTCTCTATGCCTTTGGGGGTGAACCTGAAAAGCACCATGTAATTGGCCATTTCATACCTCCTTTGGCCTTTTGGCATCTCAGGATCCGGTTTTTACTTTTCAGTCCTCGCCAGGATCGTGCTCTGGCGGAAGAAATCGGCGTAATCGGCCGTGAGGACGGAGAGTATCTCATTTATTTCCGCTCCGGGCACCTGTTCCTGCAAAACCGCTATAACGGCGCGTGCGTGATGGATGGCTTCCTGGAACGGCGCCCCCTCGTGCTCGGCCACCATGTCGAAGAACTCGTCGAGCCCGAATTTTTCCGCCGCCCTCTCGTGCCGGAAGTAGGAGGCTATCCGCGCGGGAAGGTCTTTCAGCAGGTGCGCGGCCTCCTTATGGCCTATCCTCCGGGCCAGGACTTCCAGGGTGGCGCGCGCGGCCCGCTCCGCCTCCGCCTTTGAGTCCAGGTGCCCCACCCACTGCACGCGGTCTATGAACTGCTCGTATGTCATGGTCTTTCTCCCTCCGGACAGGGTCCGTGCCTCCAGCGCCCTTTCATGGCGCCGGAAATGCCCTCATGCCTGTCAGGGCCTCCCTTTTACTAAAGTTTAGCAGAGGTAGCGGAGTGAAGAAACCGGAGAATGAAAGCGGCTACTTCGTCCCGGTGATCGCGGCAGCGGTCCTGTCCGGGAACAGGGAGATCCTGTTCTTCTTTCTCAGGTAAAAAAGGGCGCTCAGGGCCCCGGATATCATGAAACCGAAGAAGCAGGCTATTATGATCCCTTCAGCCGCGAAAGTCTCCGCGGCCCTGGACTTGTGTATCAGATAGAGGGAGAAAGCGCCCCAGCAGGCCAGCGAGATCAGAATGCCTTCCAGAAAGGGATGCGCAATGTTCCCCCTAAGCCTGTGAGAAAACATGAAATAGGCCAGGAGCGGCACCGCGCTTATGCCCAGGCAGAGAAGCGGTATCGTGATCCACAAGACAAGCATGCAAGCCATAAAACAGACCTCCTGATATTCTTTTATAACATACGGAAGAGATTCAAGTCCTTATAGCTGCAATTTGACGGGTGGAGGATAAAAGGCCGGGGGGTTTCACAGAAACCCCCAAATCTTTTAGAATAGAGGATTAAAAATGGTGGCCAGTGAGAGAGTCGAACTCCCGACACGAGGATTTTCAGTCCTCTGCTCTACCTACTGAGCTAACTGGCCTGGAGCTTTTTATTATAAGTTTTTGGCTTTTATTGTCAAGCCTGGGCAGGTGAAATGAATTATCTGATAGCCGGAATAACAGGGCTTTTGCTGGTCCTCTCCTTCGCCCCGGTGAACCTTTTCCCCCTGGCGTGGATAGCCCTGGTGCCCTTTATCCTGAGGCTTACCATGGTTTCGTCCAAAGATTCTTTCAGAATGGGTTTTGCCATGGGCATGGTTTATTTCTTCGGCACAACCTACTGGATTTACAATTCCATGCACGACTATGGGGGCATGGGGCTGGTGTCCTCGTTGATTATCGTAACGGCCCTTGCGGCTTACCTCGCCCTCTATCCGGCCGTATTCAGCTATATCTTCTCTTTCGTAATGGGGCGGTCGCAGGTCCTCCCGGCCCTTGCCGTGGCCCCCGCCCTGTGGGTCAGCCTGGAGTATGCCCGCTCGTATCTGCTGACCGGTTTTCCCTGGTCCATCCTGGGCTACAGCCAATGGAACTTCCTGCCCGCTATCCAGATAAGCGACCTGACCGGCGTCTACGGGGTCTCTTTTCTTGTGGTGGCCGTGAACGCGGCCATAGCCGATGTCTTCATCCTTAAAAGGCGGACGCGAGAGATGCCGCTTCTGCCCCTCTGGCAGGCCGGACTGGCCTACGCGCTCTTCCTCTTCCTCATCGCCTTCACCGGTCTTTACGCAAATTACAGGCTTGCGCAGCAGCCGGCCGGCAAGCCCCTCAAGGCAAGCGTGGTGCAGGGGGATATCGACCAGGGAAGGAAATGGGACCCCGCCTACCGGGCCAAGGTCTTCAAGACCTATGAGGACCTTAGCAGGGGAGCGGCCTTCCAGGCCCCGGACCTTATCGTCTGGCCAGAAGCGGCCCTGCCCTTCCCCTTTGACCTCAACACCCCGGACGGCAAAGAGCTGAAAGCCTTCGAGACCTCCCTGAAAAGCCCCCTTCTCCTTGGCGCGGTAAGAGAGGAGACGCCCGGCTCCGATATATACGCAAACAGCGCCGAACTGCTGAATTATGGCGAAAATACATATACTTATGATAAAATACATCTGGTGCCCTTCGGGGAATACGTGCCCCTCGAAAGGGTCTTGTTTTTTGTCAACAAGCTCTCGGGGGCCATCGGCAGCTACCAGCCCGGAGACGACTACACCCGGGGCGAGATAAAACAGGGCGAGTTCGCCGTCCCCATATGCTATGAGATCGCCTTTCCCGGCCTCGTGCGCAAGTTCTTCAAGGACGGGGGCGATTTCATGGTCACTATCACAAACGACGCCTGGTTCGGCAGGAGCGCCGGACCATACCAGCACTTCGCCATGGCCGTCTTACGGGCCGTCGAGAACCGGAAACCTGTGATCAGGGCCGCAAACACCGGCATATCAGGTTTCATAAACTCCCACGGACGCGTGATCGCCCGGACCAAGTTGATGGAGCGCCGGACCCTGACCGCGGAACTCGTAACGGACCCCACAAGGACCGTCTACAGCCGGTACGGAGACCTCTTCTCCTACTTGTGCATACTGGGCACTTTCTTTTTGCTGGTGTTCTCTTTCGAAGGGAAGGAGTAATTCCTGTTCTTTCTCTTGTAAGAGAAAGAACCAAAGAGAATTTTTAGATTTTTCCGCTCGAAAAGAGCGGAAAAAAGTAAGAGTTTTTTCTCTTTGCTACTTTCTCTTTTTTGCAAAAAAGAGAAAGTAGAGTAGCCGTTATCATTTGGGAGGTTTTCTATGAACGAAGAAATGAAGTTGGAGCTTGAAGAGCTTAAGAAAAAAATAAACTCGCTTAGAGGTTATCTTTGATGTAGCCTCGCTTCGGGCCGGGATAGAGAAGCTGGATGAGGAGCTTTCGAAAGAAAGCTCGTGGGAGCCAGAGAGGCTCAAGGAACTCAGGAAGCAGAAGGCCCGGCTTGAGAACATACTCATCCCCTTTGAAGAAGTATCCGACAAATTGGCCTATCTTGAGGAGTCCGCGCCCCTTCTGGCGGAGGAAGGCGGCGAGGTATTCGCGCCGGAATTCAAAAATGAGCTTGAGACCCTTTCAGCCAGGGTGAACGAGCTTGAACTCCGTCATCTCCTTTCCGGCAAGCTGGATGAAAACAACGCAATTGTGATGATCCACCCCGGCGCGGGCGGCACCGAAAGCCAGGACTGGGCCCAGATGCTCCTGAAGATGTACCTTAAATGGGCCGAGCGCAAGGGGTTCGAGGCCAGGGTGGTGGATGTGCCGCCCGGCGAGGAGGCGGGCATCCGCAGCGCCACATTCGAAGTCATAGGCCCTTACGCATATGGCTATTTTAAAACAGAGGCCGGCGTGCACCGGCTGGTGCGCATCTCCCCCTTCGACCAGGGCAAGAGAAGGCATACGTCTTTCTCTTCCGTCATCGTGATCCCGGAGATAGAGGAAGACATAGGCGTGGAGATCAAGGAAGATGATCTGAAGGTGGATACCTTCCGGGCCTCCGGCGCGGGCGGTCAGCACGTGAACAAGACCTCCTCGGCCATCAGGATAACCCATCTGCCATCCGGCATAGTCGTCACATGCCAGAACGAGCGCTCACAGCACCGGAACCGCGAGGTGGCCATGAAGATACTCAAATCCCGCCTGTACGAGTTGGAACAGAGGAGGCAGGAGAAGAAGATGGAGGACCTCGTCGGCGAAAAACGCGAGATTGCCTTCGGAAGCCAGATACGCTCTTACGTCCTCCAACCCTACAGGCTCGTAAAAGACCACAGGCTCGGCATCGAGGTGGGCAACGTGGACGCCGTCCTCGATGGCGATATAGACATATTCATCGAAGGGGCCCTCCGCGCGGCTGCCCCCGCCCATTCTTCTGTTAAAAAGAATATAAATAGAAAATAGTAGAAGATATAGGCCCTGTTTGCATGTTGAAAAGCCTGTTTTATCATTTTAAAACAGGGGTTTTTTATCCTTAAGAATGCCGTTGGCCTTTATGCGTCAGGAAGGGCCTGAGGTTGGCAGCCGATGAGCAACCACTGTTGCAAACAAATGCCAAATAGCTTCTTGCCACCGTTATCACGATAAGGCTATAATAGTCCACTTCCACGGGGGACTTATTAACACATTGTTAATAAATGGTTAGTAATTTTTGTGGATAAGAAAGCAAAGACCGGAAGATAAAAGGCAATTCTGTTCTTTCTCTTGCAAGAGAAAGAACCAAAGAGAACTTTTGGATTTTTCCGCCTACAAGGCGGAAAAATAAAATTGGCTCTTTGCTCCCCTCCCTTTGAAGGGAGGGGTAGGGGAGAGTGAGCAAGAGTTTTTTCTTTTGCTGCTTTTCTTTTTTGCAAAAAAGAAAAGTAGAATAGTTTTTTATTTATGAAAGAGATCTGGGAAAAGGCGCAGGAGATAATCAGGGAGAGGGTTGGGGAGCATTTTTACGAGCTCTGGTTCCACCCGGTAGAGCTTGTCCAGGTAAAAGACGGGCAGGTGCTGTTAGACATTCCCAACAGGTTCTTCAAGGAGTGGATAGAGGACAACTATCCGGGGCTTGTGGCCGAGGTGCTTAAGCCGGCGGCCCAGGATGGGGAAGAGCTGAAGGTGAAGTACCGGATAAGCGAGAAGCAGGACCCGGCGGCAAAGAAGATGGACACGCTCCTTGAGACCAGGAAGACCCGGCTCGCATCGAGGGGTGTGTATTTAAATCCCAAGTACATCTTCAAGAACTTAGTGGTGGGGCAGAGCAACCAGTTCGCGCATGCCGCGGCAATTGCCGTTTCCGAGAACCCCGGGAGGGCCTATAACCCGCTTTTCGTGTATGGGGGGACGGGCCTGGGGAAGACCCACCTTATAAGCGCCATCGGCAACGAGGTGGTGGACAGGTTCAGGAACTTCCATGTCTTCTATGTGACCAGCGAGCAGTTCACAAACGAGGTGGTCCATGCCGTGCGGCACGGAAAGACCGAGGAGCTGAAGGCCAAGTACAGGAACCTGGATTTAATCCTGATAGACGACGTGCAGTTCATAGAGAACAAGACCGCGACCCAGGAAGAGCTTTTTCATACGCTGAATACCCTGTACGAGGCCCAGAAGCAGATAGTGATCTCCTCGGACAGGCCCCCGAGGGAGATAAGGAACGTGACGGACCGGCTGCGCTCGCGCTTCAACATGGGGCTCATAGCCGATGTCCAGCCGCCCGAGCTTGAGACCAAGATAGCCATCATACAGAAAAAGGCCGAGGTGGAGCGCATCCCGATGCCGCAGGAAGTGATAGAATTCCTGGCCAGGAAGATAAAAAGCAATATCCGGGACCTGGAGGGTTGTCTTATCAGGCTGGCTGCCCATTCCTCGCTTACCGGGGCCCCCATAGACAGGGACATGGCCAGGGAGATACTGAAGGACATCATCTCGGAGGACGACAAGCCCCTCACGGTGGAGGCGGTGGCCAAGGCCGTGGCGGAGCATTACGGCATCAAGCTTTCCGACATGAGGGCCAGGAAGAGGACGAAGGACATCGCCATTCCCCGGCAGGTGGCCATGTACCTGGCTCGCGAGCTTACCGGGGCCAGCCTCAGCGAGATAGGAAAAATAGTTGGCGGAAAGGACCACGCCACGGTAATATACGCATGCAAGCAGATAACCGAAAAGAGAAACTCGGACGAGAACTTTGGCAGGATGATAGAAGGCTTGCTTAACAGATTAAAACCGTAGGAGGGAATAGATGAAAGTCGTCATATCCAGGCAGGAATGCCAGGACAAGCTCTCGGATATCCAGTCCGTTGTCGAAAAGAAAAGCACCATGCCGATACTGAGCCATTTCCTTCTCACGGCGGCAAATGGGGGTTCGTCCATAACGGCTACGGACCTTGAGACCGCCATCCGCGAGCCCATTGACCTTAAGGTGGAGGACGAGGGCAGGCTTTGCATACCGGCCAGGAAGCTCTTTGAGATAGTCCGCGAGATGGAAGGCGACATCAGGATAGAAAGCGAAGACTCGCAGTGGATACGCGTGCGCTCCGGGGCCACCAGCTTCCGCCTTGCCTGCCTCCCCTCCGAGGATTACCCGCTGTGGCCCGACATGGGCGCCTCCGAGCAGATAGAACTCCCCAGCGGGAAGCTCTCGGCCATGATCGAAAAGACCATCTATTCCGCGGGCGAGTCCGATACCCGCTATACGCTGAACGGCATACTCTTTAACATAAAAGACGGCGCACTCACCGTGGTAGGCACCGACGGGCACAGGATGGCCGTGATAAGCATGCCCATTGAGGGAGGTCCGGCGGAGGAAAAGAAACTCATTGTCCAGAGGAAGGCCGCATCTGAACTTAATAAATTCCTCTCCGGCGCGGATAAGGTAAAGCTCTACCTTGGCAAGAACCACGTCCTCTTCCAGGTCGGCGATGTGGAGTTCCTCACCCGGCTCATAGAGGGTTCCTATCCCAACTACACACAAGTAATACCCTCCGGGCACGATAAAAAGCTCTCCCTGGATAAAGAGGCATTCTCGAAGGCCCTTCGCCGCGTCTCCATCATGAGCCGCGAAAGAAGCAACGCCGTCAAGGCGGATCTGGAGAACAATCTCATGACCCTCAGCTCCTCCAACCCGGACCTGGGTGAGGCCAGGGACGAATTAACCATAGAATACGCCGCCGAGCCGCTGTCATTGGGATTTAACGCCAAATACCTCCTGGATGCCCTTGGCGCAATGGATACAGCCAAGGTCAGCTTCGAGCTGCACGACCCGTTGTCTCCGACGATGCTCCGCCCCGAAGGCGGGCCCGAAGGCTTCGATTACAAGTGCGTCATAATGCCGATGAGGATCTGACGGGCATTCTAGGGGGCTTCTTCGTTAATTTCATTTTGTAGGGACACCTGTGCTGGTTCAGGTTTGTAACCATTACTGTCCAAAATAAGTAAAAACGGCTTCTTTTAAGAGAAGCAACTTATTTTTCGTGGGAGTCACCCGCCCACGGGTGACCCGATCCGCTTTGGAACAGAAAGGTCCTTTTCAGATTATCTTGGACAGTAACGGTTTGTAACCTGAACCAAAAAACTTCGTGATCTGAAAACCAG